>CAYRFM010000065.1:11249-47664 GCA_964423555.1 uncultured Holophagae bacterium | reverse complement strand
GGGCCTGACTGCCACTGCGCAAATTTGGAATTTGCGCTACAAACCCTGGTGCGACTTGCGCCCCGGTTGGCGAGCTGGGCCTGACTGCCACTGCGCAAATTTGGAATTTGCGCTACAAACCCTGGTGCGACCTGCGCCCCGTTTGGCGGGCTGGGCCTGACTGCCACTGCGCAAATTTGGAATTTGCGCTACAATTCCTGGTGCGACCTGCGCCCCGTTTGGCGGGCTGGGCCTGACTGCCAGCGCGCAAATTTGGAATTTGCGCCATCCACTTGAATCAGGGCTGGTTGCGATCCTTCTGCTCGCCCAGCTTGTTTTCCGTGCCGCGGCGCAGGCGGTCGAGGTTGTGGCGGTGGGTCCAAATCAAGGCCACGGGGACGATAAGGCTGATCGCCAACAGGGGCGGAGCGACGACCTGTCCCAGCCATAGGCGCGCCAGGATCGTCAGGGGAAAGAGCAGCGCGGCCGCCAGCGAGCCCAAGGCCGAGATGCGGGTCCGCCAGGTCACTAGGCCGTAGGCCAACAGGCTGACCAGCAACGGCCAGGGCGCCAGCACGCCTAGCACGCCTGCCGCGGTGGCGACGCCCTTGCCGCCGCGGAAGCCGGCAAACAGGGTCCAGACATGGCCGGCGATGGCGGCCAGTCCGGTCGCTACCTGCGTCCAGCCCAGCAGGGTGGGGGCGGCGTTCGGCAGTAGGTAGGGGACCGCCAGCACCGGCAGGGCGCCCTTGGCCATGTCGATCAGGGTCACGATCAGGGCCGGTCGCCAGCCAAAGGTGCGGAAGATGTTGGAAGCGCCGGCGTTGCCGCTGCCGCAGTCGCGGATGTCCTTGCCGTAGATGCCCTTGGAAACCCAGATCGCCGTGGCCAGCGATCCGCTCAAGTAGCCCAGCAACAGGCAGAGCAGCAGCATGTCGGGATCAGTAGATCGACTTGACGCGTTGGGCGCGCTTGAGGGCCTTGCGGGTCTGTTCCAGGAAGTGGTCGCGCGCAAAGCCGCGGTCCAGACCTTCATACCAGGCGACAAAGCCCTCCCAGCGTTCCTGGGGCGTTTCGCCCTCGGCGCGGCTGGGGTCGACCTCCATCAGGAAGCTGTCCAACCAGTTGGTAAAGCCAACGCCGAAACTGGTGAGCAGCGCCTCGAGACAGGCGAGTAGCTCGTTTTGTGCCATGGCGGGTTCGGCCATTTGCGCGAGCGACGGCACGCCGTTGGCATAGACCAGATCCGAGCGCATCTGGTTGCGCAGGAAGCGGGCCAGCACGTCCTCGATGCGGGTCGCCAGATCCTGATCGGCTTCGCTTGGCAGCGCGGCCAAGGACGCTGCTTGGGGTTCGACGATCGGCGTCTGGATCGGCGTGATGGCGGTGAGTTGGGGATGGCGATGCTCCTGGTAGCCGCGGAAGGGACTGGCCCAGTGGTCGAGGTTCGACTGGAAAAAGGCCTTGGAGAGGGTCTTGTCCTTCTTCTCGGGGTTGGTGTCGCGGTACAGCGAGCTGGTGGTGCGGATGCGCTCCTCGCAAAACTCGAAGTAGGCGCGGATCGAGGCCAGGTTGTAGTGCTTGAGCAACTCGCCGTTGAGGAAGAGGTTGGCCTCGTCGCCGATCGGGCAGCGGACCTCGCTCTCGAAATTGAGGACGATGCTCTTGAGGATGTCGTATTTGACCTTATCAATATATTCGTTGAGGTTGATGACGATGCTTTTCGGGAAGCATTCGCGAATCTGCTCCAGGTGCTCCTCGCGGGTGCTGAGAATCGTCGAGGCGCCGCGGCGCTTGATCGTGGCGACCAGCGGCGAGCACTCGATGTGGTGGCGCTCCATCAGCTGCAGCAGGAAGCCGAAATGGTCGATGGCGATCAGCTCGTCGCTGCGCAAGTGTTTGATGATGCGGTTCACATACGGGGCCAAGTCGGCGACTTCGTTGAAGATCAGGAAGACCTCGGGGTCGAAGATGCGCTTGTCGGAGCTGTGGAAGTGGGGCACGTCGATCTTGGGCAGGGCGTGGAAGCAGTGTTTGAGGATGGCGGTCTTGCCGCTGCCCTGGCTGCCGCAGAGAATGACCGTGTGGCGCGTGTCGAGGGATTCCCGCAGGCGGGTCCAGAAACTTTTGGGCAGAATGATCTGGTTTTCGTCGTTGTCGTAAGGGTTGAGCGTGACCTTCTCGGTGAAACCGGGCATGCTCTCGTCGTTCTCGCGGCCGTTGATGCCGAGTGCCGGGTGGAGGATATTGAAGGGCTGGCGCATGATCTGTTTGATGAAGGTGATCGGGTCGAACGGTTCCTGGGCGTAGAGGTCGATGTACTCCTGAACCAGGGGCGAGATATAGAGCTCGGTGGGTTCCTTGCTGCGGTACTGGTAGCTGAGGAAGTCGTTGATCCACTCGCGCGAGCCGGAAAAGATCTGGAACTTGTCGATGCGGTTGTAAAGGCGGTCGGCTTCCTGTTTGATCGAGCGCAGGAAGCGCACCAGTTCCGGGTGATCCAGTTTGAGCGAGGCCAGGAACAGGTGCAGCACGCTGATTGTCGAGGAATGGCGCTCGCGGGCAATGCTCTGGGCCTCGCGCACGAGGGCATTGGCCAGGTAGGTCTTGGCGGCGCTCTTCTTGGTGGGCAACGGCTTGCGGGTCAAGGGCGCGGCCTCGGGTCCGAAGCGGCATAGGGTCGAGCCGCAGACCAGGAACTCGCGCAGCTGCACGAAATGGTTGGGCGCGATCTTCTTGCCCTGCACATAGGTGCCGTTGGAGGAGTGCATGTCCATGACGAAGACATCGGTGCCCTTGCACTTGATGGTGGCGTGACTGGACGAAATCCAGGGGTCGTAGGGCAGGGTGATATCGTTCTGGCTACTGCGTCCGAGGGAGAGCGAAACGCCGTCCTCCAAAGCAAAAGACGTTCCTTCCATCGGCCCGGTGACGACCTCGAATAACTGCCCCATGGTTGTACACTCCAAACAGGTCTATTTGTCAAGAATAGCACGAGTTGTATTCCTTGGGAAGCGGGCGAGTTTGCGGCGCTCGCCAAGCTTGGGTTGCCGAGCCCCGAGGCGAATGCGGCGATCCGAGTGAACCAAAAGGAGATGTTTGCGGACTATGCGAATGTGATGATGGACACAGCCGTCGTTTCAAGAAATGGCTAATGTCTGTCGATGGATGTAAAAGGCATCTGTGCAACGGGCCGAAAAAATATGCAGTGAGAGGGGAGTTTCATGAAGCACCTTGGGTTAGTGCTGTTCCTGGCAGCGAGTTTAGGCGACGGTTGGGCTCAGGTGTCGAGCCTGGCCACGGACCCGAATCTGGGACAAGCGGCGCGCTCGGTTGGGTACGGCGAGACCTTCTTCGTGGACGGCCTGCAGCTGAGCGCGGTCAACCAATCCCTGCGCCTGCACCGTTTCCAGGTCTGGGCCGACGACGCCCGCATCATCGTCCATGGCGACGGCGGCGATGTGCAGTATCCTGTGCCAAAAAATGCCTATTTTACCGGCACGATCGAGGGCGTGGCCCGCTCGCGTGCCTTTATGACGGTCATGGAAGATGGTCGCGTGCGCGGCGTGATCAACCAAGAGGGCCGTTATTGGCTGTTCCAACGGGACGATGCGGACGGCATGCAGATCAACGAGCTCAACGACGCCCAGAAAGAGGAGCGCAGTTTTAATTGTGGGACCGACACTTTGGCCCCAACGCCCCAGCCCAAAAGCAGCGACGCTCACCACGCTGTCACGGAGACGCATGCCTTGGGCGGGTCCGGCAGTTACAATGTGCGCATTGCCGTGGAATCCGATTTCGAGTTCTATCAAAAGTTCGGCAATGCCACCGACGCCACCAACTATATCGGCGATATTCTCGGGTACGGCTCGGGTATTTACGGCGACGAAGTCGACGCCAATTTGGTCATCGGCGATGTCTCGCTGTGGTCTACTTCCTCTGACCCCTGGGCGGCGGCCGATTCCAACTGCGGTCTTTTCGAGTTTGGCGCTTATTGGAACCAGCACAATAGCGGTATCGCGCGCACCACGGCCCATTTCTTCAGCGGCAAATCGCCCAATAATGGCTTGGCATGGGTCGGGGTTCTTTGCCAGGGTGCTTTCAACTACACGACGGCCTGCATGTCGCCCAACACTGGCAGTTATGGTGGCGCCTATGGCTTCACCAGCGGCTTGGATGCGGATTTCAACATCAACAGTCCCACTGTGGTCTGGGATATCGTCGCCGTCACCCACGAAATAGGCCATAATTTCAACTCGCCCCACACGCATTGTTATGCCGGCCTCGAGGGCAATGCCAGTCCCATCGACATGTGTTACGGCAGTCAGTCAGGCGCCAACTGTTACTCAGGCGCCACCAGCCTACCTTGCGGCATGGCATCCGCTGGCTGCGGTACCTTGATGAGTTACTGTCACCTCCTGAGCGGTGGCTTGGCCAATCTCAGTCTGACCTTCGGCTTGGGCCACCCTCACGGCGTCGAACCAGATCGAGCGCCTACGCGCATGAATACTCATGTCGTCGACCAGGCCGGCAGTTTCCCTTCATGTATTACCTCGTCCTGTTCCGGGCCTTCGATCTCCGCGGCAACCGGCAATCAGACCAAGTGTGCGGGCAGTTCCGTCACCTTCACGGTGACCGCCAGCAACGCCACCGGTTACCAATGGCAAAAAAACAATGGCAACATCGGCGGCGCCACCAGTTCCAGCTACACCATCAACCCGGTCAGCGCGGGTGATGCGGGCAGTTACACCTGCATCGTCAGCAATGCCTGCGACAGCGTCACTTCGACCGCCGCTACCCTGACGGTCAACCCGGTCACCGCGATTAGCAACCAGAGCTCCGACATGGACCGCTGTGTGGGCACCTCTGCGACGTTCTCGGTCACCGCTTCAGGCACCGGGACGCTGACCTATCAGTGGCGCAAGGGTGGCGGCAATATTGGCGGCGCCACCTCGAGCAGCTACACCATCAACTCGGTCGCCCAGGGCGACGCGGGTTCCTATGACTGTGTCGTCACCGGCAGCTGCGGCTCGGCCACCTCGAACGCGATCGCCCTGACCGTGCGCACGCCGCTTTCGATCTCCCAGCAACCCTCCGACCTGACCAAGTGCGTGGGCCAGAGCGCAACCTTCACGACCACCATCAGTGGCGGTTACAGCACGATCAGCTACCAGTGGTACAAGGGCGTCGTGCCTGTCGGCACCAACAGCAGCAGCCTGATCATCGCCTCCGTCAGCGCGGGCGATGCCGGCAACTACAGCTGCACCATTACCGACGGCTGCGGCTCGATCGGGACCGAGACCCACACTCTGACCGTGCTCACCAGTCCAACCTTGAACCAAGGTCCCCAGGCGGCCTCGCGCTGTGTCGGTGACAGCGTCACGTTCCAGGTCAATGTCACCGGCTCGGGTCTTGGCTACCAATGGCAGAAGAACAGCAGTAACATCGGTGGCGCTACCTCCTCTAGTTATACCATTCCCTCGATCGTGCTGGGCGACGACGCCGACTATCGCTGCGTCATCACCAGCACCTGTGGTGGCCTGACCACGGACCAGGTCCATCTCAGTGTCACGAACGGCAGTTTCGGCATGGTGGCCACTGCCTCGACCCAGGTTCAAGGGCTTGAACTGATCACCTTAGAGGCCGACGTCACCTGTGGCGGCGGCAGCCTGACCACGACCTGGACCAATCTCAATACCGGCCAGAGTTATGGCACCAATGTCAACCCGGTGACCCTGCCCGCCTACCTTGAGGAGACCACCGTCTTCCGCGCCACCGCCAACAACGGCAATAGCCAGATCACCGAGGACGTGATCGTGCTGGCGGCGGAGAACCCCGACTTCCTCGACCTCAACGGCGATGGCTGCAACGACATTGAGGACCTGCTGTTCGTGCTGCCCGATTGGCTGGCGTCCGGCGGCCTCGACGCCAACGGCGACGGCCGACTCAACGCGCTGGACTTCCTCACCATTAAGCTCGACGGCTTGTGCCCCTAGAGGAGACGGACCCAACGGCGTAACAGACTTCTTCTGAACGCCGTTCTGCCGCTGCTGTAGCGCAAGATGCAATCTTGCGCCGGGCGGCGAGTGAGTGTGAAAGATACGCGCAACTTGGGCCAGGCGCGAATGAACCTGATGAGGTGACCGGGGTTAACGCGCCAGGCACCCAGGTTCAGCCCCGCTCGGCTGCGATCATCGCCTCTAGGCCATCCAGACCGCGGGTCAGCTCGGGCATGCTGGGCCCGTAACTGATGCGCACGTAGTTGGCGAGGCGCGAGGGGATGTGACTGCGGCGCTTGCCGGGGTTGACGTCAAAAAACACGCCGGGTACACAGATGACGTTGTGCAGGAGCGCCTTGCGGAAGAAGTCGAAGCCGTCGCGAATGGATTCGGGCAGGTTCTCCAGTGAGGCGAACGCGTAGAAGCTGCCGTGGGGCCGGGCCTTGACGACCAGGCCCATGCGCTCAAGGCGGGTCAGGGTCAGCTCGCGCTTCTGGCCGAAGTGGGCCTGAATCGCTCGCGCCTCGCGGTCGGCGACCGCTGGGTCGAGCAAGGGCAGCACGGCCCTCTGGACCGGGTGCGAGGCGCCGCCATCCAGGAACGAGCCCGCCGAGGCCATGTTCTCGATGATCTCGGCCGGCCCCACCGTCCAACAAATGCGCAGGCCAGGGTAGCGCCAGTTCTTGGTCAGGCCGTCGAGGATGACGACGGGATCTTTGTTGACGTCCTCGACGTGCTCGGCCGCGCTGATCGCGGGTCGGTCGCTGATGCCGTCGTAGTGGTAATGCGCATAAAACTCGTCGAGGATCAGGAAGCTCTTGAGCTCGCGCACGGTGTCGACCCATTCGCGCAGGTGTTCACCGTGGAGCACCTGGCCGGTGGGATTGCAGGGATTGGAGATCAGCACGGCGCCCAGACCCATGCCACTGACCTCGTGGCGCAGCAGCTCGGGACTGGGGCGGAACCCGTCCTCCGCGCGCAAGAGGATCGGGATGGGCATGAGGTCGCGGAACAGACTCAGCAGTTCCTCGTAGGCGGTGTAATCGGGGATGAAATGGCCGAGGTTGCAGTGGTTCATGGCAGCGGCCAAACGGGTCAGGCCGCTGCGACCGCCAGGCGAGATGGCGACGTTTTCAATGCCGTACTGAGAGGCCTTCCCCTGGCGGAAGCGCTGGTTGTAGAGGTTGGCGACGGCCTGGCGCAATTCGTTGAGACCGGCGACGTTGCTGTATTCCAAGGTCGAGAACGGCAGCGCCATCTGCTCCAGGCGGGTCGCACAGTCGGGGATCGCGCCTGTTTCCGGCGCACCCTGGCCGAGGTTGGCCCAGGCGGGGTTGCCGTAGTAGAACCCGCGCTCGGCGGCCGCGCTCATGACGTAGATGACGCCAGTCTTGGTGACCGAGCGGAAGGCCAGGAATTCGGAAGATCGCTTGGGTGGGTACATGGCAGAACCTGCGTGGGCAAGATGAGACGGTCTCGTCGCGTCCGGAGTTCCTACATTATAAGATGACCGCTTGCTCCGTGACCAGTCCGGAGGGCTGCTGTGCTCTTCGTTCCGTTGTCGGCACCCAAGGCGCGAGTGGCGGCAAGATGCCGCCGAATCTACGCGGGCTGCCAGCGCGATCGTGGTATGATGGGCGGACGGTCCGGAAGCGACGAGGGGGCCGAAAATCAGTGTGGTAATGGGCGGTCCGGCGCTCCATGAAGTTTTCCGTCAAACGGTTTAAGAACGAAATCTTTCAAGCAGGCACCCCTCCTCGGACCACGGCGATCTCGCTGGCTCTGGGTATTTGGCTGGCCTTTTCGCCCTTTCCTGGGTTCCATCTTGTGGTCGCTTTTCTGGTGACGCGGATCTTCAAACTCAACGGCGTGCTGGTGATTGTCGGGGTCATGGTTCATAATCCCTGGACGATGTTGCCGATTCACATGCTTGGCCTGATGATCGGCGACCTGGTCCTGACCGGTCACCTCCAGAGTCTGGATCAGTTTCAACAGTTTCCCCTCGGTGAACTGGGCTTGACAACCGTATTGCGCCGCTCGTTCTGGCTCGAGCACGGTCCGGCCATCTCCGATTTCATCCGACCGTTCCTGGTCGGCCACCTGGTCATGAACAGCGTGTTGGCGCTCGTCTGCTATCGCTACACGCTCTACCTGTTGCGCAATAAGAAAGTTGAGGCGGTGTCCCCTTGATCCAAGCCCGTTCGATTCAAGAAGTTCCTATCCATGAGCGCGAGGTATTCGCCGACGCCGGCATCGAGCTGGTCGAAGTGTGCCTGCGCTACCTCAGCCGCAATCAACTCATGCTGTGGGTCATGCCCGAGGGTCGGGGCAGCGCCCGTTTGCTCAACCTGCTGCAATGGAACGCCCACGAGGCCCTGGAATACGTCGACGGCGACGGCCCCTTCGCCGACCAAGTCGTGCACTATGCGATCCACATGTTGCTCGATCGGCGCTATGGTTCGGATCATCCCCACGCCATGCTGTTCGCCGAAGCCGTCGCCTCGGCCGCCGACTTCTACCTGCTGGGACGCCTGATCAGCGCGGGCGTCGAATGCGACTTCGTGGCCGACTCCCTGGACAGTTTCGGCTCCTATTACGCCCAATACGGCGATGAGGACTACCTGGAAACCCTGCTGCAGCGCTGCGCCATTCATCCCTGGCGAACCATGGGCGAGATCGCCCGCTTCCTGTTCGACTGTGTCGTGCCGCTGATCTCGGTCGCCGACCCAGCCAAGGCCGGTTCCGTCCTGCTCGGCCTGCAGGACGATCCCCTTTATCCGCTCTTGCACCACTACCACATCACCAACTGGGTGTTGACGTTGCGCAATCGCTTCCCCGGAGCGCAGGAGCGCGCTTTTGATGCCGCCGCTGCGTTTCGCGGGCTGTTTTCGAACGAAGATCGCTTTCTCGACGCTTTCGAACCCAATGACAAAGAATGAACCATTTGCGACAAGGATCGTCTAAAGGGCTATGGGGGCTTGGCTTGTCAAGATTCCACCCATGAACCAAGGACGCTGACCCGGTCTGCCAGCCGGTTCCGAAGCTCACTGACAAGGAACATACCGTGAAAATTTCGATTTGCGCTTTCCTGCTTTGCCTGCCTCTCGCGCTGCTCGCTGGCGAACCCGAGCGCACGACGCTGGTCGTCGGCCAAGATCCCACGCTCAAGATGATCGTCAAGGGCCGTGCTGGGAACCTGGAAGTCTCCCATTCCGGCCAGACCGGGGAGGGCCACGCCGACACCGAGTACCGTGAGGGCTCCGGCTTCGCCGGTTTTGACCGCGACAAACAAACGCTGACCTTCAAGCCACATACCAAGTTCACGCTCAACCGCCTTTCCTCGCATATCGAGAAGGTCGCGCCCTATATGTGGGCCTATCTGCCGAAGTCCAGCGTGCTCGACCTCGATGTCAAGGTCAACAGCATGGGATTTGGTTCGATGAACCTGAAAGACCTGAGTGTTTCGGCAATGAACATCGACGTGCGCTACGGCGATATCGACCTCAACTTCCCCACCGAAAATGCAGCCATCTTCCGCGGCACAGCCAAGTTCCACATTCATTACGGGGATCTGGAAATCGTCAATTTGGGCAACCTCAAGGCCGCTAAGGCCGATATCAACGGTGGGGCAGGCGAGGTGTCCGTCGACTTCGGCCCGCGCCTGTTCGGCGACATGGAGGTCAAGTTCGACCAGGATCTGGGCAACAGCGAGCTCAGCTTTCCCAAGGGCACCAAGGTCGTCATCAGCGGCACCTCGCGGGATCTCAGCGCTTACGGCTTCAAGAAAGTCGGCGAGAACTGGGAGCCGGAATCCTATTCCGAGCAGAGTCCGACCCTTAACCTCAAGGTCAGTGGACCCATGGGCGAACTCGTGATCGTATGGAAATGACCCCCGCGGTCCAAGGGTCGCCAACTGCGGCGACCTCGGACCGTTTGCCCGCCATCGGCCTGAGTTACTTCTGCTTTTTCCTGGTCTTTGGCATCACGGTTCCTTCACTCAGTCCGGCACTGTTGCACCTAGGCTTCTCCAAGCAGCAGGTCGGCCTGATCGTGGCGGCGACTTATAGCTTCAACGCGCTCGTGCCGATCATGGGCGGGCGCTTGACGGACCGCTTCCTGACGTTAACTCAGACGATCCGCCTGGCGGCTTTCGCGATGGCGCTGACGAGTCTGGGCGTGTATTTCAACGCCGGGCAGCGACCGTTCCTGTTTCTGGCCTTTCTGCTGGCCAACGCTGCCGTGCGCTCGCCGGTCAACTCGCTGCACGACGCCTTGGCGATGCAGTCGGCGCGCGACCAACCAGGCGCATACGGGCGCCTGCGCATGATCGGCTCGTTGGGATTCGCGGTGGGTTCGGCAGGTTTTGGCTATCTGGTCGACCTGCACGGCATCGACATCTTCTTCGCCGGCATGGTGGCCGCCATGACCGCCTTTGCGGGCGCCAGTTTGCTGCTGCCAGATCGAGGACGAGCGGCGCCGGATGCGGCGCCCAGTCACTTTTGGCGAGCGCTCGACCGCCAATGGTGGCTGTGGCTGGCCGCGATGTTTCTGCATTGGACGGCCTTCGGACCCTATCATTATGGCTTCACCCTGCTGTTGTTGGAGCAGGGCGTGCACCAACATCTGACGGGTTTTTACTGGAGCCTGGGCGTGATCGCCGAGGTCGTGATGTTCTTCACTTCCGCGTGGTTCTTTGCGCATTGGCAGGTCAGATTCCTGCTGTTTGTGGCCCTGGGCGCCAATGTGCTGCGCTGGGCGCTGATCGGCCTGTTCCCCGACCCGCTGGTGCTCCTGTTCAGCCAGCTGCTCCACGCATTAGGCTTTGGCCTGTTCTACGCGGCTTCGATGAGCGCCATCGCCAGTTTCAGCCGCGGTCATAACCGGGCCAGCTATCAGGGCCTGTACTCGGCCGTTGTCGGTGGGTTGGGTTCGATCGTCGGCAGTGTCGGCGCCGGTTGGTTGCACCAGCGCATGCCCATGTACCTGGTGTTTGCCTGGATGGTGCCGATTCAGCTGGCCGCGCTATGGATGCTGTTGCGCCATCCGCTGGCCAAGGCACAGACGCCGGCCTGAGCGTTTTTGCGTCCAGGTCTCCGTTTTTGAAACCAAATTGGCCCTCGCTGGTATATGCTACTATCACGCGTGTCAGGCACGCGTCAGACCGTGACCGTCACAAACCCAGGCCACAAGGGCGCGCCAGTACTATTTCGCGCGCTTAAGGGGGTGACTGATTCGAGGAGGAAGGGGTGGAACATGTGTCTCTATTGGGCGAGAAGGAAAAGGCGCTGAATCCGGCACGCCCGGACCGCGAGCAAGCGCTGGAGGCGGTTCGCACGATTCTGCGCTACATTGGCGAGGACCCCGAACGGGAAGGCCTGGTGGAAACGCCTGCACGAGTGGTGCGCAGTTACGAAGAGCTTTACGCTGGCTATGGCCAGAGCCCAGAACCGCTGCTCAAAACCTTTCTCGATGGCGGCGAGGACAACGACGAAATGATCGTCCAGCGCAACATCCCGTTCTATTCCACATGCGAGCATCACATGTTGCCGTTCGTGGGGGTCGCGCATGTGGCCTATTTGCCAAATGAGCGCATTCTCGGCCTCTCGAAGTTGGCGCGCCTGGTCGAGGTCTATGCCCGCCGCTTACAGGTCCAGGAACGCATGACGACTCAGATCACGGACGCCCTGATGCGCTCGCTACAGCCAAAAGGGGCGGCCTGTGTGATCCAGGCGACGCATATGTGCATGGCCAGCCGCGGCGTGGCCAAACACCACAGCGAGACGATCACGTCCTCGCTCAAGGGCTGCTTCCGCGATGCCAAGACGCGCGCGGAGTTTCTCAACTTCATTCGCTGCGACCGCATGTCGCCGCTGATTTGAGGACGTCTCAAAAGAAGTCCATGTCCATTTCCGCGATCGCGGCCTTCGCGACCGCGTTGCGGGGATCGAGCTCCAGCGCGCGTACGAACTCGGTCAGTGCCTGGTTTTGGTCGCCCAGCATCAGGTGAATGCGGCCGAGGTTGAGGAACGGGAAGTGGCGCGGCTGGTATCTGGGTGCGCCCTTGGCGCGCTCCAACCAATGCTTGGCCTCGTCCAGGCGTCCCAGCTGCATCAGGTAGACGCCGATATCGTTGTAGGGATTGCCAAACTCCGGGTCGATGCCGATTGCCAGGCGACAATAGCGGATGGCACGGGATGTCTCGCCCTGGAGCGAAGCCGCCCAACCGCGATAGGTATAGTTTTCCGCACTGGGTGCATGGCGGATACTTTCTTCCAACGTCTCGATCGCCAGGTCAATTTTTCCGTCGAGAATTTGTTCCACGGCAATGTCGCACAGTGCCTTGGCAAAACCGTGGCGGGTCAGGTCATCGTCCTGGGCGGTATTGGCATCGCTGCTCATGGTGGCTCCAAAGACATTGTGCGCGGGCAAGTGCCCACCATGCACCAGTATGCCCCAAGCCTTGACGCCGCTCAAGTCAAACCCCGCTGTCGGCTTCGTCGATTTTTCCGACAAGCGGGCAAACCTTTCCAAATCTGTGATTTAGTCGGTCCAATTAACTGGGTTATACCTGGCATATCGACCCCACACACTGTATAATCGCTCCGTAGCCCGTTTCGAAAGCCGAAGGTGCTATGAGCGACACCGCACCCGCAGGAGCGTTTTCTTCCTTGGTTGAGATCAAAATACTGACACGAGCAGAGCACGGTATTTCCCGCAAATCCATGCCCGATCATGTGCTCAAAGTGCTCTACCGGCTCAAGTCGAAGGGATACCTGGGATTGCTGGTGGGCGGTGCCCTACGAGATCTGTTGCGCGAGCGCGAGCCCCGTGATTTCGACGTCGCCACGGACGCTCCGCTCGAGGAGATCCGCACGCTCTTTCGCAACAGCAAGACGATCGGCAAGCGCTTTCCCATCATCCATGCATATTTCGGCAACGAGGTGGTCGAGATCAGCTCGCTCAAGGGCGAAGAGGGCCAGCAGGGCATGGACCTGGTCTTGGCGGACGCCCAACGCCGCGACTTCACCGCCAACGCGATCTTTTACAATATCGACGAATTCCAACTGATCGACCCCCTCAATGCCATTCCCGACGTGCTCGAAGGGCGGGTCGTGTGTATCGGCAACGCCGACGAAAAGTTCACCGAGGACCCGGTCCGCCTGCTGCGCGCGCTCAAGCTCGTGGCGAAACAGGGCTTTGTGCTCGAGGGCAGTCTCGAGCAGGCCCTGCGCGACCACGCCGCCGGCGTTGTCGAAATCGGACCCGGCCGCAAGTACGAGGAGCTGACGCGGATTCTCATGGATCGCCACGGAACCTCGATCCTCGCACTCTGCCAGCGCTATGGCATCCTCGAGTATCTCTGGCCTCAAGGCGCCGCCTTGTTGCGCCAGCACGGTTTGGCCTTTTTTGACAGCCTGCGCGAGCAGACACCGGTCAACCAAAGCCGCGGCAGTTTCGCCAAGCACAGTCACACCTACCTATGGCTGCGGCTTTACTTGGACTCGCCCTTTTTTGAGGCTGTGGTTGACGAGGAATACCACAAGGAGCGCTTTGATCGTTTCATCGATCCCCTGGCGACGCCCTTCCGCGCACCCATCGTCGAATCTGCGGTGATCATTGCTTCGATGCTGAAGCATCCCGAAGGGCGTCAGAGCCAGCGGGTCAGCAAGGAAGTCCACAAGCTGGTTCAGGCCTGGCTGGAACAGCTCCGCCCGCAAGTTTCCGAAGCTTACTACCAACACTTCTGCCATTGGGAGAAGAAAGAGCGCAAGGAACCCAAGGGCGCCGGTCGCAATCGTCGGCGTCGTCGCGGCCGCGGCGGTCGCGGACGGCGACGCGGCGGTGCGGGTCGGGCGTCCAACGTCTGAGCGCACAACGCAGCCGATACACGCGAGGAACCCCATGAAAGCTCTGATCTTCAACGGTATCGAGGACATCCGCTGCGAGCAGTTGCCCGATCCAGGTCTGGTGTCTGAGACCGACGCCCTGGTGCGCGTCACTTGCGCGGCCATATGTGGCAGCGACCTGCATCCCTACCACGGCCGGGAAGTCGGCCTGGACCGCGGCACCGTCATGGGGCACGAGTTTGCCGGCGAGGTGCTTGAGGTCGGCGCGGCCGTCACCCGGTTCAAACGCGGCGACAGGGTCACGAGTCCGTTTACCACCAACTGCGGCCATTGCTTTTACTGCATGCGCGGTCTGACCTGCCGGTGCGTACACGGTCAGTTGTTCGGTTGGGTCGCCGGCGGCCAGGGCTTGCACGGCGCTCAGGCCGAGTACGTGCGCGTGCCCATGGCCGACCACACCCTGTTTCCGCTGCCGGTGGACCTCGACGACGAGATTGGCCTGATGCTCGGCGATATTTTGCCGACCGGCTACTTCACCGCGACCGGCGCCGAAATTCACGGCGCCGGTACCTATGCGGTCATCGGCTGCGGGCCGGTCGGTCTGATGGCCTTGCTCTCCGCGCGCCACCTGGGCGCGGGCCAGATTTACGCGCTCGACCGCGTACCCGAACGTCTGGCCATGGCGGAACGCATCGGCGCGATCCCGCTCGACATCGACCGCGAGGATCCGGTTGCCGTTCTGCGCAGGGCGACCCAGGGGCGGGGCGCCGACGCCGTGCTCGAGCTGGTCGGCAATGCCGCTGCCGGACGCCTAGCCTTTGAACTGGTGCGGCCTGGCGGCATCGTCTCCGTGGCCGGCGTGCACAATGAGCGCCACTTCGCCTTCTCGCCTGGTGAGGCCTACGACAAGAACCTTACCTACAAAGTCGGACGCTGTCCGGCCCGCCACTTCATGGCCCAGCTGCTGCCCCTCGCCCAGGCTTCCAGCGCGGTCCTGCGCCAGACCATTTCTCACCGTCTGCCGCTCAGCGAGGGACCCCACGGCTACCACCTATTCGCCCAAAAGCTCGAGAACTGCACCAAGGTCATGCTGGCTCCCTGATCCCCGCTTGGGGTTATAATAGCCGAAACCCCGTCAGGCCTGATCGCCGTGGCGAGATCGTGAGGGTCCATGCCGTCAACCACCGAGTTGCTTACCGCGAAGGTCATCCAAGAATTGCGCCGGGAGATCCAGGCTGCTGATGGCGCAGAGCTCTTCGCCGTGCTCAGCCGGGAGACCCACCAAAGCCATTTCGGTGCTGTGCGCATCGTCTGTCGCGGCACCCATACCGAAGTGCCGGCGCTGATCAGTCGCTGCAAACCCGGCGACATGACCCTCCACAACCATCCCAGTGGTGTCGTTCAGCCGTCTCAGCAGGATATGCAGATGGCGACGCTGTTTGGCGAGGAGGGGATCGGCTCGATGATCGTCGACAACGAGGTCGCCCGCTGTCTGGTCGTCGTCGAACCCCATACCGAGCGCCAGCCGGTCGATGTCGACGAAACCGAGGTGACGCGCACTTTTGCCGCCGATGGTCCGCTGGCCAAGACCCACCCAGCCTACGAGCGACGCGAGGCCCAGGTCGAAATGGCGCTCGGCGTGGTGCGCACTCTCAACCAAAAGCGCATTCTTGCCATCGAGGCCGGTACGGGGACCGGCAAGAGCCTCGCCTACCTGGTACCGGCCCTGCTCTGGACCCGCGAGAACCAGGGCCGTGTCGTCATCGCCACCAAAACCATCGCCCTACAGGAGCAGCTGGTCTTCAAGGACATCCCCTTGGCCCGCAAGATCGTGCCCAATGCGCCCCGCGCCAGCCTGGTCAAGGGCCGCCAGAACTATGTCTGCCTGCGCAAGCTGGCCGACCTCAAGAGCACCCAGATGGCCCTGTTCAGCGAGGAGGAGAGCTCGCTGCAGCGCGAGATCGAGAATCTCGACGCCTGGATGCAGGGCGGCGCCTCCGGCGACCGCGCCGACCTGCCGTTCGAGCCCAGCCGCGATGCCTGGGAGGCGGTGCGCTCCGATGCCGACATGTGTCTGGGTGCCAAGTGCCCTTTCTTCCAGCGCGCCCCCTTCTACGAATCGCGCCGCCAGGCCGCCCAGTCAAAAGTCCTGATCGTCAACCAGGCGCTGCTGTTTGCCGACCTGGCCGTTCGTACGTCCAGTGGCAACTACAAGCACGCCGCCGTCATCCCGCCCTACGAGCACGTGGTGCTGGACGAGTCCCACAGCATCGAGGACATCGCCACCGACTATTTCGGCGAAAAGATCAGCTCGCTCGGCCTGCGCTTCACGCTTGCCAAGTTCCTTTCGTCCGGTCGCAACCAGCGCGGCATTTTGCAGCGCCTGACCCTGGCCTGCCAGGAGCATGGCGCGACGAGCCTGCTGACGGCCATGCAAGAGACTCTAGGCACAGAATTTCGCGAGAAACAGGAGCGCGTCATCGGTCAACTCATGCAGTTCGCCGCTGTGCTTCACCATCTCTACAATCCAGAGGAGAAGAGGCAAATAACCCTCTGGCTCAAGCCGCAATTGGTCATGAACGAGCGTTATGAAGATGCGCGCGAGGAAGCCAAAATCCTGGTCACCGCCCTGACCGAATTGCTGACCGTGATCCGCACCATTCGCCAAAAGGCCAGCATGGAGTCGGAGACCTTCCTCGAACGCATGAGCGGCCTGCTGATCGAAATGGACGCCCGCAGCCAGCGCCTTGACGGCAATATCGCGGCGCTGCGCCAATTCACGGGTGAACCGGACCCCAATAAGGTGCCCTGGCTTGAGCTCAAGCGCTTTCGCGACCGCGATGAATTTGAGTACAAGGTCTCGCCCCTGGACGTGAGTGGCCTGCTGCGCGAGGCCCTGTTCAAGCCGTTCAAATCCGTGACCATGACCTCTGCGACCCTGGACCTGGGCGACAATTTCAAGTTCTTGGCGGCGCGCAATGGCTTGCGCGACCTCAGCGAAAAGCCCTGGAGCTTCGCGGCCCTCAAAAGTCCCTTCGACTATGCGCGCCAGGCGCGTCTGATCAACCTCGAATGCCAAACCAGCCCAGACCAGCCGATCTTCATTCACGATCTTACCGATCTGATTCTGCGTGCATGCCAGTCAGGCTGCCGCGGTGGCACCCTGGTGTTGTTTACCAGCTATATCATGCTCAACCAGGTCGCCCGTCAATTGGAGGGTCCGCTGGCCATGGCCGGCATCGAGCTGCTGGTCCAGGGCACCGACCAACGCACGCGCCTATTGGAGCGCATGAAGCAGAACCGCGGTGTGCTGCTGGGTACCGATTCCTTCTGGGAGGGGGTCGACCTGCCAGGTGACGCACTGACCAAGGTCATCATCTCTAAACTGCCGTTTCGCCAAATGGGCGATCCGATCTTCGAGGCGCGCTGCGCCCAGATCGACGCGCGGGGTGGTTCATCCTTTAACGAATACTCGCTGCCGCTGGCGTTGCTGAAGTTTAAACAGGGCGCGGGCCGCCTAATTCGCACAATCGAGGACCGCGGCTATCTGATCGTCTGCGACAATCGCATCCGCAACAAAGCCTATGGCCGCCGCTTCCTCAATTTGGTCGACACCTATCCCGCCTGGAACGTACCGCTCAAGGAGCTACGCAACGCGCTGATTCCCTTGGAGCAATGGCCTTGATGTCCGCAAGCCACCCTGGATCTATTTCTCTGCTCGGCCGCTACTACGCGCTGACCTCGATCCTGCCCTACGTGATCCTGAGCATGCTGGTCTTTTTCGGACTGGCGTTTGTGGCGGTGCTGCTGTTGCTACACGATCCTCACGAGGCCTTCCAAGCCGTCATCGTTCCGTTTCTGCTAAGCACTGCCATCGGCGTGCCGTTTCTGGTCGCCTCGCTTTTCATGTTGCACTGGCACGGCAAGCGGCGCCTCGACTTCGACGAACAGGGCGTGACCATGGTCCTGCCAGGGGACAAGCAGGTCTTCGTCCCCTGGGAATTCCTGTTCGCTGTGGAGTTGCGCTTCCAGAAGCCGCGATTGGTCGTTTGCACACTGGTGACCGGGGCGATGCGGTTCACGTTCTCCAACCTCGAACTCAACCTCGAGCACCGCTACAGCCTTAAAAACGTCTATGCGATCGGTTTTGAAATGGCTAAGATGCGTGAGCTGCTCTATCATCTACATCGGATGAACCGCAACCTGTCCTGGCGCACGACCCCTGAATTCAAGCAGCAGTTCAATATTTTTTACCCTCCCTATGATTTGGAGAAACTGAAATAATGGAGCTCAACCTCGTCGGCAAGACAGTGACCCAAGCGATCGCCCTTCTGCGCCAAGCCCTGGCCGAGTGCGAGGATGGCTTGGTGCTAGCCAGCACCGACAATGAGGCCGTCAAACTCAATCTCTACAACCACGTCCATCGGCTGGGCCTGCGCTGTAAAGCGGAGCGCAAGGGCTCGCTGCACCTGTTGCAAATTCGCATGGAGGCCAAGGCCGCCGCACCACCGCCAGCCGGACCCGGCCATGAGGGCCCGCGCGCGGCACAGAAACAGGCCACTGCCTTCCCGATCGGGCATCTGGGTGGCGCGGAGCAAGGGATGGAAAAACCGCGACGCCGCAGCCTGATCGAAAGGGAAGAGGCGCCTCCGCCTGCCGCCAAGCCCGGAATTCGCGCCACCGTCGCGCGTGCCCTGGCCACGAACGGGTCGACCCCCTCGCGTGAGGGCAGCAGCCTGAGCGAAGCGACCCGGCCCGTGCCCATGCATCCGGACGCAAGGGCCTGGGAGACCGTCCATCCACAACCGAGCAGACCCCAGTATTTGGTTATCCAAAGTGACCAGATTGGGTCCCGCGACACTGGTTTAGGCATCGACCTGATGGAGGAATTCATCGATCGACTCGACCCGCGCCGTTTCGCCGGCGTCTACCTGGTTCATCGCGGCGTGCGACTGCTCGACCCGCTCTACGCCGACGGTCGTCTGTTGCGCGCTTTGTTGCGCCGCAACCTGACCCTTTCCGCATGCCCGCGCAGTCTGGCCTTCTACCAGCTGGGCGGTCGCGTTTCCGTGGCCACGGCCCCGTTTGCTGAGGTCGTCGATCTGGCTGCGCGCTACGATTTGCTCTGGGTCTGAGCCTTGGCTTCAGCTTTGCCCCCGGGCCGTTGAAGCGCGCGCTGCTCGCGGCATGGCCTGCTAATGGGCCACGCGTCGGGCGCCGCACCGCACCCGCCGGACTTGCGTTCTTGTCATGTTCCGGTTAGAATGCAGCAAATTTGGTACGCGTGGGTTGACTATGGTATTGATCGATTGGCTGGTGATCCTCGTCTATCTCGGTTCCGTCACCGCCATGGGCTTATGGGTCGGCCGGCGCGAGTCCGGACTCGAAGACTACTTCCTGGCGGGCCGCAATATTCCTTGGTGGGCCGCGCTGCTTTCCCTGGTCGCCACCGAAATCTCGGCCGCTACGTTTCTTGGCGCGCCGGAACAGGGCTATACCCGCGACCTCACTTACTTGCAGTTCGGTATCGGTTCAATTCTGGCGCGCTTCGTCCTGGCCTTCCTGTTCATCGAAGTTTACTATCGCCTGCGCGTCTATACCGTCTACGGATTTCTGGCCAGCCGCTTCGGCACGCCTTCCAAGGCTTGCGCCTCTGCCACCTTCTTGTTGGGCCGCCTCTTCGCCGGCGGCTCGCGGCTGTTCATCGCCGCACTGGCCGTCAAAGTCGTGACCGGCTTCGATATGCGCATCTCGATTGTCCTGCTCGGCGGTATCGCGCTGGTCTACACGCTCGTCGGCGGTATTCGCGCCGTGATCTGGACCGACGTCGCGCAAGCCCTGGTCCTCAACCTTGGCGTCGTGGTCTGTATCGCCAGTCTCTACTTTGCCACGCGCATGTCGCCGGGCGAAATTGTCGGCTACTTGGCTGAGCACGACAAGCTCCGCCTCTTCGACACTGGCGGGGCGGGGAGCTCGATGCTCAGCAATCCCTACCATATTGTACCAGCGATTCTTGGCGGTTTCTTTTTGACGATGGCTACCCACGGCACGGATCAATCGATGATTCAGCGGCTGCTGACCTGTCGATCCTCCACCAGCAGCCGCATCTCCATGGTTGCCAGCGGGTTTTTGGGCATCGGTGTGACGATTCTTTTTCTGATCGTCGGCCTGTTGCTGTTCGTCATCGTCTCACGCGGGTTGGCAGAGCCGAAACTGCTACACACCGCGGCCGAACTGCAAGCCAGCGGCAAGAATGGCGATTTCTTTCTGCATTATATCGTCCAGGCTTTGCCGCCCGGCGTCAGCGGTCTCGTGATTGCCGCGGTCCTTGCCGCTGCCATGAGCAGTATCGATAGCGAGCTCAATGCCATGAGCGGTGCGATCGTCAATGACTTTTACCGTCCGATGTTCCGCCTTGATGCCAGCGACGCCCACTATCTCGAGGCTGCTCGCAATTTCACGCTGCTCTGTGGTGCGCTTTTGATCGGCTTAGCCGTGGCTATCGCCGACTTTTACGAGTCCAACCCTCAAACCGACCTGCTCAGCATCGCGCTCGGCGTTATGACCCTGTTTTATGGCGGCCTCTTGGGCGTGTTCCTGGTCGGCTTGCTCACCCGGCGCCGCGGCTCCAATACCACCAACATCATTGCCTTGATCACCAGCACGTTGCTGATCGTCTTCATCAGTTACAAACATAAAATCCTGCCGGCGCTTGGCCTCTACTCGCCCAATAGCGCCGGTCCTTTCGATGGACTCTACGCCTTCCAGCTCGCCTGGCCCTGGTATATTGTGCTGGGTACGGCCGTCACCACCACCATTGCCGCGCTTGGTATGACGGCCCAAAACGTCGTCGCCGGCCATCGCCAGGCCATGAACAGCGAGGCTTGATCCATGCTGACACTCGCTCTGGTGCTCTGCTGTTTTCAAACCCCGAAACAGGCGCTTGCGCCCGAAGAACTCTCGGCCGAGATCCGCAGCGTCCTCGACCGCGACAGTTTCCAGCAGGCCTTTTGGGGCGTGGCCGTCTACGCACCGCTGCGCGAGGAATATCTGTTCCAGGAGAACCTCCAGCGCAATTTCCGGCCCGCCTCGAATCTCAAGGTACTGACCGGGTTGCTGGCCTTGGAGACCTTAGGACCTGACTACCGCTTCCGCACGACGCTGGCGCATACTGGTAAGCGCGAGGGCGAGGTGATCATTGGGAACCTCTGCGTGCGCGCCGGCGGAGATCCTTCCTTCAGCGGGCGCTATACCGGACACTGGAGCAGCGACAGTTTGCTGGCCGCTTTCGCAAAGCAACTGGCCGCAACCGGTGTGCGCCACATCGAGGGTGACCTGGTGGCTGACCTGTCTTTCTTCGACGACCGCACCATCCAGAACTCCTGGGAGTGGGACGACATGGGCAGCAGCTATGCCGTTCCGATCACGCCCCTTTCGCTCAACGATGGTCTCTTCGACTTTACCCTCGAAACCGATCGCGATGGACTGCTTAAGTCGTCCGTCTGGCCCGCGGATACGCCCGACTTCAGGCTTGAAGACCGCCATCACCCAGATTCCGAGCGCCGGCTCGAGCTGACCCGGCCCTGGGGCACGGACCATTTTTCTGTGGTTGGGAACCTCAAAGCCTGCGAGCGACGCCAGCTTAGCCAAGCGGCTTGGGACCCCAACATGCAATACCTGTTTGTCCTGCGGCGTGCCCTGGCCGAGGCGGGCATTACCCTCAGCGGCGCCTTGAGGGTCAGCTTCGAACCCATCCCCAATACCACGGACCTGACGTTCTGGGAGTCGGACCCGTTAGAGCTCTTGATGCGGGTTATGATGAAAGAGTCCCAAAACCACTATGCTGACTGTTTTCTGAAAACCACGGCCCAGGTCGTCACTGGAACCGGCAGTTTCGAAGCAGGGGCCGAGGTCGCTCGCGCCTGGATGCGGGAACTCTCGCCAAGCGTGCGCGGCATCCAGATCCTTGATGGCAGCGGCATGAGCGGCCAGAATAACATTTCGCCAGCAGGCTTTGTCCTGCTCCTGCTCCATGCCCTAAACGCCCCCTACCGCGAGCCGTTCCTTGCCAGTCTGCCGATCATGGGTGTGGACGGCACCCTGGAGAAGCGGGGCGACGACAGCACCCGCGGCCACGTTTGGGCCAAAACGGGTTACATCAACCGCGCCCGCAACCTGGCGGGTTATGTGGAGACCGAATCGGGTGAACCGCTGATCTTCGTGCTGATGGCCAACAACTACGGCTGCTCGACCAAGGAGGTCGAACTCGCTCAGGACACCCTCTGTGGCCTGATGCGCCGCCTGGCGCCAACCCCCGAAGCACTGGCCGATCCCCGGCTGTTTCGTTTAACGAGACCTGCGAATTAAAAGAAACTGGCACAGTCATTTGGATACAGGGACAACAGATGACCGAATGTTCGCATTCGGCAAATCCTTAACTTGACGGCATTAGGCGGCATACCACTTCTCCTGGCTTCGCTCACCATCCGCGTTCCCTCTCACCGTGGCAAGCCTGGCGGCTTACCGCACTGCTCCTGGCTTCGCTCATCATTCGCGTTCCCTCTCACCGTGGCAAGCCTGGCGGCTTACCGCACTGCTCCTGGCTTCGCTCATCATTCGCGTTCCCTCTCACCGTGGCAAGCCTAGCGGCTTACCTTATTGCCCCATCCTCTGCCAGCCAAATCGCCTGTTGCGCGTCTAGGTTCTGTGATCCGCGCAAGTCGAGACCGCGCACTTTTGCAACCGGAGGCCGATGGCCCGCTTCCACATACTTGGGATGGTAGAATTGGGTGCCGGTCAGCCAGGCGCCCTGCATGGACACACCGGTCAGGTCCGACTGTTGAAAATCGGCGCCTTCCATATCGCAGTTCGACAAGTTGGCGGCTTGGGCACCGTCGTTGGAAAAACGGCAGCGCGGGAACTTGCTGAGCGATAAGTTGACCTTTTGGAAGTCAACGCCGCTGAAATCGATCCCACGGAAAATCGTGCCGCGGATCTTGGCGTGAAACAAGCCATCGACAAAGCGGACCTGGCGGAAATCACGGTCCAGGTCGAAACCCATCAACTCGGCCTTGCTCAGCACCAGGCGCGAGAGATCGCCCTCGGCGTAGGCGCGCTCGAAGGTCTCGGCCCAGCGCTGCTGGGGCACGATCACGGTCGTATCTTTGCCATTCGGGCCGGCCTCGGTAATCCAGCGCATCAGCGGCTCGAAGCGCTCTTCCGGGTCCTGACCGGTGCGGCCGATATTGTGGTAGCCGCCGTAGGTCTCCCAGGTCCCGCGGCACTCGTCCAAGGGACGACTGGTGAACTCCAACTCGGCCAACCATTTCATCGATTTGTAGAAATAGCGATCGGGTCCGACGGTCGATCGCAACGGCCCGCCATTGCGAAAGGGGAGTTCGGCGCCATTCATGCCCCAGGCCAACAGGACATTGGGATCGAGACAATATTCAAAGTCCAGCGCGGTTTCGTGTTTTTCGCCAGCGGGGCCGCCCCAGGCGTCGGCGCGGCTGCGGAAAATCACGGTTTGGATCGTGTCGGGCAGGGCAAGTCGCTGGATGAAACGCGCCATGCGGATACCGCTAAAGACGGCCTCCATCTGGCGACCGCCGGCAATGAAGCCCGCGGAGACGCATTCGATGCGCATGGCGACATCCTCGGCGGCCATGGCTTTCAGGTCGGCGAGCGTGAAGGCCTGGGTAAGCGCGGGTGTGCGAACCATCAACGTCCAGGTGTCACCGAGCTGCTTCCAGGCTTCTGGGTGCTTGGCGCCGGTGTCGCCGACATTGATCAGCTCCTTCATCGACTCCCTCCGAGGGTGTGCTTGGTGGCCAAGGGTGTGGGCAGTGGCAATCCCGAAAGATAATAGCGTTGTTCGCGCTTTTCGTAAACGTCCTTAGTGGGTGTGAGCTGGCGCATGAGGTTGCACATGCGGTCCTGGGCGACCTCCACCTTGCCAGTCGAGCAGCGGTAATCATTGACCAAAATCGAAAAGACCAGCGGTTCGCCTGCCAAGGTTTCCACATACCCGGCCAGGCAGCGCGTGCTGTTGATAAAACCGGTTTTGGCCCAAACAAAGCCCTTGGTGCGCCCATTGCCGCGATGCTTGAGCGTGCCGTCGACGCCCATCATCGGGAAGGTCGCCAACCAGTCCTCACTGTACTCGGCGCAGAGGCCATGGATCAAAAGGTTGGTCAACTGGCCAGCCGTCAGGCGGTTCTGTGAGCTCAGCCCGCTGCCGTCGACAATCGGCTGATCACCGTGCTGATCGGGCGTGTCGGCAAGCTGAGTCAGGAGCTCGTTGGCGACAGCGGCGCCGGCGCTAAAGCTGCCCTCGCCGGTGACCACCTGACCGATCGTCTTCATGAAACAGTCTGCGTAATGGTTCTGCGAGACCTTCATCAGGACCTTAGACAACTCGGCCAGGCGATCGGACTCCCAGGTCGCCACATGGGCCAATGGGGTGTTGTCGCGCGCTTCGTAGCGGCCAACGCGACCGCCAATAATCAGGCCGCGCCGGTCCATCTCGTGGTGCAGGGCCTGCATGTAGTTGAGCGCCGGATCCCAGGACCCGAACGTCCATGAATAGCTGCGGCAGGGCGAGACCTGACCGCGGGCAACGAACTGGTTCGTGCCCCAGCTGCGCTGCAGGCTGGGGCCATTGCGGCGACCCTTCTTGGTTAGGCCGGTGGTCTGATCGACGATTTGCACATCGGCCTGGCCTAGGGGCCAAACGACCCAATGATGGTTGCGACGATTATTGGGTTCTAGCACGACCTCGAACAGGCCGTCGTTGATCGAGAGCGGCGTGACCGGCACCGCGTATTCGCCGCCGACGTCGGCGCGGTTCCACGAGGGATTGATCAGCTGGTTGTCGAAGAAACTGAGATCGGCGAGGAGGTTGCCCTCAACGCGGCGCACCCCTGCGGCCTCGATGCGGTCGACCCACTGGCTGAGCAGGTCGGAGGTGCGCAGGCCGCAGCCATAGCGGCCTGAGAAGGAGGGATCGCCGCCAGCGCGCACGATCAGGTCGCCCTTGACGACGCCGTGCTCCAGCGGGCCCGTGCGCAACAGTTGGGTTTCGAAGGCGTAGTCGGGACCCAGGTACTCGAAGGCCGCCAGGGTCGTCAGAATCTTGAGGGTCGAGGCCGGTCGCAGATCGCGGTTGGCGCGGTATTCGAAGATCGGTTCGCCGCCGCGCAAGGGGGCCAAGATCGAAACGCCCCAGGCGGCGTTGCGGTAGGTGGGTTCGGCCATGATTTGGCGCAGGCCGCGATCAAGCGCGTCGACGGTGATTGTCGGCGGCGTGGTCGTGGTCTTGTTGGGCGGAGTCGCGTTCAACAACAGAAGCATGATCAGGAGCATGGAGCAATCCCCAGGAGGTGGTGGTCGGGTTGGGGTGATAGTGGTCGCAGCGCACGAAACCGAGGGGAAGGCGACGGAGGTCGGGCCGGCGCCGTTGGCTGTCCTATCGGCATCTTGGGTCGTGCGGGTTGACCCTTGGCTTCAAAAAAGCCGGTCCCCCTATTCTAGCTCGGATCGCCACCCCGTGCGAAGCCCCTGGTTTTTAATCCTTTCGGACGCTCATTATGCTTTCTTCCAGCCACCGAGGATGTTGTCTTTCTTGAACTCCGCGAAAATCTCTAGGATCTGCTCCTTGCTGGCGGAGATGCGGATGTCCTGCTTGAGCGGCTCCTGCCGACCCGGACTGTAGTCGGTGTAGTTGAAGCCATAGGCCGTATAGGCGCTGTCGATCTGGTCTTTGTTGGTCTTCCAGGCGACCAGCTTGCGCAGGCTGACCTTGCCTTTGGTCTCTTTGACATACACCTCGCGCGCGACGATTTCGGTGTCCGGGAAGCTGATGTCGCGGCTGGTCTCCCGCTCCAGGTCGATGAAGACCTGGTCCGTGATCTGACTGATGCGGGTGTCGGTCGCATTGACGACCTTGTCCTCGCGAAAGCGGTTGAAGACGGCGTGTTTGAGCGCCACCAGGGGGGCGGAGCGCTGCAGGCGATAGACATTGTCTTTCAAGCGCAGGACGGCTTTCTTGACCGGTAGGCCGTTGGCGTGTTCGGCGACCATGTCGTTGGTGCTGAACTCGATGACGATGCGCGGCCGCACCATGTGGAACGGCGTGTAGAAGCGGCTGACCTCCATGTAGTCGCTTTCGACCCTGGCCTCGGAGAGGCGGCGATAGAGCTCCATGCGGTCGATGTCGCTGAAGCCCTTCTCGACAGGACCCAGGACTTGGATGTTGCCGTCCTCGGTGACCAGACCGGTCAAGACGGAGGTGATCTTCTCGTCGCCATCGTCCGTATAGCCGATGATCGCGGCATCAATGGTATGGTCCGCCTTGAGTTTGTAGCGGTAGGTCAGGTCGGTGCGGATCATCAGACCTTCGCAACCGTCGCGGTTGACCCACTCGTCATAGGCGCGCACAATTTCTTCGGTGCTGCGCAGCAGGCGAATCGGCGGCGGCGCAATAGTGCTGCCCTCGAAGGTTTTCAGCCGGGCGACGACGTCGGCGAAATCGACATGGACTTCGTCATCGAGCCAGAGAATATCGAATGGCGCGAAATGGAGCAGCTCCAGATCGGCCTGGGACTTGGGGCCCTTGGTGTAGTGAACGACATCGAAGACGCGGGTGCGGGCGCCGTCAGGGCGCTTGACGTAGAGTTCGCCCGGCATCAGGCAGCGCTTGATGCCGCGCTCGCGCAGCGCCTGGCGCGCCTGATCCAAGCAGGGCAGACCGGCGTAGACATAGCCGCGCGGGCGAATCAAAAAGGCCCGATCCTCCTCGTCGGCGTCGTAGTAGAGGTGGCTGTGTTCGCCGTCGAGCTTGAGCGAGACATAGAACTCGGCGCCCTGAATCTCGCGGATCTGGTTCTTGCCGATTGATTTGAAGGTGCTGGCGACCCGAGACTTATAGTCGGTGACCTGACTGTAGAGGTCGTAGTCGATCTGGGTGTATTCGGCCTCTACGAACGAACCGAGGATCGTCCTAGCCGCTGCGAGGTTGATTTTCATGGTACGTCCTTCAGCTCGAGATTGGAGAGGTGCAAGGTCAGACGGTAGGTTTCGCCTTGGGTGCGACCCATCAAAAAGGCGCGGTAGGGGAGACTGCCGCGGGTCATGCGCAGTGGTTCCTTCTTGGATGGCCCGGCACCCATTAACATGACGCTTTTGCGCTGCTCCAGATCCGCGGCCATAGCGAAGAGGAAGTCGAAGGTCAGGCCGTTGGTGTGGCAGAGCTGGTAGATCCTGCTGAAGGTTAACTTGCGGGCGACTTGGGCAAGCGGCATGTAGCGGCCGGTCCAGCACAGCGGTTGGTCCTTGCCGTTATTGGCGGTCGCAACCTCGTGAGGACGGCAAGCAAGCTCCTGGCCCTCGGTGTCGAAGAGCTGTTCTTGGAAGCGCAGGTTGAAGCTGATGCGGCCGTCCGGATCGAGATAGATCTGTTTGGTGCTGCGCGAGATTTTTCCGGCATAGCGGAAGTCGATCTCGGGGTCGCCTTCGAGCAGCAGGTCGACGAGCTCCCGGGACTGCTGTTCGGCTTTGGCGAGCAGGGCGGGATACGTGCTCGCGATCGTATTCTTGATGACTCTGACGGACTGGACCCGGTCACCGCCCTCGAGCACAAAATTGACAGGCGAAGCGCTACGCGCACTCTCCAAGGCGACCGGCGAGTCGCTATTCTGCTGGTTGGCAAGGTAAATCGAACGCATGGCAAACCTCTCACATCATCGCAAAATCAAGATCGTCGTCCTGGCTTTCATCCTCGGCGTCCTCGTCGGCCTCGTCGAGCAGGCTGTGCTGGCGCTTGCTGAGGAACTTGAGGTCGGTGGGATTGGCGACGATCATGAACAGTTCCTCGCCGGAAGGGATGAGGAAGGCGGGTCGGGCATCATAGGCGGCGCGATAGCAGAAGGGGAAGGTGTAAAAGCCGTCCACCTCGGCGAGCAGGGCGATCAGGTCGCCTAGGCCGTAGCCTTTGAGGACATAGGCCATGGCGGCCTCGTGTTCGAGGTAGGTCTCGATCGGCACCACCCGGTCAAGCACTATGGCTTCGTCAAAACTGGAGGCTTGCAACGCGAGTTTTCGGCCCTGACCATCGACGGCGACAAGTTCGTTCTTGCCGTGCCAGTGGCGGGCATCATCTAAGTAACCCATACTGACCGAGGCAATCACGACCGTGCCCCACTCGTCCAGGTAACCTTTCTGCAACAAGTGACCTTGAGGATTGGTGGCAAAAACTTCCTTGCGACCATATAACTTGGCGCGATCGACTTTGAGGATCGCGCAGTCGAAGTCTCGACCCGCCAGCTGGAATTTGAGTTTTCTCGACATGGGCATCACCACGACAGTAAATATGCGATCCCACCCAGTATACCCGAATAATTTTTATTCGATAACCCAGGCCAGGATCCAGCGCCCAACCGCGCTCAGCAACCCAATCCACGATCGCTGCCAAAACCGGCAAAAGGGGGCAAAAAACTCACGCGAAGTCGCGACGGCGCGAAGGGAGGCGTAGACGAAAAGTGGAACAACCTGGTTATCCCTGAGAATAGACCAACCAACAGGGCGCCACGTCCTGCTAAAAACGGCCCTCTTGTCAGCCTTTCTTCGCGACTTCGCGCCTTCGCGTGAGCATAATCCCTTGACCTAATTGGCGCACACACCCGCGTAAGCGCGCCCACCCGCCGAGGTTGGTCTGCACGCCGACAATCACGACAATCAGTTTTATGTGAGCAGGATAGGCGCGCGGCCCCCCGCATGAGCGGTCGGCCTCACTCGGCCGGTGCCAACGGGAACCTTGCCACGAAGCGAGTGCCCGTGGTGACATCGGGGTCGATATAGAGATCGCCGCCGTGGCTCGTCAGGTATTTGCGAGCGATGACCAGGCCCAAACCCGAGCCGTGGTTTTTTGTGGAGAAGTAGGCCTCGAAGACGCGCTCGCGGTCCTCTTCCGGGATGCCCGGACCGGTGTCTTGGACCGCCACCACGACCTCGCCGTCCACGACGTCTAGGCTCACGCTCAGGGATCCCTCGTTGTCCATGGCCTGGACGGCGTTGACGATCAGGTTGTGCAGCGCCCGCCGCAACAGCCGTGCGTCAACTTGCGCCACCACACCGAGTTTGAAGGATCGCTCGATTTGCACGCCGGGCAGGGTCTTCTCGTAGGGGTCGAGCATCTCGCGCAGCAGTCCGCCGATATCCGTTGTCGCCCGCTGCAGCTCCAACGGCCGCGCGTAGTCGCTGAACTCGGTGGCAATGCGTTTGAGGTGCTCGACCTGGGCGCGGATCTCGGTGCTGGCCTCGGCCAATGCTTCGCCGAAGCTGGGGTGCTGGTCGGCGTAGAGGCGGTTGAGGTGGTCCAGCTCGAGCTGGATCGGCGTCAGAGGGTTCTTGATCTCGTGGGCCACGCGTCGCGCCATTTCGGCCCAGGCCTTGAAGCGGTTGGCGGCCAGGGCATCGGTGATGTCCTCGAAGGCCACGATGCAGCGCACGTCCTGAGCCTTGGCCACCCGCACCATGCGCACCTTGCCGATGATCTGGCGTTCCTCGCCCGCGCGGCGCGCTTGGAAGTCGAACTCGCCGTTGGTGCCTTCGTCGAACAATATCTTCAACGGGCGCAAATTGATCGAGAGCGCCACCAGTTCGGCCAGGGTATCGACCGGTTCCGGCAGTTGCAACAGGCGCCAAGCCTTGTGGTTCTCGAGGATCAGGCGACCGTTCTCGTCGAAGCCCAGGAGGCCGCTGGACATGCTGTTCATGGTTTCGTCGAGCAGTCGCAGCTGTTGGCGCAGCTGGGTCTGGCTGGCCTGGACCTGTTCCTGCATCATATTAAAGGCCGTGACCATGCGGTTGAGCTCGTCCTGGCGATGGATCACGATCGGTTTGTTGGCCAGGCCCTTGGCCATGCGCGCGGCGGCGTGAGTGATCGCCGAGATCGGCTGTAGGAAGCTCTTGGCCAGGTAGCGGGTCAGCAGCGCCATCAGCACCAGCAGGCCGGAGAGCAGGGTCAGACTGAACTCGATCTGTTCCAGCCAGCGCTGTTGCTGCCGTTGACTGAAGGGGATGATCGTCATTGCCAACACGCCCTCGCGGCCCGGCGCCAGCTTGACGGGCGCGTAGGCCACCGCCGGGCGACCGCTGATGGCGGACGCGTGTTCGAGCACGAACGGCGTCTTGGCCACCACCAGTGCGTGGGCCAGTGCAAAGGGCAAGCGCCGGTTCATGTAGCCCATGCGGTACATTTCCGGTTGGTTGGTGTTGACCAGGCTGCCGCCCAGGTAGAGGCTGAGATCCTCGCCGAGGATCCGCGAGTAAGTGTGCAAGGGTAGGGTGCGGAAGTCGCGCAGGCCCTCGTCGTCGCCCTCCGAGAGACCGCGCACTAGGTTCTGCGCCGCCAGCATGCGCGACTGCGCGAAGGCCAACTCCTCGCGCGCCTGGTTCTGTTGGATCGAATCGATCAGAATGAAACCCAGCGTCGCCATCGGCAGGCCGCTGGCCAGGAACATGAAGGCCGCCAGCTTGAGCGAGAACGAGCGCTGCCAGCGATCCAGCGGACTGCGGCCGGGCCGCTGGGCCAGGCGCACCAGCCAAACCAGCAACGACACACTCAACCACAGGAGGATGAAACGCGAGACGACCAGGGACAGACTCGTCGCCTTGTGGGTGATGCGGTAGATCGTCTCCTTGTCCTTGAAGAAGAACACCGTGTTGCGACCCTCGATCCGCCAGTAGACCGGAAGATCCTTGAGGCGTTCCAGATCCTCTGCTGCGAGAGGCTCCGCGGTGTTGGTGCCCTGACTGTAGGTCTGACGGCCCTGATCGTCGAAAACCTCGAAGATATAATTGAAGTAGGGCACCTCGCTGCCGCGCTGACCCAGACCGGGATGAGCGAGGTTGCGCGGTCCACGCACGACCGACAGGTTTTGGTAGTCGCTGCCCAGCATGGCGGTGAAATCGTAGTCGCCGTGGTTCGTCACCAGCGTTCGGCGGAACGCCATCCACAGCGCGTTATCGGTCTCCGAGCGGAAGGTATCGATGCGGTTGGGAGGGGTCGAGAGGATGCGCAAGCGATCCGAGGCGAGGTGGTAGTTGATCTCGCTGACGACCTTGTTGTCCGGACCGACCAAGGTCAGCGAGAAGTCGACCTCGTTCTCGAGCAGGCCGCATCCTTTGGCGAACAGCTCCATCAGGTGGGCGTGGCCTCCACGGTCTAGTTCGCGTTCAAGTTCGGGCAGGCGTTGGATGATGCGGCTCATGCGGAAGTAGTTGCGCTCGCCCAGCAGTGTGATCTCGTCGAGCAGCTGCTGCTTGACAAAGGTTACTTCGACCGCTTGCTCCTGCAGCACCAGGGTGGGGTAGAAGCAGAGCGCGGCCAGGGCAGCCCGGTACAGCACCGTCGCCAACTTGTCCTGGAGCAGGAACAACAGGGCCAAAGATCCGTAGGCGAACCAGCTCTCCCCATGACAGCAGGCCACCAGCAGTGCGCCAGCGCCGACGGCACCAATACGGACCCTTAGGCTGGGAGGCCTGGTCGCATCGATCAACAGAACCAAACCGGCGAAAGTGCAGAGAAAGGCCAGGAACGCTAGGAAGGCGCCAGGCGAGTCCATCGCTTCGAGCGGGTGAACGAAGGAGCGCACCCCGGCGCGCTGCAGCGTCGTCGGCAGCCACACCGCCAGGGACACGACAAGGCCAAAGTTTGCCAGTGCGGTCAGGCGTCGATCGGCGAGTGCGCGGATTAACGTCTGCAAGGTCAGAAAAACCAGCAGCACAGTAAAAAAGAAGGTGAAGGGCGAAGAGAACAGGCCGAAGCACCAGCGCGCGCCGAAGATATAGGAGGCGAAGCAGCTCAAGGCATCGCGCGAGGCCGAGCCGGGGATCGCCAGCACGACCAGCGCCAAACTGCCGGCGCAAAGTTGAGGGCGAAACTCCAGGTGGCGCCAGAGGAAGAACAGCGTGCCCGCCATGGCCAAGGCCCATAAGAGGTAGAGCAGATCCATCAGATGTGAGTGTTCGGGCTCGGCAATCAGGTGCAGGTCGTAGGGCGGCGGCGCGACCTTCAGGTCCTGTGCCCAGCGCTCGAGAATTTGCGAGAGGTTCTGCTCAACTACAACGGGGCGATAAGCTTGAAAAATGCGATTGCAGTGCACCAGCCAGGAATCGCCGCGCTCAGCCTCATGCTCGGAAAGCAGCAGCACCTCTGTCAGCAGGAAGCCCTGCGTCTCGCGGGCATTGGGAACCGCCTCGAGCGTGACTTGGAACAGGCGTCCGTCGCGCATTGAAAAATGGGGCACGCTCGGTTGTAGGCTTGAATAATCGCCGCGAAAGTACTGCCCGCGCCAACTGATCGGCAGCATGTCCAGCGTCAGCAACGAGACCGAGACATAGGGCGGCAGCTCCAGCGGATCGAACAGCGTCGCGGTCAGCGGATGTTCGATGCGGGCGTGGTCGTTGAGGATCAGCAGCATGTCGGACGTGACCGCCGCCGGCAGCTGCGTCTGTTCCTCGGCATACAGGCGCAGGCTGGTCGCAATGGGCAGTTCCGGCATGGCCCGGCGTGCGCCGCTGCCCTGGAAAACCTGCCAGATCGGCAGCAACGCCATGACCACGACCAGCGCCAGCTGGAGATTGGACCAGGTCACCGCTTTGCGCGAGACGATCACCGCCAAAACGACCGCGCCGACGACATTGACTTCGACCCGGGCGTGGACCGTCATCGCCAAGCAGACCAGCCAGACCAGCATCATCGCCATCAGCGGATATCCTGCAGGACCCAGCGACTAATGGCGACGCGAGCTCCGATGATCTTGTAGTGAAACGCAAAAGTCACATGGTAAGTCAGCGCCGTGGCGCGCTCCTCGAGCGTGAGATCCAGGTAGACCTCGAGCCAGGCATAGTTCGTGTCGCTCTGGGTATTGGTAATCGCCGCGTCAAGTACTTTGAAGCGGTCGCAGATCTTGCTGAAACTCATCAACACCTGGTCGCGGGACAAAATGCCAGCATCGTTGAGCACCGGCCGCAAATCCAGCTGGACCCGGGTTTCGCCGGGCAGGGTCTCGGCCAGCGCTTGGATCTGGCACTGGGAGAACATCTCCGCCAAACGCGGCAATTGCGAATCGTCGGCGCGGATCAACACTAACATGAGGAGCCAACTCATCGGACCCTTCCTCGTCAAAATCGCCTTGTCTCGCTTAGAGGCGTTCACCTGGGACATGATGCCTCGAATGTCCCACAAGATCAACCGCCAAGCTGCAAAGCGCGAGCCACGGTTCTCGCTGGGCCGATCAGCGGTTGGGCAAGAGCAAATCTTCGAGGAAAAAAGCGGCGAATTCGATGCGGCCAGCGATGCCGGCCTTGGCATAAATCCCCTGCGCCTGCTGGCGCACGGTGCGCTCGCTGGTCTGGCGAACGATGCCAATCTCCTTAAAACTCAATCCCTTGAGCATGAGCAGGCCCACCTGCCGCTCCGCCTCCGTCAGCTGCCATTGTGCGAACTGGCCATCGATCACCCGGCCCAGTCCTTCCAAATAGCCGCGCGCTTCCGATTGAAAGCGCGCAAAATCTTCCTGCACCAAGTTTAGGTCGCGGTTTGCCCTGAAAAGTTGACGTCTTGTGCCACGCCACTGCCAAACCAGATAGCCCAGCCCTGCCAAGGAGCAGGTCAACAAGCCGCCCTCGATCAACAGGTGCCAGATCGACGTCTGCTCTCGGTAATCCCCCAACAGATCCATGGCGCAAAAAACGACCGCCAAACACAGGATCATGGCAAAAACCAAATGTTCTTTCACGGCCATCCTCCCATCCTGCAAACGACGGATCCCGCGGAAGTCATTGCGCTTAGGCCGCATCCGTCATCTGTCGGATGGCGTTCTTAGCGGGGATCAGCCATCTTTGCGGCAGGGAGTCCATGTCGCACTCCCAAGCCTTGGATTATAGACAGAGGTGAACCATGTCGCAATTACCGCTCCACCCGATGATCGTCCACTTTCCCATTGCACTCGCATGTCTGTTGCCACTCGTGCTGTTGGGCTTTGCCATTGCCCACTTCCGCGGCGCAGGGTCGAAAAGGACCTGGCTGATTCCGTTGGGTCTGCAGGCTGTGGTCTTCTTTTCCGCTTGGTTCGCGCTCCAACTGGGCGAACGGGACGAGGAACGCTTCGAACAAATCGTGGCGGAGCAGCGGATCGAGGCCCATGAGGAGGCGGGCAAAAATTTTGTATTGGCCTCGGGCGTCCTGCTCGTCCTGATGGCGCTGCCCCTGCTATGGGGTGCGCGCCTGTTGCCTGCCTTGCTGGCCCTGCTCAGTCTTGCCTCCGTGGCCTTTGTCTATCAGGCGGGCCACAGCGGCGCCAGTTTGGTCCACAGCCCTACCTCGCGCGCGTCCTTGGCCGGCCCAGGCACAGCACCAACGCCTGGCGAGGGTACCGCCGCCGATCCCTTTGTTCCCAACTCGGGCGAGGAGGAGGAAGAGGACGACGACTGAACTGGTGAACTGGAGAACCGCGGCGCCCTCGCGTCGCGGTTTTCGCGTGGTATACTGGGTACTGCTGATCTTTGGTGGTAACCCTTGCAAATCCAACTTCCCGTGCCCATCCCCAAGTCTGGTAACTTGAATGTTACGACCCGTGACTTCCGCGTTGTCGAGGGTAATCGCGGCTATGCCGTCCATCTTGGAGAGCGCGTCCTGGGCTTTTCCGGTGACGATGTCGCCGCCGTGGCGCTCAAAGTCGAGCAGGGACGACTCCACATCAGCCTTCAGGGCGAGGGCGGCCAGGCCCTGCGCGAGATTCAGGTGCCCAGCACCGAGTTGCTGGCCCAGGACCTCCACAGTCTTTCTCAGGCCGGCATCTATTTCAACCCCCGGGAAACCGATGAACTGCGCAACCTGATGCGGCTCAGCATGAGCGGCTCCGTCTCGCGCCAGGAGGTCCTGCTGATCCTCGACGAGATCAGCCACATGGCGCCTGAGCTCAACGGCGCCACCCGCATTGATGCCGGCGACCTCTACCCGGACCTGGCCAAGCAGGTGCGTCAGCTGATGGGCGCCATGCCGGATGATATCCAGCGCTACGTCATCCTCAGCAATCGCGACCAGTTCAGCGACCCCGTCTGGCAGGCCCTGTGCCTGCTCGGCAAACTCGACAGCGAGCGCTACCCAGCCCTGGCCCGCTTCCTCGCCGGCGAGACCAGCTTCACCTACGTCGCCGCCGCCGAGCTGCGCGAGGCTGCCGCCTACAACCCGCTGCAACGACCGGTGCCCCTGGCCGCTGTCGAGCTTGGCCCTTTTCAAAAGCTGGTCGAGCTGATGGGCGGCGTGACCGTTCAGGGCGAAACGCGCCTGCCCGTATTTCCCCAAGCGGTGGCGCGCCTGGTCTTCGAACACTTTCCCTTCCAGATCCCCGATTTCAGTGCGGCCGAAAGCTTCGAGGAACTGGAGCGCCAGCTGCTCGACAGGCTAGCTGTAGCGCCCAGCAGGGACGTTAGCCAGACCGACAACCTGCGCGATCTGCTGCGTCAGCGCCTCGATGTCCACCGCTACCGCGAATTGGCCGACTTTCTCAACGGTCGACCCAACGCGCTGTTTGGCACCGAGGCCCGCGAAGGCCTGCTGCACTTCCTGCGCCACCCACCCGATGGTCCAGCCGCCACCGCGCTCGGCAGCATCGGCGAAGCGGCACTCCAACGGGTGACGACCTTCCTGCGCCGCCAGCAGATAGACCTCGACAGCCTGCCCAGCTCCTGGACGACCGCGGCCGACGCCCCCCACGAACGCCAGGACCTACTCAAGGCCTTCGGATCACTCAACCGCGAGCAACGCCTGGCCCTGTTCGTCATGGATCACCTCGACCCGGTGCGCGATCCGGAGCTGTTTCAGCACTTCGAGACGCCCCGTGCCGGACTGAGCAAACTCACGCCGGCGCTCGAGCGGGCCCTGCACGACTTCCTCGGCCGCGGCTTCCCACCCTCCGTACACGGCGGTTTGAGCCACTTCCAGCGCACGCGTTACGAGAATCTGGTCGACCTGCTTCGCCCTCGGCCCAATCTGGAGTTGCCCGCTGACTACGTGCCGCAGAACAGTCACTTGCGCCGCGCAATTGCCGAGCTGGGCCAGCCAGCGGCCACCCAACCCGCCGAGCCGATCGACCCTCGCCCCAGAGTGGCGCCCGAGCGCCGCGACCTGCACAGCCTGGGCAAGATTCTTCTGGACCAGCTTCAGGGCCACGTCCCCGAAGTTCAGGACCAGCGCCTGACCCTGCTGCTGCGCCAGCACCTCCAGCGCTTCCCCCAAGTGGCCGTCCTGGACCGGGTCTGGCAGGGTGAGGCCATGGCCCGAGCCGCCCTCGAACGGCCCACGGCCACGCCGCCGGAGCTTCGTGCCCTGGGCGCCGAGCTGCGCACTATCGCCGATCGCCTACGGGGGGAAAGCCAGGACCTGGCCTGGTCGCTCTGGCGTCGGCCGCGCCTGGCCCCCGACGCACTCGCCACGGGCGCGCGTCCGACCCTCGAACAGCGCCTGCTGCGCGACTTCGAGGGACCCGAACGCTACCTCCAGCTCGATCGCGCCCTGCCCGATCG
>CAYRFM010000065.1:0-11239 GCA_964423555.1 uncultured Holophagae bacterium | reverse complement strand
CGCGGCCGCGACTTCGATCGCCAGGTCGAGGAGCTGAGCTGGATGCGCCGCCTCCAGGAGCTGGCCGAGCGCCTCGAACGCCATGCCGAGCAGGGCGGCACGCGCCTGCACAGCGCCCTCGAGCGCACGCGCCAATCCCTGGCCGAGCTGCGCGACCTCCTGCTCCACGACGGCCAAGCGACCTGGGAGTTCCATGGCGACAGCCCGCTCAATCGCGACAAGTTCGAACAGTTTCGCGACTTTCGCGAAGCGCTGCTCAAGGGCCGCGTACCGGCTCCAGACAAACTGTTCGAGGGCCCGTTCCTGCGCGACACGTTCGGAACCGCCGCCGAACAGCGCCAACAACAGGAAATGCGCCGCCTGGAGCCGCTGTTCCGCGAGACCTTGCAGCGCCTCGACCGCGAGCCCGCCCAGGTCCTCGACCGCCTGCTCGATGCGCTCGCCCGGCCCCATGAGATTAACCGCGGCGAGGCCGGCCAACGGATCCAGCAGCTGGTCGGCAATCTGCACGACTTCAACCAGCACCAGAACCTCAACCAGCAGCCCATGTACCTGAGCATGCCGCTGAAGTGGGGCGAGACCGAGAGCGAAATGGAGCTGGCCTATTTCCGCTTGCCGGGTGGCTCTGAGGCAAAACACCGCTACCTGGTCGTGATCCACCTCGACTTCGACCGCTGGGGCCACCTGCGGGTCGACGCGTTGCGGGAAGGGGAGCAGCTTTCGGCCACGTTCTTCGTCGCCAACAGCCGCATGCGCCAGCACCTCAACGTCGAATTGGCGCGCCTGCAACAATCCTTGGCCCGTCAGGGCATCGGCGAGGTCAGCCTGAGCGTCAAACAAGAGCCCGCCAAGGCCGAGAGCCGGGTCGCCGACCTCTGCCTGCCGCAGCACGATGGCGAACTTGACTTCAAGGCCTGATTGCAACTAATTGTCCTGATGGGCGGTAAACCTGAGTGTTCGATCCTCAATTGGAGCATGCCATGTCCCATTTTTCTCGATTGACTCCCACAGCACTGGCACTGGCGCTGACGCTTTCCAGCGCCGTCTCGGCCGGTGACCTGTGGCCTTCCTTCCGCGGCCCCCAGGCCAGCGGTATTGCCGCCGATGCCCATCCGCCTACAAGCTGGAACGGCGAAACCGGCGTGAACGTGCGCTGGCGCACCGCCATTCCCGGACTCGGCCACTCATCGCCCGTGATCGCCGATGACCGCATCTACCTAACCACTGCCGACAACGGCAAGGGCGACGACTTTCTCAAAATCGGTCTCTATGGCGATAGTCCCGACCACCCGGAAACCGACAGCTTCGCCTTCAAGGTGCTGTGCCTCTCCGCCAGAGACGGGAAGCTGATCTGGGAACGCACCGCTCACAGCGGCATCCCCAAGGTCAAACGCCACATCAAGTCCAGCCACGCCAATGCCACCATCGCCACCGACGGCCAGCGCCTGCTTGCCTTCTTTGGCTCTGAAGGTCTCTACTGCTACTCCAAGGATGGGGACCTGCTCTGGAGCAAAGATTTTGGCATTCTGGATGCCGGTGCCTTCGATGCCCCTGAAATCCAGTGGGGCTTCGGCAACTCGCCGCTGATTTACAAGGACAAGGCCGTCATTCTCGCCGACGTCAACAACACCGCCTTCCTGACCGTGCTCGACCTGGCCACCGGCAAGGAACTCTGGCGCAAGAACCGCGAGGAAAACCCCACCTGGTGCACCCCGACCGTGGTCGAGCACAAGGGTCGCACCCAGATCCTCGTCAACGGCTTCAAGCACATCGGTGGCTATGACCTGGCCGACGGCACCGAGATCTGGAAGCTCCACGGCGGCGGCGATATCCCCGTACCCACGGCCGTCGTCGGCAAGGGCATGGTCTTCATCACCAACGCCCATGGCCCAGGTCGCCCGATCTACGGTATCAGCCTCGACGCTGTCGGCGACATCACCCTTGCCAACGGCGAGACCTCTAACCAATACGTTCGTTGGTGCCACCCCCGCTATGGCGCCTACATGCCGACGCCGATCCTCGTCGGCGATTATCTCTACTCGCCCAACAACTCCGGCATTCTCACCTGTATCAAGGCAGAAACCGGCGAGATCGTCTATCGCGAGCGCATCGGTGGCGGTGGCGACGCCTATTCGGCCTCGCCCGTCTACGCCGACGGCAAGCTCTTTTTCGCCTCCGAAGAGGGCGAGGTCCATGTGGTCAAGGCCGGTCCCACCTACGAATACTTGGGCAGCAACCCCATGGGCGGCGTCCTGCTTGCCTCGCCGGCGATCGCGGGCGACATGCTGTTCGTGCGGACCAACAAGGACCTATTCGGCATCGGCGACACTGCCGGCAAAATCCTCGTCGCCGGCCCGCCCAGCAAGGGCAAGGTCGAGCATGCCGGCGAGGCGCCCAAGGTCGAAACCTTGACCGCGCTAGACGTCAAGGATCCCGTCTCGATCCTCAAGCACGTCGACGCCGCCACCCGCGCCGTCGACCGCATCCGCTATACCGTCCACTTGGAGGGCAGGGGGGCGCTGGCTCCGATGGCGGGCGCGCTCGACATGACCGTGACGGCCGAGGGTCAGCAGGAGGGCATGCCGAAAATGTTCCTGGCCGAGGCGAAGGCCACGCTGCCTGGCGCACCCGGACCCCTGGAACTGCGTTGCGGCTCCGACGGCAAGGAGTTCTACATCGTCAACCCCTTTCAGAAACAGATCCACCACGATCTCGAGGCTGGTGTGCTTGGCCGCATGGGCAACTCCGTGCGCCAGGGGATGTTCGTCGAGTTCAACTATCCGGCGCCTTTCAACGACGAGATCCACGCGCCCAAGATTGAGCTGTTGGCAGGAAAAACCATCAACGGCGTCGACTGTTACGAGATCCGCCTGAGTTTCGCCGGCAATCAGGAAGGCAGCACCACCTGGTACATGGGCAAACAGGACCTGCTACCGCGGGCGCGCTTGGACGAGTTCAAACAGAACGGCCAGGATGCCGGGGTTTGGAAGGAGATCTCCAAACTGGAACTGAACCCGCAATTGCCGGCTGACGTCTACGCCCTGCCCAAACTGGAAGGCTACACCCTGACCAACGAGCCCTTGCGCTGAATCGGACGGGGCCGAGCCGCTCGGCCCCGTTCACTCTTGATGGATGGGCGCGAACTGGAGCCCAGCCGAATAGGTCCCGCAGGCGCTGTAGCTGCTGTAGCTGCTGTAGCGCAAGATGCAATCTTGCGCCGGGCGGCGGGTGAACAATACGCGTTCCCTCCTAACTACCAGCTGGCATTTTGTGTCTTTCTTTATGCTCCATTTGCGCTATATGCTAGGTGTCGACCTTCATCCTGGGCATCGGAGCGTCTTAGTAGTGCATCAAAAAATAGCAGAAACCGAGCTGAAACGATTGCAGGGTCTCAGTGCCAAGGATGGGCGGGACGCGCTTTGGGAGGGCCTAGAAATACTATTGCCCCATCTGGATCAGCAGGTTGTTGCCACCCTCCAGTCCGTTGTCGATCAGGCGCTCATACTGGACTGTTTCAGTGTGGGTGAGTGCGCGCTTTTTCTGCTCGTCGACCGTCATGGTCAGTTGCATTTCGGTCAAGTCCAGCCCCTGATGATTCTCCAGACGCTTGCCCTCGCCTCATTCAATCCCGCCAGCGACGAGTTGGGCAGCGTGGTCGTAACGCGTCAACTGCGGATCGCCGGTGACACACGCGATATCCTGATCGTGGTCCACTGCGGCAAGGACGGCGTATCCATGGTTTATCATGGCGAGATCGCCCAGGAACGCGAATGGTGCCTGCGACCCGTCCATTATGGGACACCCCCCGCGGACGGCTGGTTGCCCGTCCCGGTGACGGCCCTGCCCGAGTGGCTGGTGGCCTGGACTGTTCGCCGTTCCGCTGATCCGCCCATTCATCACCCGCCGGACGGGTTGCGGAAGCTCAATCCCGTCAAGCGCGCGCTTGTTCTGTGCAGCGCCACACACAGCTGCGTCATCCATGGGGAAAACGTTTGCATCCTAGGCCCTGAGGGCGACTCATCGCGCTTCTCATTGACCATGGGCTGTCGCATCGCTGCCATGCAAGAAGGCAAGCAGAGACCCTACTTGATCGCGCTCCGCCAAGATAGGGCGCTCTTACTGGACCCGGCGGACAACGACGAACTCGGCATTAGCCTGATCACAGAAGGGGCGATTGCTCAAATCGCCTTTACCGGCGATGCTTCGGCCGCACTGGGGTACCTTGTCGCCTACACTGACGGCCGGCTGGTCCATCTGCGCCAGGCCAAGGATCAGCGTCTCTCGCGACTGTGGCGCAAACTTTGGCTTCAGCTCGCGCTGGGCAAGGACGAATTCGATCGCTGTCTGCGCCAAGTTGCCGTTCAGCCTCAGTCCTTGCGCTCCCTCGTCATCAAGCGTCAGTCGCTCGAGCGCAACGCGATTAGCGGTGGCTCGAGCGAGAACACCTCCGCTCAGCCCGATCCGATGTTGGATATCGCCTACTGGCTCTGTCGGGAACGGCGGCGTTTCTGGAAGCGTTCCGCGTTCCTGCAGGCTGATACATCCCGGCTCCAAATCTGGTCCGTCAACGCATATCAGGGTGTCTATCTCGAATCTGCGGCGGTGTTCGAGGCCGTTTCTGAAAGTCATAACCGCTATCCTGAGATGAAGGAACTGATCACGAAGGAGCAGGTCTTGCTGCCAGCGAACCTGAATCATATCGCCCATCGCCGGGAGTACACGGCCACACTGAGGCGAGATATTGTCTGGCGGCCTGTGATGCGCAGGGCGTTTTTTTTGCCAGAGGCGCTGGATCGCCCCCCGCTGCACGCCTTGATCCTCTCCGAATGCGAGGCTAACCGAGAGCTCGTGTTTGATCCTGAACGGCTTGACGACAAGAACGGTCATGGTTTGACGCAGCGAATCAAAGAGACCTTGAGTCACATGTCGGAGCAGATTCAAAGCGACAAAACAGCTGAAGAAACACTCAAAGACACGCGAGCGCTCGTCTCTTTCGTACCGTTTTCCTCCGTGGGCATCAAACTTGGAAAGCGCTATGGCCAGTTCCTCAGCACCGCAGGCGCCTATGAAGGACTGCCGCTCAAGTCGCCCGGACGCACTGCCTTAGCTTCCATGGGTCTCATGGCAGCGCTCGCGGTGGCGGCTTCTGAACCGCTGCTCGCAGCCTTGGGCAGTCTGGCTTTTTTCGCCATCGGGCTGCGACGCGCCAAAAGGGGTAGCAAGCTCTGGCTGGTGATCGCCAGTGATGACGACCTGAATTGGTCTTTTTGTTCCCGTTTGATTCATTGGTTGAGCGAGCGCCACATCGCCACGCTCGATGACCCTTTTTGGACCGAACTCTTTGCCTCTAGTGGGGAACCGCCCGATGGCTCGTGTCTGTTCAATCTGCAACCGACCAAAACCCGGCGGCGGCTTGAACTCCTGCTCGTCAAAGCCAGTGCATGGGAGGGTTCGAGCCCACGGATGCAGCTTTTGATCGACAGCGCGGAGCGGGTGCTCTGTGTTCAAACGCCCGGATCTTTTGGCGAGGCTCCCTGGGATGCCCATCTGCATAGCTATCACGCCAAGGTCGAGCAGATCGCCTGGCGGCCCTATGCCAGCGCTGACGACGACCTCTTCGAGCGCCTGAGCGGTTCACTGCGGTGATCTCACAAGAGCCCGTCCGAATAGACAGCAGCTGCGGGACCTTTGCGGGCACTTGTAGGCCTCTTACACCTTTAAAATTCGTTGTCGAATGGACCGGCCCAGGCGATAATATATGAAAAGCCCAGCTCAGTCGAAGGAGGTCCCGATGGTCGACATTTTCCACGATTTCCCGGTCAAGGCTGCACCACGGGAGGTGATGGCGGCTTTCGCCACGCCCGCGGGTCTCGACGCCTGGTGGACCCTGCGCGCCGAAGGGCGCCCGATCGTCGGCACGACCTATCGGCTGTTCTTCGGCGAGAACTACGACTGGCGCGGCGAGGTCACGCGCTATCTGGAAGAGCGCGAGCTCGAGTGGCGCATGGTCTGCGCCGATGCTGACTGGGCCGGCACCCGCGTCGGCGTGGAGCTCGATCCGAAAGACGGCATGACCTGGGTGCGCTTCGCCCATAGCGGTTGGCCGGCAGCCAACGAGCACATGCGCACCTCCAGCTACTGCTGGGCCATGTACCTGCGCTTGCTCAAGCGCTACGTGGAATATGGCGAAGTGGTGCCCTATGAGGAGCGGCTCGATGCATAACCACTTCCGTCTTGCCAAGTGATTTGGGCCTCCTGCATTTAAACTGGGCCGTCAACGCGATCCAGATGCCCGCATCACGACCAATAGACGTGTGGATTCACTCGCGCGGTTGCTCCTTAACCATTTGTATGAGGTGGCAGAACTCCGCCAGAGGGTCGCCGATTTTTGGACCGGTCAAATGATCTGGCGAGGGGCTACTGTCGTCCGTTTGTTCCGTTCCCCTTTCCCAGATGGTCCAGAGCGCGCGTCTATCCTGCAAGTTCCTGCTGTCGTTGAGGGCGGGAATCTCCAGCGCGTCGATCAAATTGGGTTTAGACTTTCAAATCAGCGGTTCGTGATTGGTATTTTCGTTACAAAAGCTGTTGTTATTTTTTCGAGAAACCGTTTTCATCGCCTTGCGACGCAAATGAAAATGGCTCATCCAGGACGTGCGGCAAGCGCAGCCCGCAATCGCAACACTTCCGCTTCGGCGGCTTCTTTGGCCGCGAGCGCAGCTTCCTTGGCCGCGCGCTCTCGCTCCTTGGCGGCGAGCGCAGCTTCCTTGGCGACACGCTCCCGCACCTTGGCGGCGCGCTCCCGCTTCTTGGCAGCGAGCGCAGCTTCCTTGGCCTGAGTCAACGATGCGATCGTGCGCTGTTGGTATTCGTCCGTCCACTCGTTGACCCGAAGGGACTTCTGTTCCCGCGTGTAGCGCAGGAACTCGAGCTGATCGGAGGCGAAGCTCATCATCACGTCCAATGCCATGCGCATCACCTCGTCGTCCAGGCTTTCGGGCGGGTGGCTCAAGTCCATGTGTTTTCCATCGCGCAACAGCAACAGCCACCGCTCCGCCGCTGGATTCAGTGTACCAGGTCCCTTCCAGTTCTTCAACTGCACCACCAGGATACAGCTGTCGGGCTCCAGTTCCAGGCCCGCCTCCAGACAGGCGACGCGGAACTTCAGGATCGGCGCCTCGGTCTGGACGCGCGAGAATAGGTTTTCGGTCAGGATCCAGATCGAAATCGCGCCCTTCAGCTCTTCGTAGGGTTCGCCCTTGCGCAGGCCAGCGGACAGCAGCTGGCTCCAGTCGTAGATGCAGCGCTTTGGGAACGTGAAGACAATCTTGTTCTGGACCTCGACCTGGGCGACGACACCTGTTTCCAGGCGGACCAAGAGGTCGACGATCGGGCGTTTGCCGTCCTGGTGCTGCTCGAGCAGGTGGGGATCGAGGATCGCCAGGTCGGAGAACTTGGTCGTACTGACCAGGCCCACCATGGCATTGAGAAAGTCGAGGGTCAGCGCCTTGTGCTGTTCGCTGCCCAGTAGCCTCTTGAAAACACAGTCAACGGTGGGATCGATGCGTCGCCTTTTCCAGTTTTTGCCCATACGTCACCTCTGAAGATTCGACGACAGCCGAGGTGAAAGGATCGCAGGCCGGAGGTGGAAAATGCGGAAATGTGATGCGGAGCACGTAGGGCCAGGCCGCTGGGCGTTCCCGCCGCTTTGCCTTGGACAACCGGGACGCGATTGCTAAATGGCGTGAGAAAATTGAAGCAATCCGTAGGTTTTAGACTTTTCAAATCAGCGGTTCGTGATTGGTATTTTCGTTACAAAAGCAGCTGTTCCTGGCTGCGAAGACGCAAAATTGGATTATGCGCTACAATCCCTAAATCGTCCTGCGCCTGAGCTGCTCTGGATCATTGGCGATATCATCGCCTTGCGGCATGGCTCATCCAGGACGTGCGGCAAGCGCAGCCCGCAAGCGTACCACTTCCGCTTCGGAGGCTGCTTTGGCGGCGCGCTCCCGCTCCTTGGCGGCGCGCTCCCGCTTCTTGGCAGCGAGCGCAGCTTCCTTGGCCTGAGTCAACGATGCGATCGTGCGCTGTTGGTATTCGTCCGTCCACTCGTTGACCCGAAGGGACTTCTGTTCCCGCGTGTAGCGCAGGAACTCGAGCTGATCGGAGGCGAAGCTCATCATCACGTCCAATGCCATGCGCATCACCTCGTCGTCCAGGCTTTCGGGCGGGTGGCTCAAGTCCATGTGTTTTCCATCGCGCAACAGCAACAGCCACCGCTCCGCCGCTGGATTCAGTGCGTCGGTCTGGACGCGCGAGCGCGCAGGAAATTCAGCACCCTCGCGCAAACCGACGGCGATGCCGTAGTCGCGCAGATAGATGAAGCCGTGGTAGGGTATAGGTTTTAGCGCACCGACGCAGCGCGGGCCTTTGGCTAGGTCGATCTCGCCTCCGTTCTGAATATAGATATGTTTTGGAGAATATACTCTAAAATATTATTCAACCAAGATCGATTTAAAATAATTTTGCCAAATGGTCTTATTATTGGCATGGTATTTAAAGTGTTTTAATCGTATGACTTATTAATTAATAAGGCGAAAATGACGAGGTTGCCGCTCACACGTCGGCTCAAACCGAAAAATCCACCGTTTGGCGCAGAATGTGCTTGACCTTGCAGGGTCAAGGTGATACTGTTATGTCTATGGATTCCGAGTCAAGAATCTCACAGGAATCCACATGACAATGAAGTCGATCGCTGGCGTCAGCGACTACTACTCTGACAACCTATAGCATTGACTGTGTTTCGAGGCGTGTCACCGTGCATCTGCATGTCTTTCTTATTCAATCCAATTCCCAATTACCACAAAATCAACTAGTATAATGTTAAATCAAATTTATTCTTGAAAAATCTAACAAAAACCTTGTTTAAAAACAATTAAATTGTTGAAAGTTTTGACTAACAAAGTAGGGGAAAAGTCATGAAAAATAAAAATGGAATGAATTCTAATAAAAGACAATTGTCGATTTGCAAAAGGAGGGGTACGATGGCTTTTAAAAAAAGGATATTCTCCATAACGGAAATTGAAATAATTTCATTTTATAAAAATATTAATGTCAAAACAAAGGTCGGCGCGAAAGATGCTGCACGTTTTGGTAATGATGAACCGATGTCATTAATTGACCATGCTTCAATCTGTAAAGGAAAATTACATGTTGTGCATAAAAAAAATGCAACTTTTGGCAAGGATCCCGGCCATGAATGCATTTCACAAGACACGATATCATTATTGAAAGGAGAGTTCAAGTCGAGTCCAAAGATAAAAGTACTGTTTGGCATGCTTTGCGAAGGCGACAAGTTTTACAAACAATCAGTTAAATTCCAGGACCTTGTTAAAAAGTATGGCAATGAAGATATACTCAAAAAGTTAATGAAAATTCTTTGTAGGGCAAAACTCGTAAGTGTCAAAAGGCGCTCGTTCGAAACCTCGTTTAAAAATATTCATAATGCTACTGTGTTCGTATTTGAGAAAAAACAAAGATTCAAAGAGACATTGAAGCTGATAGAATCACATAGTAAGAATGAATTCTCGCAGGGTGGTGGGTAGTTTGCAGCGAATAACAATGTATACTGCTACCTGAAAATCTTATGAATAAGGCCTACATATCATGTTGACAGGCCAGAATAGGACTCTAGTCAAAAGGAAATTGTCTAGCGTCCTTACTTGGCTACAAAATACCGACCCAATGAGCGACCAGCCTGCCGGATTTGGCTAAGTCTGACACTCATGGGGAAGTGGATTCGCTAAGCTAAAAGGGACCCATAAAGAGGGGCTACGATAACCGAAAAGGGACCCTCGCGAACCAAAAATCTGCTTTCTTTAGCAATTGGCAAAAAAGGCTGAAGGAGGCAGAAAGGAGTGATTAGCGTGGATCAGTACGAGTTTATCAGAACCGTCGTTCGGGTGCATGGGAAACCTATCCGCGAGGTGTCGAGAGTGTTCAAGTACAGTAGGAAGACGATCAGGAAGGCGCTGGCAGATGACGCCAGGGTATCGAATGGAGAAGCCCAGGGCGATGCCGGTGGACCGAGTGAAGGAATATTAGGGGCTAAGAAGATCACCGAGACCATCAGAAAGCTCGCTTATAGTCATAGCGCATGTCTCCATGCAATCGGTCTATGAACACCTGGGACACTGACGGATTCCTGGCCTTGGCTTGCTGAAACGACCCGGCGGTACATTTTCAGTTGCCTAGTACGACTTTGTCAGGTTGATTCCGGAGGCAGAGTCAGGCACCCAGGATGACTCGCCAGGTCGTAGTTGTGGGGAACGCATAGTGTTCGCGGAGAGTGTTCGTCACAGATGCACAGGCCCGTTTAGGCCTGTCACAAGCTCCGGCGCACCTTGCTAAAGGGTTCCGATGGGCATCAGGGCGATCGGCACACATTGAATCGATCAGGGGACACATGGGAAAGGTGCTCGCCACAAGTGTATCGGCGCTTCCGATAGGCGGCAGGGTCCTCGAGCAACGTGCACATGGTCTTCGCACGAAGTGAAAAGTCCTAAAACACTTTTTATCGACACTTTTTACAAACCATAACACAACCACGCCGCATTGCTAGAACAACTGGCGGCACGCTGGGCCCCTTTGTCGAGCGAAATCCCATGCCTTGACGCTTGTTTAACCTGCAAAGTCACTCGGTTTTCGACCTCTTCTGTCCAAATGATACGCGTGAGCAAGGTGGAGCAGCGCACCGCGCTCCTCTGCGCGAATAAAAACAATGTGTTTGAGGCCCTTGACGCCGCATCGGATCCCGTATGAAACGTGCACGAACACTTTTCCTGTCGTGACGCGAATAAAAACAATGTGCACCAACGGATTTCTACAACTCGGACAGCCTCATGCACCTGCGCAAAACAGGCGTTAAAGGGATTCGCATCAGTCGTGCATGTGCCTATTTCCAAAGGCTTTACCCGCGATAGCCGATCGACGGGCTTGCGTTGTCAAATGCATGTTATGCATGAATCGTCACAACTTCGCTTTGACTCGATGCGGACGTTGTGGGAACGCGTCTGAATGGCAGGAAAAGCGAGGTGAAGCATCCGCCGCGATAGGTAACACCTATGGTCCCGCGGAGCATGGGGAAATATCGACCCTCCGCCCGGCCCAAGACTGCATCCTGCGTAGGCTTCAATATTCACCCGCCGCCCGGCGCAAGATTGCATCTTGCGCTACAGCAGCT
>CAYRFM010000064.1:0-47682 GCA_964423555.1 uncultured Holophagae bacterium | reverse complement strand
ACCTCGCCTACCTCAACTACACCTCCGGCACGACCGGCCGGCCCAAGGCCGTCCAGATCAGCCACGCCAACGTCCTGCGCCTCGTCCGCGACCACGCCTATGTCGACGTGCCCGTCGGCACCGTCTTTGGTCAAATTTCCAATGCCTCCTTTGACGCCCTGACCTTCGAGGTCTGGACCGCCCTGCTGCGCGGCGGCCAACTGGTCCTCGTCGCGCGCCAGACGCTGTTGGATCTGCCCGCCTTTGCCGCCCAAATCGCCGCCGACGGCATCCAGGTCATGTTCCTGACCGTGGCCTTCTTCAACGAGTGCGCCGCGGCCGACCCGGCTATGTTCACCGGCATGACCCACCTGCTGTTTGGCGGCGACCGCGCCAGCGCCGCCCACCTGCGCCTCGTGCTGGCCCAGGCGAACCGACCCCACTTGATCAACGGCTACGGCCCCACCGAGACCACCACCTTCGCCGTCACTCACCGCGTCCACCATCTCGCGGCCGACAGCGACAGCGCCCCCATCGGCCGACCCATCGCCGCCACCAGCCTCTACGTGCTCGACCGCAACGGCCTACTCTCGCCCTTGGGCGCGCCTGGCGAGCTCCACATCGGCGGCGCCGGCCTGTCGCGCGGCTACCTGCATCGACCGGCCCTGACGGCCGAGAAATTCGTGCCCAATCCCTTCCCTTCGCCTGGCACGAATGCACCGGAAGCGGGCGCGCGCCTGTACCGCAGCGGCGACCTGGTGCGTTGGCGGGAACAGGGCATCCTCGAATTCATGGGCCGCATCGGCAGCCAGGTCAAGATCCGCGGCTTCCGCATCGAGCCGCAGGAGATCGAGGCCTTGCTGGCCGATCACCCCGCCGTCGAAACCGCCGCCGTGCTGGTCCGCGGCAGCGGTGGGGACAAGGAGCTGGCCGCCGTCGTCGCCGTGCGCGAGCTGGCCGAGCCCGAGCGCGCGCTGCGCGCCTATCTCGCGACCAGGCTGCCCGCCTACATGGTGCCGCCGAGCTTCACCGTCGTGCCGCGCATGCCGCTGACCCCCAACGGCAAGCTGGATCGCGCCGCGCTGCGCGCATTGATCGAGAGCCAACGCGACGGTCGCGCCGCGCTGACCCCGCCTCAGGGATCCCGCGAGGCCTTGATGGCCGAACTTTGGGCCGAGTTACTGGGCCTGCGACCGGATCAGCTAGGTCGCGAAAGCGATTTCTTCGAGTTGGGCGGACATAGCCTCAGCGCCGTGCGCCTCATGGCCCTGCTGGCTCAGCGGCTCGGCGCCGAGCTGAGCCTGCGCTCCTTCTTCTCCGCGCCCACCCTCGCCGAGTCGGCCGCGCTCCTGATCGATCGCAGCGAGGGTCGCCTGCCCGCGCCCGCGCCGCAAGCACGCCCGCAGTCGCTGCCGCTCTCGCCGGCCCAGCAACGCCTGTACTTCCTCTACACGCTCGAGGGAGCGACGCCGACCTATAACATCCCCATGGCCCTGCGCGTATGCGGCGTTCTGGATGTGCGCGCCCTGGGAAGTGCCCTATGGGACCTGTGCGCCCGCCACGAAAGCCTGCGCACCCGCTTCGAGGAAGGCGAACACGGCCCCGTTCAGATCGTGCTGGACCCGCCGCAGGTCCTGCTGGACACCGTCGACCTGGGCGCGCTGTCACCAGCCGCGGCGCTGGCACGGGACCTGGCTCGCCGCGAAGCCGAACACGCCTTCCGCCTCGAGCTGGCCCCGCCCTTGCACGTGCGCCTGCTGCGCCTGGCCGCCAACGAGCACTATCTGCTGGTCAACCAACACCACATCCTCTCCGACGGCTGGTCCATGGCGATCTTCATCCGCGAGCTCGGTTCGTTTTACGCGGCCCGCACCCAAGGCCGAACCGCGGACCTGGAACCCTTGCCGCTGCAATACCCCGATTACGCGCTCTGGCAGCGCCGCCACCAGCAGAATCTGTACTGGGCCGACAAGGCCCGCTTCTGGCAAACCAACCTGGCCGACCTGCCCGCCGCCCTGGAGCTGCCCTGCAAGGCGCGGCCGCCACGGCTCACCCACCACGGCGCCAGCCACGCTCTGAGCCTGCCGGCCCCGCTCGTGGCCGCGCTGCGCCAACTGGCCCTCACCCACCGCGCCAGCCTCTACATGGTGCTGGAGTGCGCCTTTGCCGAGCTGCTCGCCCGCTATGGGGCCACGGCCGATCTCTGCATCGGAACGCCCGTCGCCAACCGGCCTGATGCCGCATTGGCGGGCCTGATCGGCTTCTTCGTCAACACCGTCGTCCTGCGCCATCGCCTCGACCGCGCCGCGACCGTGGCCGCGACCATCGCCACGACCCGCGACCTGGCCCTGGCCGCCTTTGCGCACCAGGACCTGCCCTTCGAACGGGTCGTCGAGCTGGTCAATCCCCCGCGCGACCCCAGCCGCACCCCGATCTTCCAGGCGATGTTCTCCTATCACGCCGCCGACAGTCAGCCGCCCCTGACCTTCGCCGGCCTCCAGGCCGAGCCGTTGCGCTTGGGCGAGACGACCGCCAAGTTCGAGCTGATGCTGGCCTTGCTCGACAGCGGCGCTAGCCTGGTCGGCGAGCTCTCCTACAACAGCGACCTGTTCACGGCCGCAAGCGCGGCGCAGCTGGCCCGTCACTGGTGCAACCTGCTCGAAGGCTTCGCGGCCACGCCCGAGTGCCCCATCCACCAGCTGGCGATCCTCAGCGCCGAGGAGCGCCAGCACCTGCTCGACGAACTGGCCAACGGGCCCGCACTGAGCCTTGGCCTGACGCTTGAGCGCGCCTTTGCCGCCCAGGCGCGCCAGACGCCCGAGCGCGTCGCCCTGGTGCGGTCGGAGCGCCAACTCAGTTATGCCGAGCTGGATGCCGCCGTCGAGGCCATGGCCCGGCGGCTGACCCAGCGCCACCTCGGTCCCGAGCTGCGCGTGGCCGTCCTGCTCGAGCGCGAGCTGGACCTGGTCGTCTGCTTGTTGGCCGTCCTGCGCTGCGGCGCCGCCTATGTGCCCCTGGACCCGGCCTACCCGCCGGCCCGCCTCGGCTTCATGTTGGCCGACTCCGGCGCGAGTCTGCTGATCACCCGCCGGGCCGTGCTGGCGCGTGTCGAGCTCGCCTGCCCGACACCGACGCTGTTCCTCGAAGATACCTCAGAAGCGGCGCCAGCCTGCGGCTGGCCCGCGCCACTGCTCGACCAGCTGGCCTACTTGATCTACTCCTCCGGCTCCACCGGCAAGCCCAAGGCAGTCGCCATCACCCATCGCTCGGCGGCCGCCCTGCTGGCCTGGGCACACGCCAGCTTCGACGAAGCCGACCTCAGCGGCGTGCTGGCCGGGACCTCGATCTGTTTCGACCTCTCGATCTTCGAGCTCTTCGTGCCGCTCGGCCGCGGCGGCACCGTCTACCTTGAGGACCACGCCATCGCCCTGATCGGCAGCCCCCACGCCGAGCGCATCAGCTTGATCAACACCGTGCCCTCGGTCGGCGCCGAGTTGGCGCGCCACGGCGATTTGCCCGCCAGCCTGCGGGTCATCAACTTGGCCGGCGAGCCCCTGTCGGCGGCCCTGGTCGACAGCCTTTACCGCATCCCGACCGTGGCCCGGGTCAACGACCTCTACGGCCCGAGCGAGGACACCACCTACTCCACCCACTGCCTGCGCCAACCGGGTCAACCGGCCTCGATCGGCAGACCCCTGCCGGGAACCCGCGCCTATGTGGTCGACCGGTTCCTCCAGGCGGTGCCTCTGGCCGTCGCCGGCGAACTGGCATTGGCCGGTGCTGGCTTGGCGCGCGGCTACCTTGGCCGGCCAGCGCTGACCGCTGCTCGCTTCGTGCCTGATCCCTTCGCCGCCGAAGCCGGTGCGCGCCTCTACCTCACCGGCGATCTCGCCGCCTTCCAGGACAACGGCCAGCTCCGCATCCTGGGTCGGGTCGACCACCAGGTCAAGTTGCGCGGCTACCGCATCGAGCTGTTGGAGATCGAGGCCGTCCTGGCCCGGGACTCCAGCGTGCGTGAGGCGGCCGCGATCGTGGCCGACCACAACGGCGGCACCCTGTGCGCCTTCGTCGTCGCCGAGCCCCGGCCCACGGTCGAACACCTCCGCGATCACGCCGCGCGCAGCCTGCCCGGCTATATGGTGCCCGAGCGCATCCTGTTCCTCGAACAGCTGCCGCTCACCCCCAACCGCAAGGTTGACCGCAAGGCGCTGCTGGCGCTCCTCGATGCCGGCGCTGACAGCGCCAGCTGGACACCGCGCAACCCCCTCGAACGTCAATTGCGCGCGCTCTACAGCGAGATACTTCACCGCCCGCAGGACGAAATTGGCGAGGACGCCGATTTCTTCGAATTAGGCGGACACAGCCTGACCGCCACGAGATTGGCCGTTGCCTTGCGCCAGCGCGCGGGCATCGCCCTGGAACTGCGCCAGCTCTTCGAAACGCCCAGACTCTCGGCCCTGGCGCGTGTGCTGCAGCCCAGCGTGGTTGCGCCACCAGCGCCTTCGCCGCGCCGGCGACCGAGCCAGATCCCGCTCTCGTTCGCGCAACAGCGTTTATATTTCCTCTACCGCCTCGAAGGTCCGAGCGCCACCTACAACTTGCCCGCGGCCCTCGAGCTGAGGGGCCCTTGCGACCCAGGTAGCCTGTCCCGAGCCCTGGACCTGGTGCGCGCGCGTCACGAAAGCTTGCGCACCCGCTTCCTCGAGGATGGCGGCACCGTCTACCAGTTCATCGACCCTGTCCGCTCCCGACCGCTGACCGTGGTCGACCTCAGCGCCCTGGCCAGCGACCGGAGCGCGAGCGCGCGTCATGACCTGACCCATCGCCATGGCGCGATGCAGTTCCGGCTCGAGCGCGGCGGACTGCTCGACGCGGTTCTCCTGCGCCAAGAACCCGAGCACCATCGCTTGCTCGTCAACCACCACCACATCGTCTCCGATGGCTGGTCGCTGGCGCGCCTGACGGCCGAGCTCACCGAAACCTATTCAGCCCTGATCGTCGGGCGGACCCCGCAATTGCCGGTCCTGCCGCTCCAGTACCCCGACTACGCTATCTGGCAGCGCGAGCATTTGGCGGACGAGGCACTCAGGCGCTTGCTCGCCTTCTGGAAAGATGCCCTGGCCGGGATCCCGCCCGCGCTCGATCTGCCCGTGCGGGCAGAGCCGCCCGCGCCGGGACCCGTTGGCGGGACCCTTGCCTTTCAGCTGCCCACCGCACTGGTGACCGCCTGCCAGGAGCTGGCGCAACGCTGCGGCGCGACCCTGTTCATGGTGCTGGAGGCCGCCTTCGCCGAGGTCCTCGGTCGCCACGGCGACAGCGCCGACCTCTGTATCGGCACGCCGGTTGCCAACCGCGGCTATGCGGAGCTGGAGCCGCTGATCGGATTCTTCGTCAACACGCTCGTGCTGCGCAACCGCCGCCTGCCCGAGCACACCGTGCTCGCCCGCATCGCGGCCTGCCGCGACATGGCCTTGGCCGCCTTCGCCCATCAGGAACTGCCCTTCGAACGCTTGGTCGAGGCCCTCAACCCGACCCGCGACTCGGGTCGCGCCCCGCTGTTCCAAGTCATGTTCGCCCTGCAAAACATGCCCAGATCGAGCATCCAACTGGAGGGTCTGACGGTCACGCCTCTGCCCCAGGAAAACGCCGTGGCGCGCTTCGAGCTCACCACCAGCCTCTGGTACCAGGGCGAGAGCCTGTCAGGCCAGGTCGAATACGACCTCGGGCGCTTCGACCACGCGCAGATGGCGCGCTTGATGCGCCACTTCGAGACCCTGCTGACGCAATTCGTCGCGGGGCCTGATCAGCTCGTCGTGCACCTGCCCATGCTGAGCGAAGCCGAACGTCATGCCGCACTTTGTGGCTGGCAGCTCGACCTAGCGCCGCAGGCCGATGGCGGCCTCGACCCAGATCTGCAGTCGGCCTGCGAACGGGCTCGGTTGACGTGCGACGACACGCTGGCGCTAACGCCGAGCATGATCTGCGATCGCTTCCTGGAACTGGCGCCGCCTGGCAGCGCGGGAGAATGGGTAATGGTGGAAGGCCCCGCGCTCACCTATGCCTGGTCGAGCCCACGCCTGCAGGCCGCACGGCTCGTACCGGACCCCTTTGGGGAGCGGCCAGGTGGGCGCCTCTACCGCACTGCTGAACGGGTACAACCCCAGGGGGCAAGGCTGCGTTTCCTCGGTTCCCTCGACCGTTGCCAGGTCCCACCGGCCCTCGCGACCGAGCCGGAACAGGCCCAAGCCGCGAGCCTGGCCTCCCCGGCGATCTTGCGACAGCTCGTCGCCATCTGGGCCAAGGTGCTGGAGCTGGAGCCTGGGCGCTTGGGTCCCCACAGTCATTTCTTTGACCTGGGCGGCCATTCGATTCTGGCCTTGCGCCTGCTTGCCGAAATCCGCAAGGCCTTTCAACAGGAGCTCGGACTGGGCGAGCTGTTCGCCGCCCCCACCCTCGGCGCACTGGCCAGTCGCCTGAGTCGCCGCGACAGCGAGGGGCCTTCCTGGCTGGTTCCTCTCCGCACCCAGGGCCAGGCCACGCCCTGGTATTGGATCCATCCCATCGGCGGCCATGTAACCGCCTATTTGGGACTTGCCCGAGCCTTGAACCAGGATGCCCCCATCTACGCTATCCAGTCGCCCGCGCTCGAGGACTTGCCCGTCCCGCAAAGCCTGCCGGAGCTGGCGGCACTCTATCTTGCGGCGGTTCGCCGTCAGCAACCTCGCGGTCCGTATCGCCTGGGTGGCTGGAGCCTGGGCGGCCTGATCGCCCTGGAAATGGCGATTCAGCTCGAGAAGGCGGGCGAGACCGTGAGCCAGTTGGTGCTCATCGACAGTTTTGTTCTGGCTGAACCACGCTTCGAACTCAGTGAGCGCGAACTCTTCGCCGGTTTTGGCTTTGATCTGCTGCGCAATGCCGGAGCCGACGCGCAGGCCGTGCAGGCGGCCTTCAACGCAGCGCCCATCGTGGCGGATCCCCTGGCTCAGTTCATGGCCCTGGCCAGCGCCCATGGTTGGCTACCCAAAGAGCTGGACGAAAACCACGTTCGACGCCATTGGTCCATCTATCGCACCCATTACGCGGCGGCTCGCGCCTATCAGCCCACTCCCTACGCGGGCCAGGTCCTATCCGTAGAGGCCGCCAACAATCACAGCGGCGACCACGGCCTCACGCCTTACCTGACCAACCTGCGCACCATCGTTATGCCAGGCGATCACTATACCGTCCTGGCCAGGGAGCACTTGGCCGAGTTGACAGCGGCCATCAATGGATCCTGAGGGACCTGACTCTCCTGGGCTTGATCCTATTACGAACGGGGCTCTAAATAAGGCCGGTGGTGTGTCGAAGATCTTCGAGGTCACTTCTCAAAAGCTGGATCAGGCACTGGTAGCTCTCTTCTGACAATTCACCCTCGGAAAAGCGTTTCTCGACCCGGCTCATCTGATCGAGCACCTGTTCAACCCTGCCTTTCGCTTCGCCTTTGACAAAAATGGATTTATAGGCGGGCGTTTCTTCCAGGGGCGTCATTATTCCGATCATGGCTATCATCTCCTCCTCTGTCGAAGTTGGGTCTCGCCAAGCAACATGAGCTGGTCGACGAGTTATTTACAAGGCCGACCTATTCGACGAAGCCTACGTCGCGACGCTTTGCCGACGCTTCCCTGCGGCGGCACGATCCGTCTCGAGGCGAATGCCTTGACCCTATTTCGGACGGGGCTCTAACCAAGGCCGGTGGTGTTTCGAAGATCTTCGAGGTCACTTCTCAAAAGCTGGATCAGGCTCTGGTAGCTCTCTTCTGACAATTGACCCTCGCGATAGCGTTTCTCGACCCGGCTTATCTGATCGAGCACCTGTCCAAACCTGCCTTTGGCAAAAATGGATTTATAGGCGGGCGTTTCTTCCAGGGGCGTCATTATTCCGATCATGGCTATCATCTCCTCCTCTGTCGAAGAAAGTAGTTGCATCAGCCAATACACCAACAGTTTAACATAAACCTGCTTCTCCTCGCGCGAGATTGCGGCCTCGTTAATCACGCCATAGCGACGACGGGCATCCTCGGCCTCGACCTCCTCCTTCGGTTGAACCAATAGGCCCAGTAAGGCTGCGGTCGGGTCGTTGGGGTTTTCTTGTTCCATGCGGGCAACCGCCTCGGCCAGATAGATCACCCGAAAGCTGGAGAAACCAGATCTGCCCAAGTCATGCCAATCCACCGTCTTTGGGTCGAGCGCTTGGTTCAGGAACAAGATGACGACCGTCATGCCATAATCCGGGAACTTTTCGCCCAACAGGGCGCCCTTGGCCAGGGCCTTGTAGTATATCCCCTTGTCTGGATAGCCCTGGAACTCGACTGCAAGCAACGGCTTGTCGGGTGCGTCCACCGGAATGAAACAGGCATCGAGTCGGCGCTCGACCCGCTTCAGCTCCGGCGATACCATGCGGTAGGTCACCGCATCGCGGACGGCCAATAGCCGCTTGATCGCATTGGGCACGCTGGCGAAGAACTCGGCCAAGCCAAAATCTTTTTCCATCGTGACACCTCTAGCAGCCTAAAAGTTATGTTAGAGCGCCCACGGCGCCTGCTCGGATGGTCCTCGCTGGCCCGCGCCGTTGCGGCGGCGCGGGCCGTCGCTTCAAACCGCAGTGACCACCAGGAAGATCGTGTAGGCGATAAAGGTCGCCAGCAGCATGCCGCCCTCAATCCGATTAATGCGCCCTTGGGTCTTGCGAAAGCCGTAACCGAACAGGAACAGCGAGAGCGTCACCGCGCCCATCACCAGCATGTCGCGATAAAGGACCTCCGGACCGACATCCATCGGCTGGACCAGACAGGCCAAGCCAACGACGGCCAAGGTGTTGAACAGGTTCGAGCCGAGGATATTGCCCAAGGCGATATCATCCTCACCCTTGCGGATTGCCACGATCGAGGAGGCAAACTCCGGCAGCGAGGTGCCGACCGCGACAATTGTCAAGCCGATCACCATGTCGCTGACGCCCAGTCCCTTGGCGATCAAGACCGCGCCCCAGACCAGCGCGCGCGAGGCGACAATCATCAGCACCAGGCCCACAAAGGTCAACATCAGCGCCCGTCCCATCGACATGGCGCGGGCCTTAAGCTCCTGCTCCGTTTCCTCGCCCAAAGCATCGTTTTTATTGCGCAGCCCCTCGCGCACACTCCAACCGACCAACAGGACAAAGACAAACAGCATGATGTAGCTATCGAGACGGGATAAATGGCCGTCGGCCAGCAAACCGACCGAGAGCAGCGTAACCGCCGTCAGGATCGGCAGTTCCTTGCGCAACACGGTACTGTGAACCGTGACCGGGGCGATCAAAGCGGTGACGCCGAGAATCAACCCGATGTTGGCGGTGTTTGAACCATAGGCATTGCCCAAGGCAATACCAGGATTCCCTTGCCATGCGGAAAGCACCGAGACAACCAATTCCGGCGCCGAGGTACCAAAGCCGACGACCACCATACCGATCAAAAGCGAAGGCATGCCCAGGTGGCGGGCAGTAGCGCTGGCGCCCTCCACAAATTTGTCCGCACTCCATACTAATAAGACCAGACCTGTCACAATGGCAGCTATTGGCAGCAGCATCGTCACCTCACCTCTATGTTCCAGATTCGAACCCGACCAAGTGTAGCAGGTTCCACGCCGAACTGTCGACGCGCCCGCTGACATCCCTATACGTATCCGCCATCTTTTTGCATTCTTGTCACGAGTTCGCTAATCCTTTCTGCTAAAATCGCCGTACCACTGCGCGTATGAAAGGTAGCTGGCTCCACGAGGTGAACCACTTGTTATTGAGCATCAAGCAATTTACGGTCTCCTACGGCAAGAACCGCGTGCTGAACGGGATCGACCTGGATCTGCCGAGCGCGGCGGTGGGCCTGCTGGGCCCCAATGGCGCCGGCAAGAGTACCTTGATCAAAGCGATTCTCGGACTGTTGACTGTCGAGTCCGGCACGGGCCGCTTTCTCGACTTCGACCTCAGTTCGCGGGACCCCCGCATCCGCCAATTCGTCGGCTATATGCCAGAGAGCGACTGCCTGATCCCCGGCTTCAGCGCCGTTCAGTACGTTAGCTACTGTGCCCAACTCAACGGCCTGGACCGGCGCGAGGCCTTCAAGCGCGCCCACAAGGTCCTCTACCTAGTCGGCTTAGGCGAGGCCCGTTACCGCAAGCTGGACACCTACTCGACCGGTATGAAGCAGCGCCTCAAGTTGGCGCAGGCGATTGTCCACGATCCGCACCTGCTGTTCTTGGACGAGCCCACCAACGGCCTCGACCCCGATGCCCGCGAGGAGATGCTTGACCTGATCCGCCAGATCGCCGAGATCGAGAACCGCTGCATCATCCTCTCCAGCCACCTGATGCGCGACGTCGAGCGCTGCACGGAGTACCTGGTGATCATGGACAAGAGCCAGATCAAATGCCAGGGCTATATCCGCGACCTCAGCGCCGGCCAAGCCCACCGCTTCCGCCTGCGCGTCAACCGCACCCATCGCGAAGCGGCCCAGCTGCTGGCCCAGGCCGGCTACAGGGTCGACAACATCCACGACCGCCAGCCCGAGTTCGAGGTCGTGCTCGAGAACCAGCAGCCACGCGATCTCCTCAAGGAACTGATCGCCCACAATATCCAGGTGCGCAAACTGACCCCGCGCAACTACACGGTAGAGGAAATTTACCGCAAGCACGTCGAATTGGGCGGTGTCCATGAGCAGTAATCAGAGTCAGATCTATGAAATGGGCTACGAGAAGTGGGAGGGCGAGCGCAAGCGCTCCATGCCCGCCATGCTGCTGATTGCCCAAGCAAGCTTGAGGAACCTCGTCTCCTCCTCCGGATGTTTCGGCCGCTTCCTCTTCAACACGTTCTACATTCTCTACTTCAGTACGCTGATCATGACCACGCTCGTGCATTTCCAGGCCGAGCGCCTGAAACAGTACGCCTTTTTCGCGCTCTTCGCCGAGGCATCCGATCATATCGGCCTGACCGAGGCCCAGTACCACGGCTACCTGATACTCTACAATGCCTTGTTTTATACCTGCTTTGCCTGTCTGTTTTACGGCAGCCAGCTGATCAGCAAGGACAAACGCGCCAACGCCATGCAGGTCTACTTTTCCAAGGCCATCACGCGCACCGACTACTTTCTGGGCAAATTCCTGGCCGTCGGGATGCTGACCGCCAGCGTCACCCTGGTGCCCTCCGCCATGATCCTGGGCATGGGCCTGTTCCTCAACACGAACTTCACCGAGTTTGTCCAGCAGAGTTGGTACATCCCCCTGCTCACCGGCAGTTACTGGCTGCTGTTGACGGCCGTCATGGGTTCGCTGACCCTGATGTTCTCCAGCTTCTTCGACAAGTCCTACATGGCGGGCGTTTCGATCATTGGCTTTCTGGTCTTCTTCATGGTCTTCTCGCTGATCACCACCCAAGTCCTCGGCGCCGGCGACATGATGGGCGGAACTAACTGGATCGGCTCGCTCATCGACGTCGGCACGGCCCTCTACAATCTGGAGGTCAACGATTGGCCGCGCCTGATCTGGCAGTTGATAGACATGGGTCTGCTGGTCGTCGCCGCCTCCATTTTGATCCTGCGCAATATCCGCCCGGTGGAGGTGGTATCGTGAGCGAAGTCCTGATTTCCATCGAAAAAGTCAGCAAATGGTACGGCGACGTCTCCGCGCTGAGCGAGGTCAGTCTGCAAATCGAGCCGGGCATTATCGGCCTGCTTGGTCCCAACGGGGCCGGCAAATCGACCTTGCTCAAGCTCATGAGCGGCCAGCTCAGTCCCAGTATCGGCCGGATCCAAATCCTCGGCGGCGACTATCATACCAACCCCGAGCTCTTCGCATCCGTCGGCCTCTGTCCCGAACAGGACAGCCTCTGGGAAGAGATGAGCGGCCCTGGGTTTCTGGCTGCTATGTTGCGCCTGCAGGGTTGGTTGACGGTCGACGCCGAGAAACGCGCCGCCGAGCTGATCGGTCTATTTGACCTGGGCCACGCCGGCAAGCGCCGCGTCGGCGGCTACTCCAAGGGCATGCGCCAGAAACTGCGCATCGCCCAGGCGATCGCTCATTACCCGCGCCTGCTGTTCCTCGACGAGCCCATGACCGGCCTGGACGCCACCAGTCGCGCCATGGTGTCCGACATCATCCGCGGCATGGACAACGGCATGACCGCCATCGTCGTCTCCAGCCACATCCTCCACGAGGTCGAGGCCGTCACCAAGGAGATGCTGCTGATCAACCAAGGCCAGCTGCGCGCCCGCGGTAACGTCTACGAGATCCGCGAGCTTCTGACCGATCACCCGCTGCAACTGGAACTACATGTCGACAAGCCCCGCGAGCTCGGTCAGGCCCTGCTGGGTCGCGACCATGTCGTCCGGGTCGAACTCGACGCCAAGGACCCTCAGAAACTGGTGGTCTTCACCCGCCACCAGAACCAGTTCTTCGCTGACCTGCCGACCGTGCTCGAGGCTGGCAACATCCACATCGAGCGCCTGCAAGCAGAAGATGAGGACATGGAATCCGTCTTCAAGTACCTGGTCCACTGAGAGGAGCCCCATGGAAAGAAATCTATCGCAAAAGCACCTGTGCCTGACCCTGGCGCGCCTGACCACGACCCGGCTCCTGCGCCGCAAATCGTCCTGGTTCATGCTGGCCGTGGGTCTTCTGCCCTGCCTCGTCGGTGGTCTGTGGATCCTCAACCGGGTCGTGCCCGACATGCCCTTGACGATCCTGCCCTACACCATGTTCAACAGCTACCAAAGCCTGTTCATGATGATCCTGTACCTGCCTCTGGTCTCGATCTTCTTAGGACTCGGCACGCTCAACGACGAGATCGAGAGCAAGACCATCACCTTCACCACCGTCCGTCCGCTGACACCGATCGCCATCGCGCTCGGCCGTTTCCTCGGCCACCTTGGCGCGGCGGCAACCCTGATCGCGATCTCGATGATCGGCAACTATTTCGTCAACATGCTCTTCCAATTCGAGCTGTTCTTCGAGAAGCTGCCGAACCTGCTCAACGGCCTGTTCATGCTGCTGTGTGGCCTCACCGCCTACCTGGGCCTGATCTCGGCGCTGGGGACCTGGTCCAAAAAGTTCGCGATCATGGGCAGCGTGATTTTCTTAGTACTCGATGCCTTGTTCGCGATCGTACCGGTCGACTCGATCAAGGGCATGAGCATCAAGTACAAGGTCATGGCCGGCTATTGGGAAACGCTGCCGCAGTACACCTTCTCGGGCACGGTCGAGCACGCCTCTGCGGCGCTCAACGGCCTGATCCTGCTGCTGATCGGCCTGGCCGGTTGCGGCCTGATCGCCTATCGCCTGCACGCCGTGGAGATCGTCCTCACCGACAGCGCCGGCTGAGTCTTGGAATAGGCCCCGCTGGCGCTGTAGCGCAAGCTGCAATCTTGCGCCGGGCGGAAGGTGAATCTTATGTGGGGCGCTTAAATATGGCGTTAATCACGAGTGTGCACCATGCAGAAAGGCCCGCTTTAGCGCCAGCCGGTGGTTTGTTTCGAGATCCCCCCATGCCCCATGCCCCCGGATCCCCATTGACAAAAACCCAAGGCGGAGATATGCTCGCAAGAACTGGGATTTTTCCCCTACTCTCATGAAACAGGAGATTCCAATGACTTTAAAGCTAGCAAGTCTTACTGCTGCAATGATCGCTGCCTTCCTCATACCTACGCCTGCTCATGCCCGCCGCTCGGTACATATCTGGGACTGTTATTTCGACAGAGTTGCCGTCGACTGTGTGAGCACCTCCAACAGCTGCATTTGCGTGTTGATCATTGAGGATATCTGATCCTCCCTTGCAATACTTTAACCCAAGACTCATCAACGGTTGCCTTTCTTGTCATAGAAAGGCAGCTTTAGTTTAAAGCTAAAGGAGCGTTTCATGATTCAGACCATTTGTATCTTGACATGGCTTTTTGGCGACTTTTCTCTTAAGAGGACAATTCCCCTAACGGTCGAGCCAGCCATGCGTCATCCTCTGATGAACATTGATTCGAAAGAGAACATTTGGTACCAGGACTATTGGGGTCACTCAATCACTAAAATGAGCCCTGCCGGGACCGTCATGTTCCAATTAAAAGGCCCTGGCAAAGGCCCTGGCGAGCTTGAAAAGCCCATTTGCTTCACACTGCTAGACCAGGACCAGGTACTTGTCGTGCTCCATCGCCAGACCAGACTAATGGCCTACAGTGCAGATTCTGGAAAATTCCTGAGAGAGATTTCAAAATTTTATTTGGCCATCCGATTATTCCCTTGGAATAAAGATATTTTTTTAGCAGTGAAAAACCCTTCAGCAGTAAGCGGACCTGGCTTTGAGTTTTACAACTGTCAAAAGGCTAAACCAGGGAAATCGTGGTATCGGAGATCGTCAAATCGTTCTGCCTTCACAGATTCTTGGTTCGCATTCGCCAACGGCGAGGGTAACACGCTCTACTATCAGCCGGGCTCGCTACCCGAGATTTATGTTTTCAAATCTTTTGAAGACACTCCCCACGTGTGGAAACTCAAGCCCCCGCCTGGTTACATTGAACCACCCAAAACGCCGTTGCCCGAGAAGGATCGCTACAACCGCATTAAGGTAGATGCCTATTACAATTCTTACACCCAAATAAGGTCATTCGCCCTGTTGAAGGGCCAAATGATCGTATGCTGGTATCATCCAGATCCCGAAAGGTTTTACTATCAGGCCTACGACACCTCCAAAGAGTTACTAACCAAGGAAAACTTGCCCGTTGAAGGTCAACTCATTTGCTCAGCCAGTAACAAATTATATACCCTACTACGGGCCGACTTGGACGACTCAGGGGAGAATGGAAAGGAAAGGGTTCTCGTTTATGAGTCGAAGTAATCACAGCGGAGTCCTTCGCTTCTCACTGATCCTTGTTACGACCTTTGGAATTATCTACGGGTCGCGCACCTTTTTCAACTCAAAAGCACAATCCTGTCCCAGCTTATGCAAATACGAAGATAGCACATCAGAGTTAAATGAAGGCCATTTCAATAAATTTGTTCGACCAAGCATCAAAGGGAATAGCCGTCTTAATCTGATCATTTTTTTGGATCCTGCACGAGAGTGCCCTGTCTGTCTGTATGAAACAGAATACTGGCTCGCTCCTTTGGGTGCAACTCCGGACTTTAGGGTTCACTTCTTTATTCCTCAAGAAACGAACCAGGAGAAACTTCGCGGCTATTTAAACGCGTTTAACTTGGCCCAAGATCAGGTCACCTACTTCGATGGATCCAGTCACTTAAAAGATTATACCGCCAACGGCCTAGTCAAAATTTTTCTTGATCGCGAAAAAGGTATTCGCTGGTATGAGTTTGGCAATAGTGCTGAGGCGGACCAGCAAAAATTTTTGGAAAAGCTGAACGATACCCTTGCCAACCCATGACCTTCTACCACCAACGGCTGTGATGACCTATGCCGCGAGCCAGCAGTGTTACCAAGATCACCGATCGCGCCTCCGCAGGGGCACCCACCAGGTTGCCCTAGCGCCTATCCTGTGCCTGAGGTACAATGGTGGCCTGTTACTCCCGTACCTCATGGAGCACTTATCATGAAAAGAACGATGCTTTCGATCTTGATCCTGGCCTTTTGCGCCGCCGCCATGGCCCAGCAATCGGGTGGCCTGCGCTACACGATCCAGGTCCGCCAATTCGAGAATAAAGCCGGCTGGCACTCTCAGTGGGATCTGGGCGACGCCTGGGGCGCGGTCCTCACGGACAAGCTGCAGAACTCGGGCTCCTTTATCGTCTTGGGCGAGCAGGAGATGCGCGCCGCCGCCATGGAAGAACAGGACTTCGGCGCCTCCGGCCGCACCGCCGGCGGCGGCAAGACCCCCGAAACCGGTCAAATGACACCGGCCCAGTTGCTCGTCAAGGGCGATATCACCCAATTCGACGACGGCACCTCCGGCGGTGATGGCGGTGTCTCTATCAAGGGCATCCGCCTGGGCGGCGGCAAGAGCACCTCGCTGATCTCCGGCGTTGTCTATGTCATCGACTCCACCACCGGCATGGTCGTGGCCTCGAAGAACTTCGAAGCCAAAATTTCCAAGAAAAAGCTCAACGTCGGCTACTCCGGCCACGGTTTCAGCGGCGATGTCGGCGGCTTCACCAAGACGCCCGCCGGCCAAGTCATCGCCGAGGCCTGCGAGCAGGTCGTCCAGTTCCTCTCCAGCCAGACCGCCACCATTCCCTGGACCGGCACCGTCATCAAGGGCGGCAACGACAAGATCATCATCAATCGCGGCTCCCGTGAGGGCGTCGCCGAAGGCCGCGTCTTCAGAGTCGGCAAAATGGAAGCCATCCGCGACCCGGACACTGGCGAACTCTTGGACAACGACTTCACCGAGACCGGCACCATTCAGATCACCTCCGTCAAGGAGAAGCTGAGTTACGCCACCCTGAAATCGGGCAAGCCGCCGAAGAAGGGCGACAACATCTTCCAGTGACCCGTTCGTCCCCAGGTGGCCGCCCCTGGGGACTTCGGTCGAGGGAGCATTCCATTGCATTTGATCTGGCTCTTGATTCTCGCCCCCGCCCTGCCCCAGGCCGACCCCAGCGTCGAGCAGCTCAGCCAGTGGCTCGACCAGCTCTACCGCTCCGGTTCCAGCCACGGCAAGCTGACCATGAAGGTCACCACCCCCGACTACCAGCGCACCCTCTCGCTCGAGAGCTGGTCCATGGGCAACGACTATTCCCTGATCCGCATCCTCGCCCCGCGCAAGGAACAAGGCATCGCCACCCTCAAGCGCAAGCGCGACATGTGGAACTGGCTGCCCAAGATCGACAAACTGGTGCGGGTCCCACCCTCAATGATGATGGGCGCCTGGATGGGTTCCGACCTCACCAATGACGACCTCATGCGCGACAGTAGCTGGGAGCGCGATTACACGGCCGCCCGCGCCCCGGACCGCGACGGCAAGCTGGTTGTGGTCTACACCACCAAGCCCGAGGCCGCGGTCACTTGGCAGAAGGTGGTCGCGCTCTTCGACCGCACCACCCGCCTGCCCACGCTCCAGGAATTTTACGACGAGAAGGGTCGCCTGGCCCGGCGCATGAGCTTCGAAGACGTGCGCGAACTGGGCGGCAAGACCATTCCCTGCCGCATCGTCCTCGAACCGCTGCTGGAAAAAGGTCGCCGCACCGAGGTCACCTACGAAGAGATGACCTTCGACCTCAAACTCGACGAGAGCCTGTTCTCCCAGACCAACCTCAAGCAGGGGGGCTGATGCGGATCCTGCTGATGATCGGCTGGCGCAACCTGGCGCGGCGCAAATGGCGTACCGCGGCCACGTGCAGCATGCTCTTCATCGGCGTGCTCCTGATCGTCTTCATGACCGGCACGGCCGAGGGCACTTACGGCGGCATGATCGACGTCGGCACCAAGACCTACAATGGCGACTTTGAAGTCCTGTCCGGTGACTACCAGGACAAGCCCAGCCTGTTCAAGAACGTCGCCGACTACGAGGCCCTGGGCGAGCGCCTGCGCCGCGATCCCAGGGTCAGCGGCGTCACCTACCGGGTCGAGTCGCCGGGGCTGTTTTCCCATGACAACAATACCCTGGGCGGCCTGCTGGTCGGCATGGACCCCGCCAAAGAGATTTGCACCTATACCGCCACCCTCAGCGCCGGCCAGTGGTGGCACGAGCTCGGCGATCACCTGCCGGCCGTGATCGGCAGCGGCATGGCCAAACGCCTCGGCGTCGGTCTCGACAGCGAGATCGCCTATGTCGGCCAGGGCGCGGATGGCTCGATCGCGGCCGAACTGTTCACCGTCGTCGGCGTGTTCGATTCGGGCATCGACGCCCTCGACCGCGCCGTCGTCTTTGTGCCGCTGGCATCAGCCCAGGAACTGTTGGTCCTCGAAGGCAAGGTCCACCGCGTCGTCGGCCTGGTCCACAACCGCGGTCAACTGCCTGGTCTGCAGCGGGATACTCAGCTCGCCGCGCCGCTGCACCTGATGCCCTGGCAGGAACTGCTGCCGAACCTGGCCCACACGATCGAGGCCGACCGCGGTGGCGGTTACTTTTTCCTGATCATCATCCTCGCCGTGATCCTGATCAGCGTCGCCAACACCATGCTCATGAGCGTCATGGAGCGCACCCACGAGCTGGGCGTGATCCAGGCGCTCGGCACCTCGCCGCCGATGATGGTCGTGATCGTACTGTCGGAAATTTTCTTCCTGGCCCTGCTCGGCATCACGCCCGGTGTGCTCGTCGGCGGCGCCCTCAACCTCTGGTTCGGCCGCCGTGGCATCAGCCTCGGCATGGAGGACTTCAGCTACGGCGGCGTCGAGTTGGGCATCATCCACACCGTCAATACCTGGCTGGGCTCGCTGGTCTTTCCGGCACTGGTCCTGGTCGGCGCGATCCTGGCCGGCCTGCTGCCGGCTCTCAAGGCCGCGCGCATGACCGCCGTCGAAGCGATCAGGGACTAAGCCATGTGGGCTCGCCTCTGCCTGCTCGCCTGGCGCAACATCTGGCGCCAAAAGCGCCGCACCGCGCTGACCCTGGTGGCGATCGCGCTCGGCCTGGGCATCCTGATCTTCACCCATAACCTGGTGCTCGGCATGCGCGCCCGCATCATCGCCATCGGCACCGGCTCGCTCGTCGGCCACGGCCAGTTTCACGCGCCCGGCTACCTGGAGACCGGCGAGCCCGAGAAGCTGATCAATGGCGTGGACGCGATCCTGGCGCGCGCCCGCGAGCATCCCAAGGTCGTCGTCGCCGCGCCCCGCATTTTCGGGCCCGTGCTGGCGGCGATCGGCAGCCGCTCGGCCTCGCTGACCCTGCTCGGCGTGGATCCGCACCAGGAGGCCGGCCTGACCAACTGGCGCAAGCGCCTGGCCCGCGGCCACTGGCTGCGCGAGCAACGCGAGGTCCTGATCGGCGCCGGTTTGGCCGAGCGCATGGAACTGGAAGCCGGCTCCAAGCTGGTCCTGACGGCCTCCTCGCTCCAGAACGGCGAACTCAACAGCGTGCTGGTCCACGTCGCCGGCATCCTCGCCACCGAGGATGCGGAGCTCAACAACCTGACCGTGGTCGCGCCCCGGCCTCTGGCCGAGCAACTGCTCGACCTCCACGACCAGGCCCAGGAAATCGCCTTTCGCCTCGACGCGGACCTGACCGACGAGGCGGCCTTGAAGGGGATTCTCGCCAGCATCGCGCCGCCCGGTGTCGAGGCCGTGCCCTGGCAGGCGCGCATGGTGCCCCTGCTCAAGGGCATGGAGGTCCAAGACATCTTCCTGTTCGGCACCTTCATCGTCGTCTGCCTGCTGGCGGGGCTGGGCATCGCCAACACCATGGGCATGAGCCTGCTCGAGCGCATCCGCGAGTTCGGCATGCTGCAGGCGATCGGGACCGGCGCATTCGAGCTGGGCGCGATCGTCGTCATGGAGTACCTGCTGCTGGGCCTGCTCGGCGCTCTGGCCGGCTTCGGGCTGGGCATCGCCCTGACCCTGGTGACACGCGCCTACGGCATCCCCATGGGCCATGTCGAGGTCATCGGCATGATCTTCAGCGACCCGCTCTACCCGGCGCTGGAGTTCCGCAAGCCGCTGCTCTACGCCACTGCCTTTTTCCTGATGGTGCCGACCCTGGCGGTGCTGCCGCTGCGCAACCTATTGCGCCGCGACCCGGCCGCCTCGCTGCGATTCAATGGTTAATGGAGGATTTTGATGAGCGCCACCGTCATCCAGCTATTCGGCGTCTCGCGCCATTACAAGACGCCGGCCGGCGTCGTGCGCGCCCTTGAGGCGGTCGACCTGACCCTGAGCGCGGGTGAGTTCACCGCTATCGCCGGTCCCTCCGGCAGCGGCAAGTCGACGCTGCTCAACGTCATCGGCATGCTCGACACCCCGACCGCTGGCCGCATCGAACTGCTGGGCGAGGACGTCGCCGGCTTCGACCGCGCCCGCCAGGCGAAAGTGCGCCGCGAGTACATGGGCTTCGTGTTCCAAGCCTACAACCTGATCCCCGTCCTCAACGTCCAGGAGAACGTCGAGTACGTGACCCTGCTGCTGGGCTGGGATGCGGCCAAGCGCAAACAGCGCGCGCTCGAGGTCCTCGAGCAGGTTGGCCTGGGCGGCATGGAGCGACGCCGCCCGCGCGAGCTCAGCGGCGGCCAGCAGCAGCGGGTGGCAGTGGCCAGGGCGATTGCCGCCTTCCCCAAACTGGTCCTGGCCGACGAGCCGACCGCCAACCTCGACACGAACACAGGCAACGCCCTGATCGAGCTGATGGAGCACCTCAACCGCGACCACGGCATCACCTTCCTGTTCTCCAGCCATGACCCGAAGGTCCTCGACCGCGCCAGGCGCCTGATCACGATCGCCGACGGCCAGGTGGTGCCCGCGGAGGCGCACGTATGACCTGGCTGCTGTTGGCGCTGGCACTGGGCGGCGATGCCTGGAATTTTACGGTCAACAGCGACAGCTTCGCCGCCCACGAGCAGGAGCCGCTGCTCGCTCAGGGCGAACTGTTGGTCGCCAGCCGCTTGCGCCTGACCGCGCGACACGACTTCGCCACGTACTGGCAATGGGAGGCCGCCTACGAGGCGCAATGGCTCTACCGCGACAACCTGCTCCTGCCGCGCCTGCCGGTCACGCTGCGGGTCGACGATCTCCACACGGCGGTCCACGAGGGCGAGGACCAGCTCCTGCTCCAACAACTGGATCGCCTGCGCCTGACCTGGAGCCAGGGACCCTGGCGCCTGAACCTGGGCCGCCAACCGGTGGGCCACGGCAACGGCCGCTTCTTCAACCCGTCCGACCTGTTCGCGCCGCTCTCGCCGTACAGCCTCAACACCCAGTACAAGTCCGGGATCGACGGCCTGCGCCTGACCCGGCGCCTGGGCGAGCGCGACGAGCTGGAGTTGCTCAGCTTCTACCCCGAACACGGCGACGGCGTTCAACTCCTCCACCTGACCACCCATCTCGGTGCCGTCGACGCCTCGTTCCTGGCCGGCCAAACCTACGGCGAATGGACACTCGGCTGGGACTTCGCCGGCATCGCCTGGGACGCCGCCTGGTACAGCGAAGGCCTCTGGCGCGACGCCGAACACCGCGCCGACCCCCTGCGTCTGATGGTCGGCGCGACGGACCGGTTAGGCCCGCGCACGGACCTGACGGTCGAGTTCCACCACCAGAACCGCCCCATCGAATCCGCCTTCGACCTGCTGACCCGTCCCGAGTTCCGCCACGGCGAACTCTACCTGCTGCGCGGCGACCACCTGGCCGCCATGGTCACCCAAGAGGTCCACCCGCTGGTGCATATCTCCGCCACGATCCTGGGCGAGTTCCACGACCACAGCGCCCGCTACCTCCTGACCCTCGCCTGGGACCTCAGCCAACGCAGCACCCTCGTCGCCGGCTACCTCCATCCCCAAGGCGCCAAGACCACCGAATTCGGCCAAACCTCACCCTCGGCCTACGCCGAGTATCGATTGACCTTGCCCTGACCGCCTAAGGCGCCTTCCTCAAAAGCAACAAATGTCATCAGGTTGTTGCAGAAAACATCGACGAAACTCTAAAAACGCTGCGAAAGGAGGCCGTAGGCAATTTTTTTCACTTGACGCCAAGTTCAATGTTATTATTCTGAATCCGGGTGAGGACGAAATCTCATTGAGGCCGCAGGCCAAGCAAGCAAGGCGTTAGGAGAAGTTGTCGCCACCACGGCAAAAGAAAACTAGCCCGAGGTTGATGGCTTATTAAAAGGAAAAACCAAGGAGGGTGCGAACGTGAGCTTTCGTGAAGTTAGCGGAAAACCTGGCGTAGATGGTTTATCTACGATTCCGTTCAAAATTGGCAATAAGAACTACAAAAGCCGTTATGAGGAGTAGGAGGTAGCGATGGAAGTCATGGAATGGCATCCATATCCGGGAGCTAAAAATGATTTGTATGCGCATGGTTATCGCTATGAAAATGGAACGCTTGTTATCATCTTCCGTGATCATGACGTCAAGGGCAACCTTCGGATTACATTCCCATCTCCAATGGCCTTCAGATACACCGACGAACTATACCAATGCGCATACAACGAGGTCTATCGATTTGGATTCAATATCGCCAAAGGTTCGTCCTATTTGGATTGGTTCCGTCAAACCTCAGGTTGCGAATCATTGAACGAAAATGTGGTTCACTACGCCATAAGCACATGTTCTGACTGTTTTGAAGTCATCACCATGACGCCTCCACAAGTCAAGTGGGAGTATCTAGACCCAAAACAAGAAAACAACCATTCGCCACCGCCCAAAAACAACCTCTTGTAGACGAACCGCCCCGCGGCAGGCTTTGCCGCGGGGCGACCTCTCCCAGGCCAGTTCCAAATACCGCTATGGAGTTTTTATGAAGTACCATATTTGGAAACCACTTGACCAGTTAAAGGGCCCATGCCAGTTAGAACGCTTCGCGGATGACTGGGAAGGGCTACACCTAATCCTTTTCGAAGTTGAATCCAAATCATACTTGCGCCTAACTTTTCAGGGAAGCTCTCACGGTGTCAGATTCACTGATCGCCGCGGTAATATTCACCTTCAGGAAAGGGGTGTCAAGGACGATTGGTCATTTTACCAAGTGGCCAACTCTGACTTTGAGGCATGGATCCACCAAGCAAGCAGTGGCATCCTGCAATCCTCGAAAGAAAACGTCCTCCATTTTGCCATCTGTACTTTGAGCGAGATCATCGACATTCTAAACTCTGAACCACCAACATGTGCACGACTTCCCGAGCACAGAAACATCTCAAGCGAGGGAAAAACCAATGAAAGTCATTGAGTGGCGACCTCACCCAGAAGTAAAAAATGAGTTAACCTTTCATAGCCTAAACATGGAGGACCGAACGCTTTCTATAGTTTTTCGCGATAAAGAGGCTAACGCTATTTGCCGGATCACTTTTCCATCGCCATTGGTCTTTAGACACACCAGCAAGCAAGATCCACACACGAGCAGCGATGTCTTCAAATATAAATACAATATCGCCAAGAATTCCAACTACTTAGCGTGGTTCCGTCAATCCTCAAGCCATGAAACACTGAATCCGGATCTTGTTCATTACGCAGTTTCAGCGCTCGACGAATATTTGGAAATCATCACCCTGGTTCCCCCACTGGTAACCTGGACGCCGCTAGACACAAACCAGCCGGATCCCTGCCAACCATCACCTTGGGCAAGTCTAGATTAGCCCCACCATGCGCAGTACAAGGAGCAAGTCTTGAGGTACGAAGTTTGGACCCCACTTCCACACATTAATGGCCCATGTTTCTTGGAACGCTACTATGATGATGTGGATGGTGTGCGGGTCATCCTGTCCGAAGTCAAATTCAGCAGCCTATTCCGCTTGAAGTTTGACGGCATCGCTGCCGCCAAAATCTCTGACCGACGTTGCAATATCCACCGGCATGATCAAGGATTCAAGAACGACTGGTCCTTTTACATCTTGCAGAATTCCAACTTTAAACCATGGTCTCATGGCAGCTCCCCCAACACAGTGAATACACAACCCAGCATCCTGACCCATTATGTGATTGGCTGTGTTTACGAGTGTATCGACATTCTCACCCACAACCACCCCACAACTGAATGGCTGCCCATTGATTCTGTCTGAACCCCTAAAATGGCTGATGGGTCCCTTTTCGGCTATCAACCCCCCTTTTTATGGGTCCCTTTTAGGCTAGCGAATCCATACCTCCAACCCCAAGGCGCCAAAACCACCGAGTTCGGTCAATCCTCGCCCTCTGCCTTTGCCGAATACCGCTTAACCTTGCCGTGACCGCGCTTGTGTCCCCTTCCCTTAAGACGGGATTCTTGATACCATGTAGTACTTTTAGGAGGTCGCTATGCATGTAGCCGAGTGGCTACCTCATCCGGGATTTAAGGATAGATTTTCTCCCCTCGCGTTTCGCTATGAACATCACACCTTGTTCCTTGTCTTGCATGATGAACACGACACTTCCAAATGTTTGCTCATATTTCCCTCGCCCCTGGCCTTTAGATACACCGACGAGACGCATGTGCACTCATATAGTCAAGAATTCCCCTTTATGAGCAATATCGCCAAAGACTCGGCCTATTTGGATTGGTTCCGAGAGGTGTCTGGCTGTGAGGCATTAGACGAAAACGTGGTTCATTACGCCCTGTTTTCATGGGACGACTGCTATGAAATTATCACCATGACCCCGCCTCAGCTGATCTGGGAGAGTAGGGAGCCCAAACCGCTCGACAACCAGATCCGACCGCCGTGGGCTAAAACCCTGTGAGCAGACTGCCCCCTGACTCAAGCATACCTGTTCATTTTCAGAGGTCATCTTGAACATGAAATATCACCCTTGGAGACCCCTTCGTCAGATAAGGGGATTGTGTCATCTAGAGCGCTACACGGATGACTGCGAAGCCGTGCGTCTGGTTTTTTCCGAAGTTGATTTCCAATTATTCTTCCGGTTGAAGTTTATCAAAATCCTGGCCTCCCGGTTTACGGTTCGCCCCGGCATTATCCACCTTCAGGAACGGGGCGTTAGAGACGATTGGTCGTTTTATCAAGTGTCGAACTCAGACTTCCACACCTGGATCAATGAAGCTGACGGCGGTATTTTGGATGCGTGGCGAGTCACTGTCTATCATTTTGCCATCTGCACGGTGCACGAATGCATCGACATCCTCGCCATGGAGTACCCAGTGTGTGAGTGGTTGCCCGAAGATTGGAACACCCTAGTCGATTTGGAGTAAGCACAAGGCAACCTTTCGCCTTGGCAGAAAAGCAGTTCGTTATCAGGCACACGCTGCGCTAGCCTAATTGGCCGGTAGTTTGATGTCGATGGTCGCGTCGATCTGCTGGCGCAGCTCTTCCAGTTTGGCGACTTGATCCAGCTGGCCGAGGTTGCGCAGCAGGCTGATCTCCTTGATCAGGGTCGCGCGGTAGTAGTATTTGAGCTTGGTCTTGATCAGCAGCTTTTGCACGTTTTTGAGCGCCTTCATGGCCTCGGGTCCGGCCATGGAGAGCGGCAGCCCGGCCTCGGCCGCCTTGGCCAGGGCCCAGTGGGTCTGGAGCAGGAAGGTCGTGTCCTCGGTGGGCGTGAAGCGCTGGAACTTGAGCAGCCAGCCGCGCGGCGGCCGTTCCTGGACCTCCCAGGCGCTGCGTACGGTCAGGATCAGGAACAGGTTGTAGTCGAAGTACTCCAAGGGCAGGTCGGGCGATTCCTTGACCAGGGTCGAGGTCAGTTTCCAGGCCTGCTCGTACTGACCCGTCATCAGGTAGTGTTCCAATTGGGCCAGGGTCAGTTTAATGCGCAGGCTTTGCAAGCCGAAGCGCTCGATATAGCGCTGGGCGATGCTGAGATACTCGCCGACCGGGTGGTCTGGCGCCATCGTTGCCTGGACCTTGAAGGTCAGCAGCGAGTGGGCCACCATCCAGGTCGGATCCAGGGTCGGGCTGTCCTCGCCCTCGCGCGTCTTGGCCAGGAAGGCCTTGGCCTTGGCGAAGTCGCCCATGAAGTAGCGCAGGAAGGCCAGCAGCAGGTAGACCGGGAAACGCGGCGTGAAGTCGTGCTTGGCCAGCTCGGTCAGGCGTTTGTTGGCTTCCAGGGCGTCGTTGGCGAGGATCTGGGCGAAGGCGGTGCGCACCGGCCAGTTGGGCAGCTTGTTGTAGAGCAGGTTGGCTTTCAGCACGTCGCGCAAATAGTTGTGGGCGTTGCCGTTGGCCTGCCAGTCCAGGAAGCCGCGCGCCAGGCGGGTCTCGGCCTGGATGCGGTTGGAGCAGGCGGTCGCCATCTGGCACAGGGATTCGGCGTCGGCCAGGGCGGGCGCCAGCTGATTGAGTTTCTGGTGGCAGAGCATGCGGCCGCGCAGGGTGCGCAGCTTCTCCATGCGCGAGAGGTTCTCGCTGGTCAGGCTGGCGTTGTAATAGGCCAGCGCCTTCTCCGGTTGCTCGTTGGCCAGGTGGACCTCGGCCAGCTTGAGCATGACCAGGTTGCCGGCCTGCTTGTTCTCCATCTGGTCCATCATCGCCAGGCTGAGCTCGTAGAAGTAAACGGCGCGGTCCGTCTCCTTGGCCTCGAGCGCGCTGTTGCCGGCCAGGTAGGCGTACTTGACGGCGCGCACGTGGTTGGCGCCCTTGGCGTAGTGCTGGGCGATCTGTTCCAGACCGACCACATCGTCGGCCCCCAGCAAGTTCTCCACCGACTTGGCGGTGTTGTTGTGCAGAAACTCGCGCTCCTTTTGGGGGATCTGGTCGTAGAGGATCTTCTGCAGCGCCGGCGCGTTGAAATGGAGGCGATGCGTCGGCCGCTCCTCTTCGGTGAGGATGCCCATCTTCACCAGGACGTCGAGGTGGTGGAAGAACTGCTCGTCGCTCCAGCGCAGACAGGCGACCAGGTACTGGTAGTCGAAGGCATGGCCGAGCACGGTCGCGGCTTTAAGCATCAGCTGGGTCTCGGCCGGCAGGCGCTGGACCTTCTTCAGCAGGGCCTGGTGGATCGAGAGCGGCACATCCAGGCTGCCGGTATTCTTGACGTCGAGCGTGCCGCGCTCGACGAACAGCTGGCCCTCCTCGTAGAGCACGGAGAACAGCTCGATCGCGTAAAAGGGATTGCCGTTGGCGCGCTCCATCAGCAGCTTGATCAGTTTGTCGGAGAAGGGCAGTTCGACGCCGATCGGCAGCATGCTCTGCAACAGGTGAACGGTCTGTTTCTTGTCGAGCGGCTGGAGTTCCATGACCGCATTGTCGGGCTGCTCGGCCAGGCGGTGACAGAACTGGGTGAAGGCGCCGCGGCTGGCGTCCTGGGTACAGGACAGCACCAGCAACAGCTGCTGGCTGCCCAGCTGTTCCCAGAGTAGGGTCAGCCAGCCGAAGAAGCGCTCGGGCGCGTTGTGGACGTCCTCGAGGATCAGCACGACCGGTCCTCGCGCGGTCAGCGCGCCCAGCAGTTTGATGAAGTTGACGGCCAGAACCTGCAGTTTGCGACTGGGCGAGAGGTGGTCGAACTTGCCGACGCTCTTGGTGTCGAAGTAGCGGCCCAGGTAGCGGGAGACGGAGATCAGGAAGGGGTAGACGTCCTTGAACAGCTTGCGCACTTCCTCGGGCTTGAGGATCCGTACCAGCGAGTCGACCAGTAGGCCGATCGGGTCCTGGGTGACGATCACCTCTTCGGAGAAGTGGGCCTGCATGATCACGGGGTTGTGGGGCTTGATGCGGCCGCGCCACTCCTTGATCATGGTCGAGCGGCCCATGCCAGGCTCGCCCTCAAGGATCGCCGCCAGCGGCCGGCCGCCCATGGACTTGCGCAGCATCTTTTCCATGCGCTGCAGCTCGCCGTCGCGACCGGTCAAGGGCGCCGGCAGCAGCGGCGAGCCGAAGCCTTCCAGGCCAGCGGCAAAGTCCAGGTCGGCGGCCTCAATGTCGAGCTGCTCCATGACCGGCTCCTGGTCCAGCACGTTCTTGATGCGGCGCTTGAGCGCCTGAGCGCTGGGCGGGCGCTTGCCGGGATCGCGAGCCAGCAATTCGCGCAGCAGCGCGGCCACCTTGGCGTCGGTCTTGGGCGTGTGATTCTCGATCGGTTCGGGCTCCTCGAACACGGTCTTGAAGATGTAGCCGACCACATCCTGGGCCTCGTAAGGCAGCTTGAGACTGATGATTTTATAGAGAATGATGCCGAGACTGAAGAGGTCGGAGCGCAGGTCGATGGCGGTGCCCTTGGCCTGCTCGGGGCTGAGGTAGTGGACGGTGCCGACGATCATGCCGCCATCGGTGTCCTCGTCCTTACCGGCGTCGCTGACGCCCTTGAGCAGGCCGAAATCGAGCATCTTGACCGTGAACTCGGACAGGATGTCGTGGCCGGCAAGGGTGATAAAGATATTATCCGGTTTAAGGTCGCGGTGGACCTCCTCGAAGGAGTGGATGTAGGTAAGGATATCGCAGACCTGGAGCGCCATGCGCAACGCGAAGTTCTCGCGATCACCGACGGAAAAGACCATCGGGTTGTTCTCCAAGTCGACGATCATGTTGCTGAGCGTCTTGCCCTTGACCCACTCCATGGTGAAGAACGGCGGGTGATGCTCGAAGTAGCCCTCGTAGACCTTGATGATGCCAGGATCATCCATCTTCTTTAAAGCCAGGAACTCTCGCTTGAAGCGGGCGAGCGCGGTATCGGAGACGTTCTTCAGCGTCTTGAGCGCGACCACCTGGTTACTGCGCGTGTCCTGAGCCCGATAGACCGTGCCATTGCCGCCCGTACCCAAAGTTTCGATGATTTTGAAATGCAATAGACTCTGGGGCTCGGCCATGGATTTCCCCGGCATCCGAAACGAATCCTTCAAGTGTGTTCTGTCAAACCGAGCCCCGTAGGGAAGGCATGGTGGGCTTGCACAACTATCTTAACAGGGAAGTTCACTAGCGGGTAGTAAGTTCCACGAAGGCAGAGCTGAATTTAGCAAAACTTTGAGATTGAGTCGCAGGTGGTCATGTGCTAGGTTAGGTCTTGCCCTTCTGCGACATCTGCTTCCAGGGCACCTATCGCTCTTCTTGCTCAGGAGGAACCCTGACCATGGGTTTGTATGCCCTTTTTTTGCTCTTTGTCTCTGATCCGCCCGATAAATCCTTCGCGATCGAGGCTTACGGCGAGATCCTCTACAGCCAATACGACTACGGTCCCAACCAACGCGCCACCCCCACCGGCTCGATCGACGAGCACCGCGGCGAATTCGATATCCCCCGCTTCGTCATGGAGTTCGCCTACCACTTCAACGACCGCTTCGAGGTCGAGGCCGAGATCGAGTACGAGCACGGCGGCACCGGCTCCGCCCTCGAACTGGAGTACGAAGAGTTCGGCGAGTACGAAACCGAGGTCGAGAAGGGCGGCGAGATCGTGCTCGAAAAGTTCGTCCTGGCCCGCCACTTCGATTCCGGCGCCGAGTTTCAGATTGGTCGCGTCTATGTGCCCTTCGGCTGGATCTCCGTCGAGGACGATCCTCTCCACTACATGACCGCCACCCGGCCCGAGACCGAGACCAGCCTGATCCCCACCGTCTGGCACGAGATGGGCGCCCGCTTCGACTTCTCGCGCTACGGCCTGGATGCCAGCATCGCGATCGTCAACGGGCTCGACTCGACCGGCTTCGACTCTAAGTTCTGGATCCGCAATGGCCACCAGCGCAAATTCGAGACCGTGCGCGCCACCGACCTGGCCATCACCGGTCGCGTCGACCTGCCGCTTGGCGGCGACAGCGTCGTCGGCATTTCCGGCTACTTCGGCAACACCACCGGCAACCGCCCCAAGAACGACATGGAGGGCATCGACGGCTGCCTGGCCATGGGCGAGCTCCACGGCCGCGCTCACTTCGGCCGCTTCGCCGTGCGCGGACTGGGCATCTTCGGCCAGCTCCAGAACGCCCACCTGATCACCGCCAAGAACCAGCGCCTCTCCACCGAGATCCAGACCGCGCGCACGCCCGTCGCCCGCCAGGCCTACTCCTGGTTTGTCGAGCCCAGCTACCGCGTCTGGGAAAAAGAGGCGCGCCGCCTCGACGCCTTCGCCCACATCGGCCAAGTCGATTCCATGGCCGACACCCATCCCACCATCTTCGCGGCCGCCCGCTACGACCGCCGCATCGCCGCCCTAGGCCTCAACTACTGGCCGACCGAGCACATCGTCACCAAACTGGAATTCGCCCGGCGCTCCTTCGTCGACGACCGCCTCAACATCGAAAACACGATCCAGCTCTCCGCTGGTTTTGCCGGCGACTGGTTCTGAGTCGCCCCTGGAGGACCCCATGAAATACGTTTGGGCCCTGTGTGGCCTCAGCCTGCTGCTCTGTCTCGGCTGCTCCGACAGCGACGCCGCAGACACCTCGACCCCTGGCAATACATCCTACGACTTCGCGCCGCTGCTGCGCGGCGTGACCCAGGTCGTGATCGTGCCGACCTACGCCCAGCTGCGCGACAAGGCCGCGCTGCTGAAGCTGGCGGTTGATTCGTCCAACGCCTCGCCCGACAACCAGAACCTGTTCAACGCCGCCGCAGCCGCCTGGGTCGCGACCCGCAAACCCTGGGAGAACAGCGAGGCGTTCCTGTATGGCCCGGCAGCCACGCTGGCCCTCGATCCGGCGCTCGACTCCTGGCCGGTCGACCGCCAGCAGCTCGAGGCAGTGCTGGCATCCGAGAATGCGCTGACGCCCCAATTCGTGCGCGATGGCCTGGGCGACGAGCTCAAGGGCTTCCACACCATCGAATACCTGCTCTTCCGCGAGGGCCAGGCCCGCCCGGTCGCCTCCGTCAGCAGCCGCGAGCGCGAGTATCTGGGGGCTGTTACCCAGGTCCTGGCCGAGAATGCACTGACCCTGTGGGACGCCTGGGACGGCGACTACGCCGTCGAGTTCCAGAATGCCGGTCAGACCGGCAGCCGCTACGCCACCCAGCGCGATGCCGTCTACGAGTGGCTGCAGGGCATGGTCGACATCTGCGACGAGGTCGCCAACGGCAAGATCGCCGACCCCTTCGACGAGCAGAACCCCGAGCTGGTCGAATCGCAGTTCAGCTGGAACTCGCTGGACGATTTCCAGGACAACATCCGCAGCGTGCAGAATGCCTGGAGCGGCAATTACGGCGCCAGCGGTGAACAGGGCCTGGGCCTGGACCAGTTCGTGGGCTCCAAGAACGCCGCGCTGGTGACCCGCATCGACGGGGAGATCCAGACCGCCATCGACAAGATCGCTGCCATCCCCTTCCCGTTCCGCAACAATCTCAACAGCAGCGCGACCATCACCGCCGCCCAACAGGCGATCACGAAGGTGCGCGACAGTTTTGAAAACGACGTCCGGCCGCTGATCGGCCAGTAACACCCCGGGGCAGATCCCGGACAAGGCGGTTCAGGGCAAGGACCGCATATGGATCGAGGGCAAGACATGACCTACCACTGGACCCAAACCTTGGGCAGAACGCTGGCGCTGACGGCGCTCGCGCTACTGCTCGCCTGCGACGCGGGCAATAAGGCGATTCCCGACGACGACGTCGAGCAGCCCGGCACCCCGCCGCCCAACATCAGTCAAGGCGGCGCCAACGGCACCGTCTTCAGCGCCACCACCCAGGCCTTCGCCATGCCGCTCCCGGGCCTTTCGGGCGAGCGCTTGAACCAGCACCTCGTCGGCGACGCCGCCTTCGAGGCCGTATTCGTGGCCGCGCCGGCCCAGGTCAACCCAGGCCTGGGTCCGCTCTTCAACAACATTTCCTGCGAGTCTTGCCACCCTGCCGACGGCCGCGGCCGACCGCCGCAGGCGGGCGAGAACCGCAGCGCCATGTTCCTGCGCATGAGCCTGCCCGACCCGAGCGGCGACCCCAGCCACGGCCCGATCCCGGTGCCAGGCTACGGCACCCAGCTGTTCGACCAGGGCCTATTTGGCGTCACGCCCCAGGGCCGCATGCAGATCAGCTACGAGGAACAGCCCGGCACCTACGCGGATGGTACCGCCTACAGCCTGCGCCGGCCCAGCTACAGCGTCGCCGATCCCTACCGCGAACTGCCACCCGACCTGCTGCTCTCGCCGCGGGTGGCGCCACCGGTCTTCGGCCGCGGCCTGCTGGAGCTGATCCCGCAGTCGGCGATCCTGGCCAACCAGGACCCCAACGACCTGGACCGCGACGGCATCTCCGGCCGGCCCAACTGGGTAACCGACGCCGCCAGCGGCGAACTGGCCCTGGGCCGCTTCGGCTGGAAGGGCGACAACCCCAACTTGCGCCAACAGAACGCCGGCGCCTACCGCGGCGACATCGGCGTGACCAACACGCTGTTCACGGAGGAATCCGTGGCCGGCGAGCCCCAAGACGACAACCGCGAGGACGATCCCGAGTTGCCCGCCGCGACCCTAGAGGCGGTCACCCACTACGTGCGTACCCTGGCCGTGCCCGCGCGCCGCAACTACGAGAATGCGAACGTCATCCGCGGCCAGAGCCTGTTCCAGAACCTGGCCTGCGCCGACTGCCACATCCCCGAGTGGCAGACAGTGGCGCAGTCGGCGGAGCTGCCCGAGCTGACCAACCAGACGATTTACCCCTACACCGACACGCTGCTCCACGACATGGGGCCCGGCCTGGCCGACGGCCGCCCGGTCTTCGCCGCCAGCGGCACGGAATGGAAGACGCCACCGCTGTGGGGCATCGGCCTGACCGGCATCGTCAACGGCCACAACTTCTTCCTGCACGACGGCCGCGCCCGCAGCATTGAGGAAGCGATCCTCTGGCACGGCGGCGAAGCGGAAGAGAGCAGCCGGCGCTTCAAAAACCTCAGCGCCCAAGACCGCCAAGCCTTGCTGGCCTTCCTCAACTCGCTCTAACCCCGTGGCGCCAGCCGCCGGGCTGGCGAGACCGTGGCGCCAGCCGCCGGGCTGGCGTTCCCGTGCCGCAAGCCCCTTCGTGCATCTGAGAGACCAATAAAATCAACCCGGACACGTGTTTTTCATTCAAGACAGGGGCAAGTTCACTTGGTTCGGGTGATCTGAAAACTGCTAAGGGGCAAGTTCACCTGAGACGATCGCTTTGAAAAGCAAGAGGCGAGCAAAAACAACCCAACAGGGCTTGTAGTTTTTTTTCGAAGGCCTAGTTCACCTGGGCGGATGTCCGCGAATTTTGACGCATGGATCGCAACAACGCGACAGCCCTGCCCAAAAAATTCGCGCGGGCAAGTTCACCTGGACAGCCTGGCAAAAAAAAAATTCGTGGCCAAGTTCACCTCGCGCACCCGTTCCCCATTTTTCAAACGGGCAAGATGATCTGGACAGCCCTCTCGAAAATGCGCGGCAGGCATCGCAGCAACCTTACCACCCGCGTCTTAAAATTTCAACGCCCCCAAACATCCCCTCACCCGCCGTTTCAAAAGCGGCACCCGTGGCGCCACCGGCAGTCTCCTTCGAATCCTAGGGGCTAGTACGACTTTGTCAGGTTGATTCCGGAGGCAGAGTCTGGCACCCAGGCGGGCCCGCCCAGCCGTAGTTGTGGGGAACGCATATAGTTCGCGGAGAGTGGAGAGTGTTCGTCACAGATGCACAGGCCCGTTTAGGCCTGTCACAAGCTCTGGCGCACCTTGCTGAAGGGTTCCGATGGGCATCAGGGCGATCGGCACACATTGAATCGATCCGGGGACACATGGGAAAGGTGCTCGCCACAAGTGTATCGGCGCTTCCGATAGACGGCAGGGTCCTCGAGCAACGTGCACATGGTCTTGGCACGAAGGGAAAAGTCCTAAAACACTTTTCATCGACACTTTTTACAAACCATAACACAACCACGCCGCATTGCTAGAACAGATGGCGGCACGCTAGGTCGCTTATGCAAGCGAAAACCCATGCCTTGACGCTCATTTAACCTGCAAAATCACCTAGTTTTCGGCCTCTTCCGTCAAAATGATACGCGTGAGCAAAGTGGAGCAGCGCACCGCGCTCCTCGGCGCGAATAAAAACAATGTGTTTGAGGCCCTTGACGCCGCATCGGACCCCGTATGAAACGTGCACGAACACTTTTCCTGTCGTAACGCGAATAAAAACAATTTGCACAAACGGATTTCCACAACTCGGAAAGTCTCATGCACCTGCGCAAAACAGGCGTCAAAGGGATTCGCATCAGTCGTGCATATGCCTATCTCCAAACGTTTTATGCGCGATAGCCGGTCGACGCGTTTGCGTTGTCAATTGCATGTTATGCATGAATCGTCACAACTTCGCTTTGACTCGATGCGGACGTTGTGGGAACGCGTCTGAATGGCAGGAAAAGCGAGGTGAAGCGTCCGCCGCGATAGGTAACACCTATGGTCCCGCGGAGCATGGGGGAAATATCGACCCTCCGCCCGGCGCAAGATTGCATCTCGCGCAACAGCAGCTACAGCGCCTGCGCGACCTTTTCGGCTAGGCTCTGCCCTGATCACCAACCTGACAAAGTCGTACTAGGAAGATCACCGAGACCATCAGAAAGCTCGCTTATAGTAATAGCGCATGTCTCCATGCACTATCCAAGTCGTCAAAGCGCCAGGCGCTCGAGCTTCCATGCAATCGGTCTATGAACATCTGGACATTGACGAGTACCTGAGAGCCGGTGAGATTTGCTCGTCATTTCGTGTTAAGATTCCGATCAACATCAAGCCCGGAGGCGTTAGGTGCGCATTGATCGACTCGAACTGGAACACTTCAAGGGGTTTACCAATGCACGTTTTGATTTTTGCCCAGGTTTTAACCTCTGTATCGGCAGAAATGGGCAGGGTAAAACGGCCATTCTCGATGCCTTGGCGGTGGCAACTGGCTCATTGTTGCTCGGCTTCCCCTCCCCAGCCAAAACGCGAACCATTTCCAATCGCGAAATTCACGTTAAGAAAATCACACAAGGACAAGTGGTTTCCTGGGAGCCACAGTTACCGTGCAAAGTGAGCGCGACAGGCAGTTTATCGGTACTAAAAGGCGGCGACTTGGAGCCGGTCAGCCTCAAGTGGTGCCGCAGCGTCACCTCCCCCAGCCTGAAAACCACCTATGGTGCGGCAAAAGCCATCATAGATCTGTCAAGGCGCCTACAAAAAGCCGTGGCCGCCGGTGAAGAACAGCCCCTACCTCTCATCGCCTATTACGGAACCGGGAGACTTTGGCTGCAAAAGCAGGAACAAACCAAGCCGGACAAAGGACCCAGCCGCTTTTTTGGCTACAACAACTGCCTGGATCCGGCCTCCGATGAGAAAGCTTTCTTTCGTTGGTATAAAAATGTTGCCTGGGAAGATTTTAATCTACGGGCATCAGATGAAGAACCCCACCACCTGAAACAGGCAGTAGATCAGGCCATTATCCAGGCTGTTGAAAGATGCGAAGGCATTGATTACATACCGAAACGTCAGGCAGTCTGTGCCCGCTTTAGTGATGGAAGAGACCTGCCCTTGCAATATTTCAGCGACGGCGAACGCAACATGATCGGCATGATTGCCGACATGGCCTATCGTGCGGCGGTGTTGAACCCCTTCTTTGGCGCCGAGGCCGCCCAAAAAACGCCGGGTGTGGTCCTGATCGACGAACTGGATTTGCACCTCCATCCGGAGTGGCAACAAACCGTCGTAGCCCAATTAAAACGGACGTTCCCAAAAGTCCAGTTCATTGCTACCAGCCATTCGCCCTTTATCATTCAGTCCATCACTAAAGCCGATCGAATTCTGTCTTTGGATAACGCCAGAGGCAATACAGAAGATGTGGCCCATATGGGGGTGGAGGAGATTGCATCAGAGTGGCAAGGCGTGGCACAGCCCGAGCGCAGCAAACATTACTTTGACCAGATCGACGCGGCTGAAGTGTATTTTGAAAAGTTGGAGGAGGCGAAAAGCGCTCCGCATGAACAGAGGCCCGCATTGATGGAAGAGTTGGATCGCCTGATGGATGCCATGGAGCGCAGGGGCTATGACGCCGCCTACCAGGCCTCCTTGCGCTTGGAGCGCAAAGCGGCAGGATTGTGGAGGTCCCAATGAGGCCGGTTGAAAAAGGGGCAGGTCCCGCCAACATCGAAGCATACGGTGATGCCAAACCTGACCTTATCACGAACCTTGGAACTTACTGCTCCTATTGTGAACTGCCCATCACCCTAAACGCCCATATCGACGTGGAACATAAAAATGCCAAAGCCTACAAACCCGAATTGAAAGAGTCTTGGGAGAATTTTCTGATCAGTTGCACTATGTGCAACAGCAAAAAAAGCCGCCTTGATGGCCTCCCAAAAACAGTCAAAGCTCCTGCTCGAGATTTCAAAGAGGATGACTATTTATGGCCGGATCGGGACAACACTTTTCTCGCGCTAACGTATAACGAAAACGGCATAGTAGTTGCATCGCAAACCAACGCAATGATTCTTGCAGAAAGGACAATCCACCTCTTTGACCTTAACAACGTCAAGAACCCCATGACTGACAATCGTCTGGATAGACGAAAAAATGCCTGGCGAATCGCCAAACAAAAGCGCGCCCTCCTTGAAAAGTGGCGTAGCCTGGGCGCATCTGATAGCGATCTCTTGGACGATCTGCTTGTTTTGGTCACAGAAAATGGGTTTTGGTCAGTTTGGATGACGCTCTTTGGCGACGTACATTCTGTTCGAAAAGCCCTCATTCAGAAATTTTCTGGGACCGCTGCCGACTGTTTCGACGGTGAGGGAAACCCGATTCAGCGCACGGGGCCAAACAGCAGGATTTAGAGGAACTCCTAAGTCAATCTTTCCGCTAGGTGCGCGCCTTGGCCTGACCTCATTTAATGTCTCGCTCAGAATTCTGCCTCCGAAGGCGCACGATTGCATCTTGGGCTACAGCAGCCGCGGGACTCGGCTAGCCTCCGACGGCGCAAGATTGCATCTTGCGCTACAGCAGCTACAGGACTCGGTTAGCCTCCGCCGGCGCACGATTGCATCTTGTGCTTCAGCAGCCGCGGGCCACGGGGCCTTTTCGGCTCGGCGCATGCTTGTTGTGTATGGTCCTCCTGGCTCAGCGCTTGTAAGTCAGCCGGAACGTCACTTCGCGGCCGGGTTGGGGGACGAACTCGTAGAAGAAGGCCGAGCCGTGGTCGTAGTCTAGGTCGCCGAGGTTGTGCAGGCCGCAGTGCCAGGTGACGCTATCCAGTCGGGGCATGCGGCCGCCGACGTAGGCGTCGATCAGCAGGTAGCGGTCCAGGTGCGCGCTCAGCCCCTCGGTGTAGAGCGGGTCGTAGTGGCGCTTGCCGGTCCAGGCGCATTGGAGACCGGCGTCGAGGAAACTGCCGCGGTAGTCCAGGTTCAGGTTCAGCTGCTCCTGGGCCACGAAGCCGGTGTCCTTCCAGGCGTTGCGGCGATTGATGCGGGCGTCGATGAAGCTGGCGTTGACGGTCAACGCCAACGGGTCGGTGAGCTGGGTCTTGGCCTGCAGCTGCAGGCCGTTGTTGCGGCGGTCGCCCTCGCGGAAAGAGATCTGGGCATCGGGTCGCTCGCCCAGGCCCTCGGCCTCGGTTTGGGTGAAACGATAGACCGAGACCTCCAGCTCCGTGCGCCCCCATTGCAGGTGTGAGGCCAGCTCCAAGTTACTGCTTTTGCGCGGCTGGGGCGAGGCGATGAAGATGCCGCCTTGGCCCGGTTCGAGGAGGTCGTTGCTGAGGTAGCGGTAGAGCCAGAGCGAAGTGCCCAGGGAGGGGTTGAGGAAGGCCTCGGCATAGAGCAGCTTGAAGCCCAGCTGCTCGTCGCGTCGGTAGAGCAGGGCCAGCCTGGGACTGCTGGAACTGGGGAACGAGTATTCGGGCGATTCCTTGGACTGGTTGTGGTCGTAGCGGATCCCGGCCGATGCCGACCAGCGCGGGTTGAAATGGTAGCTGAGGTTGGCGAACAAGCCCAGGTCGCGGTCGTTGAACTGGTCCGGCGGCCGGCCCAGACCGGCGTAGCGCGGGCGGATCAGCTCGCCGGTCTCGACCAGTTTCAGGCCGCCCGGCAGGGCGTTGACCCGGTAGTCGGCGCCGAAGGCCAGGTCCAGGTGCTGGTTCGGGCTCTGGCGGATGACCTGCAGCTTGTAGCGGTTCTGGGTCGCCGAGTACGACCAATGGGCGATTTGGTAGCGGATGCCATCGACCTCGCCGTCCTCGCCCTGGGTCACCCGGCGCACGTTGCTGCTGGCTTCGGCGTCGTTGTCGTACTCCTTCGAACGCGCCTGTAGCTGGAAGTCCCAGCCCTTGCCCAGGCTGGTCTGGTAGTTGAGGAAGAACAGCAGTTGCACGGGCGTCCACTGGTTTTTGCCCCAATAGGCGTTGTAGTCGTCGGTGTTGTTGCCCTCGCTGCGGCGCCAGTGCTGCAGGCCAAAGCTGAGGTTCTGGGTCCAGAAGCGCACCGAGAACCAGTGGTTGTCCTGGGCATCCTCGAAATCGGAGCGGCCGTACCAGAGACTGTCCTTGCGGTCGCTGACGTCGAAGCCCGAGCTCTTGGCCAGGTTGGCGGTCAGGGCGTAGCGCAGGGGCTCGCCTTGTAGGCCGAGGGCACCGTTCAGGAACAGGTCGTAGCGCTGGCTCTCGCGCGCACCGGCCGAGACGCGGACGTCGACCTGATCGACGCCGGCCTGGCGCTTGGGCACACGGGTGATGACATCGATCACGCCCAGGTTGGCGTTGGGCCCGTAGACGGTCGAGGCCGGCCCGTAGACAAAGACGACCTTGTCGATGAAGCTGAGCGGGTACTGGCTCGAGAGGTAGGTGGTGCCATAGAACAGGTCGTTCTGCTCGACGCCGTCGATGCGCAGCAGCAGGGCATCGTTGGCGATGCCGAGGAAGCCGCGCGGGTGGACCAGCAACTGCTCGGCTCCGCTGGGACGGGTCACCTCCAGGCCCGGCAACGCGGCCAGCACCTCGCCCAGGTCCCGGTAGCCCTTGCGGGCGATCTCCTCGCCGGTGATCACGGCCACGGTGGCCGGGGCGGCATCGATATCCTCGGCGAAGAAACTGACGGAGTCGATCTGGTCCTCGGAGGACGCGCGCAGTTCGCCGACCAGCTGGACCAGTTCCGGACCGAACGAGACCGGCGCCTGATAGTCCGGCTGGGCGATCAACAGCTTTTGGATGACGGCGCGGGTCTGCTCCAGCTCGTCCATGGCAAAGTAGGAGCGGTAGCGCAGCTCGTGGGCCTCCACCAGGGAACCGTCGAGAAGCACGCCGAGACAGTCCTCGCCGACCAGGTCGATGACCTCCCCGTAATAGCCCAAGTTGAACTCCTGCTGGGCCTTGGCCAGGCGCTGCAGGCACTCGCCCATGGGGTCAGTTTGAGTTTGCGGCAGCCAGATCAGCCAGCAGCACAGCGAAAGGATCATGGGGTCTCTCCTAGACTGGGCAGATTGGGGCAGAGGCCGCGGTAGCCGCCCAAATCCGGGAACATTTGGCGCCATTTGGCGGTGGGCTTGGCGTCTTTCAAAAGCGTGCACAGGGGGTCGACGAGCGCCTGGGTATCGACGGACCAGCGGCGCAGGGTCTGGTCGGCGGAGCAGGTATAGAAGGTGGCGGGCGCCTCGCCGGCGACCATGCGGATGATGTTGCGGTTATGGCCTTTGATCTCGCGGGGCGAGCGGTCCTCGCGCGGCTCGTCCCAGATGCGCAGGACGCCGTCGCTCCAGGAGGAGACGAGGCTGGCGCCGTCGAAGGCGATCCCGGTGACGATGGCGTGGGCGGCAAACAGCTGCACGACCGCCTCCTGGCGCAGGGGGTTGAGGATGGCGATCCCCTGATGGCGGGTGCCCACGGCGAGGCGGTTGTCCTTGCTCCAGGCCAGGCTGTAGCACTGGCCGAGCTCGCCGTAGGGTGCCGGCGCGGCGTCGGCTTTGGGGGACCACAGCCAGAGGCGGTCGGCGGCGATGGCCAGCATGCCGGTGTTGGCGTTTTGGGCCATGCTCAGGACCGCGCCTTCGACCTGCCAGCCCTTGCGGGCGCTGACGGGCGGCAGTTCGCCCAAGCGCCAGGCGCTGAGCGAGCCGTCCTTGTGACCGCAGTAGAGGGTCTTGCTGTCGCTGCTGAAGCAGAGCGCGTAGGTCACCTGGGCGGCGGCGGGGCTGGGCAGGGGGATCAGGTGGGTCTGGTAGCGGAACAGCTTCAGCGGCGCGTCGCGGAACCCGACCGCGAGCAGCTGGCCATCGGGCGACCAGACCATGGCGCGGATCGGCGCCTCGAGTCGTTCCCGGGTCTGGCTGCCGGTCCGGAGATCCATCAGCACCAGATCGCCGAGGCTGGTGCCCCAGCAGAGCAGCTGCTTGGTGGGATGGAGCTCGAGGTCGTAGATCACATCCTGTTCATGGGCAATGACGGGGTTGGTGGATTCGCCCAAGGCGGCCAGGGCGGTGCGCAGGGCGCGATCGACATCGGCGCCGGTACCTGCGCCAAGGTCCTTTTGGATGGCATAGGCCTCGAGGGCGACGAAGCCGGCCAGGTACTTGTCGTTCTCGGCCAGGCCGGGCACGCGCGCGGCTAGGTCGAGCGCGCGGAACAGGAGGCGCTGATCGCGGGTCTTCTGGTTGAGGTTGCTGAGTTCCTGCTTCTCGACGAGCAGGGCGGCCTCGGCCTTCTGCTGGGCCTGTTTCGACCTGGCCTCCTCAGCTCTGGCTTGGGCGAGCGTGTCCTTGGTACGGACCTCGAAGTCCTTCAATTGCTTGACTTCCACGTCCAGCTGAGCCCTGGCCTGGTCGCTGGTCTCGAGCTGGCGCTTGGACTGTTCCAGCCCGGCGTGGAGGTCGTCGAGGTGGGCCTCCCGCTCCTGCAGCTCCTTGCGCCGGAGCTCGAGATTGGCCTCGATCTCCTGGATCTGCGCCTTCTTGCTGGCGATGTTGTCCTTGAGCGCCTCGATATCGGCGGTGTATTTCAGGGCCTGCTGCTGGTTCTTGTGGTAAAGGATCGCGGCTGTCAGCATCAGCGCCACCAACAGGGCGAAGCCAGCGACCCTGAGGCGCTGCCCATTGCGCAGGCGCCGGGAACGGCGCAGGAACTCGGCCTCGACCGGGGTCAGCGCCTCCTTCGCCTGGCTGAGCTCGCGTTCGGCGCGCAGCAGGTGCTTGCCCTTGAGCAGCAGCTCGGCGGGCCGGCCCTGCTGTTCCCAGACCGGGACCTGGCGCTGGAGATAGGTCAGGTGCTCGGCGAACCACTGTTGGTTGTCGGCGAGAATTGGCCGCACCAAGCGGTCGTGGGCCAGTTCCAGCCAGGCGGTGCCGCGACGCCGTTCGATGCGCAGCAGGTGCGTGTCGATCAGGGCGTCGACGGCGGCGCTTTCGGGCTGGCCGCTCTGGCCGCGCACCACCTGGCCGCGCAGGCTGTTGCCGATGATCAGGGCGCTGCCGCACCAGGCGCGCAGGATGCGCTCGCTGACGCCGGTTTTGTGGGCGACCTCGGCGACACAGCAAGCGTAGTAGCTCTGCAGGGCCTGGTCGACATTGCCGACCCGGGCCACGTCCTCGCTGCTGATGGCGGTGCTGCCCTCGGGTAACTGCTCCCACAGGCGCCGGCAGACGACCTGCAGCTGGACGGGCTCGACATAGATGCCGGTCTGGACCTGGGTGCTGCCGTCGGGCTGTTGCACGCCGATCTCGCTCAGGTTGTCGACCAGGGCCGTGGCGGCGGACTCGGCAAAGGCCACACCGGCCCGCGCCGCCGGCTTGCGGATCGCCGCCAAGGCCGCGCCGCGCTCCAGCAAGTTCAGGCGGTAGGTGATGTCGAGGCGATTTGGCAGGAGCTCGCGGTAGGGATCCAGGCCCGCCAGGAAATCCTCGCGCATGGCGAACAGGCACCAGAGCTCGTGCTGGTGGAGTGCTTTGCCCAGTTGCTGGAAGAACTGGAACTTGTGCTCGCTGTCGGTGGGGTTGAGGGTCAGGATCTCCTCGAACTGGTCCAGCACGATCAACGGCGAAGTCTGGGGCTCGAGGCGCTCGAGGCGCTGGCCCAGGTAGGTGGTGAGGTCCATGCCGATCAGGGCCTCGAGGCCCAGCTGCGCCTCGCGGGGCAAGCTCTGCTCCAGGCTGAGGCAGAGGCTGAAGCCGTAGGGATTGCAGTGGGCGGGCAAGGCGTCGCCGGCGCTGCCAAAGCGGCCGGTGCCCAGGCAGGCGAAGTCATCGGCGATCAGGGCGGGCAGCAGCGCGGCCTGGATCAGCGAGGACTTGCCGGCGCCGGACGGCGAGAACAGCAGAACGATGCGCTCGCTGACGATCAGGTCGACCAGATCGGCGACCTCCTTGTCGCGGCCGTAGAGGGTCTCATTGGCCTGGAACGAGCGCGGGCCGACAAACGGGTTCTCGGGCCTCTTCACGGCGACCTCCCCTGCCACTCGCGCTCGAGTTGGCCCGTAAAGTCCTCGGCGTCGCCCCAGAAGATGTGGATCTGTTCCTGGCCGAAGTAGGTCTCGATATAGGCTTGCGCCGCTTCGGGGTCGGCGATGCGCTCGTTGCCGGCGTCCAGCTGCACGGCGACGTGGGAGTAGCGGCGCCGGCGGCTGCCGCCCAGGTGGTTCATGATCGTGCGGAAGATGACGCGGAAGTCCCAGTCGTCCAGGAAGAAGCCGAGGAACATCAGCGAGCTGTCGGTCAGGCGGCGGCGGATCATGGGCGGGATGATCTGGTGGTTGCCGCCGACGCTGACCATGAAGTCGAGGTATTGGTCTTCGGTCAGGACCAGGGTGAAGTCGTCGTCGATGGTGCCGAGCAGTTGGTAGATCAGCGGTTTCTCGGGGGTTGGCCGGTAGTCGGGCTCGTCCTCGAGGAAGGAGGGCAGGTCCATCAGGTCGCGGTTCCAGCGACAGGGCTCGATCACCGGCTCGCGGCCGGCGGCGCGCAGGGCGTGTTCGAGCAGGTTGTCCTGCATGGCGCTGATGTAGACGGGCAGGGGCAGCTCGGCCAGGATTTTGAAGGGGTCGCGGGGGTCGTGCTCGCGGCGCCAGGCGCCGATGGCCTGCACGATCTGGGGCAGCGGCGCGCCGCGCAGGGGGTCGACGACCATCGGGAAGCGCGCCCGCAATTGCTGGAGCAGCTGTTCCTGGAAATTGGCCAGGAGAAAGCCCTGGTCCTGGTGGATCGAGAGGTACTGGGCGACGCGGGGCAGGTCGTCGTGGAGCAGGTGGGCCATGGGGAAGCCGTGGGCGCGGGCCCAGTGGCGGGCGAGGTCGCGGCGGCTGCCAAACAGGGTCTGGGCCAGGTTGGGGCCGAGCACGGGCGTGCAGTTGCTGCGCTGGATGTGGGTCACCAGGGCGGGCCATTTGGTAGCGTCGCCCTTGTCGGAAAAGCCGGGCCGGAAGATGCGGCCATCGCGCAAGCGCATCAGCAGGACCGGCATCCACCAGTCGTGGCGCTCGCGGATGCGGCTGCGGGCCCGGGCCATGGCGCGGTCCAGCTGACCGTCCTTGCGCAGCTCGTTGAAGAAGACCGGCAGGAACTGGGACATGCTCTCCATGGTGATATTGCCCTGCATGGCGATGACGGCGGGCACGCCGGTCTGGATCAGCAGATTGGCCAGGGCGCCGCCGTTCTCCTCCCCTGCCCGCTGGTGGCCCGTGCCGGCGCCGCGGCAGGAGATCAGCATGACCAGGCGCGGCAGGGTCGGCAACTCGGCGATGCGCGTCACCAGATCATGGGCCGAGACGCGTTGGATGGTGCCGTCCTCGCGCTCGAGCCAAAGCCAGTTGACGCCCTCGCGGATGGTGCCGTGGCAGGCGATGTAGAGGATGTCGTAGCCCGCGCGCAGCTCGGCGACGAGGTTCTCGAGGGTCGCGCGACCGCCGCCGGCCAGGCAGGTGACGGGGATCGGCCGCATGCCCGCGACGACCCTTTGCTGTTCTTGGTCGAGGTCGAGGGGCGTCAGGTTGTAGGCGGCCAGGTTCGAGGGGCTGGCGATCAGGGCCAGGGCTTTCATCTCGCGACTGCTGTGGGTCTGGACCTGGCGCCAGGAACTGCTGCTGCGGTAGCGGGAGAACCAGGTCATGTCGCCCAGACAGAGCATGCCGCGCTCCGGGTCGCGCAGGGTTTCCCACTTGTAGGCGTGCAGGCCGGTGGTTTCGCCGTTGATGTGGAGGCGGATGCGCAGGGGGATGTTCATGGCGCTGGCACTGGCGACGATCTGGCGGTAGGTGCTGCGCAGGGCCTCGGATGCGAATAGCGACTCGAAGAGGTGACGCCCATAGGCCTCGGGGTTGTCGTGATGGAGCAGCAGCGTCTGTTCGTCGATCTCGGCGATCGGCAGGTCCGTCAGGTGAATCGTACTGTCGGCGCCGGGCGGCTCGTAGCGGAGGTCGACGCTGGTGCGGGCCTCGGTGACGCGAAGCTCGATTTTTAGAACGCAGTGGCTCAGATGCCCCTCCTTGCGCGGTGGGAGGTTTTTGCAAGCGGAACACGCTTCAGGCCCAGGGCGGCCTCGCGGGGTTTTCTATAGTGTAACAGGTGTTGCGCTGATGGGCTCAGATCTATCTGCCCTATGACGACCTACGAACTTTGCCCTCCCTGTCGGACTACCGTCAGCGCACCTCAGGGTCCGCAAGTGCCCTGGGCGAGATGCCATCAACGCAAAAAGAATTTTGTGCTACCGCGTGCGGGCTCAATGACACTATTCGCAAGCGGTAGCGCATGATTTTTCTTGCACGGTCCCATTCGGCGGCTGTTGCAGCGAGGTTGTGGAGGCGAATGGCGACCTTGGGATGGTTGACGCCGAAGGAGGCCTCGTCGATGGCCAGCGCGCGGCGAATGCGAGACCTCGATAATCGGCCCCATCGAGCATCGCATAGAACATCCCGTTGCGAAGCGCGCGATCCTCGGGTCGAAGCTGATAGGCCTGGCGGTAGACGGCCGCTTCAACCTGCTGAGCACTCGACGTTCAACGAGGACGAGCGCGTTTCGCCTTTCCTAAAAGTCGACGTCGTCATCACGCCTAGGTGAAAGGTTATGTGGCAGTGCGCGTTTTGATTTTAAGAAAAACCAGTCCGTACACGCCGCGGCAAGCGCGGATTTTTCAATCACCCGCGCCATATCGGTCGTTTCATGAAGTGCATCGGCCAATAACCCCTGGGTTTTTGAAAAGTCGACTGCAACTTTTCCTCCAAGGTGAAGGGTTTTGAGAAAGTGCGCGTTTGGTTTTTCGAAATACCGATCCCTACCTCCAATGGCGACAGTCGAATTTTCAAAGTTCCTCGGCATACCGGCCGTTGTGCGATCCGCAATAATCAGTAACCGCTGCGTTACCAAAAAAGTCGACGCCGGAAGTTCGAGTACGTCAAGGGTTTTGATACCATGCGCCGTTGACTTTTCGAAAAACCTGCCCCTACAGCTTAGGACGACAAGCAAACTTTCGAGTATCCGCTGGTTGCGGACGCCCTCACGTTGCGCAACGACCGGTAACCACTGGGTAATTGAAAAAAAGCGCTTCAACTTTTCGTCGAAGGGAAGCCATGAGAAGATTTCTGTTGCCACCACAGGCAATAGCCCGCAAGGGACTGAGCGCGTCGCTTTTGGAGAATCGGTCTATGAACACCTAGACTAGCCGCTCAGAATTGTGTTTAACCACGGAATGGCACTGAAACACACGGAAGGGAACACGGAATTGGGCTCCGACGCCTGCGCCCTTGTCCGGACTCCGCCTCGCTGTTTTTGTTTTCCAGGAGCTTCTTTAGGCCTTGCTGGTAAACATCGTTGGTTTGGTAGTCGCGGATCGCCTTTTCGATGTCCGCCACGGGTAGGCTCCAGCTCTCGGCGACCCGTTTCAGTGCGGTTTGAGTATCCATCACTTGACCCTGGCCTTTGGGTTGCATCTGATCGAGGGTCTGCTTCATCAGGGCTTCAATGCCCGCTTGAGAGGTGATGACGTCCATCTCGCGCTTTTTTGCCACAATCAGCCTTGGATTGGCATCCGCTTCAGCAGCTACCGTGAGCCGACCATCATAGGGGGAGATCCAGCGGTATTCGGCGTTGGTGATCACGAGATGCAACGGGCTACCCGGTGCCTTGTCGATGGTCAAGACCAGCTTACCCTTCGAATCGGTCAGAGTTGGGTTGTCACCGACGGCCTCAATGGCCAGGTCGGGAATGGGGTTGTCCCGCAAGTCGCGCACGTAGAAGATATGGTGACTCGAGTAGCAGAGGTGGCCGAAGGCGATAAACAACATCCAGTGCATCATGGTCGTTCCTCGGGCTGATTCAGTCCTGTCACTATACCATGCGGGCTTGGCAGGTAGCATGGCTCAATTTAGCCGCAATGATCGCACCCTGCAATGGATGGTGCAAGCCCGGCGCCCATTGGGAACGCTGACATTCGACCTGGGGCCTCTCGTGTCGCCGTGCCTTCGTGTGTTACAAAACAGGGCCCGTGGGGCAAGCGCCGCTAGTCTTACTCCTGATAGTCATCCAGCCATTCCTGAACCGTGGTCGTATTGGGGTGGTCAGCGCCCAGACTCGCAGTAAAAATCGCCAAAGCCCGCCGCCATAAAGGCAGGGCCTGCTCCCGCCGTTCAGTGGCGACCAGGAGGCAAGCGAGGTTGTGGAGGCGAATGGCGACTTTGGGGTGGTCGGCGCCGAAGGAGTCCTCGTCGATGGCCAGGGCGCGCCGCATGAGTGGCTCGGCCTCGGCCTGGCGGTTGGTGGCGTTAAGCAAGGCGGCCAGGTTGTTGAGGCGGATGGCGACGTTGGGATGATCCGCCCCAAAGGAGGCCTCGTCGATGGCCAGCGCGCGCCGCATGAGCGGCTCGGCCTCGGCCAGGCGGTTGGTGGCCTGAAGCAATTGGGCCAGGTTGTTGAGGCGAATGGCGACCTTGGGATGGTCGGCGCCGAAGGAGTCCTCGTCGATGGCCAGGGCACGGCGCATGAGCGGCTCGGCCTCGGCCAGGCGGTTGGTGGCGTTAAGCAAGGCGGCCAGGTTGTTGAGGTCTATGGCGACATTGGGATGGTCGGCGCCGAAGGAGGCCTCGTCGATGCCCAGCGCGCGGCGCAGGAGCGGCTCGGCCTCGGCCAGGCGGTTAGTCGCCTGAAGCAATAGGGCCAGGTTGTTGAGGCGAATGGCGACAGCGGGGTGGTCGGCGCCGAAGGAGGCCTCGTCGATGGCAAGCGCGCGCCGCAGGAGCGGCTCGGCCTCGGCTAGGCGGTTGGTGTCCTGAAGCATCTGGGCCAGGTTGTTGAGGTCTGCGGCGACCTCGGGATGGTCGGCGCCGAAGGAGGCCTCGTCGATGGCCAGCTCGCGCCGCATGAGCGGCTCGGCCTCGGCCAGGCGGTTGGTGGCCTTAAGCAACTGGACCAGGTTGTTGAGGCGAATGGCAACATGGGGATGGTCGGCGCCGAAGGAGGCCTAGTCGATGGCTAGGGCACGGCGCAGGAGCGGCTCGGCCTCGGCCAGGCGGTTGGTCGCCTGAAGCAATTGGGCCAGGTTGTTGAGGCGAATGGCGGTCTTGGGGTGGTCAGCGCCAAGGGAGGTCTCGTCGATGACCAGCGCGCGCCGCATGAGCGGCTCGGCCTCGGCCAGGCGGTTGGTGTCCTGAAGCAGGGTGGCCAGGTTGCTGAGGTCAGCGGCGACCTCGGGATGGTCGGCGCCGAAGGAGGCCTCGTCGATGGCCAGGGTGCGGCGCAGGAGCGGCTCGGCCTCCTCAAGGCGGTTGGTGGCCTGAAGCAATAGGGCCAGGTTGTTGAGGCGAATGGCGACATTGGGATGATCGGCACCGAAGGAGGCCTCGTCGATGGCCAGCGTGCGCCGCATGAGCGGCTCGGCCTCGGCCAGGCGGCTGGTGGCCTGAAGCAATTGGGCCAAGTTGTTGAGATCTCTGGAGACAGCGGGGTGGTCGGCGCCGAAGGAGGCCTCGTCAATGGCCAGCGCGCGCCGCATGAGCGGCTCGGCCTCGGCCACGCGGTTGGTGGCCTGAAGCAATAGGGCCAGGTTGTTGAGGTCTGTGGCGACCTCTGGGTGGTCGGCACCGAAGGAGACCTCGTCGATGACCAGCGCGCGGCGCAGGAGCGGCTCGGCCTCGGTCAGGCGGTTGGTGGCCTTAAGCAATTGGGCCAGGTTGTTGAGGCCTATGGCGACATCGGGGTGGTCGGCGCCGAAGGAGGCCTCGTCGATGGCCAGGGCGCGGCGCATGAGCGGCTCGGCCTCGGCCAGGCGGTTGGTGGCCTGAAGCAATTGGGCCAGGTTGTTGAGATCTCTGGAGACAGCGGGGTGGTCGGCGCCGAAGGAGGCCTCGTCAATGGCCAG
>CAYRFM010000063.1:0-47838 GCA_964423555.1 uncultured Holophagae bacterium | reverse complement strand
TGTGACGGAATCGTTTCACGACTGGGTCGCCCTGAAACCGGGCCTATCAGTCGCGAAACGCGGCTGGCTTGCCCGGTGACCGTTTATGAGGGAATCGTTTCACGACTGAGCCGCCCTGAAACCGGGCCTATCAGTCGCGCTGCTCCGTTCCCGAAACGGCACGCCTCAGCCCCTAATCGCAGGTCCGATAGCTGAGCCGGGTCGAGACTTTGCGATAGCCAACCTCTGGGTCGGCGAGCTCGTCTTCTCGCACAGCACGGTCTGACCGCTCCCTGGGGGCTGCGAGGGGCTGCGAGGCGGGGCTTGCATTTACGGCGGGCTTTGGGGGATGATAGGGGACGTTCGCGAATGCCCCTGCCTCTTCCTTCGGTGCCCGCTCCCGTGGCTGCCGGATCCCGCGGGCATTCCCAAATTCCCAAAGGAAAGGTACAGACCATCATGCAAAAGATCAAAGTGGCCAACCCCGTCGTCGAACTCGACGGCGATGAAATGACGCGGATCATCTGGCATTTCATCAAGGACCGTCTCATTCTTCCCTACCTGGACATCGAACTGGAATACTACGACCTGGGCATGGAGCACCGCGATGCCACCAACGACCAGGTGACCGTCGACGCCGCCAACGCGATCAAGCGCCACAAGGTCGGGGTCAAATGTGCCACGATCACGCCTGACGAAGCTCGCGTCGAGGAGTTTGGTCTCAAGAAAATGTGGAAAAGCCCCAACGGCACGATCCGCAACATCCTCGGCGGCACCGTGTTCCGCGAGCCGATCATCTGCGCCAACGTACCGCGCTACGTGCCCGGCTGGACCCAGTCGATGGTCATCGGCCGCCACGCTTTTGGCGACCAGTACCGCGCTACCGACTTCGTCGTGCCCGGTGCCGGCAAGCTGACGCTCAAATTTGAGCCCGCCGATGGCGGTCCTGCCAAAGAATACGAGGTCTTCGACTTCCCCGGTGGCGGCGTGGCGATGGGCATGTACAACCTCGACGAATCGATCATCGGCTTCGCCCGCAGCTGCATGCACTATGCGCTGGGTCGGGCTTGGCCGCTTTACATGTCGACCAAGAACACGATCCTCAAGGCCTATGACGGCCGCTTCAAGGACCTGTTCCAGGAGATTTACGACGCCGAGTTCAAGGCCAGTTTCGAGGCCGCTGGCATCTGGTACGAGCACCGCCTGATCGACGATATGGTGGCCTTCGCCATGAAGTCCAACGGTGGCTTTGTCTGGGCCTGCAAAAACTACGACGGCGACGTGCAGTCCGATACGGTGGCACAGGGCTTCGGCAGCCTGGGCATGATGACGTCGGTCCTGCTGACGCCCGACGGCGAAACCTGCGAGGCGGAAGCGGCCCACGGCACGGTGACGCGCCACTATCGCGACCACCAAAAGGGCAAGAAAACCTCGACCAACCCGATCGCCTCGATCTTTGCCTGGACGCGCGGCCTGGCTCATCGCGCCAAGTTGGACGACAACGCGGCCCTGGCCGATTTTGCCTTGACTCTCGAGCAGGTCTGTGTCGCCACCGTTGAAGCGGGTTTCATGACCAAGGATCTGGCACTGCTGGCCGGTCAGGAAACCTGGCTTACGACCGAGGATTTCCTCGCTAAGCTGGACGAAGGTCTGCAGGCCCGTTTGGGCGGCAACTGAACCTGAGCGACCCACGCGCGGCGCGGTTGCGCAGCCCGCGTGGGTCTATTGTAAATTCTGAGTGACACTTCAGTGTGCTTGCACTATCCTAACAATCTCGGGACATAGGCCTGACAGGGCGCGAGTAGAATGAGCGCTCTCTTGGGGCCTGAAAATTCAGGCACTTGAGCCAAGAATTGGCTTTGGCTGCAAAAAAAGCCGACCCGACAAAAGGTTTTGGTGTTGCAAATGTTACGGCGGTGTTATGATCGAAGGCCTGGTGCACGAATCTTCACTTGAAGCTCAGGACCACGCTGGACATGGCGCGCACGCATTTTCACCATCATCTGTTGTTTTGGTTTGGCGCTGAGGGAGTCCGTGTGCACAGGAGAGCCCCTGCGGGTTCACACCTGGGAAACGAAATCCAAGCCGTCTCGCGGGGCTTCGTTTATCCCTCTCGTTCATCGGACATTCAGCCGGTGAATCGTTTGGTTCATTTTGTTGGAGGCGAATTGTGAAATTGACAAGTAAGACCTTGACACTGCTCATGTGTTTCGTGTCGTTGGGCGTATTGGCTCAAACCAGCAGTTCCATCAGTGGAGAAGTTGCCGATAAGGAAGGCGCTACTCTGCCCGGTGCCGTCATTCAGGCGGTCCACGAACCCACAGGTACGCGTACCTCGACTGTCTCGCGCGCCGATGGCCGCTACGACCTGCGCAACCTTTTGCCTGGTGGGCCCTACACGGTTTCCGCAACCATGACGGGCTTCAAACCCCAAAGCAAAGACAACGTTTTCCTCAAACTGGGCGAAAACTTCGTCATCGATTTCAAGATGTCCTTGGAAACCGTTGAGGAAACCCTGACCGTCGTTGCCAGCAGCAACCCGATCATCGATCCCTCCCGTACGGGCGCCTTCCAGAACCTCACGACCGAGAGCCTCGAGAAGCTGCCGACGATCACGCGTTCCATCTCCGATATCGCGCGCACCTCCTCCTATTTCATGCCCGATCCCGAGAATGGCTCCCTGGCAGTCAACGGTCGCAACAACCGCTACAACAGCATCCAGATCGACGGTTCCGCCAACACCGACCAGTTCGGTCTTGCCGCTTCCAATACGCCCGGTGGCCAAACGGAGTCCCAGCCGATCTCCCTGGATGCGATCCAGGAACTCGAGCTGATCATCTCCCCCTACGACGTGCGCTATAACGGCTTCACCGGCGGCGGCATCAACGCGGTCACCCGCAGCGGTTCCAACAAGTTGGACGGCTCTGTTTATTTCTTCAACCGCGACAAGAGCTATGTCGGCGACGGCCCCAACAATGTCGATTTCGGCCAATTCGACAACAACCAGATCGGCGCTCGCGTCGGTGGCCCGATCATCAAGGACAAACTGTTCTACTTCGTCAGCGTCGAGAGCAACCGCCAGGATCAGCCCGCCGATTACCTGATCGAGGGTGAAACCCAGCAGGGTCGCGACTTCGGCCACCGCGCCGAAGCCGAGGAATTCCAGTCCATCCTGCAGACCGTTTACGGCTATGACCCCCGCGGTTTCGGCGAGTTCACCCGCAAGACCGACAGCGATCAGTTCTTCGTCCGCCTCGACTACAACATCAACGATACCAACCGTTTGGTCTTCCGCCACAACTACGTGGATTCCTCGAACCACAGCCGCAAGCGCAGCCAGTTCGACTTCGAGTTCGGCGACGGCTTCTACCTGATCGCCAACGAGACCAACTCCACCGTCATCAAGTTGAACAGCACCTTCGACAACGGCTACAACGAGGCGCGCCTTAACTTCACCACCATCAGCGATAACCGCGGCGGTGAAGGCGAAGCGTTCCCCTTCATCGAAGTCCGCATCTCCAACGGCCTCGACCTGCGCGCCGGGACCGAGAACTTCTCCCACGCCAACGCGCTCGATCAGGACCAGATCGAAATCGTCGACGAGTACACCTTCTTCGTGGGCGGCCACACGGTCACCCTGGGCGTTAACCTGCAGAACATCAAGTTCTCCAACCTCTTCATCCAGGACTACTACGGCAACTACCGCTTCTCCTCCCTCGACGCTCTGCGCCGCGGCCAGCCCAACCGCTACCAGCACAGCTACTCGCTGACCAACGATCCCCTGGATCGCGCTGAAATGGACGTCGACCAGTACAGCATCTATGCCGGCGATGAGTGGCGCATCAACGACCAGCTCAACTTGACTCTTGGCATCCGCGGCGAAGTGCCCCAATTCGGCGACACCCCGACCCGTAACCCCGCCACCGAAGCCGCCTTCGGCAAGCGCACCGACGTTGCCCCCGACGGCAACTGGCTGTGGTCCCCGCGCGTTGGCTTCAACTACAAAGTCGGCGAGAAAGGCCAGCTGCGCGGCGGCGTCGGCATCTTCTCCGGCCGCCCGGTCTACGTCTGGCTGTCCAACAACTACTCCAACACGGGTGTCGAGTTCGCCCGCATCGACGCCGCCTTCAGCAACGCCTACTGGCAGAACAACCCCGACGGCAGCTATTTCTTCACCGACCCCTTCGACCAGCCCGAGGACCTGCCCACCACCGGCTCCACCAGCACCGAGTACAACCTGGTCGACGAGAACTTCAAGTACCCCCAAGTCCTGCGCTACAGCCTCGGCTATGACCAGGAACTGCCCTGGTACGGCATGATCGCCACCGCCGAATACGTCTACACCGACAACATGGAAGAGATTCTCTATCAGAACCTCAACCTGAAACCCGTCGGCACCCGTCCCGGCGATGGCCGCACCGTCATGGGCCCCGTCGTCGCCACCGAGGGCAACGCCTACTACCTGACCAACACCGATGAGGGCTGGTCCTACAACGCGACCTTCAAGCTGGAGCGCCCCTCCCGTGAAGGTCTCGGCTGGTCCTTCGCCTATACCAATGGCGATGCCAAATCGCTGATGGACGGCACCTCCTCCCGCGCCATCTCCAACTTCAACAACGTCCGTACCTCCGGCAACAACAACGAGCTGGAACTCTCCCGCTCCGACTTCGCCATCAAGCATCGCTTCGTGGCCTCCGCCACCTACACCGCCCATTGGATGGAGAACGCGCCCACGATCTTCGGTCTGTACTACAGCCACCGCAGCGGCCGGCCCTACTCCAACACCTACAATGGCGATGTCAACGGCGACCGTCAGACCTTCAACGACCTGCTCTACGTGCCCACCGGTCCCGAAGATATCAACCTGACCACCAACAACTGGGACCTGCTCAACCGCTTCATCGAAGAAGATCCGGGTCTGAGCAAGTACCGCGGTCAGATCGTGCCCCGCAACGCCTCCTTCGAGCCCTGGAACACCCAGCTCGACCTGCACATCGCTCAGGACATCCCCCTGGGCTCCACCAAGCTGCAGCTCTCTCTGGACATCCAGAACGTCGGCAACCTGATCGACAGCGACAGCAACCTCTACCGTCGCGTCAACTTCAACAACCTCTCCGTCCTGCAGGCCCGCACCGACAACAACGGCAATGTCAGCGTGAGCTTCAACCCCACGCTCGACGAGGACGGCAACTTCGTCCGTGCCAGCGTGCTCGACTCCTACTCCCGTTGGTACGCCAAACTGGGTGCCCGTCTGTCCTTCTAATCCGTTGCCCGCTCGCGCGGGCACTAACTAATCCGAAGGGGGTCGCACCCAGGTGCGGCCCCTTTTGCTGTTGAGGGCTCCATGCAAAATGAACGCATCCAAGCGATTATCAAAATTTTTTCAATGGTCTGGATGGTCTTGGCGCTGATCCTGGTTGCGCTGATATTTTCCAAAGTTTTGGAACGCGACTTGGCCCTGTGGCTGTTCGCCGGCGGCTTTTTGATCTGGTCTTTGGTCGTGACCGTGCTTTCGCTCTCGCTCAATCGCTCCTGATTCGTTCAGCCGCGTTTATGGATCGTGCCTGCGGCGACATCGATCCAGATCAGCCCCTGCTCTTCTTTGATCGGATAGACGCGGGTGTCGAAATTGGGGCCAGTTTCACAATGACCCGTGCGGAGATTGAAGCGCCAGCGGTGCCACGGACAGAGTACGACCTCGCCCTTGAGCTCGCCCAGGTGCAGTTCCGCCTCGTAGTGGGTACAGCTGTTGTCGATGGCGAAGAGGCCCATGGCCGTTCGAAAGACGCCTATGCGTGTCTGAGCGTGCATGTAGCAGCGCGGCACCTGAAGCGTCACTTCCTCGCTGCGAAACGCCTGTTCCCACATGCTCAACGCTCCAGCGGCAGGACATAGGCCCGCGTGGCCTGGCGGTCGAGCATCAGCAACAGCTTGCCGTTGCTGTCGAAGTAGTCACAGGGCAGGGGCAGCGACCAATGGTGGCGTACGGTGCCCCTGAGATCGAGAACGAGCAGATAGTTACCGCCCCCTTCGCCAGCACGATAGAGCACGTAGAGCCTTTCATTCAGGCGTTGGAGGGCCTGGTAGCTCAGCCGTGCCGACTTGCGCTCCTGGGGCAATCTGATGCGCAATTGGGCGGTTCCCGATGCGTCGAAGCACTCGAGTAAGCCCTGCCGGCTCAAAGCGGCGAAACTGCCGTCGCGGTCGGCACTGACACAGTGACTCTCCTCCGCAACGGTGTAGTCGTGGGTTTGTGCGGTCTGATCGCGGCGCTGCCAATGGGAGCTGTCCAGTTGCAGCAGCCAATCGCCGCTGCGGCTGAGTCGTGCGCCGGCTACCGGCATCGGCGCCAGTCGCCAACTGTCCGCGTCCTGTGCCGAAAGTTGGCCGACATCCGGCCAAGTCACCAGCATCCCCTGCGGGCCCTCCGCCAACTGCTCCGGCTGGGCCGGCGCGGTGGCAGGTCTGGGCAGGCCAACCCTCTTGCCGTTCCAGGCGGGGAAGTCGAAGACCATCAAGTCGAGCCCGTCGCTCAGCAACCAGACCTGGTTGCTGGCGTCAACCAGGCCCGCGCTCAGCTTGGTGGCCGGGGTGCTACTGTCCGGCTGGGCGCCCGAAAAGGTCAGCAGCGGTTTTTCCCCGTAGGGCAGAGGCTCGAAGTCGAAGTGGAGCTGCCGGGTTTCGCTTCCGCAGGCTGCCAGCAATAATGCGATCAAAAGGGCCGCGACTCTCAAGACTCCCCCTGGGGCGGTGGCAAGCTAGGGCTTCAGGATCACGTCCTCGAACCAGGACTTGCTGTAATAGCGCTCCATGTTGTCGGGGAACAGGGTCAGAACGGTTTTACCTGGTCCAAGTTCGCGGCACAGGGCCATGGCGGCGCAGGCATTGGCGCCGGACGAACCAGCGACGGCGATGCCTGCTTCGCGGGCGAGGCGGCGGCAGGTGGCGAAGGCGTCCTGGTCGGGCACGGTGAAAATCCGGTCGGCCAGGCTCAGGTCCAGATTGGCGGGGATGAAGCTGTTGCCGATGCCCTCGATTTCGTATGGCTTGCGCTCGGCGCCGTCGAAGATCGAACCCAGCGGCTGCACCAGCCAGCACTGTGCGGTGGGATGGTGCAGTTTGAGCCAGCGCGCCACGCCGGAGAAGGTGCCGCCTGTGCCTGCGCCGAGGGCGATGCCATCGGGATAGAAACCCAGTTGTTCAAAAATTTCGGGACCTAGTTGATGTTCGGCTTGCCAGGGGTTGGCAGGGTTGGAAAACTGCTGAGGAATGAAACAGTTGCCCTGTTCGGCCGCGTATTTCTCGGCCTCCTCAATGCAGCCGGGCATGCCCCGCTCCTTGGGAATCAAAAAGACTTGGGCGCCGAAGGCGCGCATGGCGTTGATCTTTTCGCGGCTCATGCGGTCCGGCACAAAAAAGGTGGTCGCGTAGCCCTTAAGGTTGCCGACCAGTGCCAGGCCGATCCCCGTGTTGCCAGCCGTGGGTTCGACGATCGTCATGCCCGGTTTGAGATGGCCGGCGGCTTCGGCCGCCTGGATCATCGCCAGGGCGGGGCGGTCCTTGATGCTGCCGCCAGGATTGTACATCTCGAGCTTGGTCAAGAGCCGGGCCTGACCCGGACCGACGAGTTTCGAGATATCAAGAATCGGTGTCTTACCGATCAAATCGATCACGGATGCGGCAATCATTGGTCTTTCCTCGCGAAGGTCACTGGTCCGCGCCTGGTCTTGCGGGCCAGTGATAGAGTCTACAGTGTGAGAATTTTCCAGGCAATAGGGAAGTGCCCCACCGCGCGGTTGTAGCGGGTTGCCAGGACCTCGTAGGGCCCCGATCGACAAAGATTGAAAAAAGACAAACTTTTGGCATTGACCTCATCGGAAAACTCAACTAGAATCGCGCTTCGTGAGTCGTTTCCGTGGAGGAATGGCTGAGCGGTCGAAAGCGGCGGTCTTGAAAACCGTTGACTCGCAAGGGTCCGTGGGTTCGAATCCTACTTCCTCCGCCAACGTTTCACACGCACACATCGAGAATGGAGAGATGCCGGAGTGGCCGAACGGGGCTGCCTGCTAAGCAGTTGTCCCAGCTTAAACTGGGACCAAGGGTTCAAATCCCTTTCTCTCCGCCACCTCGATTTCAGCCCTTAACCGGGCTTAGCGGGTTGCTCCGCGCCTCTATGAGGCGCGTGAGCCGCCGCGCCGCACATGCAGGCGTTCAGTGCCCCTGAGCCAAAGCTTGCGCCAAGGCGAGCGCTGCCTGTTAAATGCTTCTCGTCTCATGACTTGTATGGCACTATTTGCTCACCGAGTGGTAAAATTTCGTGGCTCGGGTTTTACCTTGCGGATTTTTTGCCGATGCATTTTTAGAAGTGATTGACGAATTTTTTTGAAGGAGCAATGCGGCTCGATCGAACAGCCTCATACCACTCAAGACGAGGACCATACGCGTCATGCCGGTCGGCGCGAGATGGATCGGCCACCTGTAGTGAACCACGCGCATTCTCGGAGGATACGTGGGTAAAGGACCACGACTGAAGTACCGTGCATTTATTGATGGTCTGGCTGACGACCAGGTCTATTCGCCCGCAACCATCGTCCGATTGGGCGAGGGACAGGGAATGCTCGAGGGATTGTCGGAGAGCGGTGATCCGCGCGAATTGCGGCGCAAAATTCGCCACACGCTCGCGCGCTTGTCGACCAATCGCGGCTTCCCCTATGAGGGTGACGGCTGGGTCGAAATTCCGGGTCAGGCACCTCTGCGCGGCTGGTGGGGCTGGCGCTGGAAACAGGCGATCGGCCCTCAGGACGTCGACTGATTCAGGTCGCGCGATAGCGGCGCTGATTGGAACGCGTGGTGGCGTAGTTCTCCTTTGATGCGAACGCGTATCCCTGTTTACCAGCGCGCTTGGCGGCGTACATGGCGCTGTCGGCGGCCTTGATCATGAGTTCGCTCGTTTCGCCGTCGCGGGGGTAGAGCGCCACCCCTATGCTAGCACTGAGACAGACAGATTGCTGGTCGTCCAGATCGATGGGTTCTTCGATGTGCTCTAACAGTTTTTCAGCGATAGGGCGAACATCGTCTGTTTGATGGACCTGAGTCAGGATCACCACGAACTCGTCGCCACCAAAGCGGGCGACCGTATCGGTGGCGCGGAAACCACGTTGCATGCGCAGGGCGATCTGGCGCAGGACCTCATCGCCAGCGTCGTGACCATAGGTGTCGTTCACGGGTTTAAAGCCGTCTAAGTCGACGAATAACAGGGCGACTTGGCTGCTGGTGCGGCGGGCATGGGCGAGGGCGATGGCGAATCGGTCCAGCATCAGGACGCGGTTGGGTAGACCGGTTAGAAAGTCGTGGGTCGCTAGGTGCTCGATGTGCATTTCAGCGTACTTGAGGTCGGTGATGTCGGTGTCTGTGCCGATCAGGCGAACGACCCGGTTCTCCTCGTCATGACCAGGCTGGGCGCGGGTAAGGAACCAGCGCTCGCTGCCGTCCTTGCAGACCATGCGGTGCTCGACTTCACATTTGCGCGAGCGTCCCTCGATGCAGGCACTGATGGCTTGATTGACTTTGTCGCGCTCATCGGGATGGATGCGCGCCCGCCAGGCTTCGGGGCGGTCGGCGAGCTCTTCCGCCTCATAGCCCAGCGCGGATTTGAGGTTGGGATCAATGTACATCTGAGCGCTGCGCAGATCCCAGTCCCAAACACCGACCTTCGCGGCTTGGGTGGCCAAGCCATAGCGCTCCTGACTCTTGGCCAGGGCCGCCTCGGCCTGTTTGCGCTGGGTAATGTCTAGTCCCGAGAGCAAAAGTTGAGCGACACCGCGGGCATCGTGGATGGGCTGGATCGACCAGGTCAGGGTGCGTTTCAGGCCGCTGAGCGTGTTGACGGTGCCTTCGAACTGATCGACTTCGGTCAACTCACCGGTGAAGAAGCGGTTGAACAGCGCGCGCTGGTGACTGGCATGCTCATTGGGCACAAAATCGCGCAGCCAATGCCGACCCAAGACTTCCTGCTCCGATGCGTCAAGTAAGCGGCAGCCAAATTCATTGATCAGTTCGACACGCCCATCGGGTCCAATCGCCAGAATCAGCGCGCCGGCACAATCGAGGTAGCGCTCGGCCTGGGCTTTGGCTGTCTTGATCTGTTGCTCGGAGGCGATGCGCTGCGTGATGTCGCGGCAGTGGACAACGAGCCCGCGTACGCCAGGCTTGTCCGGCATGGCGTTGAGCGTGGCTGTAAAGTGATGTTCCTGACCGTGGCGGTCATAACCTCGGAAATCGGCGGTTTCGATGGCGCGGCCGGGCTCGGCCCAGGCAGTTCGAGCCGCGCGTCGCAAACCGCTGAGGTCGTCAGGATGAAGAAATCGCCTGGGCGTGGTGCCCACAGTCTGGGCGCGAGCGAAGCCCGTCAGCTGTTCGAATGAGGGGCTGACATAACAGAAGCGATGTTCAGCGTCCAAGATCAGCGTCAGATCATCGGCGTTCTCAGTGATGGTCCGGAACATCTCCTCGCTTTCCCGGCGCTTGCGCTCCGATTCGCGCAGCGCGACACGGAGGCAGATGCGCTCCAGCGTTTGCTCGATCGCCCTCAGCAGCAGGGGATGCCGCTCCCCAGGCTCCTTGAGGACATAATCTGTGGCGCCGAGTTTCATGGCCTCTACAGCAGTTTCAAGGTCGCTGCTACTAGACAGCATGATCACCGGCGGCGCACTGGGAAGGTTGGCAAGTCGCCGCAGCACCTCATGGCCGTCCAGATGCGGCATGACGTAATCCAGAAGCACGAGGTCAAAAGTTTCAAGAGCCAAGCGCTCCAGGCCGATCAAGCCATTTTCGGCGTGAGCAACCTGATAGCCGTCCTTGATCAGGCAGCGCGTCAAGAGGCAGGCTAAAACATGATCGTCTTCAATGAGTAAGAGGCGGTAGGAAGTCATGGGCGCTCCAAGCAATCTGAGCAATAAGCAGAGATGAATCACTCAATCGATGATTGAAGAAGGGTGTTGACCCTAAGCCACCTGACTCTTAACGAGAGATGACGCCAAGAAACGCGTCAGAGTAAGAGAACGACTAGGCCGTCTTGGTTTCTAGCGTGCATACGCCCCTATTCTAAAGCTAAAGCGATCGACTGCAAAGGGTCTTGTTGCGGTAATTTTGTAAAAATATGAAGAATTTGCAATGAAAACCAGAAGAGGCCAATGGAAATAAGTCAACACCTTGTGTTTATGCACCTTTGCGGAGCTTGAATAACCAGTATTGGAGTTCTCGAGTCTGGTAGGCTGAAAATACTTCCGATCCGGGAACTGCTAAAAAATTAGCAAGTTGAGGCGTATTCTCGTCGATTTTCAGGAGCTGCCTCCGGCGCAGGGAAACCGTCTCGCAGGCGCGCATCACATTGCTGGTGATGTTCAGCTGGCGCCGCTGTTCAAAGCCCGCTTGGCGCAGCCGTTCGACGGCGAAACCCAGGTTATCGGCCCGGATCGAGTCGGCGTAGAGCAGGTACCCTCCGGGTGCTAGGACACGGTTGGCTTGAAGAAAAAAGGCACCGAGGTCGGGGTAACTGTGGGAAGACTCCAAATTGAGAACCACGTCAAAGGTGGCCTGGGGCACCGAGAGATTCTCGGCGTCGCCCTGCATGAAGTGGTAACCGGGTTGGGTATGCGCACTGCGACAGAATGCGATCGCCTGCTCGCTGAGATCAATGCCCAGATAGCTGGCCGGCTTGAAGTGACGGGAAAGCACATAGGCCCCACCGCCCCGGCCGCAGCCTACCTCGAGCACGCGCTTGCCATCAAGGTCGCAGTCGCCGATCACCTCCAGCACCAACTGATGTGATTCGCGATCGAAAACGCGAGGGCCAACCTGCTCCCTGGAAAAACTGGGTGAACCGTCGTGGACATAACCAAGGTTCAAGAAGAAAATGTCTTCACCTAAGTCGCCTTGGTCGATCTTGCGGTTGAGGTCGTCATAGAATCGCTGCACAACCCCTTTGCTCGAGAAGGGTCCAAAATCGAACGAATGGTGGCGGAAACCAGCGGCTGGCAGTGCGCATTTTGCTGGTACCATGTTGGCCCCCTAGCGACAGACTGAGTGGTGCACCAGGCATCATTCTTTTCATCGGAGTGATGATTCAAGATGATAAGCGGAATTTTCGTGAAAACATTTCATAACTTGCATTCAGGATCCGTGACCTAAAAACTCTTCAGCATAGTGCGGGTCTGCGAAGGATAAAAGACAGCCAGGGACTGAGGGGCTCCGCCAGGAAGCCCCAAGAGGGACGGTGAGGTCAGTACAGGCTGGTGAGGTCGATGACTTCCTCGCGGCCAAAGGCATGGAGCAGCGCGGTTGTGCAGTCGCCGGTGCCGAAGTCGAGCCAACCCTGGAAGGTTTGACCAGATTTGTCGAGGGTGAAGTTGATTCTGCCGTCGATCGGCCAGCTACATGATGCATAGTCGAAGATGAGCGGGTCCGAGGATGGGATCGAGGCCTGAACCGCGTAGGTATAGGGGGTGCCGACAGTGATCGAAAAGGTGCCGTAGATGGTGGGGGTCGTTGCCGACTTTTCCAGGGTCGTGGCCAGGTTCGCATAGAGCTGAGCGATCAGTTTCATGTCACTGCTGCCGGAGAACAAGGGCGGCGATGAGTGCAGGTCCAGGTCCGTCGTCATCACATAGTTCCTGGACATGACCGCGCCCTCAAGCGCAGCACTGCCATCAATGCTGACCGTGCTGCCCCGATAATTGGTACCAAACTGTTCGAAAACGAAGGAACTTTGATACCAATCTCCGCTGAGACCGCCAACACTCTGAACCCCGAGGTTAATGATGCCGCTGTGGAGGGCTCCGCTCGCGGCAGTGCAGCCGGCACCATAGTCGAGGGTGACCCGCAGGAGGGGGTCGCTGCCGACGTGGTCCAGCATATAAGAAACGGTCGGGCAGATGTGTTTGGCCGCGACAAGGGGCGCGCTCTTGGTGTGGTTGAGCGATTCGTAGTAGATGGAACTCAACAAATTGCTGGTGTCCATGCCCATCAGCAGCGGCACGAGATCGTTGCTGTCCTGACGGGGATCGGGTTGGGCGTTGATCAGGGAGGGCTCGAGGAGGCTGTTGAAACTGAAGTTCGCCCCGACCAGCGGCACGTCCGACTCGGCGACAAGGAAGGCGCCCTCGGCCAGACCCGGAAACATGGCTGTGACGACATTGGCGTAGGGTGTGCGCGCCGGCAGTGTGACCGAGAAGCTGGTTGGAAACTCGCCGGAGGCGGTGTAGGCGCGGAACGTGACCGTGTGGTTGTCGCTGCCCAGGTGCGCCACGGCTGGCGCGGAGAAGCCGTCGGCGGGCAGGGTCTGGAAGACCAGTCTTGGGGCGCTCTGGGCGACCGGGACCGCCTCGCCCATGGAAGGTGAAAATCCCGAAGCGGTATTGACCGAGGCAACCCGGACAGCGACGCCCAAGGTATCACTGGCGGCGTTGACAAAAATCGTGTAACCGGAACCCGAGCCCAGCCCTGTGAAGATGTTTGCAGCCAGGTTGGCGAACTGGCTGTGACCTGGCACCACGGTGGCAACCGTCTCGCTGCTGCCATCAGCCCTCACCGCGGTCAGGGTGACTTCAACGTCCGCGACGTCGAGGTTATTGAGGACCACCTCGCTGGACCATTCTCCTGTCTTGTTGGCGACCCAGGGCAAGACCCACTCTCCAGCGAAACTGGGAAAACAGAACACAAGACCAAGCCATAGACTGCGATGCATGACCGGATACCTCCTCGGTTGTTTGGTAAGGTCTATATCGGTCGCAAATGCGGGCCTCATGATTGGGCACAGCCTAGCTCTGAGCAATTATTTGAACTTAGGAACATTTCCTGCGTAAACTGCCGATGTTTTCACTTGTGTCCACGCTTGCTGTGTTCGAGTATGGCAGATGGCGTAGGATGGGCAGTGATCCGATTCAGATCAGACGGGGTGTCGCGTGACCTTTCTTTTATTGCTCGGAATCATCTGTGGGAATGGCGTCGAGGAACGCAGCATCCACGCGCACTTGCGGTTTTTGGCCGACGATCTGCTGGAAGGGCGGGAAACGACTTATAGAGGGCAGCGTCTGGCTGCTAAATATATCGAAAGCAATTTTTCGCGGAATGGCTTGGAGTCACTGCTTGACTCGGCCGACGAACCGTATTTCCAACATTTTTCACTCTATTCCGGTCGCGTTCATCCGACGGAATCCTATGTGCGCGTCGGCGATCGCCAGCTCATGTTGCAGGAGGACTACCAATTCATGGGCGCCAATCCCCTCGACGGTGAGATCACTGGCGAGGTCCTTTTTATCGGCTATCCCTTTCGCTCCAGCAAAGAAGGCTACAACAGCATCGACGAGTCTGCCATGGAAGGAAAAATCATCGTCGCGATCGATGGCTATCCGCCTCACTTGGCCGAAAAGTACTCGGACTCTCAACGGCGACGCGAGCATCTGCGCGATCAGCAGTTCAAATGGATCACAAAAACCAAGGCAAAGGCCTTGGTCTACCTTTATGGTCCAGACTTCAACCTTCCCGACATGAGACCTGAACCTATCAGCCAAGACCTTCGCCTTGCGGGGCGCTTGTCAACGACGCCTGTCAAAATGGGGGGCACCGATTTTCCGGTGATCGAACTTGCTCCTGGTGCCGCGCAACGGGTCTTTGGCGAAAAGTTTGAGGTGATCAAGGCTGCATTCGAGGCGGTGGCTACGAATCAGGCACCGGCGAATCAGTCGCTCGGGTTGGAGATGAAGATTAAGACGGTATTGGAGAGCCAGGCATTGGTGACTGAGAACGTCGTTGGCGTGGTTCGCGGAACGGATCCCGAACTTCGCAATGAATATGTCGTGCTCTCCGCCCACTACGACCACCTGGGCGTCCATGGCGGCAGGGTGTATAACGGGGCGGATGACAATGCTTCCGGCACCTCGCTGCTGTTGGATCTGGCAAGGCGTTTTGCGGCCAAGCCCGCGCGCCGCAGTTTGATCTTCCTGTGCTTGTCCGGCGAGGAAAAGGGCCTGCTGGGCAGCGCGTTTTTTGTCGCTAACAGCCCCGTTCCCCTAGAGCAGATCGTTGCCGACATCAATATCGACATGGTCGGTCGCAACGACATCGCCACCTTGGGACTGATTCCCGCGGCTAACGAGGACGTGACGACCCTCAACGACCTCGCCAAACAGCTCAATCAGAAATTGGCGTCACCCTTCCGCTTCCTCGAAGACCTTGATGGCTACCACCGGCGCAGCGATCACTACAACTTTTGCAGGCGCAACATCCCTGCACTTTTCTTTTATTCGGGTGATCACGAGGACTATCACCAACCATCGGACACCTGGGACAAGGTCAATTACGCCAAAATTGTGAAAACCGGTGAACTGGTCGAGGCTATGATGACGGAGGTGGGTAATGCTCAGGAGCGCCCGCATTTCATCAACCCTAGAACGGCGAAGACCGATGAAGAGAATGGAGAGGAGGGCGACTCGACCTCCCCCAAGGAATAGCAATGCTGATCGTGAACGAGACCATCGCAATACCCGAAGAGGAGTTAAGCGAACAGTTCTTTCAATGCTCCGGTCCTGGCGGCCAACACGTCAACAAAACGGAGTCTGGTGTGCGCTTGCTCTATGCCGTGGCTGACTCGCGTGCCTTGCCGGAGGGCGTCCGGGCGCGCTTGTTGCGCCTCGCCAAGGGACAGCTGTCGGCGGAGGGCGTGTTGGCGGTGACGGCGACACGTTTCCGCGAGCGCGAGCGCAACCGTGTCGACGCCCGGCGCAAGTTGGCAGCCCTGGTCGCTCAAGCCACGATCGTGCCCAAGCGTCGCTTGGCGACCCGGCCCGGTCAGGCGGCCGTGAAGCGCCGTCTCGAGATCAAGTCGCGGCGCTCTCAGACCAAGGTGGGGCGGCGCAAGGTCGATCGCGAGGACTGAGCCGATCGCCTATTCCACAAGCGCCGAGTAAGCCTCGAGCGACTGGTTGTGGGTATCGGCGCGGAAGGCAAAGACGGCCAATGGGTTCGTCGAAGTGATCCGCACGTTTTGAATGCGCCTGACATCCGTGGTCCCAATTGAGGTGAACAAGGTCGCGACATCCTTGCCGACGTTTTGGTTCGGACCTACTTGTAGCTGGATCTGGCCCAGTGACTTGCCGGCGCCATCCAGCGCCGTGGCGGTGACGGTCGCTTGAATACCGTCCATATTTGTGATGCGCAACTCGGTTTTCCAGTTATCTTGGGTGCGAATGCCGGCCACCAGCAGACTCTCGCCGGTCGTTCCGGTCAGTTCCAAGCCGGCAAGCCGCGAGTCGCGGGTATTACCGTAAAGGGACATCCCCAGGATGGGTTGGTCGGCGACGACGACCAGCCAACGCGAGTCGTCGGCGCTGTCCAGGCCAGCCAGCCAGAGCTCGGCATTGACAACCAAACTGCTCGAGGGCGGCAGAAGTTCGGAGCGATCGCGCTGAATCTGGCCTTGGCTGTTATAGGAGATAACGCGCACGAAGGTTTCGCTCGTCTGGGGGTTGGCCAACACCATACCTGTCCAATTTCCGGGAGCATCTTGCTTGGAGAGATACGGCAAGACGAGGTAGTTCGACGGATGGACTTGGAGGGGCACGGCAGCTGCGCGGTGGCTGGAGATGTCCTGGAACAGGGCGAAGCCGGCAAGCCCGCCAGTCGTTTCGCTGTGAATGCGCAGCCAAGGTGCCATACTGTTCGAGGGTACCGTTTGGGTTAGGGTCGAATTGGTGCGAAAGCTGGCGATGGAGACCAGATGGTTGGCAGGGTCCAGCATTTGGGCCGTTGCATTCTGGCCCGAGTTATAAGCGCGCAACACCAATTTCGTCGTCCAGGAGGGATCCTTGGGGAAGTGGGGTAGGAAGAGGTCTTTGCCATCAAAGGGCGGGACCCGGTAGGCGAAACGGGAGCGTGCCGAACTTGTAGCGTATCCGGAAAGCACGGGTGACATGGGGCGACTGGCGAGTAGCAAAAAGGTCGCGGGATTCTCGAGATTGTTGTAGTCGAACAGCCAGGCAGACAGCTTACGGCCGTTGAACAGCTCGATCAAATCTGGGTCCAAATCCTGGTACCCAATGATGTCGCCCACGGCGTTATAGATGACCATGGTTACGACTTCGCTGGAATCGAGGGTCGTGTTGAGTTCCAACTCCAGGTCGGGTAGGAACGGCATCAGATAGACGTTGCTCTGGGTAGGGCAATCGAACTGGAAAATGTTCAAGCTAGCGCGTTCGCCGACAATGATATTCTCACCCATGTCGGCGATGAACAGGGGATCGTCGGTGGTGGAAAAGTCGACGCGATCGTTGACCAGATCGCCGGCCTCGAGCGCCAGCAGATGGAAACTGCCAGGGTTTTGGCGCAACACATTTTGAGCGAGGATCAGGTTGTTGGACAAACGGGCGAGGCCCCGCCAGTGGGGGTAGTAGCCGACTTCGCGAACGCTGCCGTTCTCGGCGGCATAAAGATAGAGTCCGACTTCGGTTTGCACCCAATAATGCCCGCGCAAGGCCACCAGTTGATCGATGTGATAGGGGCGAGGCAGGTTGAGTTGGTTGACCTGGGTGAGATTGGTCGGCTGTGGAAAGACCCAGATTCTGTTGTCGCGCAAGTAAACCAGGCCCAGGTCCCCGATTTGCAAGGACTCGAAGGGGTTGGCGTTGCCGAGTGGGACTGTCTCGGCCAGCGAGGCGAGCTGAAAACTGGACCCATTGCGATAGAGGACGTTGATTTCGTAGAGGTCCTCGTTGGTCTTGCGCAAGTGCCGCAGAAAAGCCAGATTATTGCCAAATTGGGTGAGCTGGCTGACCGAGCCGCTGACTTGTTGGCGGCCTAGCTCGCGAAACCTGCCATCGGTCTCGACGGTGTAAATATAGATCCGGGTGAAGCCCGATCCTGGCACAGGGGCTGTCACGAAGAGCAGCGAATCCGAGCCAACCATGTCCTCGATATTGCCATCGACCGTGACCAGGGGTTCCTGATCTCGAAAAGAGCTCTGGTTGTCGACATCAGCCTGGTAGATGCCGCGATTTGAGGCCAGGTAAAGGTGGTCGGGCTGGGAGAGGGTCGAGGCTCCTGCGGACAATTCTTCGAACAGGGCATCCAGCCGGTAGAGTGGCTGAACGGTTGCCGAGATCGCAAAGGTCGAGAGGCTCCAGTCGCGGCGCTGAGGCGCCTGGTTCAGGAGGTGGAGGTAATTGTCCGAAGCAACCATCGCCACGTGGCCGATATCCTCGAATTGCTGAGGAATTTCGCCAAGTGGCACGCGGGACGCGCCATCAATGCGACTGACCTCAATGCGGTCCGTGAAACGCAGGAAGAGGTGATTGCCCTGGGCAAGACTGCCCAGCACGATGGCGCCCTCGCGATTGTTGTAGAGGGAGCCTGACTGGGTGATCCGCCCGTCGGGGCTCATGCTCAGCCAAGTGATGCCATCCAAACCGTCGACCACGATCCGATGGTTGGCTTTGTAAAGACCGTAAAAGGCCGAGCTATCGTTGACGGTCAGGCCACGCAAAAAGGTGAGCGAGCTATCGCCGATCTGATAAATACGCACGGTTGCGTCGCTTAGCCTGGCGAACAGCAGGTTCTGGTCGGCAAAGAACTGGGTGGTGTCGAGCTCCAGTGTGGCCATGGGGTTCAGCACGGTGTCGACCTGATCCGACAGGCCGTTGGGCACAAAGTGGTAATAGGTCAACTTGCCATTGGCGTAAGCGAAGACGCGCTCGCCTTGGACGCGAACCGACGATAGGCCATCGATGGCGACAAAGGCCAGGGCGGTGGGTGTCGTCGCGCCGGCAAGGTAGTGCAGGATGTGGAGGCCGCGCCCGGCCGCCATGGCGAAGACATAGTCGCCCTCGACCACGACCTGGGTAATATCGCCCGAGAGCGGAACCAGAAACGCGGGAGTCGATTCCGTTGCATCAATCTCGCGGCCGACCAGCCCGTAACTGTTGGCCAGCAGGAAGTGGTTGCCGTGGCGGGCAACGTCGCGATAACGATCGGAAACTAAGAAGGTTTGCTTGCGGGTGGAGCTGCATTGGGCAATGACCGGCTGGGCAGCGATAGTAGTAGCGCAGCCAACTACCATCATCAATCGCAAAAAGAACATTACGCGTACCCCCATCAAGGCAACCTTGAGCAAATTGTGGGCCAGCGCCGACGATCCACACGGCGGCATGCCACAAGATAGCCGTTCGGGTGGCCGCGATCAAGCAAAAGCGGCAGCGTGCCCGGCGAATGGCGTTTCCAGAGGGCGACTGAGATTAGGTGCGAGTGTCGCGAGGCACAACAGGCTGAGGCTCAATCAATCATTGCGCGCATTTTCTCCTCATTATAGAATGCGTCCATGGTCGGACGCCGGATGGATCCCCCAATGAAAGCTCAGATCCCGCATTGTCTCAGTATCTTGAGACACAGCTTCTTTTTTTTCCTGATGCTCCCTTTGTTCGGCCAGACCAACGAGGAAGTATTTCGCGAATACCAGTTTAATTTCAATCTGCCAGGTGCGCGTGCCAATGGCATGGGTGGGGCCTTTATTGGTCTGGCAGACGATGCCACCAGCAGTTTCACCAACCCCGCGGGTCTGGCCTACCTCATGGAAACGGCTGTGACCTTGGACTGGCGCAATCAGCATATCAACGGCTCCACCGGCAATATTTCGGGCTTTTTCAACACCAGCTTCGATGTCGATCCCAGGAGTCTGGATCAGGCTGCCTTTTTTTCGTTCAACACGAACTACCACGGCTGGTATTTTGGGCTGTTTCGCCACCAATTTGCCAACGAGCGTCAGACCCGGCACTTCGGTAGCCGCTCCCTCTCGGGCGGGGTCGAACGCACCGAGCAACGGGAGATCCAATTAGATTTGGAAGGCATCAACTATGGCCTTGGTGTCGGCCGTCGTTTTGGCGATTTCAAGTTGGGACTAGCCATCAACCACTTGGTCTTCGAGGCCAGCAGTTCGTACAAGCGCACGACCTTTACCCGTTCGACCCCTCTTCAGGCCGTCGCCTATACCTCGGGTATCGACAATACTGATCGCGAGTGGGGCTATACCCTGGGCGTGCTTCACGAAATCGGCACGCGTTTTTCATGGGGAGCGGTATTGAGGGCCAATCCGACCTTCAACTTGAAGGAGGACATCCTTGAGGAGGTCAATGGTCAACCCGTGTTCGTGTCCGATGACACCGATGTACCCTTCGTCGTACCAGATGTGCTGGGTGCAGGCCTGCGCTACAAACCTCGGCCCGATATGAGCCTTTTGTTCGATTTTCAGCGCGTTTTTTACAGTCAAATCTACCGCAAGGGATTTGTGATCGTAGAATCTGTTACGGAAAACGACCACTCGCTCTACAACATCGACGATACCGACGAGTTCCATGCTGGCTTCGAGTGGCTGATCCCGACATGGAGCACCGTGTGGGTCGCCCGCGCAGGCTATTACCACAATCCCCTGCATGCGCTGACCTACCAAGGCAGCGACCCCGCCACGATCGATCGCTTCTCGCAGATCGGCTTGACCAACGAAAATCACTACACCTTCGGCGGTGGCTGGGTCTATCGCAACACCTTCGAGATCGACATATCCGCGAATTTTTGGGAGAACGGACGCGAAATCGCCGCTTCTTTCATCTGGAGGAAAAAATGACCATGTGCCTCATGCTCTTGGCTTTGCTCCCCCAGCAGCTGACCTGGTACGAATACTACGAGCGCGGCGAGAAGAGTTTTGCGCGGGGCCAGTATGATCGCTGTATCGATGATATGAACGCCGCGATCGCTATCAAGCCAGACTCCAAGCGCAATCAATTCACCCATTCGATCCAGAAAATCGATTACAAGCCCTATTACTACCTGGCCCTCGCCCATTACCGCCAAAAGGATCTGCCCAAAGCCTACGAATACCTCCAGCGCGCCTACAAAGGCGAGGTCGTGCGCGATCAACCGCTGCTCCAGAACGATCTGGCCGAAATCCTCGATGCCTGGTACAGCCGCGTCAGCGATCTCCACAACACTTATAAAAAAGAGCAGGCCTTGATCGATGCGAGAACCGAGCTTTTGCGCCTGCTCAGCGCCGGTCGCCTGGCCGAGGCCGCTCGTCGCTTGGACAGCGTTGCCGACCCCAGCAAGTACGAGGATATCCGCCTCCAGCTCAATCTCCGTCAGGACCTGGTGGCCAAGTCCAACGACGTCTACGACAGCGTCAAAAACCGCATCGAGCGCCTCATTGAATTGGGCAGCGTTCAGGCTGCCCAGGAGCTCTATGACGGCGTGCGGGCGACTCTTCCCGGCAGCTATCGCGAGCGCATCGAGCAGGCCTTGGAGCGAGCGCCACGACCTGCTGCACCGGAGTCCAAACGCAACGCCGAACAAGTGCCCCTGACCCAATCGGTCAGCAACGCAGCCCTAATCGAGGCCGAGCGCTTCAAGAAACAACTAGCTGATTTAGAGTCCGTGGCTGACAGTCTGCGCACGGAATTGTCGGATATGACCCTGACAAATGCCGGACTCGAAAAGCGTCTCGCGGAGCGCAAGGATGCGACCCCTAATTTCAAACCCCAGCCGATGATTGCCCTGGAGGAACGCTCGGGGCGACTCCATGTCTCGGCAACGGTGACGGCCGCCGCGCCCCTTAAGCACTGGACGCTTTCCCTCAACCAGGTTGAAGTACCCACCCCCGCCATCGACACGCCTCAAGCAGGCGTCTACCTGATGTCGGTGATGGTCGACATCGCCAAGTACGGACCCCAACAAGTCGTGTTCAAGGTCACCGACAGTCTTGGGCTGGATGCGTCGGTACAGCGCGAAATTGTCATCGGCCAGCCATGGTACCAGGATTACCGACTCTACCTCGCCTTGCTGGCCGTGGTCATGCTGATCTTCGCCGTTCGCTGGTGGGCCGCTGTGCGACGGCGGCGCAAGGCGCAGATGCGCCACTTCAATCCCTATATCGCCGGCTCGCCGGTGCGCAATCAGGTCATGTTCTATGGCAGAGACGAGCTCATGCATCGCATTCAGAACCTCGTCCATAAGAACAGTTTCATGATCTTCGGTGCCCGCCGCATCGGCAAGACCAGTCTGTTGCTGCAGCTCAAGAAGAACCTCGCCGAGCTGCAGTCCGAAGACTATAAATTTTTTCCGAGCTTTATCGATCTCCAAGGTGTCAAGGAGGACGATTTGTTCCACCACATGATGGACGAGCTCCACACCCTCCGCGAAGCTTGGGGGCTTCCCGAGATGGCGCTGGCCTTTCACGAAGGCGAACAGAAGGACTATCAGGCCCGTCAATTCAGCAAGGACCTCAAGCAGATCATCGTTGCCTTGCAGGGCTTGCACCCTAAGCACCATGTCCAGCTCGTCCTGCTGATGGACGAGGTCGACGTCCTCAATGAGTTCACGGAAAAAACCAACCAGAAACTGCGCGGCATCTTCATGAAGGATTTTGCCGAACATCTTTCATGTGTTATGGCAGGCATACATCTGAAAAAGGAATGGGATAGCGCCGGTTCGCCCTGGTACAACTTCTTCGAACAAATCCCCGTCGAGCCCTTTGCCGAGGAGGCCGCACGCGCCCTCGTGCTCGATCCGGTCAAGGGCATCTTTAGCTATGATCCCGAGGCTGTGACCCTGATTGTCGAAGGCACCGCTCGCCACCCTTACCTCATTCAGAAAGTATGCGTGGCCTTGATCGGCGATAAGCTTCAGGCCGGTTCCTTCCGGGTCAATGCCGCGGAGGCGCGCCAAGCACTGGACAAACTCAACGAGGAAATTCAAAGGAACAAGCATGAGCTTTATCATCAACAGATGGGTTAGAGGCAAGGACTTCTTTGGGCGTGAAGCCCTGTTGCGCCAAATCCTCGATCGTGGCAACAAGCCGACCTGGGTGCTGGGCAACCGCCGAGTCGGCAAGACCTCGCTGCTGCGTCAGATCCATCACCTTTGCAAAACCAAGACCTGGCCCGATCGCCTTGCCTTGTATTGGGATCTCCAAGGGGCAGGCACCAGCGATGGCCTCAAAGAAAGCTTGCTCGAATGCCTAGAGGATAATGAGGACGTCTCCCGAGAGCTGGGGATCGAGATCGACGACCTTGAGGACTGCTCACTCAAGGACATGCTGAACAAACTGCGTCGCAAGGCAAAAAGCCTGGATGGCAAACATCTCTATTTACTGATCGACGAGTGCGAGGAACTGGTCGATATCACCCGCGCTGAGCCTGGGATACTGGCCCCGTTTCGCAAGCTCGGCAACGGCGAAGTGCCACTCAGCCTGGTAATGGCTGGGTCTTGGCGTTTGATGGACCTTGACGAAAGCGATTCGATCACTTCCCCCTTTCTGCCAGACTTCCTGCCACCATTGTTGTTGGGCCCCTTCAAATCAGAAACATCGCGGGAATTGTTGGCGGCCTGCGGCCTGGCTCCTGGGCTGGCCGACACGCTCCACCGGCTCAGTCTCGGAAACCCTCATCTCCTGCAGGTCTTGGGGGAGCACTGCCAGCGCAATGGCTCGCTGGAGCTTGCACTGGCAGAGTTGAAACTCAACAAAGTGGCCCACTATTTCTTTCAAAGTAACTTCAATTGTTTGCCACCCCAGATTCGACCCTGGTTTTCCGCCGGCAGCGCCTGCAGCCAACTCGCGGCACTCGACGCTCAGGACCCTTTGATGCCCTTTGTGCTCCAATCCAGCTTGCTGACCCTGGATGGCGGCAGGCAATTGGCGCCCATGCTGGCCATGGTAGAACAGGATTTGAACCCACTCGAGGTACTGGCACTGCTGGACCAAGACAGCGAGCCGATGCCGAGGACGACTTTGGTGGTGTCCCAGCCACCACTGGCCGAGCCAGCCCCTCCGACGCGGCCAGTCAAGGCGGAGGCCCAGCCGGCAAGTGGACTGCCGGTCGATTTATTGGCGCGCCTGGATGACTACCGCGGCCAGCTACTACCGCGCGGCCAGGGTGGCGAAGACTGGCGCGACGTCGGCCAGTTGACCGGCAACGAGTCCGCGGCGATGCTCGACGAGCTGCTCGAGCGCACCAGCCCCGAGTTTCTGCGCGGACAAGTGGCTGATGAGCGGACCGCGGTCTACTTGTTCGGGTTGCGCTGGTACAGGACTGTGATGGGCGCTGCGCCCTTCGCACATATAAGCGCTCCTTGGGACCGCCTGGCTGCGATTTCGGAGCGCGACGTAGCCATCGACGAGGCCTTCCTGCGCACCTCGAAAATGCCCTCCAAGCAGGCGATGATCCTGATGCGCTGCCTTAAGGTCGATCCGGCTCAGCGCTATGCCTCCCTTGCCGCCGTGCGTGCCGACCTGGCTGAATGGCTCTGATCTGGCGGCTCTTGAGTGCAAAAAAACACGCATCGGATGACTTCTGATCAACCCTAGGCATGGGTTCGGTTGTCCAGTATCATGCTCTTGGAGAGCAGGAGGTCGTTTATGCTGTGTTTCGCCATGCTGGCGGTGATGGTTCTCGATTCCGGCGCGCCCATGAAGATCACGCGCCAATGGCAGTCGCCCGACGAAGTGGGCGATGCTTTTTTGCAAGATCCGGCCGATGCCGCCTTTGACAGCAAGGGCGGCCTGTACGTGCTGGATGTCGTCTCGAGGCGGATCTTTGTTTGGTCGCCCGAAGGCAAGTTTGTCAAGGCTTGGGGCAAGGAAGGCAATGGCCCCGGCGAGTTCGTCTTCTCTCGCAACAGCAACGGCAGGGTGGGCCGTACGGGTAATGGTGCTCTCTCCTGTCTCAACGATCAGATCTTCGTCTACGATCGCCGCAAGGCTGAGGTGATGATTTTCGACACACAGTTCAAGCTGCTGAAAACCCTGCCATTTCGCGTCCAGGGCTCGCGCCTGGAGTTGCTGTGGGCGGTCGCCAAAGATCGCTTTCTGGTCAGTGAGAGCAAGTTGGAGGGGCGCGACTTCGTCAATGGCGTCAATCTACTGGGTCCCGACTTCAAACCGGTCTCGGCGCTTGCCAACGCCAAGGACTTGAGTCGAAAACTCAAGGGGGCGCCGCCGCCACCCGGCGGCGGGGGGCCGCCCGGATCGGGTCGCGGCAATCGGCCCGACTTCGCCTTGACCGCGTTCGGGCCGCGTATGTCGGCCCAATTCGATAGCACTAGCGGTAAGATCATTGTCGGCTACTCGGACAAGCCTGCTTTTCAGGTTTTCGATCGCAGCGGTAAACTGCAGAAAACTGTCACCATGTCGCTGCCGCAAAAGGAAGTCGGCGAGGCCGATATCAAGGAATACAAAGCCGGCCAGGACGAGCGCCAGGGCCGTCGGCCCGAAGTGGTGTTTCCCAAGACCAAGGCCTATTTCGACATCGTCATGCCGCTGAGGAGCGGTGCGTTCCTGGTCTTCAGTTTGTCGCCCACCTACCGCACGATCGAGGGCTACCTGGTCGATGACAAAGGCAAGTTGATCAAGCCGATCCGGCATAAACTCGGGGAGGCGGGTAACCTATTCTCCAAGCAGGGTCATTTGCTGGCGGTTCAGACCAACGACGACGGCGACTACATCGTTCAGGAGCTTCTGCCCTGAGGGTTGTCGGCGAGGTGCCGTCCTAACTTTGTGGAGGATGGGGCAAGGTTCATGTTTTGCAAGGCTTAACCCTTTTCCAGCACGACCTTGCCCCAGGCTTGCACACAGCTAAAAAAAAATTTAAAAAAGAGTTGACGCCCCATGAGGGTTCCATTAGAATTCCCCCTTGTCACCGAGGGCCAGAAGCGCTCGAGACAAACTGTTCCGGTGTAGCTCAGTAGGTAGAGCAGGTGACTGTTAATCACCCTGTCCGCGGTTCGAGTCCGTGCACCGGAGCCATAAAGGCCGCAACGCAAAAACGTTGCGGCCTTTTCCATTTCTGCCGAAGGGCGCGTCCTTTAGAATCCAGCGCTAGGGCCGGTTCGATGTGCAGACGTGGGGTATTGCTGCTTCTTCCTTGCAAGAAAGGAACCGATTCAGTACTATTGTCACATGAGTGATCGCTTCTCCATCCGCTTTATGGGTGTCCGCGGATCCATTCCCACGCCGATGACCACCCCGGACATCACCGCCAAACTCGAGGCTACCCTCGCTTTGATCGAGCCCCACCACCTGGTGGACGAGGCTTCCCGCAGCGCGTTCGTTGCAGGTTTGCCAAATCACCTGCGTGGCAGTATCGGTGGTAACTCGTCATGCGTCCATGTCGTGGTTGGCGACGAGCACCTGATTTTCGACGCTGGTACCGGTATTCGCGTGCTCGGCTGGGACCTGATGAATGGCGCCTTTGGCAAAGGCCAGGGCAAGGCCCACTTAGTCCTCAGTCACACCCACTGGGATCACATCATGGGCTTGCCGTTCTTCACGCCCATGTATGTTCCAGGCAATCGCTTCACCATTGCCGGCTGTCACCAGGACCTTCAAGAGCGCCTCAAGGGGCAGCAACAGTTCCAGTATTTTCCGGTCAGCTTCGATGTCTACGGCTCGGATATCAACTTCGTCGATCTTTCCCAAGAGCGCAGTTACCGCCTCGGCGAGGCCGAGTTAACCTGGTGCGAACAGTATCATCCTGGGCGCAGTTTCGCCTATCGCCTCGATTACCGGGGCAAGTCGATCGTCTATGCCACCGATGCCGAGTACCAAGATCATTCACAGGAGGGTCTGGCGGCCGCGGCAGCCTTCTTCAAAGATGCCGACCTGGTTATCTTTGACGCCCAATACACCATGATCGACTGTATGGAAAAGAAAGATTGGGGCCATAGTTCGACCTTCATCGGCATCAAGTTGGCACTTCAAGCCGGTGTTAAAAAAATGGCCTTCTATCATCATGAACCCACCTATTCCGACTTTCAATTGGTAAGGATCCTCGAGAGCTCCCGCGATTTCAAGGACATGATTGCCCCTTTCAATCCCCTCGAGCTGATTCTGGCAGTGGAGGGCGAAGTCCTTGACTTGCTGTGATGGGCAGCAGGAAAATTTCCGCGGTCAATGTGTCGACTTTGCTGCGAATACCTGGATTTTGTTGGAATTTGAGCGATCCTAGGGATTTGGAAGCTCTGGCAGCAGGGAAAATGACAAGTCCTCATTGTGACCGGCTATTTTGCGTATTAGAATTAGGTTGGCTCTATGCGATCCTGCGGGGAGGGGAGCGTGCACGTTCTTGTGGTCGACGATTCCAGATTCATGCGGCAGACAATTACCAAGGCGCTGCATCAGATCGGCAACCATACCGTCGTCCAGGCCTCTAACGGAATTGAAGGACTGGCCCGTCTCAATGAGGATCGCTTCGACTTGGTCATGACGGATTGGAACATGCCGGTCATGAACGGATTGGAATTCGTGACCGCACTGCGGCGCGAATACACGGTTCCCGTGCTGATGATCACTACCGTTTGCACTCGGGAAGACGTCGTAACGGCGTTGCAGGCAGGCGTCAGCAACTATATTCTCAAACCCCTCGACGTGGCCACCTTGGAACAAAAAATCAACGATATATTTGCGAATCACACCTTCTGATTGGCTCACAGTCGTCCATCAGCGCTTAGCCCAGTATTCATGCCTCGCCCTTGGTGACCGATAGGCTCACTGAGTACCAGATTGTGCTGGAGGAGCCATGAAAGCCTTTTGTCTATGGTCGATCCCTTTGATCGGCGGCCTGGCGTTTGGTCAAGTCAAGATCGTCGTCGGTGATCTCAACCTTGCCGACACCGGGCATCCGCAAGCCTTTTGTGCCCAGATTCCCGTCTACCTCTTGGACGAGGAACGTGACGGACGCGCCTACATCTCGATCAACTTCACGATTGGCATAAGTGGCGACACCGAGATCGTTCAGGGCGGCGTTGCCGCCAACATGGTGGTCGCAGGCGGTTTCACCGCGCTCGATGGCGGGATCCGCAACCCAGGTCAGGACCTCAATAACCAAGGGAATACACCGACGACACCCAGCTGTACGACGATCCATAACGCCGCTACCGAAGGTTATCCTGGGGCGGACTTTGTGGCCGGGGCCGTGCCAGGAACGGCCTGGTTTCTCAACAACAACGGCTCCAGTCAAGGCTACAAAACGGGCTTCATCATCGACTTCAATCTCAACCCCATCGGCTATTCAGAGCTAGGGGTAGCGCAACTGATTGCGGTATTGGAGCTGCCCATCAGCGCCAACCCGGGCGCCAAGACATTGACGATCACTGCGCTCTCCAATGCGCTCGCACCCGACGGCAACAGCTATCAATGGCAGGACGATGGCAGTCTCTTTTCCGACGCATTCGACCTGAGCGCTGGCGTCGGCCATTTGCGCTTCTGCCCCCAAACGCTGGTCAGTCATCCCGATGACGTCGTTGCCTGCCCAGGTGACGATGTGAGCTTTACGGTCTCTGCCACGGGTACCGGTCCGTTCGCCTATCAATGGTTCCACAATGACGACCTGCTTCCCGGTGAGACCGCGGCGAGCCTCGACCTGTTCGCGATCGGGGCCGCTGAGCTGGGCGCCTACAGCTGCGAAATTTCCTCGCCGTGTGTTGTCCTGCGCTCACCCGAGGGCCAACTCACGCTGGGCGAGGCCAGAGCTGCCATCGTCCCGCGGGGCCGAGCGCTTGGCCTAGATCCACCACAATTTGGCGCTGCGCTCGAATGTGGCTTGGCGCCCTTCAGTTACCAATGGCTGGATGGCCAAAATCAAGTGCTGGGCAGCGGGCAAGAAGTGACCCTCAGCCCAGCGCCCGCAGGCAGTGGACTGATCCGCCTGGAAGTGGATGACAGTGCGTCCAGGCATTTGGTCGATCAAGTCTGGGTTCTGGTCAATCCGCTGAGCCTCGACAACAATGGCGATGGTTTCAACACCGTGGCCGATCTGACCCTGGTTTTGCCCGACTGGCAAGGCGCCGGCTATGATGTCGATAGCAATGGTAGGACCCAGGTCCTCGACTTTCTCTACATCGATACTGGGTATTGATGTCTGGGTTGCGTACGAGCGAGTGTTTTACATTTTTTACCAGAGGGTGGGATCAAGGGTATGCCAAGGAAACGGCTAAGCTTCACAAAACAATGAAGATATGTTGCAGTTTTCGATTCTTTCCTTATATCTGTTCGAGAAATGCTATACTCGGCCTGTCTCGATAAGAGGCGAAAAATGATGGGATGAAGGTAAGGCGGTCGCTTTGTGGCGCGGTCATTACCAGAAAACAAGTCAATTTCCAATATAAGAGGAGTTCTAATGAAAAAGAAACTATTCGTCGCATGTTTGTCTCTCGTGGCAGTTTCCACGCTGCTCTTTCCTGCCTCCGCAGGCACGATTTACGAACTCAACAAGTATTTCTATACAGATGCCACCAAAACCGATGTGTGTGGTGCCCAAGGTGGCTGTGAAAACTGGGGCTATCGCACCAAGTTTGTCCAGAATTGGCTCTGCCCCTGATCCCGTCCAGACCAGCATGAGCCGTCCTAAGTGTGACGCGCTGGTGTAATCGGTCCGGGCAGCCGCGGTCCTCATGGGCCGCGGCCACGCGAAGTTAGTTACTGCTCAGGGTATCGATATCAAGTGAGTCCAGGGCGCGCGCGTAAATGCGTACATCATCCAGGCGTCCGTTGCTGTTCTGCATGGTGAAGTCGCCGCTGAGATTGGGCAGTCCACTGGCTTCGTCCTCGTCGACCAAGGCGCCATCCACGTAGAGCTGCACCTGATCCCCGTTGCGGACCACCGCCAGATGGTGCCACTCTTTTGTCGACATCTTTGCGCCAGATTTGAGATCAATGGTGCCAAGGGTCAAGTGGGCTTTGCCATTGTCGCTGTAGAGAAGTGCAGGGCCCTGGGCGAGCAGATCATAGTCGTCGTGGTCCTTGAGCCAGACCCACGCGCTCCAGCTCCAGCTGTCCGGTTCAGGAGCCCAGTCCGGTTGTGCGACCCGGGCGAGAGCCGCCGCGCTGAACGAGATGGCTTGATTTGAGCGGTTGAAGCGGTCCTTGCCGTAGCTTACCGCGCCTTCAGCAATGCCGTCCTGTGCGTTTTCAGAGCCATTGGCGGTGTTGCCAGCGAAGCGATAGTGCGCCAACAAATCGAGCTGGCGATCGCCTACCCGATGCGCGCCTGCTGGCCAGTGGCCGTCAAGGAAGGTATCGAGGGTCTCGACAAGGCCTTCGGGGTTGTCGACAAAGGTCAAATGACCGGCTTGGGGTAAGAAATAGACGCGCGAATGAGGCAGGTAATAGGCCCATTCGCGTGAGGTGTTCTTGGGCACGGTGGTCCACTTGCCGTCCATCACGAGCACGGGTACGTCGACCGCGGTGGCCGCTTCGCGCCAATCCCAGGCACCGATGCTGGCGAAGATGGCACCGTTGAGGCTGAAGCGGCGGCGCATCCCTTCGGGATCCGAGCCGCAGTAATCGCCGTTCATGTTGGCGAGATTGGTGAGCGTTGTGAAATAGGGCGCGAGAATGATGGGTATGTACTGCTGGCATTGTTCTACAACGCCTTCGTCATCAAGGGTCGCCGGATCCACCGAAAGCACTTGGCCAAGGGTCGTCAATTGCTCTGAGGTGAACAGTTTGTTGATCTGGGTGAGGCGGTAGCCCCACATCACTTGGCGTATACCGATGGGAGAGAGATAGACCATGCGCTCTAGGTTCTCGGGGTAGGTCATGGCGTAAAGCTGAGCGATTGCCGTGCCCCAGGAGTTCCCGATCAGGGTCAATTTGTCGATGCCGAAAAACAGGCGCAGGGCTTCCAGATCCTCGACATGGCGGCTGGCCGCGACCAAGGAGAGGTCGTCAAATTTCTCTGAGAAGCCACCCCCGCGCTGGTCATAGGAGATCAAACGACGACCTACTGCCAATGCATCGAGCTCAAGACCGCCATCGTTCATATCGAAACCGGGGCCACCGTGGATGAAGACTACCGTTTCGGGGCCCGATCCTGCGACGCGGTAGTAGATGTCGTTATCGTCGGCGCCGGTGAAGGTGCCGTAGCTGACAGGGACTTGTGCCAGTGAAAACAGCGAGGCGATCAGGAGCAGGGGGATGCTCTTGAGTGAAGGCGAAATGCTACGCATGATGAAATACTCCTTACATTGGGACGTTGCACTTGTCGAAGGGGTGCAAAATGACCACATCAAGGTTAACGAGGTTAGCCATGGAAAAATGTTGTGTAGTGTACTCAGATCTCGAATAATAAGCGCATTTTTACCAGGCTTTTGAATGCGCCAATTCGAACCAGTTTGGTTTGGTTCACACGAATTAGAATCGGTGCGCATTCTAGTGGTCTTGATTGATTTGAGCGCAGCACGTCGATCGCTTTAAGGTTGAAAATGATCTAAGATCCTGATAAAAAGAGAGTTCACCATGGTGGAAAATTGGCGATCGTCGAGAAAAATTTTCTGGCGAAGATGTACGGAATCTGAAAACGTGGGTTTTGAATAAAACGACCGAAGGTGAGAAGTGTGCGAGATGGATAAAATTGTGCGGCTTGTTGGTGAAAATTCCCCTTCGGTAACTGTGCGGAGGACGATCGTCGCCCTCCGTCTTTGCGTTCACTTATATTTTGTGGGAGTCGCGAAAAAGAGTCGGATCGCTGCCAAGGCGGCTGGATGGAAAATGGTGCCGTGATCCTCGTTTCGCATCGGCGAATAGGTCCATTTCAGGTCCTTCGCGCCATGCGTTTTCAAGGCCTTGGCCAAAATCTCCACACCCTCGTCCATGGTGCTGCCCTCGCTGCCAATGGTCAGGAAGTAACGGCGGTTGGCCGGGTAGGGTTGCTTTTGTAACAGATTGGCCGCTTCTTTCGCCAAGGATTGGGCGTCCCACCACAGCGAGGGGCTGATGGCGATATAGCCCTGAAACAAATCGGGTTGACGCAGAAAGGTTTCGGTTGCGAACAAGGCCGCGGCAGACTCCCCAATCAGCACGGTTTCCTCGGTCATACGCACCTGTCCCTTTGCCCATGGCAACAGTTCCTTGTCCAGGAACTCGCGGAATTTGGCGGAGCCTCCCGCGTTGGGGATGAGCTCTCGATCCTTGTCCACCTTGGATGGGGCGGTGAAGTCATGACGGCGGTCGATACCCTCGATACCTATGACAATAAACTCGCGAATGTTGGTGTAAGGCGCAGCCGTCGAGGCCAATCCGACGATGTGCAGGAAATCTTCCTTAATGCCGCCATCCAGCAGGAAGAGAACGGGATAGGCTTGGGAGCCCTGGTCGTAACTGGGGGGTAGGTAGATGTTGATGGTGCGGGTCTGACCGAGCACAGCTGAGGGCAGGCTATAGCTCTTGGCGATTTCGACAGGCTTGCCCTGGCTTTCGGCGCTTTGGGCGAAGGCCGTGCCTGCGCTTGAGATCAGCAAAACCAACGCGGTGAGGCGATGAAGCATGAGACGTCTCCTGGATGGATTTGGGGTCACCCCGTAGGGTGGGAGTATCTTATGTCAACCCACCCATTGCGCCAACCCACAATCTCGATGATTGCAATGCGCGCCATTCCATCCCTTCAAACCATGCCTTGACGGTTCCAGCACAAGTGCAGAGGGTTAGCGATCGGCACAGGCGAGCGCAACACGTAAGCCTCGCCGAAATCGACGCCGATTAGGGCGCCAAAGTGCATATGGCGCGCGCGCCATCGCTGGAGGAAGTCAGGACGCGAAAGGGGCGTGGCTGGGTCCTCGCTGTCGGTGTGGTGCAACTGACTGGTGTAGCACTGCAGTGCCTGTTCCTTGCGCGTCATGACCGCGCTGACGTCCACAATCATGCTGGGGGTTGCTTGCACCCGGTCGAGATAATAGAGCACCTGCTCGGGTCGATGGGGCAGGCCCTCACCCGGATAGCGGCTGAGCCCCGCCAGATAGGCGGCTTCGCGCGCCCAGTGACTCGCGCAAACGTGATCGGGATGATGGTCGTCCCAATGGGGCGCCACCAGTAGTCGGGGTCGATGCCGACGAATGGCCGCCACAAGCAGCGCCAAACCGTTGCCTTCCTCTGCCAGGAACCCGTCCCGGAGCCGGAGGTTGCCCCGGAAATCCAGGGCCATGATCGCAGTGGCGGCTGCCGTTTCTTGCGCGCGTAACTCCGCGTTGCCGCGGCTTCCCATCTCGCCCGCACTGAGGTCCAGCACACCGATTCGGCCACCTTGGTGCTGGGCCGTCAGCAGCAGTCCGGCACAATGCAGTTCGGCATCGTCTGGATGCGGGCATAGGGCGAGGATGTCGAGGTCCATGAGGGTCTTCCTTCAAACGGGCCAACGCCGCAGCCAATGACCCAAGATGACGGCTCGCGCCAGTCGTTTCCAGTGGCCAAGGGCAGCTGACGGCATCGGCTTGGGTGCGCTGAGGCATGTGCGGTAAAGCGCTTGAAAGTAAGCGCGATTCAAAGGCGGTGGCAGGCGCGCGAGGCGCTCGGCCATAAACTGACTCAGGGGCAGCTTGGGATTCTGCAGGTGTTTCCAATCGAAGCCCACGCCCACGCTGGCGAAACCCTCGGTCGGGTAGTAGCGCAGGAAACAGCGGCGGAACAGGCGTTTGTCGGTGCGCCAGTCGGCCGACAAACGGCGGTTAAATTCAAGCACTTCGCAATCGAGGAGCGGATTGTGGGTTTCGAGGTAGGGGAGCCGCAGCGCGTTGAGATGTGCCTGCAAGGTCGGTAGGCGTTCGCGGCAATAGAGCAGGTCGCGCAGGTCGTTGGGGTCGTCCGCCAGGGTGGCCAATTCCTCGAGGTGAGCACGATGGGCCTGCCGACCCAATTGTCCGGGATCGTCGAGCCAGTTCCCTGCGTCCGGGAAGTTGACCAGATCGACCAGGCCCATTTTCGCCAGCGCCTCGGCCTTGTCGCCAAGGGAGACGCCATCGGGGCCGAAAAGCTCATCGCCGCGGAACATACTGCGAAAGCCGCGCGCGTAAAGGTGACGTGCGTGGTGCCGCTCGTCGCTATGGGTAAAAATCTGCTCGATCATACCGGACAGGGCAGAGAACGCTTCGTCGAAGCGTTCCGGATCCTTTTCGATCGGGAAATATTCGAAGGGCACTCCCTGGCGAGCAGCCTCGCGGCGGGCCCAGGCCAGATCGCTTTCGGGGTCTGCGACGGGCTCGCACCAAAGCCAGGTAAGTAGCTCTGGCCGGGGGCCACAGCGCTCGACCAGGGTGTTGAGCAGGTAGCGGGAATCGTAGCCACCGCTGAGCATCAGGGTTCGGCCCTGGCTCGCGCGGTAGTGGCGGGCGACTGCCACGTCCAGGAGCTCTTTCAAGTTCTCGGTCAACTGGTGTTCCACGCCCTGATCGGCCTCGATTCTGTAACTGTACCAGGGCCTGTGGGTGAGGCTGTGGGCGAAACAGTACAAGGTACCGGGCGTGGCCAGGCGAAGTTGTTCGTAGGGACTTGCTCCCGCGAAGAAGCGGCCTGCCGCCAGGAACTGCCAAAGGCTGGCCATGTTCGCGCGGCGACGGGGCAGTAAGGCAAGCACGGGGGCGGCCTCGCTGGCGAAGAGCGGCCCGAATGCGTCTTCACCCATGAACAGCGGGCGCAGGCCGAGACGATCACTGAAGAGACGACTTTCGTTCTTATAATGAACGAGCAGTGCGAAACAACCCGACAGCTCTTCGACAAAGGCATCGCCCTTTTCTAGGAAGCGACGAATCAACAGGTGGCGCAGACAGCCGCCCTCCTCGGCCAGGCCAACCACGTAGCCGCATAGCAGCAACGTCACACCCTCTGCCGTGGTGACACCCTGATCTCGCCCTGCCGCCACGCTCACCTGAGCCGCAAGGCGATCATGGACCACCGCCGCCGACGCGCTCTGAGGCGTCAGCACATGAGCGCGCATCGCCCTCAACCGCCCCTCGGCCTGAGGTCCGAAGGCAATCAGGAGCGACATGGCGAGTCCTCCCCGCGTTCCAGCACTTCGGCGTAGAGTCGGGCGTAGGCAGCGATCTGAGAGGGGCCGTCATAGCGGGATAGAATGCGCGTCATGGTTGCAGGGCTGACGGCTGGCGGTTCACAGGCGCGCAGCGCCAGCGCGGCTAGGGACGCGACGCTATCGTCGGCGCTGAGTAACGGCCAGTCCTGGCCGAGGACCTCCGGTAGGGCGCCCGTTGGCGGCGCGACGACTGGGCAACCGTGCGCCAGCGCTTCGAGCACGACCAGGCCAAAGCCTTCGAAGCGGCTGGTCAGCAGTGTCGCGGCCGCGCGCTGGTACTCGCGCTCGAGGGTATCCCGCTGCGTACCGGCAATGTGAATCTCGATACCTCGCGCTTCGGCGCTTTCGCCGACCAGCTGGACCAGGCGCGCGCGACCCTCGCTCGTGGTCACCACCGAAAGCCGGGCACTGGGCAGCTGACGGCGTACCTGGCTGAACACGGCGAGCAGCAGTTCGGGTCGCTTCACCGCGCGCAGGGAGGAGACGTGAAGCAGGCGCCCCGGTTCTGGACGGTGCTGGGAGGCAGATCCGCGCCAGGCGGCACGGACGAAATTGGGGATCACCCGCGGGCGAATCTGCGGCAGTTTCTGGGTCAAAACCTCGGCCACGTGGTGGGAAACACAGGTTACCGCGGCTGCCTGAGCCAGCAGGTAGGCAACGACCTCGCGGCTTCGGTCCATCAGGAACTCGCTCAGGACGTCCGAGCCATGGCAGGTCACGACGTAGGGTACGCCCCGCAAGCGCTCCAACATCAGCGCGGGCTGGCCAAAGATCTGCAGACTGTGGAGGTGGAACAGGTCGAAGGGCCAGCTGTCGTGGATTCGCAGCAAACCCGAAGCGGCATCAATGGCACCCGCTAGGCTGGGTGGCACGTCGAGCAATTCGCCGATTTGATCGCCCGGCCAAGGGTCGAGAAAATGGTCGCTTTCGGGGCGCTGGTCCTCGCGGTTGAGGTGACAGTAATGGGTCTCGATGCCGTGCGTGCTCAGCCCTGCACCCAGCTCCTGGGCCAGCACCGACGAGCCACCAGTGGTGGTCAGCATCCCCATGCAGACGCGGCGCCTCTTCGTGGGTGATTGCTGGTGTCGCTGCTCTGGATCGACCAAATGTGCCTCCCGCCAAGTTTTGGGCAGTGCCTCGAGCAAGGGTCAATGCGGCGGCGCCAGTCCCCCGGATGTCCTCGGAGGAGAACCGCAAGCGTTGAACAAAGACGCGGATATGAGCGTCAGGTTAGTTCATGATAAGGCTTTTCACCGCGTCAGGCAATTGCCGCAAAGATGGGCGTCGCGCCGCTGCAATTAACCCTTGATCGACCAGTTGAGCACGTGGCCCGCTTTGAACGGTACCATCGGTCCGTAGTGGTTGGGCACTTGGCAGGAGCGTCTCACCAGGGTGAGCATCTCCTCGTTGCGAGGCAGGCGGTAGAAGGCGGCACCGAAGCGGGACGTAAAGGCCTCCAGGCGCGGCAACATCTCCAGCTCGTCGAAGAGTGTGGCTAAAAACTGCATGTGAAAGGGGGCGTTGAAAATGCCCGCGCAGCCACAGGCATTCTCCTTGTCTTGGTGGCGGTGGGGCGCGCTGTCCGTGCCGGAGAAATACTTGGGGTTGCCTCGGCGCACGACTTCGATCAGGGCGGCCTTGTCCTCGGGCCGCTTTGCGACTGGCATACAGAAGTGATGGGGTTGAATGCGCGTGCCGACCACGTCTTGGAGCGTGATGTCGAGGTGGTGGTCGGTAATGGTGGCAACGACATTCTCGCCCAGCTCGCCCACGACTTGCGCGGCAGCGGCGGTGGTAATGTGCTCCATGACGATGCGCAGGCGGGGGAAGTTGCGATGGATCGCGATCAGAGCTTCGAGAAATGCGGCCTCCGCATCGAGCACAAAGACACCCGGCACCTCGCCGTGCAGCGACAGCACCAGCTCGCGGTCCTGCATCGCTTCGTAGATCGGATACATGGCCCGTGGGTCCATGACGCCGTCGGCCGAGTTGGTGGTGACGCCCATGGGATACTGCTTGAGGGCGACGCATCCCGCTTCATGAGCGGAAACCACGTCCTCGACGGTGGTCGTAGCGGTCAGCTTGACCGTCATCAGCATGGTGAAATCGGCGCCCTTGTCGCGCAGCCAACTCTGGTAGGCCAGCGCTTCCTGGCCGTTGGTGATGGCAGGGTCGGTGTTGGGCATGACCAGCACGCGGGCCGTGCCGCCGGCGCGGGTGGCGAGAATGGCGCTCAGGCTGCGATCGTCATTGCGCAGGTGCACGTGTAGGTCATCGGCGGCGGGCAAGATCAGTTCCATCGATTCCTCCACTGAGCCGTTGGCAGCTCAGGCATTCAATGCTTCGAGTTTTTCGCTGAGTTCGGTCCAGCGGTCGTAGAGACGAGCGACTTCCGTCTCCGCTTGGGTCAAGGCCTCGTGAGCGGCGATCAGGCGGGCGCCGTCGCTGGCGATGTCGGGGCTGGCGGCAGCCTGATGACAGGCCTCGAGCTGGGCCTCCGCAGCCAAAATCGCTTCCTCCATGCCCTCCCATTCGCGCTGCTCCATATAGCCGAGTTTCTTGGCGGCCTTGGTGGCGCGCTCTGCCGGCTTCGCCGCGGCGAGCGCCGGCTTGACCTTGGCCTTTTCCTGTTGGCGCAAGTGTTCTTCCCATTGGCGGTAATCGCCATAGGGCAATATCTGGCCTTGGCCGTCGAGCCCGATGAAGTGGGTGCAGACCCGTTCCAACATGAAGCGGTCGTGGGTGACCAGGACGAGGGCACCGGGGAACTCCAGCAGACTCTCCTCGAGCAACTCCAGGGTCGGAATGTCAAGGTCGTTGGTCGGTTCGTCAAGCATCAGCACATCGGCCGGTTGCAGCATGAGGCGGGAAATGAGCAGGCGCGCCTGTTCACCACCGGAGAGGCGGGCGACAGGCAATGGCAATTGGTCGACCGCAAACTTGAAACGCTTGGCCCAGCTCAGCAAGTGAACCTCGCGTCCCTGATAAAGCACCGACTCGCCGCCCGTGGGCGAGAGCGCATCGCGGAGGCTGAGCTCGCCGCTCAGCTGGCTGCGGTTCTGGTCGAAGTAAACGGCCTGAAGGTTGGGGGCGTGTTGGACACTGCCGGCATCGGCGGCCAGTTCGCCCAATAACAGGCGCAAAAAGCTGGTCTTGCCGGTCCCGTTGGTGCCGAGCAGGCCCACCCGCTTGCGCGGCGAGAGCACGTAATCAAAATCCCGCACAATGGTGCGATCGCCCAGACGCTTGGTCAGACCACGGACTTCGATCAGTTTGCGGGTCTGGCGCTCGGAGGCAGAAAAGGCGATGTTGGCCTCCCGGCTATGGGTGCGCCGGCGCAGTGCCTCCAGCTCGTTGATGAGGAGGTGGGCGGCGTCGATGCGGGAGCGGCTCTTGGTGGTGCGGGCCTTGACGCCAGCGCGCAACCACTCCGTCTCGCGGCGGACCTTGTTGGAAAGCGAATCGATATACTGGGCCTGAGCCTCGAGAAAAGCGGCCCGCTGGGTCACGAAATTGCGGTAATCGCCGCTGGTGGCGAATATGCCCTCGGGGAAGGCGGGATTGAGCTCGGCAATGCGGCGCGCGGTGCGGTCGAGAAAGGCCCGGTCATGGGTGATCAAGACCCAGGCGAAACTTGCCGTGTCGAGCAGCTCTTCGAGCCAGAACACGCCGCGCGTGTCCAAGTGGTTGGTCGGCTCGTCGAAAAGGACCAGGTCAGGATCGCCAACTAGCCCGCAGGCTAAAGTCAGGCGCTTGATCCAGCCTCCTGATAGGGTCCCTGCCGTTTGTTCGGGGTCGGCGAAACCGACCTTGCCCAGAACGATGCTCGCCGCGCCCAAACACTCTTCCTGGGCCAAGCCGGCCTCGTGGGCGGCCCGTTCGACGATCGCGAGCACGCTCTCTTCGGCAGCGAAGGTGGCGATTTGCGGCACATAAGCCATGCGCAAACCCTTGCGCGGCACGACTTCGCCTTCGTCAGGCGACTCTAGGCCGGCGAGGATGCGCATGAGCGTCGATTTGCCGACCCCATTGGGGCCGATAATGCCTAGCCGCTCATTGTCCTCAATGGTCAGTTCCAAGGCCTCGAACAGAGTCTGGGTACCGTAGGTTTTGGTGACTTCCTGGGCGCGCAATACGACTACCATGGCGGCATTATCCTCGATTCAAACAGGTGGCGCAAGCGCGTTCGCGGCCGCTGATGCGGCCGCTGGTTCGGGTCGATCATGGTGATTCGAGCGCATCGAGCAGGCGTCGCCAATCTTCAAAACGGGCGCCCACGGCCCTGTAATCGGCCTCGTTGTCGACATCGATGGCCGTGCCGCCGTAATCCGTGACAACCGTTTTGAATAGGCCCCCTAGCAGTTGGGACACGCCCCATTCGCCCACTGTGCGCGAAAGCGTGCGCTCCAGCAGGCGCGCACAGCGCTGCCAGCCTTTGCGGCGCAGCTGGATCGCGGCACTCAAGCGTCCCATATAGAAGAGACCGCGGAAACCGAGTGGTGAGTGCAGCAGCACCAGCATGAGTTTGAGGCTGTTGACGAAGCGCTTCTGATAGCGCATGCCATACAGCCTGCGAATGTAGTCGACATGTTGGATGGCGGCGGGTCGAGCCATGTGCATGTTGTTGGGACGGTAACTGCCACAGGAGAGCCTGAAGCACAGCATCGAAATACCTGGTCGATCCGCGCTGGCGGCAAAGCGCGCCAGGGTTTCCTCGGTGACCAGACCGCTCACGAAATCCCAGCGCGACATGTCGGCGCGAGCAATGAACTGGCGCACCTCTGCCCGCGTCAGCAGCGGGATGTCACTGGGCAAGAGAAGCACGTGGCGGTCGCTGTTGGCCTCGGTCTGGGTCTGGCGAAGCGGCAAAAGCGCGTTTTCCAGCAAGTCGTTGCCCTGTTCGAAGACCAGCAACGGCTTGGGTGTCGAAGACCCATAAACATCCTGGAGAAAACCTGTCAATCGCTGCTTGGGTCCAACCAGCATGATGCGATCGATCTCCTCGACGCCAAACAGTTCGTCGAGCATGATCTGAAGAATGAAGCGCCCATTGATTTCGAGAAAGGCCTTGTTGTCGTCATTGGCCACGACCCTGTAATCTTTGCGATTCCCAACTAAAACGATACAGTCCATGGAGGGCGAGGCAACTCCCACGAGGCCGAAATCAGGACTGAACGTTAACATTTCGCGAGGACGATTGTCTACTGTTTCCTGATGATTTTCCCGGCGCAATCGCGGCATGGGGCGTTTGGGCCGTCCCGCGACCTGCCCGTGCTCGGCTCCTCGGTCGGCTTGGTTAAGTCGGTCACTGTCAGACCTTTGATACGGGGAAATTTAAAAAGTGTTGCGTCTTACAGGAACGGGTTTACTTTTACCAAATTCTTTCGTAAGCTTAATGTTACGCCGCAGCGTGGGTTGCGCCAATTGAGTTCGGCTGGGTGGCCCGCCTACCTTTTGTTCAACTACGCTTTCACCTGTTGGGATGTGTGCTGAAGGCCGGGGTAGCCTTCGGTGAGGTGTTTCATGCCGCTCGCTGTTCTCGGCCCTTACCAGCTCCTCCACTGCCTTAGCCAACATTCCTACGGGCGTGTCTATCTCGCTGAGGGCGAAGCGGGCCGTCGCTTTGTCGTCAAGTTCCTGATGGAAGCGGATACCTTTTTCGAGGAACTGGCCCGTCACTACGCACTCGACAGCTGTGATCAACTCTGCAAGTTGGTCGTGAATTACCCCTCCTACGCCGTCTGCGGCGATCCCTTCATGTTTCGCAAGGGGCTTGCCGCGTTGTTTGACGAGTACAGCTTCGACGGGCGCCACCTCGGTGACGAAGAGATGCTGGTTTCGCCTCTAGCCGACATCGGTGCGCTGGTCTTCGAATACATCGAGGGCGATTCCCTGGCCGCACTGTTGCCGAGCTTGCCCCTGCAAGAGCGCTTTATTCGCCTTCACGAGCTGGCCGAAGCCCTGCTCTCGCTGCATCGGCTGGGCGAGTGCCATGGCGATTTGATCGCGCCCAATGTCCTGGTGGAACGGCAAAGTCATGCGCTCAAATTGCTGGACTTGGGCTACTTTCCCAACAAGCCGCTGCCCGAAGGTCAGTTTCGTGCGCCCCACCAGGGCCGCCTGATCGAGGGCCTGACCGCCGCCGACGATGTCTACATGTTGGCGCGCAATTTCATGTCCCTGGTGGCGTGCGATCAGCCCCGCTATGCCCAGCTGTTGGAGGCGGCCCTATCAGATGATCCTGGCCGACGCCCCTCCCTCGAGCAGGTTGTCCAGGTCTTGCGCAGCTGTGCGGGTCTGGAGCAGGACGTTGAAGTGCGCCCCAGTCAGCCGTGGCCGATGCGCTTTGCCCTGCCCTTGGCCGCGGCTGCCGCGCTCCTGATTTCGGTCCTGTTCTGGGAGCCGAACCGCCTGAACGTTCCCAACCCTGACAGTTCCGGTGTGGCCTTGTTGCTCGACCAACTGAGCGAGCTCCAACTCCATCAGCGCGATCGCGCGATCGCTGTCCCAACCAAACCCCCGGTTGCCGCGGACCTGGAGGACTTCCACACGCCCTACGCCCTGTTTTGTCACGAGGACAATCCAGTGCTGATTGGCGCGCAGCGCACGTATCGGCTGGGCGACCCGCTGCTGATTTGCGGGGTTGAGGCGCAATTGGTCTCGATCACACCGAAGGAGGTGGTCGTATCCCAAGCCTCCGGACTGCAAGCTTTTGAGCTTGAATCCTCAGTCTATCATCCCCGCGTCAACCATGGCGAGCCGGGTTGGTACGTCTGGCCTCACGCGGGTAACCTAACCCGTCTGTTGGATGCATCGGCGCAGCTGGTGGGCGGTTGGGAAGAAAAGACCCGCACCCGTGCCAATACGAACCTGTCCTTCCTGCTGCGCCACCATCGCAAGGACCTGCGCATCGACGCGGAAACCGTTTACGGCTACTACCCTGCGGTCAATGCGCGCCATTTTCTGGTCCTGTTGGAGCGCCAGTTGGCCATCACGCCCAAAGGGCAGGCCTTTCAGGTCGCGCTCCGTCCCCGAGTTCCACCGCTGTACCGCACCTTTGACCATTTCATGGCCGAGGACGCCACCGTTAAAGCCTTTTGTCGCTACCTCGGCGAGATGACGGGCTTGGAGATTCATTGCCCGGCATCCCTGGAAGGCCAACTTCTGCCACGGCGCCTTTACACCGACATCGCCTGGCAAGATGTCCTGGACGACATGGGCTTCGACTGGACTTATCACGAGAATCGTCGCGGCGCCTACGTGGAAATTCTTTCCATGAATATTTGACCGTCAGCGCTTGAGGTTGAGGATCTCCTGTAGCACCTGATCGCTGGTGGTGATGGCCTTGGAGTTGCCCTGGAAACCGCGCTGGCTGACGATCATGTCGACCAACTCCTCGGCGATGTCGACGTTCGAGGTCTCGACCGAATGGCCCAAAACGGATGTTCCCCCGCTGGTGTCCAGCGTTGCCTCGCCGGAGGCGAAGGTTTGGCGAAAGGCGCCGCCACCGACCTGTTGTAGGCCGTTGACGTTCGTGAATTGAGCGATCGCTACCCGCGCCAGCTCGGTGGTGGCGCCGTTGGTATAGAACCCGATCATGGTGCCATCCTGGCGAAAATCGATGGTCTGGAGTTCCCCTGAGCTGAAGCCGTCCTGGTACTTCGTGCCCGTCGAGGAGTGATCGCCATAACTGGTAAAATACGGCGAGAGACTGCCATCGGATTGCGTCTCGAACAGATCCCACTGCAGGTTCAGGTCATCGAAGCCGTTGCCGCTGACCGTGATCGTGCGGTTGGATACCGCGGCATCGGTCAAGGGCAGGCCGTCCACGCTGGTCAACTGGCCCGAACCGTCAAAGCTCAAGGTGCCGCTGGCGTTGGCGAAATTCAGCGAGGCGTCGCTGCTCGAGAAGGTATAGGACCACTCGCCATCATTTGCGGTTTTGACGAAGTTGACGCTGATATTCTGGAGATCGCCATTGCTGTCGTAAACGCTGAGCGGGAACTTGTACGTCTCGCCAGCTGGGGCCGAGGCGGAGAGGTTGGTGACCATCCGGAACAGGGTGGTGGCGCGGGGCGGCGAGGGCACGTCGAAGTCGACGGTGATGTCGCCGATCCCGCCATCGGTGGTGATATGGCCATCGGCGTCGCGGGTCGTGTAGCCCTGAACATGTGCGCCATTGGCCGCCAGTAGCTCACCAATGGGGCTGAAACCGAAATTGCCGGCCCGGGTATACTGGGTGGTGTCGCCCTGCGAGGTCACGAAAAAGCCCTTGCCCAGCAGGGCCAGGTTCGAGTTGATGCCCGTCTGGGCCACGGTCCCCTGGGTAAAATGGGGGCTGATGCTGGTGGTGATCGCGCCCAGGCCGATCTGAACGGGGTTGCCGTTGCCGGACCGCTGCCCTCCGAACTGGTTGATCAGCTGGGAGAACTCGGAACTGGAACGTTTGAAACCGACCGTGTTGGCATTGGCCAGGTTGTTTGCGGTGATACCGAGCGCCTGACTATTGGTGACGATGCCGGTATAAGCTTTGTACATGGTTGCGAACATGGAGCGACCTCTCCTGGTCCAGATGAACCCGATGGATCAAGAATCATGCCAGCACTCGCCACCTGTAAACCTCTGCGAGATCGTGCCTTGGCAGAAAGGTGTAAGCGGCAAGTTTTGCACGGACACGACCGAGAGGCGGCAAAAAGTGAGTGCCTACAGCGTCCAGACGGGGCTCAGATGCCGGTCCAGGACCTCGATCAGGCGGTCGACCTCTGCCAGGGTGTTGTAGTGCACCATGCTGACTCGGACCACGCCCCCAAAGCGCTCAAGGTTCAGGTCCGCCACCAGCTTCTTGGCGTAGAAATCGCCGAAGCGGATGCCGATCCCGTGTGGGTCGCACGCCAGGGCGAGCGCCTCGCTGCGCATGCCCTCGACCACGAAAGAGATCGTCGGTACGCGCCGTGCCTGGTCGGCACCGGTTTCGCCGATCACCCTCACTCTGCCGTTGCTGGTGAGGAATGCCAGGAGGCGCTGGGCGAGGCGCTCCTCGTGGGCGGCGATCAGGGCGAAGGCGCGCTCCAGCGCGGCACGACCGGTCAGACCCAGGGTGGGGAAGTGGTGGTCCGTCAGGCTCTGGAAATAGTCCGGGAGCGCGGTCAGGCCATAGCAGAGCTCGAAATTGACGCTGCCGGGTTGAAGCTTGTACGGCATCTCATCAATAAAGTAATGGTTGAAGCCTGGCAGTGCTGCCAGCAGCTGATGGCGCCCGTACAGCACTGCGTAATGGGGGCCATAAACCTTGTAGAAGCTGAAGGCGTAGAAGTCGACGTCCAGCGCCTGGACGTCGACCGCGCGGTGCGGCGCGTAGGCCACGGCGTCGACGCAAATCAGCGCGCCATGTCGGTGAACCCTGGCGGCTATTTCGCGGATCGGGTTGATCGTGCCCAGCAGGTTGGAGGTGTGGGTCAGCGCCACAAGCCGGGTACGCGGGCTCAGCAACGCCTCGAGGCGATCCAAGTCCAGACGTCCATCCTCCTCGACATGCCAGATGCGCACCCCAATCCCCTGGGCGCGCAGCGCCATCCAGGGCGAGACATTGGCTTCGTGGTCCGCGGAGGTCACGATCACCTCGTCGGCCGCGTGCCAACCCTGGGCCAGGCAGAGCGAGAGTATCTTCAGCAGGCTCGTCGTCGACGAGCCCAGCACCACTTCGTCGGGGCGGGCCGCGTTGAGATAGGTCTGAATCGCGCGCGTACCTTGATCGACCCTCGCGCCAGCGGCCCGCGAGATCTCGTAGCTGGCGCCCAGTTGGACGTTGCTGCCGAGCAGGTAGTCGCTGATGCGGGCCGCCACGGCCGCCAGCGTCTGCGAGCCGCCCGCGTTGTCCATATAGATGTAGCCAGAGGCCAGGGCAGGGAACTGGCCGCGGACAAAATCGAGATCGAGATCGGTCATGGCATGCCTCCAAAGTTGACCGGCCATTGTAGCATGCACGCCGACTGCCCGAGTGTTCGAAGCAAGGCCCAGCAAGATCATAAAAATCATGCTGTAAATCTTAGTGCGATGTGCTAATATTTCTTTAGCGAAGAAAAATTACGGAGGTTCCGATGCGTGCTGATCAACTCACACTCAAAGCGCAAGAAGCTCTTCAGGCCGCCGTCACCTATGCCAGGGAGGCGGGTCACCCCGAGGTCTATGCTGAACACCTCGGGCTCGTCCTGATCAAACAACAAGACTCTATTGTCAAACCCCTGCTGGACAAAACTGGTGTCGACAGCCGTCCCCTGGCCGCCGAACTCGAGGCCTACCTCGGTCGTCAACCCAAGGTCGAGGGCAGCAACGCCGAACCGCGCCTGTCCGGCGCCCTCTCCCGCGTACTCACCCAGGCCAACAAGATCACTGAGCGCATGAAGGACGCCTACACCTCGACCGAGCACCTGTTGCTGGCCTTGATCGCCGATGCCGGCAATGTCCTCGCCCGCGCCCTCGACAAAGTGGGCGTCAAAGAGCAGACCATCATGCTGGCGCTCAAGGACGTCCGTGGTCAAGCCTCCGTCACCGACCAGACGCCCGAATCCCGCTACCAGGTCCTCGAAAAATACACCCACGATCTCACCCAGGCGGCCCGCACCAACAAGCTGGACCCCATCATCGGTCGTGAGGACGAGATCCGCCGCGTGATTCAGGTCCTGTCCCGCAAAACCAAGAACAATCCCGTCCTGATTGGCGAGCCCGGCGTCGGCAAGACCGCCATCGCCGAGGGTTTGGCCCTGCGCATCGTCGCCGGTGACGTACCCGAGGGTCTCAAGGACAAGCGCGTGCTCTCTCTCGACCTGGCCGCCATGGTCGCCGGCGCCAAGTACCGCGGTGAGTTCGAGGACCGACTCAAGGCGCTGCTCAAGGAAGTCGTCGCCGCCAGTGGCGAGATCGTCCTCTTCATCGACGAGCTCCACACCATCGTCGGCGCCGGTGCCGCCGAGGGCGCCATGGACGCCTCCAACATGCTCAAGCCGGCCTTGGCCCGCGGTGAACTCCACTGCATCGGCGCCACCACCCTCAACGAGTACAAAAAACACATCGAAAAGGACAGCGCCCTCGAGCGCCGCTTCCAGCCCGTCATCGTCGCCGAACCCGACGAGGAGAGCGCGCTGGCTATCCTGCGCGGCCTGAAAGAGCGCTACGAAATTTTCCACGGCATCACCATCCGCGACAATGCGCTGCTGGCCGCCGTCAACCTCTCCCAGCGCTACATCACCGATCGCTTCCTGCCCGACAAGGCCATCGACCTGATCGACGAGGCTGCCTCGACGATCCGCACCCAGATCGACTCCATGCCACTCGAGATCGACCAGGCCATCCGCAAGCGCCGCCATATGGAGGTCGAGGCCGAGGCCCTGCGCATGGAGGACGAGAAGCGCCACAAGGCCCGCCTGGACGAGCTGCGCGAGAAAATCTCCGAAATCGAAACCAACCTGGCGGTCCTCAAGAACCGCTGGGAAAACGAGAAACGCCTGATCGCCACCCTGAGCGAGCGCAAGGAGGCGCTGGATCGCCTGAAGTTCGCCGCCCAAGAGGCTGAGAAGTTCGGCGACCTCAGCAAGGCCGCTGAGATCCGCTACGGCAAGATCAACCAAGTCGAACGGGAGATCGCCGCCATCGAGGCCCAGCAGAAGGAGCTTCAAGCGGAAGGCAGCCTGCTGCGCGAGGAAGTGACCGAGGCCGACGTCGCCAAGGTCGTCAGCCTCTGGACTGGCATTCCCCTGGACAAGATGCTCGAGAGCGAGGCCAGCAAGTTGCTGCACCTCGAGGAGCGCCTGCACCAGCGCGTCGTCGGGCAGAACCTGGCCGTCGAGGCGATCGCCAACGCCATCCGCCGCTCGCGCAGCGGTCTACAAGATCCCGACCGCCCGCTTGGCAGTTTCCTCTTCCTCGGTCCCACCGGCGTCGGCAAGACCGAGCTGGCCCGCGCCCTGGCGGCCGACCTGTTCGACAGTGAGAAGCGCCTGATCCGGCTGGACATGAGCGAGTACATGGAGCGCCACGCCGTCGCTCGCCTGATTGGCGCGCCTCCGGGCTACATCGGCTACGAGGAGGGCGGCCAGCTGACCGAGGCCGTGCGCCGCAGTCCCTACGCCGTGCTGCTGCTCGACGAGATCGAGAAGGCCCATCCGGAGGTCTTCAACATCCTGCTGCAGATCCTCGATGACGGCCGCCTCACCGACGGCAAGGGCCGTACCGTCAACTTCCGCAACACCGTCATCATCATGACCAGCAACCTGGCCAACGATCTGGCCCAGCGCCAGGACCTCGGCCCCGAGGAGCGCAAGTCCGCGCTGCTGACCGCTCTGCGCGGCCACTTCCGACCCGAGTTCCTCAACCGCATCGACGACATCATCCCCTTTGAATCCCTGACCCGCGAGATGCTCGCCCAAATCGTGCGCATCCAATTGGAGCGTGTCAACCAACGCCTGGCCGAACAGAACATGACCCTGGTCGTCTCCGACGAGGCCTGTGCCCTGCTCGGCGAAGCCGGCTACGATCCCGACTTCGGCGCCCGCCCGATCAAGCGTGCGATCCAGAACGAGCTGCTCAACGCCTTGGCCCGCGAGCTGCTGGCCGGCACCGTCAAACGTGGCCAGACCCTGAGACTGGGCATCGAGAACGAGCGCCTCACCTTCCACCCGCTATAAGCCACGTGTGACGCTCCGGAGGGGTGCATCTGCACCCCTTTGGGGCGCTTTCTCTCACGCGATGCCACTAAGGGGCCACTGGCTGATCTTCGCAGAGGTCAGTAAAACCAACCCGGACACATGTTTTTTTTCAAGACAGGGGCAAGTTCACTTGGCTTGGGTGATTTGAAAAATGCGGAGGGGCAAGTTCACCCTAGTCCCCGCTTGGCCACTCCGCGACCACTACCCCTTGCGGCGACCCTCAAACCTTCGTCGCATATCAGAAATAAGTCGTTTTTCGTCTCTGATGCAGAGCG
>CAYRFM010000062.1:0-47870 GCA_964423555.1 uncultured Holophagae bacterium | reverse complement strand
TTTTTCGGACGGCTTGTTCAGGTGAACTTGGCCTCGCGATTTTTTTCGGACGGGTTGTTTAGGTGAACTTGGCCGTTACAGGCTTTACAGCCTCCACGAAGAACACCCCAAGGTGTGCTCATGAGAGCGCGGGCCAGTCCATCCACCCAAAAACCGGATGAACCAAAAAATCCAACCCCCTGACGAGGTAATGTGACGCCTGTCTTGAAATTTGAACGTCCACAAAGAACCCATCGACGTCCGTTTCAAAAATTTGCCAGGCGAATCGGTCGCGCATGTTGACCACAACGATCTGTCAGGCAACACTGGCGCCTCACTTTTTGAGGTCAGCTTTTCCATCTTGAACATTGAACCACCGCGGGTTTGCCTATAGAATGCAGAGCACGGGGGAATTTTTTCACAGGAGCAGCATCACTATGACCGAGCAGTTGAAACGGACGCCGCTGGCGGACGAGCATGTGGCGCTCGGAGCCAAAATGGTGGACTTCGGCGGCTGGTATATGCCGGTTCAGTACGAGGGCATCATCCAAGAACACACGACGGTCCGCACCGCCGTGGGCCTCTTCGACGTCTCCCATATGGGCGAGGTCCGCGTTCAGGGGCCCGACGCCCTAGCCTTCCTCAACCGAGTGACGACCAACGATGTAAGCAAACTCGTGGACGGCCAGGCCCACTATACCGTCATGACCCATGAACAGGGCGGGATTATCGACGATCTCCTGATCTATCGCTTCGCCGCCGACCACTACCTGTTGGTCGTCAATGCCTCAACCCAGGACAAGGATTACGCCTGGCTTGCGCGCCATGCGGCCGACTTCGACGTGCGCCTCGACAACGAGAGCGACCGCACCGGCCAGATCGCGATCCAGGGCCCGCTCGCCGAGACCGTGCTGCAGCGCCTGGTCGCCGTGCCGCTGGCCGAGATTGGCTACTACCGCTTTGTGCAAGCCGAGATCGGCGGCATCGCCGGCATCGTCTCGCGTACGGGTTACACCGGCGAGGATGGCTTCGAGTGCTATGTACCCGCCGATCGCACCGCTGAGCTTTGGCGCTTGCTACTCGCGACCGGCCAAGCCGAGAAGATCGCCCCCGCTGGCCTGGGTGCCCGCGACACGCTCCGCCTCGAGGCGCGCATGCACCTCTACGGCAACGACATGGACGAGCAGACCAGCCCGCTCGAAGCCGGGCTCGGCTGGGTCACCAAGCTCAAGAAAGAGGGCGGCTTCATCGGCTGCGAGGCGCTGCTCGCCCAGAAGGCCGCCGGCATCACCCGCCAACTGGTCGGCTTCGAGGTCGAGGACCGCGGCATCGCGCGCCACGGCTACCCGGTCTTCCATGCTGGCCAGGAGATCGGCGTCGTCACCAGCGGCACCCATGCACCCACCCTCAAAAAGAGCATTGGTCTCGCCTATGTCGCCTCCGAGTTCGCCATGCCCGGCGGCACCATCGATATTCAGATCCGCAATAAGATGACTGCTGCTAGAATCGTCAAAGGCGCGTTCTACACCAGATCCTGATACATCACGAGTGAGGTTCCGAAGATGAGCTATCCTGAGAGCTACCGCTATTCCAAAGAGCACGAGTGGGTCTGCGTCACTGACGATTACGCCATCGTCGGCATCACCCAGTTCGCCCAGACCGAATTGGGTGAAATTGTCTACGCCGAACTGCCCGAAGTGGGTTCTTCCTTCGAGTTGGGCGACGAGATCGGCAGTCTCGAGTCCGTCAAGGCTGTCGCCGAGGTCTACTCGCCGGTCTCCGGCGAGATTCTCGAAATCAACGAGATCCTCTCCGACTCGCCCGAACTGGTCAACGAGAATCCCCACGAAAGTGGCTGGTTGGTCAAGATCCGCCTCGCCAACCCGAGCGAAGTCAACGATCTCATGACCGCCGCTCAGTATGAGGCCTACCTGGCCGAAGAGTCCTGAGCCCTCAGGCGAAGCGGCTCAGCGGTCGCTTCGCCCGTCGCGGCCCTGCCCCGCGGCGCCATCCCGCAGAAGTGAGTTTGCATGCCGAGTCGCGTGGATTACTCGTCGTTGACCGACGAGGAACTGGTCGAGATGATCAAGGGAGGTTCGATCGAACTTTTCGAGGTCATCGTCAAGCGCTACCAGAAGAAGCTGGTCAACTATATTTATCGCATGATCAACGACTTCGAGTCGGCGATGGAGCTCTGCCAAGAAGTCTTCATCAAGGTCTACAACTCGCTCGACAAGTACAACCCCAGTTTCAAGTTCACCACTTGGATCCACCGCATCTCCTCCAATGCCACCATCGATTGGATGCGCAAAAAGAAGATCGATGCCTACTCGATCGACAGCAACGAGGACGACGACGCACCCTCACTCAGCAGTCAGATCCCCTCCGGTGAACTGAGCCCTCTGCAAACGCTCGAGATGGACCAGCTCCAGAGCCGCATCGAAGCGGCCATTGAGGAGTTGCCCTATATCTACAAGCAGCTGATTGTGCTGCGCCATATTAACGAATTGAGCTACGAGGAAATTGCCGAGGCCGTCGACCTGCCCCTAGGCACCGTCAAAAACCGCATTTTCCGCGGAAGGGAAATGCTCAAAGCCAAGCTGATTTCGGAAGTGGGAGGGCGCCATGGTTGATCCATCATCCAACGGGGGCGGTCAGCGGGCCGAGCACCTTCCGCCTGATCCAGGCGCGGTACCGTTCGACGATGAACTCGAGGACAACTTCCTGACCGAATCGCTGGCAGGTCTGGCCAAGGTCACCGTCCCCGCGGGCTTCCTCCCCAACGTCATGTTCCGCGTCTATGAAAAGCACCACCGCGACAAACTGCCGCTGATGTTCATCCTCGCCGTCAGCCTCGCCCTGCTCGCCGGCTGCGGCCTGTTCTTCGCGCTCGACGTCCGCGCCTACAGCGCGGCCCACCAGCTCGAGAGCCTGAGCGATGGCCTGCACGGCAAACTCGATCTGCTCAACCAGCTCACCACCCGTTTCGGCGCCGAAGCGGTGGGCTTCACCACGGCCGCCTGGCGCATCGTCGCCGGCGCGGTCGGCGCAACCTCGGCGCTGACCCTGGTACTGATGACCCTCGGCCTGGCCCTGGTCGTCTACCTGGTCCGCAAGCTCCTGACCGCGATGATGGGATAGCACATGAATCCGAAGCAGCTCCTCAACCCATTGATTCTCTGGTTTTTCGTCCTCGCCTTGGCCCTGCCCGGCCACGCTCAGGATGGACTCCCCATCAATGTGGGCAGTGACAAGACCGCCAAGGATTCCCTGTTCGCTTACAAGAAACAGGTACTGCTCGATGGCACCCTTGAAAAAGACCTGACCGCCGTCGCCAGCGATATCCAGGTGCGCGGTCGCATCCTCGGCAACATCAGCGCACTGGGCGGCAAGATCACGCTCTACGATGGCGCCGAGGTCAAGGGCGATATTCTCTGCCTGGGAGGTAGCATCGAGCGCAAGCCGACCGTGCAGGTGCTCGGCCGCACGACGCTGCTTTTCTCACCGGAACAGGAAGCCACGCCGCCGTTCTTCGACTCCTTGTGGTCACAGATCAGCTTCTGTTTCGGCCTCAGCCTTGCGCTGTTCCTGTTGGTCGCGCTGTGTTTCTACAGCTTTCCCAACCAGGTCAACGAAGCCGCATTCCAGCTTTCTCAGGACCTGATCCGCGCCGTCGTTTTCGGCGTCATGACCTGGTCCGCGCTGGTCGTGCTCTACATCCTCAGTTTCGCGCTGATGGTCGTGGCCATCGGCTATCCCCTGTTCCTGCTGGCCCTGGCCGCATCGGTGATGATCGGCGTCTTCGGCCTGACCGTCGTTTTTTACCAGCTCGGCCATCTGCTGGAACAGCTCAGCAAGGGACGGATCACGCAGGGCGTGGGTCTGGTCGCATCCATCCTCGCGGTCTGCGCGCTGGGCTACGTGCCCGTGCTGGGCCCGCTGTGTTATCTGGCGATCGCGGTCTTCGGCGCCGGTATCGTCATCGAAACCCGCTTCGGCACCAACAAGCAGTGGTTCACCCGCAAGGCGCGCTTCTGGGCCGCCTGAGCGGCCCAGACAAACGCAGCGATCAAACCTGACGGGCGTTGCTCCAGGCGACCGGGTCATGGCGCCAGTCCTCGATCACGGCGCGGTCGGCGGCGCTGAGCGTGCCCTCGGCCACCGCTTCCTCGAGCAGGTTCGTCAGATCCGAGAGCGTGTGCAGTGGCACGCCGGCCCGGGCGAAGTTCTCGGCAGCCAGGGCCATGCCGTACTGGAAGATCGCCAGAACCGCCAACACCTCGGCGCCGCGCTCGCGCAGCGCTTCCACGGCGGCGATGCTGGAACCGCCCGTGCTGACGAGGTCCTCGATCACGACGACTTTGGCGCCGACCTCGAGGCGGCCTTCGATCAGGTTCTGTTTGCCGTGCTTCTTCTCCGAGCCACGGATGTAGATCATCGGCAGATTCAGGGCTTCGGCTAGCCAGGCCGCGTGGGGGATCCCGGCGGTGGCCGTGCCGGCAACGACCTCAGGCCGGATCGGCAGGGCCTCGGCCATGGCGCGGAAGCCTTCGATGACCAGGCGGCGCTCGGCGACGGTGCTGATGATCAGGCGGTTGTCGCAGTAGAGGGGCGATTTCAGGCCGCTGGCCCAGGTGAAGGGCTGTTGCGGCGAGAGACCGACGGCGCCCAGGCGCAGCAGAGCGGCGGCGATCGTACGAGCAGAGTTCATGGTCTTACCTCATATAGAAAAGGCGCACCAAGGGTGCGCCTTTCCTGGGGAGCCCGGGTGGGATCCAGATCATTTCTTGGATTTGAGCAGCTCGACCATGGCCTTGTAGTTGACCAACAGGCTGCTGTCGCCAGCACACTTCTTGCCGTCGTTGACGTAGCCCTCCAGGGTTTTGAACTCCTTGGCAAGACTGGCCTTGTCGCTGTCCAAGGCGGATTGAGTGGCGTCGATGGCCTTCTTGAGCTCGGCCGTCGGCGTACCCAAGTAGAGTTCCTTGTTCTTTTGAAGCTTGGAGGAGTTGCTGGCGATGGTGACGTTCAGCTTCTTGATGTTGTCGATCGTTGCGGCGTGGTTGCCGTTATCCGTGGCCAGGTTGCCCTCGAGGATCTTGAGGTTGTTGCGCTTGGCGTCCAGCTCTTTTTGCAGCGCGGCCTTGGCTTGACCGGAGGTGGCTTTGACACCGCGATCGAGGATGTCGACGCCCTTGCGCTCCATGTCCAGGTCGACGGAGTAGCAACCCGTCTTTTGCTTGGCGTAGCAGTTGGAGGTGTAGGAGTAGACCAGGGGGTCATTGGCACGGCCGTTGGCGCGTGCCTTCTCGAGGGATTCGATGGCCTTGCCGAACTGTTTGTCGGCCATTAGGCAGGCCCCGACCGAGAAGGGATAGAAGCCGTCACGGGGGTGAGCCTTGGCCAGCGCCTCGAAAGCGGCGATCGCTTCCTTGTACTTTTTGGCGCCTTGCAGGGCTTGGGCTTTCTTCTTTTGCATGTCCTCGTCATTGGGCCACTGTTTCAAGTAGCGGTCAGCGTAGGTGGCCATGTCGGCATAAGCGGCCGGTTTGCTGTCGTTAGAGCTCTTTTCGACGATCTCGTACTGCAGGTTGACGATCATCTTGTAAGCCCGCTCTTCCCGAGGGTTCTTACTGATGACATCCTGAAAGCTCTTGATGCTTTCCTCGAGCGACTTGATGCCGCCGGTCAGGTTGCCGATCTTGTATTGAGCGAACGCCTTTTGGAAGGAAGCTTCGGCCTGTTGGCCCTTGTCGCTGGTAGGCGCTTTGAGGGCATCGCTGAAGGTGTTGACGGCCTTGGAGTAGAAGCTCTTGGCGGAGCTGCCGTTGTTCTTTTCCTCATCGGCTTTGGCGGCCTGCAACTCGGCCTGACCGCGAGCAAACAGCACCGTGAACTTGCGACTATCCGGTGCTTGGGCCAACAGGTCGGTATAGGCCTGAATCGCCTTTTTGTAGTCCTTCATATCGGTGTAGCACTGGGCGATGTAGTTTTTGACCGCCGGGATGTTCTCAGACGGGATTTCCATCGTCAGCACATCGTTGTAGTTGCGCAGTGCTTCCTCGTACTTTTTGAGCTTCTGGTTGCACTGGCCCTTGAGCATGATGGGGTACCAGAAGGTGGGGTTGGATTGGATCGACTCGTCCAGCAGGGTGAGCGCATCTTTGTAGTTGCCACTTTTGTAAAGAGCGGCGGCGCGCTTGTGCTCGTCCTGGGCCTGGGCGGAAAAAAGCAGCCCAAGCAGAATGATACCGGTCATAACTAATCTCATGTGTCCATCTCCTCAGCTAGTCCAAGAGTAATTGGGGGCATCAGGGCTCTTTGATGATTTTCTTCAGCCCTGCGGTCAACTCTTTGGTTTTTTGGGAGCCTTCCAGAATCTGGGAGGCCTTGACGATTTGGGTGGCCGCCTCGATCACGGCGGCAATGCCCTTGCCCTGGTTGATTGCCTTGACACCGTTGGCGCAGTGTCGCTGGATGACGGAATGGGCGAGCTCCCCGAGGACGGAGCGCGAGTACTGATAAATCTTCTCGATTTTTCCGTTCAACCATTCCAGTTCTTCGTCGGCGCTGCGGCCGGCCTTGGCGGGTTGGGCCTGCTTGTCGAGCGGGTTGACGTCGGGGCTGGCCTTCGGTGTCTCGCGCAGGTGCACCAGGCCGGAGGAAACCAGGCCATAGATCAGTTTGGCGACCTCAATGGCGGGCATATTGGTGATGCCGGCAATTTGGGTGATGCTGTTGACGCCGTTGATCTTGGAGAGCACGTGCCATTCCTGGGTATTGAAGCTAACTTTCTTGTCGCCCAGGGAATCCAATTCGGGGATCAGGTCCAATGAGGGGATCTTCTTGGAAAGCACGCGCCACTCGTCGAGCTTGCGGGCGACTTCCATGAGAATCTTGGTGTTGGGCTTGGTGATCGAACGCTCAGCCGTGGTTTCGTTGAGATGAAACTTGAAATGGCCGCGATCCCAAATCGCGAGCGTGTAAATCGCGTCCTCGCCCTTGAGCGGACCACAGGTCGCGTGTACGATCTGGCCCTCGTCCAGGTGGATGCGGCCCACTTCACTGCCGCGCTCGATCACGAAGCACCCGGTCTTGGCGGAAACACTCATCAGCTGGATCACGTCGGGAAGTTTGACTTCTTCAAGCGAACCTTGAAACATAACGCGTGTTCCTCGCAAAGACCGGGGTTGGTCCTCTACCAGAGAGGAGAGGGATTATTGCAGCACGAAGTCGATTTTGAGGGTCATGCGCACGTCGGCGGGTTTGCCGTTGTACTTGCCGGGCAGGAACTCCCATTGTTTGAGCGCCTCTGCGGCCTCATCCTCGAATCCGAACTTGCTCTTGCCCAAGCCACGCAGGACCTTGATATCGTCAACCGTGCCATCCTTGCGCAGAATCGCTTCCAGGATAACGTAGCCTTGCAGACGAATTTTCAGGGCCTTTTCGGGGTATTTGGGCTGTACTTTCTTGGTGAAAACGGGCGGTTCAACGCCGATCTCACCCACGCGAGCAACGGACTCGACCTGGCTCTGGGCCGACTCGGGCGGGCCATCGGGAATACCGATCTCCCAGTTGTCGTCGGTCGGCACGATGTCCAGTTCCGGTTCCGGCGCCGCTTCGACGATCGGTTCCGGCTCGTCCGGAGTCAAGTCGGGCATGGGCGCTCGCTTGGCCTGCTTGTCTTTGGTCTGAATGCGCTCGACCGGTTGCTCGGGTGGCGGCTTGAGCACTTTGCGCTTCTGCGGTTTGTTGTCCTGGGTGCGAACCGTGTGGACCTTCTCGCCCCCTGAGAAGCCCGGCAACCAGATCACGATCAGGGTTAAGTACAAGGCGATGCACATTGCCAGTCTCATGTACTGGTCATTGGTCGCATCCTCGAAGGCCAGCGCCATTACCGCAGAATGATCTTTGTTGTCGTCAAATTTGATATCTGCCATGTCTCATCTCCTTGGATCGAATCGACCCGATGGCATCCTGCGATGCCGAAACGGGTAGCCGATCGAGAGGGTTGACCCTTGACCCCGTCCTACCGGACCGGCATCATTGGCCGTACTCCTCATAGCGCTTGGCCTCGGACTTGGACGGAATGGTGACCGCCAAGGGGATTTTCGTTTGGACCTGCAACAGCTTGAGTTGATCAAGCACGGCGACCATGTCTCCATAGCGCGCTTCGCGGTTCGTCTGGACGATGATCGGCTTCTGCGCGTTCTGCTGGATCTTGCCACTGACGTAGGAGTAGACCTGATCGACCTGATCCATGGAATAGGTCGTCTTGTCCATTTCGAACTGGCCACCCGGGAAAATCCGGATGTAGATCGATTCCATCGGCTCGACCGCCTCGTCGGCGTCATCCTTCGGAGGCAACATATGCTCCATGCCGCGATTGGCCGAGAAGACCGTCGTCAGCATGAAGAACACGATCAGCAGAAAGGCGATGTCAGCCATCGAAGCTGTAGGAATTTCCGGCGGAAGCTCCGTCTTCTTTTTAATTTTCATGGGCCACCTACCTCGATCACTCAGCTTTTGACTGGTCGGTCAGGAATTTCAGATTGGTCACACCCGCGTTGCGCAAGTGCTCGAGCACATCGTCCACGATTCCGTAATTGGCGTCGGAGTCCGCTTTGATGACCACCGGCTTGCTTGGGCTCTTCTGCATCCAGGAGGCCGCCAGCACGCTGAGGTCCTCCATGTTGATCAGCGCCGAGTCCTCTATGCCATCGGAAGCCTTGACCGTCCCCTCTTTGGTGACGACCACGAAGGCCGACTCCTTGACGACGTCGTAGCGGTTTTCCTTGTTACTGTAGGGCAACTTGACGGAGGTACGATCAACTTGGAACACAGTGGAGATCATGAAGAATACGATGAGCAGGAAGGCGATGTCCGCCATGGAGGCCGTAGGGATCACAGCCTCCAGGCTTTTAGTCTTCTTGATCTTCATTTGGTCACTCCACAGCGCTTAGCGCGCGCCCTCACGTTCCATTTGGGAGAACGACTCCAACAGAACGGCGGAGGCGGACTCGATTTCGCGGATGAACGAGTTGATCCGCGTGGTGAAGTAGGTGTAGGCCAACAGCGTCGGCACAGCGGTGATCAGACCGCCAGCCGTGGTGATCAGGGCCTGGGAAATACCAGTTGCAACGGCACCTGGGTCGTTCAACTGCGACAGCGCGTCGAAGGAGGCAATCATACCGGTAACCGTACCGAGGAAGCCCAGAATCGGCGCCAGGTTGGAGACAGTGGTGAGGATGGCCAAGCCGCGCTCGAGACGGGCGATCTCGTGCATTGAGGCGTTTTCCATGGTTTTTTCGATTTCATCCTTGGGGTCGCCATATTTCATCAGACCGGTTTTGAGGATGGATGCGATTGGGCCTTTGAAGGTTTCGCAAATCTTGACGGCTTCCTTGACGTTTTTGCTGCGGAGCGCTGCACGGATCTTGGTCAGGAAATCAGCCGTGTTGATTTTGGCCTTGGTAAGGGCGATGGATCGTTCGATGATCACGGCCAGGCCAATGATGAGCAAGATGGTGATGGGGACCATGATCTCCACGCCACCCTTGATGATATAATCCAAAATCATTCCCACGAGATGCTACCTCCCAGTAAATTGACGACACGATCGAAGGGGTGTCGTGAATCGGGCCTGAATGCCGACAGGTTCTCCTCAAGCCATAGACTCCAATTCACTTGTTTGAAGTGAGGGCCCGGATGAGAAAAGTATGACAGGCAAGCGCCGACTCTTTTTTTTATTCCGTAGGTCGGGGGTAGGTCAAGTGATTTATATTTTCCTGTCCGAGGTTTTACAGAAAGCTTACACAGGGTAAAGCCAGGAGGTTAGCAAAGGAAAAACGGCCCTGGGAAGCCACCTCGGAAAGCGGCGGCACTATAGCAAACACAGTTGGTCGGCGCAAGTGATTTTCGTGTCGGCTTCTGGCGCTTGCGATCCGGGAGGTAGCAGTTCACGGACTCGATCACGCCACACTGTTGGACGAAAACACGATGTCAAAAGTTGCAAAAAGGGTCCTGTCCTGGGCGATTTCCCGCTCTTTTCCTCACGCACAGGCTGCGCCTGGGCCTCTTTGCGGCGGCCAATGCGGGCTCTCGATAAAAAAGGGTTGACCGAACCGAGCCGCTGTGGGAAACTTCAACCAAGTTGAGACGCCGTCTCAATTAAAAATCGGCGGCACGCTGCTGATGCAACCGTCCCCTTGCCCTTGATCCAATCGCGGCGTCCCGTCTTTGCCCAATTTGGCGAGACGCCGCACCTCTCTCTACCGGAGGCACCCATGGCCCACGGATCTCATTGTCGCGCGATCGATCTCGTCCACAACCGCGCCGTCCGCATCGGCGCCTGTCCCTGCGGCATGATCAGCTTGCATCTCGGCCCGATCTCCCTGCGCATCAGCGAGGCCGCCTTCGCCGGCCTCGCCGAGGCCGTCGCCGAGGCTTCCGCTCGCCTTGAGCGCAACCAGCCCCTGCGCGCCACGCGCGGAGCCGAAGAATATTTGGCCGGCTGAGCTCAGACCGAGGAAAGACTGCCGCGCACCGGGCGCGGCGACTCGGCTCGCTCCTCCATCCGGCCCAGGCACAGCACGAAGCGCGTGCCTTCGTGGAGCCTGCTAAAGATCTCGATATTAGCGCCCAGCAGGTCCGCATAGGCCTGGGCGATGGCCAATCCCAAACCCATTCCCGGCGGTGCCGGCAGGTCGGGCGTGCCGCGGAAAAAGGGCTCGAAGACCTGCGGCATGTCGGTCGGAGAAATGCCACAGCCCGTGTCCTGAACCTCAATGAACAGCTTGCCCCGTTCCTCGTAGGCCGTCACCTCGATCGAGCCTTGCTGCGTGTATTGCACCGCATTTTGAACGACCTGTCGCAGCAGGCTCTCCACCAGCGTCTTGTCGACTTGGATCGCTAGGTCCAGACTGAGGATCTGGTGCTCCATGCGCATGGCGACCGCTGCGGCCAGCTGGGGAGGCCGCAGGCGCTCGAAGATCTGGTCCAGCATCGTCCGCACCACGTAGACCTGCGGTTCGTGACTGACTTTCTCCGCGTCCAGATGGGCGAACTCGATCGCCTTGTCCAGCATCTCCAGCATGCCCGAGATCTGCGAGGCGATAATGCCCATGTCCTCGCGCTGGCTCGGAGTCATCTTGTCGCTCAGATCCTTCGTCAGCAGGCTGGCATAACCCAGGACGACGTGGATCGGTGACTTGAACTTTTCGGTGACCACGTCGATAAAGCGCTGGCGGAAACGGTTCTTGTGGCGCAGGCCCTCGAGCGCGTTCTGCACGTCGATCAGGCCTTCCTCCAGCGAGCGGTAGTCCTCGACCAGGGCCGAGGGCATGCGCTGCTGGTCGGCCATCAAGCGCTCCAGCGAGACCCGGTCCGAGATGTCGCTGAGCACGGCCAAAAAGCCGGGCTTGTCGTCGCCAGGAAACTGGTAGGAGAGCGTCGTCAGCTTGAACAGCAGGACCTCGCCATCGCGGGCCTTGAGTTCGACCGTTACGTTCTCCGCATGGAAGCCCTGGGTGAAGCGGCGGATGTATTTTTGGAACTTGAGGCGCTGCTCATCCCGCGCAAATAGGCGGTTGAGGAACGACATGTTGCGCAGTTGCTTGCTGGTGTAGCCCGTGAACTCCATCAGGTAGCGGTTGATCAGGCCGACATTGCCATCCGACTTGAAACCGATCACCCCCAGGGGCAAGCTGCTGATCAAGTTCTCGAAATTCTGCCGCGCGAGCTCCTGCTGCGCTTGCAGGCACAGCAGCTCGCTGCGGTCCTCGATCTGCACGAACAGGATACCGCCCTCGTCGTCCTCGTGGACCCAAACGGATAGATCGGCTTGGAAACTGCTGCCGTCCGGCGCCACGCAGGTCGTACCGCGCACGTGAAAGTGGTGGCGATTGACCGAGTGCGTGATTTGGGCAAAGACACGGGCCCATTCCTCGGCGCGGAACATATCACGGAAGCTGAAATTCTCCAGGGGCTTGCGCCCATGCTTGTAGCGCTTGTTAAAGGCCTTGTTGCACTGGATCAATGAGAAATCTTTGGGATCGAGCAACAGCACCGCATGGTCGTTGAGACCCAGCAGCGCGTCAAAGCGCCTGCTCCGCCGCCGCAGGCTGAGCAGGTTCTCCATGCTGCTTTTTTCGATGCCCTTGATGTACTGTTCGGACTTGCGCTGCTCGTCCTTCTCGCGGCTGACGTCGACCATGATGCCGACGATCAATTGGCCACCTCCGGGCGCCTCGACGAGGTAGCAGGACTCCATCGCGGTGCGCTCCTCGCCAGTTTGGGTGCGAAAGCGGAACTCGTGGTGGTCGTAGAATTCGTCCCGGCTGAGGTGTTCCAACATGACCTGGCGCTCGACCGGGTCGAGATACAGCTGGGTGGTGATGTCGAGCGAGCGCAGATCCTCGACCGAGTCGAACTTCAGCATCTTGAGCAGCGCCTCGTTGCAGTGCAAGAAGCGGCCTTCCAAGGTCGAGATGTACATGCCGTCGCGACTCTTCCAGAAGATCGTCTCGTAGGGCTTGGAGAGCGTGCGCTCGCGACTCATCTTGCCCGAATCCTTTTCGACCAGGGTCACGATGGTGCGGTCGAACCAGATCAATAGCGCGGGGATCTGTTCCGCTGCCTGCTCGCGGACCAGGGCCGCGATGAGGGCGTTTTTGAGCCGCTGCAACTGGTAGATCACGTCAGGTAGCGACTCGTCCGTGCCCTCGATCATCCAAAGCAAGTTGTTGTCGGCCGGCACGCCGTTGCCGATATACTCCGCTAAACTCCCGTAAATCAAGAGCCAAGACTCGGAAACACCGAGGAGGTCCTCACTCTTGAAACCCTCGATCGCGTCGCTGATCCAACGCTTGAGGTTCTGAATGGAAAGGGAGGTGCTCATGGTCATGCCGAGGGGGTGGATTGCATCGTGATCAGAGGCGACGCTCGACGAAGAGCGCGCGTGTGAGTTTGAGGATTCGTGATCTGCGTCTGCTGACGATTCCGTTGATCCACTTCCATACTACGTGGAAAAGCGCAATAATTCAACGGGCAGCTGGGGGAAAAAGGCGAATCCCCACAGAAAAGGGAGCGAGATGAACCACGAACAAGCGATGCGACTGGCCCTCAACTTGGCCGAGAGCGCCAAAGGCGCCGACGAGGTCCCGGTTGGAGCGGTGATCTACCGCCAACAGCTGATGCTGGGGCAAGGTCACAATCAGAGCATCTTCAGCAATGACCCCACCGCCCACGCCGAGATCATCGCCCTGCGCGAGGCCTGCGATTTCTCGGGCAACTACCGACTGACCGGCGAGTCGACCCTGTACGTGACCCTGGAGCCCTGTCCCATGTGCTTCTACGCCATGGTCCATGCGCGGGTCAAGACGCTGGTTTATGGCGCCGCCGATCCCAAGACCGGATACACGCGTTTCTTTGGCGAAGAGCAATTGGCTCAATTCAACCACCGTATCGAGATCGTGCAGGGCGTGCTGGCCGAAGAAAGCGCCGCACTGATCCGCACCTTTTTCAGGGAGAAACGCGAGCGCGGCAAGCGCAAGTGGCTGCGTCGGGGCAACGGTGGCACGCCGGAGTGACAGCCTTCGATCCGGAGACGGCTGTAAAGGCCGGACCGGTCGCCAAAAACCACAAAAAATCGTTTGCCATCCCGGTTGCTTGCGATTATACTAACGCTCCGCGTGCCTCAATAGCTCAGTTGGTAGAGCGTCGGATTCGTAACCCGAAGGTCTCCAGTTCAACTCTGGATTGAGGCACCACTCACACCCAGCCATCTGGTTTCCACAGCTCGCCGTCGTCTTTTTACGGTTTTTGATGTAGAATTGGAACCTCTAGCTGCTGATCACTCGCCGAAATGCGACTCCTCGTCCATTTCCTTGGCGGCGGGCCTTAGGTTGTCGAGTATTTCAGTGCGGTTTGCCGTTCCGCACCAAGGGGGTCGTGATGGAATTACACCTGGACCTTGCCTACCAACTCACTTGGTTGGCCGAAGGTACTTCGGATCAATGCAACCGGATCCATTGGCCCGGAGGCGCCAGTGGTGTGACCTGGGGCAAGGGCTTTGATGTCCGATTCCGCAACCAGGCCGATGTCGCCAGCATCCTGCAAGACTGCCAAATAAACGCGACATGGTTCCCTGCTGCCGCGGGCCTTTCAGGCGCCCAGGCCTCGACCTTCGTCGCCCAGAACAAGAATCGCCAGGTGCTGAGCGAGGAAGAGATGCGCCGGCTCTTCGAGTATTGCTGGAATTTCGAAATGAACGAGGTAGAGCGCATCTGCACGAAGGCCGACGTCGTCCGGCGCTATGGCAAGGTCCCGTTTGACATCCTCGATGCGCGGATCGCCGTCATGCTTGGCGACCTGAAATACCGGGGCGACTACTCCCCTGCCCTGCGCGAAAAAATCCAAGCCCACGTCGTCGCCAATAACCGACCCGCCTTCACCGCTGCCCTGGAGACCGTCAAGGCAACTTGGCCTAGCGACCGCGCCCTTCGCCGCATGCAGTTCCTGGCGGCCTAAAGCCGAACCGTGATCAGCTGGTCAACGTGTCCGCCAGGGCCTTGAACTCCTCGATCCAGGGTGCCCGACCGGCGTGGTCGAAGAGCTTGATTTCGTAGGGAATGTAGTTCACGCACAGCAGCTTGCGGGCGTTGCCATCCTGAATGCGCCAGAGATCCAGACCATTCGTTTTGATGGTGCCGCCGGCCAGCTGTTGGCGCTGGTGCTCGACCATCACGAAGGGGCCCGCGTGGCAGTCGTCGTGAACGAAGCCCGTGTCCTCGTCCGTGTGACGCTGTCCCTGCCGGGCCAGCAGCAACTTGGCGACGGCGATGATCCCATTCACCATCACCCGCTTCTTTTCTTCGTCCAACAGCATGTCGCGCTCCCGTGCTTTTGACAGATTGTAGCACGTGTTATCATGGCCGCGCAGCGGGCCGCTTTTGTCGGCGATTTTTACCCCGGAGTTCACCTTGGTTACCTTCACCTGGACCCAGCTCTTGATCGTCGCCCTGATCGTGACCCTGGTCGTTGTCTTCATCGGCAAGCTTTTCAGCCTGTTGGCCAAGCTGCTCAAGGTCGGACTGATCGTGCTCGTGATCCTGGTCGCCTACAAACTGCTCGCCGACGCCCATCTGTTTTGAGTGAGCCCGAGGCCCTCGAGCTGCTCTACAAGGATGCCCATTATGTGGCCGTTTATAAGCCGGCCGAACTCTCCGTCCACGCTGGCGACCTCCACCGCGACCGTCGGCTCGCCATGCGCCTGGTGCGCAACCAGCTTGGTCGGCGAGTCTATCCCGTCCATCGCCTAGACCGGCCCACCGCTGGCGTCCTTATCTTTGCACTCGACCCTGACAGTGCCGCGCGCCTGGCGCTCTTGTTTCGCGAGCGGCAGGTGACGAAGAGCTACCTGGCCCTGACCCGCGGCTTTTGTCCATCGGCGGGTGTCATCGACCATCCGCTCGCACCCGCCCGCGAAAAGGCGCCGCGACCCGCGCTCACTCGCTTCCATCGCTTGGCTACGCTGGAATTACCCATTCCGGTCGGCCGTTATCCCTGTGCCCGCTACGCGCTGGTGCGCGCCTATCCCGAAACCGGCCGCTACCACCAGATTCGCAAGCACTTCCACCACATCTCGCACCACCTCGTCGGCGACACCGTTTATGGCGACGGACGCCACAATCGCTTGTTCCGCGAGCACTTCGACTGGCATCGTCTGGGCCTGCTGGCCGAGTCCCTGTGCTTTCGCCACCCCTACCACGATACCCAGGTACAAATCGCCACAAGCGGCGATCCAGCTTGGCGGGCCTTGATCGCATCTCTCCCTTGGCGTTACGAAGAGGGCGCGCGCCCCTGAACCGGGCGGATCACTGTCCATAAGTAGCGGAAGATATCGGCAAACAGGATGTTGGCGATCAGCAGGGCCGCGATCCATGTGACCGTGTCCAGACGGTCGCCGATCATCAATCCGCCCGCGAAACCGTAGACCACTTCCAAACCCAGCAACAGGCCAGCTACCGGCGCGGACAGCACCTTCATGCTGGCGTTGTAAACCACATACGCCAAACCCGTGCAAACAACACCCAGCAAAGCGGCCCACAGCCAACCAGAGGCGCGAGCTGGCGCCCAGTCGGGCAAGGTCATGACCAGCGTCAGCGGGATTGCGCCGAGCATCTCCAGGGCCGTCACCCGCAGCGCCGAGGCATGGCGCACCTGAGCACGGTTGAACAGCACCAATAGCGAAAACAACACGAAGGACAAGGTCGCCACCCAGATCCCCTGCCAAATGCGCGGAGCCGGCCCGGCGTCCCAGCCCAGCAACGCGAAACCGGCCATGGCGACGACCAGCGACAGCGCCGTCCGCCGCTCCAGTCGCTCGCCAAGCAGAAACCTGGCCAGCACAGCGATCAGCAACGGCTGCAAACCTGTCATGGCATAGCCCAACATCACACCGAGCAACTCGAGGGAGAGAAAGAAGGTGTACCAGTGCACACTCAGCAGCACACCCATGAGCATACAGGCCCATGCCCGTCGCGGAGGCATCTTTTCGCCACCGCCGCGCAACAAGAGCGCCATCAGCACCAGCCCACCCAGACAAACCCGGTAGCTGGTGACATGCCAAGCGTCAAACCCCGAAACCTTGGCGATTACCCCCGTGATGCTCATAAAGAACACCGCCAGGTGGGCACGGATCAGCGCTTGGCCCGGACCCATGGATCAGAGCGTGATGTTGGGGAAGCTGGTTGCGATGCGCGTGCCAAGTAGCTTCAGCGCCACCAGCAGGTGGCCCGCATGCACCGAAAGCGTGTGATCGTCCTCAAAGATCTTGATCGCCTCTTCCGCCGCCAAGGACAGATAGCTGCTCAGGGAGTCCCCGTTGTACTCGCGCTCGATCAATTCGAGCAGCTTTTCTTCCTCACCAGTGAACATCCACAGTGATTTGGTATCCGGATCGCCGTAAATCAGGATGTTCATGTGCCGTGTATCGCGGATTTCCAACATCTGCCGGGCGCCATCTGGACTGACCAGATTGGATTCGATGACCGAGAAATGTTCCTGATCCTTCCAGATATCGAGTGTGCCGCCCAGGCCGGACAACTCGCGCAAAATACGCTCCAACTCGCCGGCCGGATAGAGCGTGCCATGCCCTTCCGGACATACCCAAGAGTGAAAGATCTTGTGCTTTTTTATCTCCAGCGTGGCCTGACATTCGGGACAGTGCTTCATGGTTACCTCATCGTCGTCTACTCGCGTATCCCCTTCATCCTAACACAATCGATGCCAAATGGTGTTTCTCGTTCCTGATGCATCAGGTCGCCCCAGGGCCTGTGGCTCAGTCCCCAAGGGCGCGGGAGTTAGCGAAATTTTCACCAAGGAGGGACGCCTTTGCAGCGTTCAGCAGCGCCATTCTGCCGCTAGGACTGGCCTCGCTTTTGCTCTCATGTCGTTGGAACGAACCGATGGGAGTAACACCATGAATGCCACGATCGATCTCGAGCTGATTCGCAAGTACGACAAACCCGGCCCCCGCTATACCTCTTACCCGACCGCGCCCGTTTTCAATCGCGAGACCGGGGCCGACGCCTTTGTCGACTATCTGGCCCGCAACCCCAATCTCGACACCCCGCTCTCGCTCTATGTTCATATCCCATTCTGTAAATCGCTTTGTTGGTATTGCGGGTGTAATATGCTGGTCAGTCGCGATCAAGCTCGCAAGCACCGTCATCTGGATCGCGTCAAGCAGGAGATGGACCGCATGCGCGCCAACATCCGCCAGGAGCGAGAGACGGTTCAGGTTCATCTCGGCGGAGGCACCCCCAATGGTCTAACCGATGAGGACCTAGGCGAGCTGATGACTTATTTGCGCGCGCTTTACCCGGTCCGCGAGGATGCAGAGGTTTCCCTGGAAATCGACCCCCGCCAGGTGACCGCCAGCCAAGTTCGAACAATCGCGCGCGCTGGTTTTAATCGGGTCAGTATGGGCGTACAGGACTTCAACGCCGCTGTACAGCAGGCCATCAATCGCATTCAGCCCTTTGAAAAGGTCGCCGAGAGCGTGGCCCTGTTCCGGGCCGCCGGTCTCAACGCCATCAACATGGACCTGATTTACGGCCTGCCGCGCCAGACCCCCGACAGTTTCGCCCACACCGTCGACCAGTTGATTGCGCTGGCGCCGGACCGTGTCGCCCTCTTCAATTTTGCCTACGTGCCCCAACTCAAGCCCCAAATGAAACTGATCTCGCCCGACGAATTGCCGGCGCCCAGCGACAAGCTCCGCATGCTAGAGCGGACCATTCGCCAGCTCTGCGATTCCGGTTACGTTTACATCGGCATGGATCACTTCGCCAAACCCGAGGATCCTCTTGCGAAGGCCCTCCAAAGCGGCGATTTGCACCGCAATTTTCAGGGCTACACAACTCATGCAACAACAGAGATGTTGGCTTTCGGCATGTCGGCCATCAGTATGTTCGACGGCCTCTATGTCCAGAATCACCACAGCATCGCCGATTACGAGCGGGCCATTGGCGAAGGCCAATTGGCGACCTGCCGCGGCTATTTGCTGGATGAGGACGACCGCTTACGACGCACAGTCATCAATCGCTTCATGTGTCGCAACACCATAGAGCCGCGCTGGATCGAAAACCCACTGGGCGTTCCCTTCGACGCCTATTTCCCTGGTGTCAGACAACATCTTCAGGACATGGTCGCTGATGGCCTTCTGGAGACCACGGCCGACGGCTGGCACGCCACCTTCCTTGGTCGCTTGCTGATGCGCAACGTCGCCATGCTCTTCGATCGCTACCTACCTGGGTTGATCAAGGACCGCAAAGCAAGCTTCTCGCGGACGGTCTGAGCGAGACCGTTCTACCTGGTCGTCGCTTGATTGCGCCATTTTGTCTTGGTTCATACAACAAATGTCAATCCTCAACGTCATCTAGATTAACCTTGATATTGCGCAGATCTGGTCCGCTCGTTGCGTTGATCAGATCGTAGTGCGTGACACCATATGGCGTCCGTTCAACGTGTCCATAGGCCCTCATAATGCGGATTACCGGGTCGTCCACCATAACCTCGCGGATCGGCTCGACATGCACGGGTTTGGCCTTTTCACCCCGCTCAGGTAGCCTGTCTGCTTGCTGCCAAGGATTGGCCGTTGTCAACAGAGTAGGCGCGATCCGATTCACTTGCTTCGGAACAGGGAACGCATACTGCCCAGATGAAACCGTTTCCCTCAAGCTCAGCGCCGCATCGCCCAGCCAAAAGAGGCAAAGTAGCGCACCGCTCAACCAACCATAGCGCATCAAGACCCTGCGGAATCTGGAAGGCTTGTCCTTAGTTTCCATTGGCTTGAGTTCAACAGGCGAGCTCGTCTTTTCGATTGTCGCGTGCACAACCGGTGCTTTAGTCGACTCGGGTGTCGGCGTCGGACTCACCACGGCCTGATGCTTGCGGCGGTAGCGACGACTCAGGGGACGGAGCGGCTCGAGCTTATACGCTTGGTTAACATAGGGAACAATTTTCCCTTCCGAGAGCGCAAAGACGACACCAGGCTGCGCCTTCATGGCATCGTGCAAATCTGACATTAACCGCACGATGGCACCCAGACTCGCGCGCACCAAGCGCGCCCACTCGGCACCGCTCAACTGCGGATTGGTGACATGTCCATTCGCTTGAGCCAACTCGGAATAGCCGCGCCGATCGTTGGCAATCATCCGATGTCGCGCGTGCTCACTCACCTCCGCCGATTGGAACTCGTTGGCGATGCGCGCAATATCGATGGGAAGGTATTTGAGTTCAGGGTCCAGAAGGATCAACAGAATTGCCCGCTCAATGGCCATGGGCACGCCGCGCTTGGGGGGTGGAGGGACGTCCACGGTACTGAGATCGACGTAGCGTAAAGGAATCATGGCTTGCCCTTTTGCTGCAAAAGTTTTCGTCCATCGAAAACACAAGCAAAAGGCAGACCAACCAAAGGCGGTCGAGTCGGAAAACGCCATCTGTGGCGACCCCTTTGATGGCCAGGGACGCTTGCTATAGATGAGGGAGGATGGCTCGTGGACCACCCTCCCTTGAAGCTTGGCAGGATGTATAAGATCGTCAAGCTTCGGGGTTTCACTTCCAGCCCGAAGAATTGTCACGCAACCGAGTAGGTGGTTCCTTGTTGCTTTGGCTTTAGAACGTGTTCGATCCTCTGATTATAGCCACGCTTCTCAAACACATTCATCACCAAGTTCTATTTTTTCAACAAGGCCCACATACTCCTGTTGTCGCGAAGCGACCTCCCCTTAGAGAATGAGGCAACTCAAACAATCCTTCGCTATTGAGTATGCCACCAGCACAACACTCTTTTACCCGTAATTTTTCACATGAATACCCGGAATTTTTATTCAATGCCTACCCGGACAGATAACCCTCTGGAAAAAAAGCGCTTCTCAAACTCTGCCGGCGCTGTTGTCCAGAACCCCCACTCCATTTTCAAGTGCACCAACGGAAATGTGGGGGTGAAACTTGCCAAGGTCCTTGCAGAATCCGGCCAGTGGTTGGCAGGAAGGCGGCATTTGATGAGGCATTCTGAAGCTGATGGCAGATACAAAAAAGGCCGGAGCAAGTCCGGCCTTTGTCTTCGGGAGCGAGATGATTAGACGAGTTTTGCTGCGCGATCCGTCGCTTCCCAGGGAAACTCTGCACGACCAAAGTGACCATAGGTGGAGGTGGGGCGGAAGATCGGGCGACGCAGACCCAAGGTGTCGATAATCCCTTGGGGGGTCAGGTCGAAGTTGCGGCGGATCAGTTCTACCAGCTCGCCGTCGCTTTTCTTACCCGTCCCGTAGGTGTCCACGTGAATGGAAACTGGTTCCACGACGCCGATGGCGTAGGCCAGCTGGATTTCGCATCGATCTGCCAATCCGGCGGCTACGATGTTTTTGGCCACATAGCGCGCGGCATAGGCGGCGCTGCGGTCGACCTTCGTCGCGTCCTTGCCAGAGAAAGCACCGCCACCGTGGCGGGCATAGCCGCCGTAGGTGTCGACGATGATTTTGCGACCCGTCAGGCCCGCATCGCCCATGGGACCACCGATCACGAACCGGCCGGTAGGATTGATATGGTACACGGTATCTTGACGTAGCATGCTCTCGGGAATGACGGGTTTGATCACATGCTCTTTGATGTCGGCACGGATTTGTTCCAGGGTCACGCCCTCTTCGTGCTGACTCGAGATGACCACCGTTTCGACGGCTAGGGGCATGCCGTCCTCGGAGTAACGCACCGATACCTGAGACTTACCGTCCGGGCGCAGGTACTTCAGCGGGCCATTTTTGCGTACATCCGTCAGTCGGCGCGCCAGTTTGTGCGCCATCATGATCGGGAAAGGCATCAACTCGGGCGTTTCACGACAGGCATAACCAAACATCAGACCCTGATCGCCAGCACCCAGTTTGTCGACGCCCATGGCGATGTCGGGAGACTGCTGATCTAGCGCAACCATGACGTTGCAGGTGTTGGCATCGAAACCCATGTCCGAGTTGACATACCCGATATCCCGAACGACTTGGCGGACCAGCGAGGAGACGTCCAATCGGTCCTTCGTAGTGATTTCGCCACCGACGAGCACCAGACCCGTGGTCACGAAGGTTTCACAGGCAACCCGGCTCATCGGGTCGTTTTGCAGCGCGGCGTCAAGCACCGTGTCGCTGATCTGGTCGGACATTTTATCGGGATGACCTTCGGTCACAGACTCCGATGTGAAAATAAAAGACATTTTCCTGGTCTCCTGATTGAGTATTCCTGAGAGGAACCCCTGGAGGCTGCATCCCAAAAGGGCAAAAACAACCCGCCGCCACAGGCCTGGCCAGGGATCCGGCGACTCCTCAAGCAGCTTATGCTACCATAGACCGCTGCGATTTGCTCGCAATTTGAACCGCGCTTGACATGCCTCACAACGTCTTCGACCGATGAGCGTTCCAGGCCGCTGGCGCCCCGAACACCGCATGCTTCTGTGACGACAACGCAGATTCTCTTCGCGACAATCGGTCTGCTCTGGGTGGGTTTATCGATTGAGCACCATAACGCCATGCAGATATGGCGCGTCTTGGTCCTTTTATTCTGGGATCGCGATGCCATCGGGTTGCCTAGAACACACCTGACCGCCAGCAAGGAATCGCGGGCGCCAAAAAAGTGACTAAGGATCCATTTCTTTCATTTTTAATTTATCCAAAGTTTGCTTTAATCGAGGGCAAGGAAAAGCCCTGCACGTACCGGTCCAAGATGACGGGATACCTGCCGTGCCATCCGGCGAAAATTCGATTTTCAGGATCATTTTATGAACGGCAAAGACAACGCCCAGAAACAAAGAGCCCTCGAATTGGCCATCAGTCAAATCACGAAGCAGTTTGGCAAAGGTACCATCCAAAAGCTCGGAGAACGCGAAGTGCAGGCCCTCCCGGTCATTTCGTCCGGGTCCATCTCCCTTGACGCCGCCTTGGGCGTCGGTGGCGTGCCCATTGGCCGGATCATTGAGATTTACGGCCCCGAATCCTCAGGCAAGACGACCCTGACCCTGCATATCATTTCCGAAGCGCAGCGCAAAGGTGGTGTCGCCGCCTTCATCGACGCGGAGCATGCCCTGGACCCCGAATACGCTCGGAAACTTGGGGTTGACGTCGACAACCTGCTCGTCAGCCAGCCCGACTCGGGCGAACAGGCGCTCGAGATCGCCGAGGTACTGGTACGCAGCGGCGCAGTTGCGGTGGTCGTAATCGACTCCGTCGCAGCGCTGACCCCCAAGGCCGAACTCGAGGGCGAAATGGGCGACAGCCACATGGGTCTGCAGGCGCGCTTGATGTCTCAGGCCCTGCGCAAACTCACTGCGGTCGTCAGTCGCTCGAACACTTGCTTGATCTTCATCAACCAGATTCGCATGAAGATCGGCGTTATGTTCGGCAACCCGGAGACGACCACCGGCGGCAACGCCCTCAAATTTTATAGCTCCGTTCGCCTCGACATCCGCAAGATCGCCTCGATCAAGGCAGGCGAGGAAGTCGTCGGCTCGCGCACGCGTGTCAAGGTCGTCAAAAACAAAGTCGCGCCACCGTTCCTGCAGGCCGAGTTCGAGATTATGTTCGGCGAGGGCATCAGTAAGATTGGCGAGATCATCGACCTCGGCGTTCTTCACAACGTCATCGAGAAAAGCGGTGCCTGGTATTCTTATTCCGGAAACCGCCTTGGTCAGGGTCGCGAAAACGTCAAGGTCTTTCTCAAGGAACATCCCGATGTCCTGGCCGACCTAGAATCCAAGATCCGTGGCATGACCATGGTGCGCCCAGCCGCCAACGGCGAGGAAACGACGAGCGTCGATTGATCGACCCCGTGCACCATTCATTATAATATGGGTGGGAGTGCCTCCGTTCCGAGGTTCTCCTACCCCACTTGCGCGATTTCTTAAAAAAAAATAAAATCTCCTTGACGACCACCTCCGCCATTTGATATCTTCGCGGTCGTTGGCCAGTTAGCTCAGTCGGTAGAGCAGAGGATTGAAAATCCTCGTGTCGGCGGTTCAATTCCGTCACTGGCCACCACCTCCTCTCTGCGGGGCATCTTTTTTTGGAGGGGGCAAAAGGTATGAGTCCCACCGTTATCACCAAGCTGGATTTACCTGGATACAAGAAAACGGCAAGCGGCAAAGTCAGAGAAATATTTGACTTGGGCCAACACTACCTTTTCGTTGCGAGCGACCGGCTCTCTGCCTTCGACGTGGTTTTGCCGACAGGGATTCCTCACAAGGGACGGGTGCTAACCCAGCTCTCCAAGTTCTGGTTCGAGCACCTGAAGATGCGCAACCACATGATTTCAACGGAGCTTGCGGATCTGCCCGCTGACTTGCAAGCCCATGCCGCCGAGCTCGAAGGTCGCTTCATGATCGTCGAGAAGCTGAATATGGTGCCTGTCGAATGCGTCGTTCGCGGCTATCTAGTTGGCAGTGGCTATAAGGAGTACACCGCATCCGGAACGGTTTGCGGCATCGCCTTGCCATCGGGGCTCGCCCAGGCCGCCAAGCTGGAGGAGCCGATTTTCACCCCAGCTCGCAAAGCCACCGATGGCCATGACGAGAACATCTCCTTTGATACGATGATCGAGATGGTCGGTTCCGACCTCGCCCACAAGCTCCGCGACTTGAGCATCCAGATCTACCGCGCCGCCGCCGACCACGCCGCAAGCCGCGGCGTCATTATCGCCGACACCAAGTTCGAGTTCGGCCTCGCCGGGGACGAAATTGTCCTGGGCGACGAGGTCCTCACCCCCGACTCTAGCCGCTATTGGCCTCAGGCTTCTTACAGCACCGGCAAGAACCCTCCTAGCTTTGACAAGCAGTTTGTGCGCGATTACCTCAGCGGCCTTGACTGGGATCAGACACCGCCAGGTCCCGTCCTGCCCGACGCGATCGCCGAGGGTACCTCGGCTCGCTACCTGGAGTGTTATCAGGCACTTGTTGGCAAGTCGCTGATTTAAACCCATGCGCCTGCGACCCTTAGGGGCGCGGCCAGCTCGCACAAGTTTTCCACGCCTTCCCGAGCCATCCGTGCTATTGTGGGCACGGTCCAATTTGCTTTGGGAGTCGCATATGGTCCATCTTCTGTCCCTCTGTGTGTTGACGTTTTGTCAAACCTCGAATCTCGAGGAGGCCGATCGCCTCAAGGCTCAGGGCAAGCTCTTTCGTGCGGAAGGCTTTTATCTCGCCGAGGAGCCGCAGAACGAGGAGATCTACCGCGTTGCCCTGTCGCTGTCCGAGCTCTCGCTGCGCATCGGCAACACCGAGACACGGCGGCAGTTCTACCAAAGCTATCTGACCAAAAGCCGAACCTGGCGCGGCGTTGCCGCGATCGTGCTCGCGTCCTTGGCAGCCGATCGCGAAGCTTATGACGAATTTGCCGCCCACGCTGAAATCATTTTTTCCGAATACCCACAGCCGCACCCACTGCGCTGGCGCCTGCTTTACCATGCCGCCCGGTACACAGACCTCGACCCGGCGACGCTGACTCTGGACGAAAACGAGCTTAGCTGGTTTTTAGCCTTGCGCCGACTCGACCCGCAAGCGGCCCTGCCAACGGGTGAGGTGCTCGAAAAACTTCCCCTCAGCCTGCGCCAGCTCTGTCTCTTGCAGCAGGCTCAGTCTACGCCAATCGCTACCTCTGATACAGACGAAGAGCTCCTCTATACGTCGCTTCTGCTGGCCTTGAACGAAGCACTTGTAAAGCAGGATCTCGCCGCTACCGCGGTACTGATCAACCAGCTCACTCCGATCGATGAAAAGCTCGGCCGCAGTGACCTGAGCCTGTTCTTTTATCCACTGATTGCCGAGTTTTTTAAGCTGCGTCAGGAAAGCGCAAGGGCCGAAAGGGTCCTCCAAAACCTCGGGCTCGCACGTAGCTATGCGGTTCTCCCCTTCCTCAGCCACCCGAACTTGGCGCGTCACCTGCCAGCAGCTCCTAAGGAAGCCGCTCACCCTGTCGTGCATGCAGTACCGGAGCCGAGCGCAAGCTCCGCGCCCACCGATGGGGCCGAAATGAAGGCCGAGGTGCAGCCAGCGTCGGAAGCATCCGCAGCCACAAACCCTACAGAGGAAATGGTCACGCCCCCCGCAACACCCAGGACTTCCGAGGCAACGCCGCCGGTCGCAGACCCCGTGGCTGAGCCTCATTCAGAAACGCTGGCGTTGACCTCGTATGAGGCAATCGAACGAAGACTTCAGTGGGGCTCGCGCAATCTGGAGCTCAAGGTTCGAGGCCTCGAGCCGGTCACACAGTACCGCAAAATCTATCGCAACTACCTGTTCGGCCTTCATTTCCTCAACACAGGCCGCACAAGCGAAGCTCGCGATCGACTTAGCGTGGCCGCCGCTCAGATTAGCGAGTTACCGTTTCCCGGACTCGAATCCAAAATCATGTTGGCCTTGGCGACCGTCAACGAAAGGGAAACGCACCTAGAAAAAGCGGCCTGGTATCGTCTTCAGGCCCTGCAGCTCTGGAGCGCCCCCCAGAACTTGCCCCTGTTGGACCACGATGAGAATGGGCCCATGCCTGCCTACGTCCTCATAGACCGAGTCTTGGCAGAGCGTGACAACGCCGACAGCATCCACCCTTTGCTCCATTACAGCGAAACTGCCGCATTTGTGCGAACCAGACAACGCGCCTACCATCGCGAAGCGCTATGCGCCAACGCCATGCTCGCCGGCCAGATCACGCAAATAGGAAAACAATTGGGACAGCAGGTCGAGTCGTTAGCAGATAACCCCAGCCACGAACCCAATCCGCGCCGCTTCAACGAGACGCTCGACCTCTGGAGTCGGCTCTGGTCTCAATCCATTGCCTATTATCGACAAGTGGGAACGCCTTCCGTCCAGGAACTCCAACGTGCCCTGGGCACTCGCGATCGAATCGTCTCGTTCATCGAAGGGGAGCGAAAACTCGGCGTGCTCTTGATCTCCAAAACCCAGGCTTTCGGTCTGGCCCTGGGCGACAGGAGCGCATTCTTGGCCCTCAACGAGGACGAGCGCATGGGCTTTTTAGTGGCTCGATTGGGAACGCTCTGGGAGGGAGAAGGAGCGCTCTACTTCTCGTTGTCGCCCTCTTGGCGAGCAACCAACCTGCTTGCCAATCTACGCCGCAAAATGGCCGACTCCAGCAAGTTACGTCTCATTTTCTCCCTCAGGTCGCTCCTCGCCGAAAAAAGCAGAGGCGATTGCAATGGGGTCCTGTATTGCGGCGAAGGACGCCTGCCCATAAATTTTTCAAATGCCGAAAGCCTGGACACCCTCCCACTGATTGACTTGGAGCGTTCACGATTCGAGGAACAATTAGAGCGACACGGAAGCCTGATCTATTCAGGCCCTCTCCAACTGACGGACGAGGGTTTGGCGTTGGGCGATCCCTTGGTTCGGCTGTACTTCCACGAAATCGTACACTACAATGAGCGCCTGTGCAGCTTGACGCTCATTGCGCAGAAGTCGCTCAACTGGAGCACGCTTCTGGATGAGCTTGAGCTCGTCAATCCCTCCTCGGCGACGACCATCAACTTGGTGGAGACGATGTCGGCCATAGAAAATCTCCCCAAGGAGGCGGGTGGCAACGGCATCCGCATCTATTAGCCTACCCAGAACACGGAGCGCAACATGCGAATTCTTGTTACCGGCATGGCCGGATTCATTGGTTACCACTGCGCAAAGTCCCTCCATGGGGACGGCCATACGATCATGGGCGTGGACAATCTCAACGATTACTATAATCCCGCTCTCAAGCATGCACGACTGAAACAGCTCGCCTCAGAGATTCGGTTTCAGCGGATTGACCTAAGCGACCTGGCCAGCCTGGAGCAAGTTTTTCGAGATTTCAAACCCGAAGCTGTCCTTCACCTCGCGGCACAGGCAGGGGTTCGCTATTCGATCGACCACCCCCATGCCTATATCCAGAGCAATATCGTCGGCACGATGAACATCCTCGAATGCTGCCGCCATTTCGGCAAACCCAAACTCGTCTATGCGTCCTCCTCGAGCGTGTATGGGGGCAACACCAGCCTGCCTTTCTCGGAGAGCCAAACGGTGGATCATCCGGTATCGCTCTACGCGGCGACCAAAAAAAGCAACGAATTGATGGCCCATACCTACACTCACCTCTATGGTATCCAAACCGTCGGATTGAGATTTTTTACCGCTTACGGAGCATGGGGGCGCCCCGATATGGCCCTGTGGCTGTTTGCCGACGCCATCATGGCCAACCGCCCGATCAAGGTTTTCAACTTTGGCAAAATGCAGCGCGATTTCACGTATGTGGACGATATCGTCGCGGGCGTCAAAGCCAGCCTGTTGGCAAGTAACCTCGATGCATATGAAGTCTTCAATTTGGGCAACCACCGCTCCGAGGAACTGGAGTACATGATCGGCCTGATTGAGCAAGGCCTCGGCAAGCGTGCCGAGCGCATCCTCCTGCCGATCCAAGACGGCGACGTACCCGCCACCTACGCCGACATTGAGCGGGCTCAAGTAAAACTAGGCTTTCAACCCACGACACCTTTAGCCGAAGGCATTCCCCAATTCCTCGAATGGTTCAAGGCGCACCCCGAGTTTCACAGCGCCTCCCAATGACCCTGTGTTGGCCGAAAATCGGCAATGACACGGCCGGCAGACCGGCTCTCCAGAAGGCCACTCATGAAATCCAGGAAATCCCACAAAGCGCCCCCTCGTGAATGGGCCGGTTTTGAGCAGAGGCGCCTAATTTTCCAAAATCAGACTCTAAAGAAAACGAGAGGAATGACGAAAGGTACAGGAGACAATCTGTGTCGATCGACATCACCATCCTAAAACGATCTGGAAACCCGAGATTGGCAATGCATGAACAGCGATCCCTGAGAGATCCCGCCATGAGGAGAAGGTCATGAACACGAAACTGGCGCTTCTGTCCCTAGTCTGTCTGTTGACAGCCCCGCTCTGGGCACAGCCCTCGCAGGAGGAGGGAGAGAAGGTGGACTACAGTGTCTTCAGTCTCGAGGAACTGTTCAGAGTCGACGTCATCACGGCCTCAAAGCAGAAAGAGCCCCTTTGGGATGCACCCGGTGTGGTTTCCATTTTGACACGTCAGGAAATTGAGAAGTTTGGAGCGAACAATCTCTGGGATTTGCTCGAAAGGCTACCTGGCGTCCAAAAGAACTTCTCTGGCGGCGTCATCTCATCTTCCATTAGGGGTGGTGAAGCAGTCAATTTTGCCCACATTCTTATGCTCATTGATGGTCGCCCGTTGCGTACTGCCAATGGTAATATCTCCATTTATAACGCTTACCTGGCATTTCCAATCAGTATCATAGAGCGCATCGAATTAGTTCGAGGGCCTGGCTCGACCCTATACGGAACCAACGCTTTCGAAGGTGTGATCAACATCATAACTCGGCAGGCGAAGCAGGACACACTCGAGACAAGTATCAGAACCGGATCGTTCAACACTTTAGGCGGCGATGCTTATGTACGCTACCACAAAGGAAAAGTGGCCTTAGATGTCGGTGTTCACTACCTTGACACTGACGGGTGGACTTTTGAGTCTTATACGGACTTCGGTGGCACTGCCACGAACTCGGAGGGTCAACGCGAATTATTTTCCAAAGACGTTTTTGAAGACAACAAAGGCGTTAGAGCAAATTTGCGATATGGTGATTTCACTATGTCTGTTTATTCGGGCAACACCAAACACTTTGCCGAGGTTCTTTATAACAAAACCGATGAATTTAGCTGGCATAGCAGCGTTGCGCTTTACAACATTGGCTATGTAAAGGAATTTAACAATACTTGGCGCATCGAGATCAATGCCACAAAGAATGTTGAAGCATTTGATTGGAAATATTCAAATATTGAACAACCGGCTCTTGCGTTGAGATCGGATGACGACCTAGTCGAAGTCACGTTGTTCGGAAAACTTTCGAACCAGTTTAACTTCATGCTCGGAGGTGTCTACCAACACTGGGATGGGTATAACCCTGCCGGCCTGCTTGCCCCTGAAATTGACTTTCGCAAAGAGGACCATCAAGGTGCCTATGGCCAGTTCACATATAGACCCAACCGATTCTTGAAGTTTATTGCTGGAGCTCAATTCAACAAACCCGAAAATGCCTCTGGCGATACCGTCCCACGCACTGGCGCAATTATCAATTTCTCTCCCCGGCTCGGAGCGAAGCTGCTCTTTGGCGAAGCGTTCCGTTCGCCGATCCCGCTGGATCGATTTATAAACACCCCTGGCGTACAACTGGGAGATCCTGGGCTCGTATCAGAGACAATTTCGACCACCAGCCTACAACTCTTTTATCAGGGCGAGCGCGAGCAAGTGATAGGTACTTATTTCAAGAGCACTGAAAAAAATTTAATCCGCGCTCTACCTCCCACAGAAGAAGATTACCCGGTTTTCCACGAACACTACCCTGAACTTTCTCTTGACGACTTCCTTGCATACCTTACAGTGAGTAAAAACCAGGGTGAACTCAGAGTCAATGGGTTTGAAATCGAGTCAAAATACATCCCATCACCCAACTTAATATTCACCACCGCTTTCACGTATCAAGAAAATGAAGATAGCCTAGGTAAGAAAGGAACGACACTAGCACCCTCATACCTATTTAAAGTCGGCGCGGGTTACTCTTCAAAAACCTTTTCGGCCAGTCTTTTTGAAATTCATTATGACAATTTCAAAGACAATATTATTAACAAGCCTGATCGCCTTGAATTAAACGAAAAGTCAAAACCATTTGACGTAGCTACAGCCAATGCGAGCTATCAATTCCCCTACAAAAGAGCGGACCTCTCGCTTGAACTTTACATATACAACTTACTAGATGACGATGCTTATATCCACGAGCTCCCCTATGACGCGAGAAACACGATTCCCGCTATCGCAGAAAGGTCATTCTATGTAACCTTAAAACTCAGACGCTGAAAGCAATTTCATAAAACGTCAAATTAACCTCTGGCGCACAATCGACTGAGCGCGCATTCTCCCAGAGGACACATATCTCCCGAAGTGACAGCATTGCGCAGCCATCTGTTTTCTCATTTTTTCACTTGACACAAATTCATCTACGGATGACAATTAACAGTAACGATCTGTGTCAGCCATTCCACACAATACAAGGATCAGCCCCCATAAACAGCCAGGAACGAGCTCGCTGAGGTTGGAGAAACTAATGAATACTGACAAGAGAAAAGTTACCATCGGTCAAAAAGCTATGTGGGCATCCTATCAACCGGGAGCAGATCAAGGCGCGTATAACATTAATTATATCTGGGATGTGAGCCAGCTTGACATTCAGATCTTCACACAGACACTCCTATACCTCCAAACTCTTTATCCAACATGGCTGCACCGCTACCGCTACGAGGATGGAGATGTGTATCTGGCACAGGTTGAAAATCTGGATCTTCCGATCCTAGTCATCGACCTCGACCAAATTAATTTATCACTAGATGAAAAACTAGCAGAACTAGAAGTCAGGCCTTTCAAAATTGAGACAGAACCCGCTCCGCGTTGGTATCTTTTCACTAGATCTAACCAGTGCACCACACTCTTTTTTCAGACCCATCACGTAACTTCCGATGGCTGGACCATCATGAAAACAATAGATGATCTCAAGACAGTATACAATCAAATATTAGACAACGACACACCCTACTTACCGACCCCCATCGACAATTTCGAAAAATTTGTCACCAACCAAGATTCATACATAAATAGCGTACATTTTCAGAATTCGCTCCGCTTTTGGCATGACCATCTAAAAGGGAGTCTTCCTGTTCTACAGCTTCAAACTGATCTACCCCGCCCGCCAGTCCTCACGTACTCCCGAGGCGTGTCAAAATTTTCGATTTCAAGAGTGCAACAAGATAGAGTCGAAAACTTTCTTCACAAAAACGAGACAAGACTATACTCTCTTATGTTCTCAATTTTCGCACTAATGCTTCATCGCTACTCTGGCCAACCAGATATTATCATTGCAACGCCGACCGCGGGAAGAGGTAAAGAGTATAGCGATCTGTTGGGCTATTTCGTCAACACCGTCGTTATAAGATCTGTCTTTGAGAACATCAGCTTCTCAGACTTCCTAAATACTACGAACCGATGTATTCAAGAGTGCTTTCAACACCGCGATGCCCCGTTTTCAATCATTGCTCATCAGCTAGAATACGAAAGACTCGCCAATACAACCCCTATCTTCCAAACACAATTTGTATTTGAAGACAATAATCGTTTCCTCCACAAGAGCAATCCAATCATTAGCCTAGGCGAAGGAGATTGTGAGACATGGGACATGGGCGCCATGCGTTGGCAAAGGCGACTAGTACGGGCCACATTAGACCCTTTCGACTTAACCTTAAGAATAGTCAAAGCTCAAAACTCCTTTTACGGGATTATCGAATACAGAAATGACCTGTTTTTTAGCACAACAATGGAGAGATTCGGCAATAATTTCTCCACCTTGCTCGAATCAGCGATAGCGTTCCCGCATCAACGCGCTGACTTATTGTCGATGGTCTCCCCTTCCGAAAGACAAATCTGCCTCGACTACTGGAACCGAACAGATTATGAATATCCGATTTGCAAAAACCTATTGGATTTATTCGAAGCTAGGGTGGCGCAGAATCCTCACGCTCCCGCCTTGGTTTTTAACTCAGATACGATGGCATACAAGGTTTTGTCAGACAAGTCGAATATGCTTGGTCAAAAACTAAGAACGTTAGGCGCCCGCGAGGGGGAAATTGTCGGTATTTGCCTTGAGCGTTCGTTCGAAATGCTGGTAGGACTATATGGCATTCTAAAGGCAGGCGCTGCCTATACCCCGATCGACCCAGAGCTTCCCAAAGAGAGGATCCATTATCTAATAAAGGATTCGGGGATCACCCTGCTGATTTGCCAACCGCACACGGTGCCAGAGAAATGCGAGCATACCGTGACACCGGTGATACTTGATCCCGATTGGCAATCTCTCGCGGGTCTGCCTACCTTGAAACCGGATCTTCATTGCGAAGCCCTTGAAATGGCCTACATGATCTATACCTCGGGCTCTACCGGCAACCCCAAAGGTGCGATCAATAGCCACGAGGCCATTTGCAACCGCTTGCAGTGGATGCAACATGCGTACCCCCTGGATGAAAACGATACGGTCCTGCAAAAAACACCCTACAGTTTCGATGTCAGCGTCTGGGAATTCTTCTGGCCTCTGCAAATCGGTGCCAGGCTTGCGATTGCAGCCCCCGGTGGTCATAAAGACCCGTCCTACATTTCACATGCTATTACAAGACATGGGGTAACCACTCTGCACTTTGTCCCGTCCGTGCTGGTGGCTTTCCTAGATGATCCTTCAGCTGGATCGTGCGCCTGCATCAAACAGGTATTCTGTAGCGGCGAGGCGCTCTCGCTTTCATCCGTGAAACGGTTTCTCCAACTCTTTCCCAACACTAAATTGTTCAACCTCTATGGCCCTACGGAGGCCGCAGTTGATGTTACCGCCTGGACTTGCAATGCAGCAGCCCTAACAGTACCAATCGGCACGCCAATCTCCAATACTAAAATATACATTCTAGATAAAGCAATCAACCCCCAACCAATTGGCGTCCCGGGTGAGCTGCACATCGCTGGCATCGCTTTGGCGAGAGGTTACAATTGCCGCCCAGCGTTGACGGCGGAAAAATTCATCCCGGATCCGTATTCAGGCAAACCTGGCCAAAGGATGTACAAAAGTGGTGACAACGTCTACTATTCTTCAGACAGCAACATTCAATATCTAGGACGCCTTGACTTTCAAGTCAAAATAAGGGGTCTACGTATCGAATTGGGAGAAATTAATGCACGGATCGGCAATCACCCCGCAGTAAAGGAAAGCATCGTTCTAGTGCGAGATGTAGACCAAGAAGCCAAACGTCTTATTGCCTATGTGATCAACGAGCCAATGAAAAACACCACCTCGGATGAACTGTATAACTACCTCAGAGAATTCCTGCCTGAATACATGATCCCAACCTCGTTCATCTTCATGGATTCATTTCCAATTACCGCCAACGGGAAAATCGACCGAAAGGCACTGCCCTCCCCTGTTGCACCCAGAATCCAGCACACGTTCACAGCACCAACCAACGAAATTGAGTATGCACTAGCCCAAATCTGGTGTAAGGCCCTTGATAAAAAACAGGTTGGCATTCATGATAATTTCTTTGAACTCGGCGGCGACTCAATCCTCAGTTTCAAGATCATAAGCGCCGCGGCCAAACAGAACATCCATCTCAGCCCCAGCCATATCCTGATGAACCAAACGATTGCCAAACTCGCCGCCTATGCCTCCGGGCAATCGGACATTCAGGCATGGCAAAAGCAGGTGACAGGAGCCATTCCCCTTACCCCGGTACAACGATGGTTCTTCGACCATTTTCCCAATGGAAATCCCCACTGGAACATGGCGGTTTCCTTCGAGATTCGAGAATCGCTCGACCTCACCGTGCTTGAACGAGCACTCACCCAGCTACGTAATCATCACGATATGTTTCGCGCACGCTTCAATAAAAGGGACCATCTATGGACCCAATCCATCGCGACAGACGAACAAAATCCTGTCCTCAAGGTATACGACCCACAGCGCTACGCCGCAGGCTTGCAACAAGCCTTGCAGGAGCTCCAGGCGTCGTTGGACTTGACGAATGGACCCATCCTGAGAGCGTTGTTGGTCAGAGAACTAGGAAAATTAGATCGCTTGGTCTGCGTGGTTCACCACTTAGCGATGGATGGCGTTTCTTGGCGTATTTTCGAAGAAGACCTGAGTGTCTTGTTGGAGCAATCACAGCACGGTCAGACCAATGCGCTGCCACTGAAAACCACTTCGTTCCAAGATTGGTCGATTGCACTGGGAAAATATGCTTTAACTGATGTGAACCGACAGAAATGCTATTGGGAAGGGATCATTACACGCCCCAACATCTCTCTGCCCTTGACTTCAAATGGAGAAAACGACTACGCCTCTGAACGAATCGTCTCCCGTTGCCTAACCGCTGAGCAGACGCGAGTCCTGATCCACGAAGTACCCCGGCAGTTAAATGCAACTGTAGTGGATGTGCTCCTCGCCGCCTTTGCCGAAACTTTGAGCGAATGGCTAGGGGACGGATGCGTGCAAGTGGATATGGAGGGTCATGGTCGCGAGGATGTTTTCAACGGAATGAATGTATCTCGCACGATCGGTTGGTTTACTTCAATTTTCCCAACAGCGCTGAATCTGAATCGGACCGAATTGAACGACCGCATCAATTATTTGAAACGGATGCGTCAGGAGCGTCCGCAAAACGGCATCGGCTACGGCCTTTTGCGCTACCTCACCGGTACCCTGGGTGAACCCACCACCAACGATATTTTGTTTAACTACTTGGGTCAATTCAACCCTAGCGAGAACAGTGTCCTGCGCATGGTCCACGATGACTGCGGCCCTTGCCGCGCTCAGAACAGTAGGCGGACCCACATATTCGAGGTCAACGCTCTCGTCTCTGGAAAACAATTCAGGGTTGACTGGCATTACAGCCTTAACCTGCACACCTCCGATTTGCTCGAGCAACTGGTTGATACTTTTCTCGCCCAACTGATAACACTCCTCGAGCAAGTCAACCCAACCGCCCTCATTAACTTCCCGAATATGGACTTCACAACTGAGGAACTCGCAAACATACCCGCGCTGATGGATTCCAAGTCGGTCACAGCAAAAGATATTCACGATATTTACCCCTTGACGCCCGCCCAGCAAGGAATATTGCTTTACTCACTTCTCCGGCCCGACGACGGGACTTACATAGTCCAAACAATTTGGAAAATCGCCGGACCTCTTGACCGCGCAAGGTTCTCCGCCTCATGGCATCATGCGATCAATGCCTACAGCGCACTTCGGACGTCCTTCCACTTCAAAATGCGTGAGCGGCCTTTCCAAGTAGTCCACCGCGATGCAATGCTGACCATTGAATATCTTGATTGGTCCGACCATCAGGACAAAAGTGCACTAACCACGCTGTGCCAAGAAGAGCAATCACGCGGCTTCTCCTTGCATACGGCACCACTCTTGCGCCTGGTTCTGGTACGGCACTCTGCGGATGATTACACACTCATCTGGACCAACCATCACCTGATCCTTGACGGTTGGAGTTGGCCCTTGGTACTCAAAACCGTTTTCGCTGCCTATCGCCAAAAACGAGAAGCCCTTCAAGTCGAACTCGCACCTTTCTCGAACCACGTTGCCCGTATCAATGTACTGCCTAGGAATCACGGCGAGGATTTCTGGCGCATCTACCTGGCCCACTGCTGCGAACCGCTTCACCTCGGCTTTTCTCCGTCCCCCATGCCACTTCCGGGTCGGGTCGGCTCCTTGACCCACCAACTCGACGCCGCTCTTTTCACACGGCTGAAAGAATTGGCTAAAAGTTATCACCTGACCATGAACACTCTGGTCCAATCCGCCTGGTCTCTCCTGCTGTCTCATTATTCTGGTGGGGATGACATACTATTCGGAGTCACCGTGTCCGGTCGTCCACCCGAGCTGGAGCATGCCGAGACCATGGTTGGCATGTTTATCAACACGCTTCCATTCCGCATTCGTCTTCAGGCCAACCAATCATTCGTTCAGATGGCCCATGCTGTTCAGGAGTGTATGTTCTCCTTAGCACCCTATGAGTCCTGTTCACTCGTCGATATTCAGGGATGGAGCGAGATACCACGTGAACGTCAACTGTTTGATTCAATCTTTGTCTACGAAAACTATCCCATAGATCAGGATGACAGTCTGGATGGCTCAGACTTGACTCTTCAATTGCTTCAGGTGAACGAAAAGACCAATTATCTCATGAGCTTGGTCGTCTTCCCGGAAGTGAATAAATTAAAAATCGCATTGACTTTCGATCTCAGCTATGCCACCCCCTCAATGATAACCCAAATGCTTCACCATCTCGGCAACTTGTTGCATGCCATAGCCGCAGCCGAGCACACGCCCGTATTTGGGCTTGCATTCCTCTCTCCAGAAGAGGCCAAGGCGCAAATAAGCGGATTTGCCATGACCACGCTGCCCAATGCTGCCGATGCAGCCCCGTCGTCCTTTCTCCGCACCTTTCTGGCCAGATCAGGGAGTGAACTCAACGGCCTAGAGGAGAGTGATCGGGCATTCGTGATTCGCGATCAAGGTCGACTAGTACCCCTAGGACTACCTGGCGAACTTGCTCTCCCGGAGTCCACAGTTCGCAAACTCTTTGGCGAGATCGAGCTTGAGGTAACTAGACTCACTACACCCCATTGGAAACAAGGCGAGCGTCTCTATCGCACCGGCGATCTTGTCCGCGTTGGCGAAAATGGCAGGATCGAATACATTGGAACTATCGATAGCTATTTCAGACAAACCACAGTGCCTGCAGAAGAAGCCACACTGACCGCACCAACACCAATCACAGTCATCCAGGAACGCTATGTTATCAAACCCGCGTCTAGCGAGGTCGAGTCCATACTCCTGGGCTACTGGCAAGAAATTCTCAACCAGGAGGCAATCGGTGTCGACCAAGACTTCTTCCGATTGGGTGGACACTCGCTCATGGTCACCCGCCTACAGTCACGCATACGCAACGGACTTGGCATTGAAATAGAATTACCTCACTTTTTTTCGCAACGAACGATTGAGCAGATGGCAAAGTTAATCGTAGTTATGCGGGGCAATGACCAAAGAAACGACAATGACGCTGAATTTGGAGAGATCTAATGGCCGATTCAACTCTCGCCCTGTCGTTCATCATCCCGGCTGAAGCTAAACGCATAAAATTCAGCTCTTTTAATGATGAACCTGTAATGAACTTGGAAAATGGAGAGATCTGATGCAGGACATCGGCGAGCTTTTGCTTAGATTCCAACGCGCTGGGGTCAAACTGTGGACCGAGGGTGACAAACTCAAGTTCAGTGCTCCAAAAGGCGGGCTAACCGAGACCCAACGCACGGAGCTGAAAGAGCACAAGGACGCAATTATTGCTTTTCTGGCGTGCACGGTCGCGACTCCGATGACCATTCCCAAGCAAGATCGCGATCAAGCACATCCTTTATCTTCCAGCCAGAGACGCATGTGGATCAGTCAGAGCCTTTATCCTACCTTGCCGATCTACAATATCTCGCTCGCGTTCCATGTTTTTGGCGCACTGGATCGCCAGGCGATGGAGCGAGCCGTCGAATTCCTGTGGCGGCGGCACGAGGCACTGCGCACAGTGTTCCACTTGAGTGGAAACGGTCCTCTACAAAAGATCATCGAACACCCTCCGACCTCCTTGACCATCTGGAAAGGATCCCTTGCCGCCAACCAGCTGGAACATAACCTCGTTGCGGAAAGTGCTCAGATTTTTCAGCTAGATCGCGGTCCCCTGATAAAGTTTTGTTTCTATTCGCTTGGTCACGATCATCATATTCTTCAAACCACCATGCACCACATTGTTGCCGATGGCTGGTCCCTCCAAATTCTCAAGCAGGACCTCTTCCAAGCTTATCAAGCCTTTGTCCAAGGTAACGCACCCAATCAACCCCCACAAGAATTACACTACTTAGACTATGCGCATTGGGAACAGACCGCTGATCACCTGGATAAAGTGCGCCGTATCTTGCCGGAGGTCGTCGCGGACCTAGAGGGCAGCAACTTCGTTCTTGATCTCCCTAGCGACCGACCGCGGGCCAAAGAGTTAAATTATCTGGGCAGGGTCCAATCGATCACCTTGACAAAAGAACACTCGAAGGCAGTGGAAGACCTATGTGTGCAACGTCAGGTCACTCCCTTCATGTTTTATCTCGCGGCTCTAAACACCCTGCTATTCAGGATAACGCACGCGACGGATATCCTCATTGGAACGCCTGTGGCCAATCGCGATGCCCCAGGCTGCGAAAACGTCATCGGCGTTTTCATCAACACGACTGTGATTCGTACTCGACTCGCGCGCAATATGTCTTTCGCGCGTCTCCTGGAACAAACGCGTGATCAAGCACTCAAGCGCGGGAAAACGCAGATTGTGCCCTTCGACACGTTGATCGATGCCTTAGATATCGATCGCGACAGCTCTTACAACCCAGTATTCCAAGTGCTATTCAACTACACCCATAATCCTAACCCGTTAGAGACGTTCGGAACGCTCCAACTCAGGCCACAGGATTTTGATCGAGGTTACTGCCATCTGGATTTGGCGTTGGCAATTGAACACCGCGGCGATTACGACTACGCTTTCTTCGAATACAGCCAACAACTCTTCGATGCACCGCGCATGCAGCGCCTTGCCACCCAATTCACCCGCTTGGTAGCCTCCATCCTCGAGAGCCCCGATGCAGCTCTGGGCACGCTCGAGCTCCTAAGCGACCCGGAGCGAGCGGCAATACTTGAGCAGCAGTCCACAAGCCGCTCGGCCTATGCATTCAACGACTTTCCTACTCTGTTTGCCAAATCTGGGAACGCGAACCTAGACAAAACAGCCCTTATTTCCGCCTATGGTCCTTCGCTGCTGGGCTCCGCGCTCAGTTTCTCCGAACTCGACCACCATTCGCTCGGCCTAGCGGCATTTCTCCGCCAAAGAGGGATCGGCAAAGGCTACTTGGTTGGTATCCACCTCGACAGGTCGCTCGAACAGATCATTGCCGTCTTGGCGGTGATCCGTGCAGGCGCTGCCTACGTGCCACTCGACCCCAGCTTCCCTCAGGACCGCTTGGATTTTATGGTAGCCGATGCGCATCTTTCGCTGGTGATCTCCCTGGCACCGCAACCGCAGCAGCGTTTCGAAGGCACTCAAGTCATCTACCTCCAGGAGCTCTGGTCGACCATTCCCCAGACGGAGCCGATGCCGCCAGTGCTCATCGAGCCCCAAGACCCCGCTTATGTCATTTACACTTCTGGTTCAACGGGCCGACCAAAAGGGGTCATGCTTTCCCATGGCAACTTGACACACTTCCTCCACGCCATGAAACAGCGCCCAGGTCTTGCGTCGCATGACCGGCTCTTGGCTGTAACGACGTTCGCGTTCGATATCTCGGTATTCGACATTTTCATGCCTCTGCTACATGGCGCAACCTCTGTATTGACCTCGAAGGAACAGGCCATGGACGGGGCTGTATTGGTGCGTCTGTTCGAGGAGCATCAAATTACGATCATGCAGGCGACACCTGTCACCTGGCGCATGGTTGTCGAAGCCGGGTTGACGCAGCGGCCCCTGCGTGTGATTTGTGCGGGCGAACCCTTCCCCATTGATTTGGCCAACCACTTGTTACGACTGGTCGCTGAGATCTGGAACGGCTACGGTCCGACCGAAACCACGATATACGCCAGTCTCTACCAGATCGACCAAATCTCGACGACGCCCATCCCCATCGGCGACGCCTGCGCTAACATGCAACTCTATTGCTGCGACCCCTCCTTGCGGCTCCAACCCATCGGTATGCCAGGCGAGTTGTTGATCGGTGGCGATGCCTTGGCGAGGGGCTATCTCAACCGCCCAGGACTCACAGCCACGCATTTCGTGCCAAACCCCTTCGGAGGCGAAGGTTCACGACTTTACCGCAGCGGTGATTTGGTGCGCATGCGCGAAGACGGGATCTTCGACTGCTTGGGCCGGATCGATCACCAGGTCAAGCTCCGAGGCTTCCGCATCGAACTGGGTGAAATTGAAGCGGCCCTGCAGTCCCATCCAGCCGTCGAAGCAGCCGTTGTTCTGATCCGCGAACTAGGACCTGGGGATAGGCATCTCGTAGGATATCTGATCCCGAGAGCCGGCCAGGAACTTGACTTCGACAGTCTTTCGAGCTCTCTCGGTCAGCACCTTCCCAGTTACATGATTCCGTCGACCTACGTTCTAATGACCTCCTTCCCACGTACAGGCAGCAATAAAATCGATCGCAAAGCACTGCCCTTGCCAAGTGCGCTCAAACCACGGGAAGTGGTTCCGCCCACCACATCGCTGGAGACGTCGGTGCTCGAAATATGGCGCGACGTCCTCGGCCTGGATTCGATAAGCACGCTCGACAACTTCTTCAAACTGGGTGGCCATTCGATCAGCGCGTCACGGGTCGTTGCGCGCATTCGCTCCGGCCTCCAACTCGAAGCCCCCCTGATGCTGCTGTTTCAGAATCCGACCATCCAATCCTTCGCGGCAGCCCTCGGCAGCCAGGTACAGTCCGAGCAGAATCGCCCTTCACCAGTCCCCCGTGATCGGCATTTGCCACTGACGTTTCTACAGGAGCGTTTGTGGTTCATCCATCAGCTGCAACCCGAAGGTACAGCCTACAACATACCGATTGTGCTCAGATTCAATCACCAAGTCTCGTCTGTCGCTATACAGCGCGCCCTGACGGAGCTGGTCGTCCGCCACGAGAGCCTGCGCCTGAGCTTCGTGGCCGCAAACGGGATACCTGGTCTGGCAATCGCCCCATCACTGACGCCCACTGTGCATCTGACGGAGCAGCTCGACGAACCACTCGATGACCTGTTGCGCCGCAACGCCAACCACTGCTTCGATCTGGGAACGGCCCCGCTTGCCGCCTTCTTTCTGATTCAGCCGCAGCAAGGCCCCTGGCTCCTGCAAGCGGTCTTTCATCACGCGATCATGGATGGCTGGTCCCTGGGCATCTTCGTTCAGGAATTGGCCTTAGCTTACTCCGCCGCGCTCGAGGACAGAGCTCCCGGTTTCGCCCCCTTGCCGATCCAATTTGCCGACTATGCGTGCTGGCTGAGACATCACTTCGCCGCCGAGCGCACGAGCACAGAGTTGTCTTTCTGGCAAGGGCATCTGGAAGGGGCCGCGCATGTCGTGGAGCTTCCTGGTGACCGCCCCCGACCGCCGCAATTCAATCACGCGGGCGAGTCCGTCACCTTCCGCTTGCGCCCGGAGCTGGTCGCGGCCCTGAAACGCGAGCTAACCACCGATGGCGTCACGCTCTTCACGGTCTTCTTCGGCGCCTTTTCCATCATTCTGCGCCGCTACACCGCGCTCTCTGACGTTTTGATCGGCACGCCCATCAGCACCCGCGACACGCCCGAGGTCGAGCCGCTGATCGGGTGTTTTGTCAACACCCTGATCATGCGCGCCAGGATGCAGGGCAATCCTCGGCTCGACCATTTTCTCGCAAGCCTGCGCGACCAGAGCCTCGAGCTCATGGAGCACCGCAATTTCCCCTATGAGCAACTGGTCGAAGCCCTTCAACCCGAGCGAGATCCTGGCCGCAACCCGCTGTTCCAGGTCATGTTCAACTTCCTCAGCCAACCCTTCCCGCCCTTCAAAGCCGGTGACCTGGAAGGCAACCACTATCCTTTTGACCGCCATCGAACCCATCTCGACCTGACGCTTGCCCTGGTCGAACAGGGCGACCAGATCTACGGTGAGCTGGAATACGCGACCGCGCTGTTCGACCGCGACCGCATCGAACGCTTGGCCACTCACTTCCAGCATCTGCTCGGGGACATGGTGGCCCATCCCCAAGCCCCCATCGATATGCTCGAACTGATCGATGCGCGCGAGCGCGCCGCCCTGTTGGCGCCTCACCAGCCCGACCTACCCTTGTCCCAGCAACCGATCCCCCAACGCTTCCTCGAATGGGCCGCACGAGAACCCCAACGCATCGCCTTGTTTCACCGCGGCTCTTCAATGACGTATGGTGAACTGGCCCGCAAGGCGAACCAAGGGGCGCTGTGGTTGCGTAGCCAGGGTGTCGGCCCGGAAAAGGCAGTCGGCCTTTGCCTGGACCGAGATCCCCAGTTGATCGTGGCCATTTTCGCGGTACTGATGGCCGGTGGCGCCTACGTACCTCTCGACCCGACCTACCCTAAGGATCGCCTCGATTTCATCGTCGAAGACACCCAGGCATCGATCGTCCTGACTCAGCCCCACCACGCTGACAAGCTGAGCGTCACCGGCACGCCGTATGCAGTGCTCGATCAAGACCTCGACGGTCGCGCTCTCCCCCCTGCCCAGGTACCGACCCCCGAGAATCTCGCCTATTTCATCTACACCTCGGGCTCGACCGGCCGCCCCAAAGGCGTTGCCATTCCCCATCGCTGCACGACCTTGCTCGTCGACTGGTCTCGCCCGGTCTTCGACGATGACGAACTGAGCGGCATGTTGTTCTCGACCTCCACCAACTTCGACCTTTCGATCTTCGAGATCTTTACCCCCCTGAGCTTCGGCGGCGCCATCCACATTGTCAAGAACGCGCTGGAACTGGTTGAACTGCCCAACCTGAACATCACTCAGATCAACACAGTCCCCACTCTCATGTCGGAACTGCTCAAGCTCCAGGCCGTACCCGACTGCGTGCGCACGGTCAGCCTGTGCGGTGAAGCCTTGCCCCTCAAACTGGTTCAACGGATCTATGGTGAAACCAAGGTACGCAGAGTCGTCAACCTCTACGGCCCGTCGGAAGACACCACCTATTCGACGGTCGCCGATATCGAGCGGGACGCAACCTGGGTCACCATCGGCATCCCGATCAACAACACTCAGTGCTACATTCTCGACCGCCATCTCAATCTGCTGCCCCTCGGGGTACCCGGAGAGCTCTTCCTCGGCGGCGACAGCTTGGCTCGCGGCTATCTCTATCGCCCCTCGCTCACCGCCGATCGCTTCATCGCCAATCCCTACGCTAGCACACCCGGCTCGCGCATGTACAAGACCGGCGACCTGGTGCGTTTCCACCGCGATGGCACGATGGAGTACATCAGCCGCCTCGACCACCAGGTCAAACTGCGCGGTTTCCGCATCGAGTTGGGCGAGATCGAAGCCCGCCTGGCCACTTTCCCAGGCGTTGCCGAAGTCCTGGTCATGGTCCGCGAAGATCAGCCTGGCAACCCCCAACTGGTCGCCTATCTGGTCGCGCCCCCGACGGCAAAACCGGATATCACAGAGCTAGAAGCTTACCTCAAGGTCCACCTGCCCGAATACATGGTGCCCTCGCATTTCATCGTCATGGATGTATTCCCGCAGATGCCCAACAAGAAGGTCGACCGCAAGGCCCTGCCCAAGCCTGAGGCCAAGGCCACCGACGGTCAGGGCGAATGCAGGGCCATGACTCAAATGGAACAGGTCCTCAGCCAGATTTGGGCGGATGTGCTGGGCCTGGACCAGGTGGATCCCGATGCCAACTTCTTCAAACTCGGAGGTCATTCGCTGCTGGCGGTTCGCGTGCTCGCCCGCATCCGCGAAGCACTCGGCCAAGAGATTCCGCTCGCGGCCTTTTTCACCACACCCACGATCGCCTACCTGGCAGAGCTGATCAACAGCGGCACCAGCACCGCGGGGGCGCCGCCGCCCATCCAAGCGATGGACGGCAGTACACCCCGCGTTCTTGCCTTTGCCCAACACAGCCTATGGTTCATCGACAAGCTCCAACCAGGTAATGCGGCCTACAACATTTTTATCGGATTCCACATCCGCGGCCCACTCGATCAGAACCACCTCCGCCAAGCCCTGACCTACCTGGTCAACCGCCACGAGGCGATGCGCACGACGTTCCCCGCCGTCGATGGTGCGCCCAGCATCAGGATCGCCGAACATCTCGAGGCCTCACTGGCACACGTGGCCTGCCCTGATCAGACTGAAGCCGAACGACTGGCTCGCGAAGAGGCGAGCCGTCCCTTCGACCTAGGCCAAGGTCCGCTGTTTCGCTTCACCCTCTACTGCATCGCCGCCGAGCACCACCTGTTGCTGCTCGGCACCCACCACATCATCTCCGACGGCTGGTCCTACGACCTGTTGACGCGCGAACTTCTGACAGTCTATGCACAACTGGCCAGCGGGTCGAGCCCCCAGCTGCCAGACCTGGCCCTCCAATTCTGTGACTATGCCTACTGGCAGCGCAACCTACTGGCCGGTCCTCATCTCGAGCACTTACATCACCACTGGCGCCAGCAGCTCGCAGGCGCACCCATGGTGCTCGAGCTCCCCTACGACAAGCCTCGCCCCGCGATCCAACGCTTCCATGGCGCCTACCTGCCGATCACGCTTCCCCAAGCGTTGAGCGAGCGCCTGCGCCAGGTCGGTCGCACGGCTGGCGTGACCAACTACATGGTCCTGCTCTCCGCCTTTGGACTCCTGCTTTCCCGATACTCGCGCCAGAAGGCGCTCCTGCTGGGCTCGCCGGTCGCCGGCCGCAACCAACGGGCCCTAGAGGGTCTCTTTGGCTTTTTCGTCAATGCCCTGGTCTTGCACCTCAACTTCGAGGGCAATCCCAGCTTCGCCAAGCTTCTTACCCGCATCCGGGCCAATGCGCTCGATGCCTGGTCCCATGGCGACATGCCCTTCGATCTCTTGGTCGAGTGCCTGCAGCCCGATCGCGACCTCAGCCGCAATCCCATTTTCCAAGTCATGTTCTCCCTGCAGGAATACCGCCCGCTGAACAGTAACCTGTTGCAGCTGGAGCCGGTCAACTTCGACACGGGCGTCAGCCACTTCGATCTGACCCTCGCGGTCGAGGCCCACGAGGGCACCTATCGCGGCGTTTTCGAGTACAACAGCGATCTGTTCGAGGCCGACACCATCGCCCGCATGGCCGAACATTACCAGACCCTACTCGAGAACGCGCTCACGGACATCGATCAACCCATCGACACGATCTGTGTACTCGGCGCCCACGAGCGTCAGACCCTGCTGACGGTCTGGAATCACTCGACCTACCCGGTCGACTCGGCCATGTTCCACGAGCAAGTCGCGCGCTTCGCGGCCGCGTCACCCGATGCCCTCGCCCTGGCCATGGGCGACTACCAGCTGACCTACCGCGCCCTGAACCATCAGGCCACTGCCCTAGCCCTGAAGCTGGTCGCCACTGGCGTTGGGCCTGACACGATCGTGGGTATCTGTCTCCCGCGCTGCCCCTCAATGTACATCGCAGTTCTAGCGATCCTCAAAGCAGGCGGCGCCTACCTCGCCCTGGACCCGAATTACCCTCAGGAACGCTTGGGTTTCATGCTCGACGATTGCCGGCCTCCGGCGATTATCGCCAGCCAGGCGACGGCCCCCCACCTACCCACCTGCGCTGCGATCCTTCTGACTGTCGCGGAATCACCCGAGCCCCTTGCCGACTCACCCGCGCCCCTACCCACCCGACAGGGCCCCGACCACCTGGCCTATGTGATCTACACCTCCGGCACGACCGGACGACCCAAGGGCGTGATGATCCACCAAGCCGGCCTGACCAACCTGCTCGCCACCCAGCGCGCCTCGATCCCGCTGACCGCCGACGACCGTGTCTTGATCTTTTCCTCGCTCAATTTTGACGCCTCGATTTTCTTGTTGACCTGGGGCTGGCAGTTTGGCGTGCCGGTTCTTACAGCGGCTCGTGAAGAGCTATTGGGCAAAGGTCTCGAGGAGTTCCTGATCCGTGAACGCATCACCACCATGCTGTTGCCGCCCTCGGTCCTGCCCTCCCTCGACCCCCGCAAACTGCCACTGTTGCAACACCTGATCGTCGGCGGGGAGGCCGTTTCGGTCGAACAGGCCACCGCCTGGGCCCGCGATCGGCAGCTGGTCAACGCCTATGGCCCGACCGAAGTCACCGTCTGGGCGACCTGGACACCGCTCGACGGCTGCGGCGCCGCGCCAATCGGGAAGCCGGTCGCCAACGCCCGCTGCTACGTGGTCGACCGCAACCTGCGCCTGCAGCCGATCGGTGTGGCTGGAGAGTTGCTGGTCGCGGGCGCCGGCCTGGCGCGCGGCTACTTGGCCCGACCCCAGTTGACCGCTCAGGCCTTTGTGCCCAACCCCTTCGCTGACGAGGACGGCCTTTACGAACCAGGCCAACGCCTCTATCGCACCGGTGACTTAGTGCGCTGGAACGCCCGCGGCGAACTCGAGTACATGAGCCGCATCGACCATCAGGTCAAGATCCGCGGGTTCCGTGTCGAGCCCGGTGAAATTGCCTCGCGCCTGCTGGAGCACCCCGAGCTCCGCGACGCCCTAGTCATTCCCCGCGAAGACAAACCCGGCGAACTCCGTCTGGTCGCCTACCTGCTCATCCAACCCGGCACCAACCCGGCCGTCAAGGCCTTGCGCGACTTCCTCGCCGAGCGCCTGCCCGACCACATGATCCCATCCGCCTTCGTCACCCTCGACTGCTTCCCGCTGACCGCCGACGGCTCCAAAGTCGACCGCCGAGCCCTGCCTAAACCCACGCCATCCGCACCCGCTCAAGAGATCGGCGCCTCGCGCCCGAGCACCGAGGTCGAGACGGCGATCATCAATGTCTGGAAGGAGCTGCTGCAGGTCGACCAAGTCGGCATCGACGACAACTTCTTCGATCTCGGCGGTCACTCCTTGCTGCTGACCCAGGTCCAGAGCCGGCTCAGCGCCCACTTCAAACGCCAGATTGCGATCACGGAACTGTTCCAGTACTCCACCGTCAGCACGCTGGCCGAATTCCTCAGTCCCGGCCATGTCGCCAAGGCACTGAAAGTCCATATCGGCCAGCGCAGCCGCGACGCTTTCGAGCCGATCGCCATCATTGGTATGGCCGGCCGTTTCCCTATGGCCGACGACATCGACGCCTTCTGGCGCAACCTCGAGCAGGCCCGCCACTGCATCCGCTTCTTCGCAGAGGATGAGCTATTGCAAGCCGGCATCAGCCAAGCGCTGCTGCAGAACCCCGACTATGTCCGCGCCATGGGTTATCTCGCCGACATCGACTGCTTCGACGCCCAATTCTTCGGCTACAGCCCGCGCGAGGCACGCCTGCTCGATCCCCAGCAACGGCAGTTCCTGCAAGGCGCCTGGCACGCGCTGGAGCATGCCGGCTACAACCCGTATACCTACCCCGGTCGCATCGCCCTGTTCGCCGGCACCAGCGCGAGTACCTACCTCACCGAGAACCTGCTGGCCAATCCCGCGCTGGTCGAAAGTGTCGGTGGCATGACGATCCAGCTCGGCAACGACAAAGACTTCCTGCCGACTCGGGTCTCTTACAAACTCAACCTCAAGGGACCGGCCGTCAACGTCCAGACGGCCTGCTCCACCTCGCTGGTAGCGGTCCATATGGCCTGTGCCAGCCTGCTCAATGGCGAGTCCGAAATCGCCATGGCCGGGGGCGTGCGCCTGATCCTGCCGGCGATTACCGGCTACCTGTATCAGGAGGGCGGCATCTCTTCGCCCGACGGCCACTGCCGCGCGTTCGACGCAGCGGCCAGAGGTGTCCTGGGCGGCTCTGGTTATGGTGTCGTGGTGCTCAAACGTCTTTCGGTCGCCCGTGAGGACGGCGACACGATCCACGCCCTGATCCGCGGCACGGCCATCAACAACGATGGTTTCGACAAGATCGGCTTCACCGCGCCCTTGATCGAGGGCCAAGCCGGCGCCATCGCCC
>CAYRFM010000061.1:0-47920 GCA_964423555.1 uncultured Holophagae bacterium | reverse complement strand
GTCGTAGGGAACACGACCCGTCCGCGGAGCCAGGACCAGTGCGGTAAGCCGCTGGCTTGCCTCTGTCGTAGGGAACACGGCAGCTGAGCAAAGCCAAGAAGAGTGCTTTAAGCCGCCATCTTGCCTTGGTGAGAATAAACGCTTATGGCCCGCTGAATTCAAAGGTCGCCGCCTGGATCCCCTTCCGGATTTCGCGCTTTTTACTGCGGATCAACGCATCTTCGGCTATCATGGCGCAGGAGGGCTCATGCGCTTCGTCTTCGTCCGACCGATGGCCAGTTTCAACCGCTATATCCAGAACGTGCCGCTCAACTACATCCACCTGGCCGCCTGGTTGCGTCAGGCGGGACACGAGCCCAGCATCTTCGATTTGGTCCTGCCCCAGGCCCGCACCGAAGACCTGGATGCCTTTATCGAAGCCCACCGCGTCCCGATCGTCGGCATCGGCTGCATGACCTGCGAGTTCCCCGCCGCCATCGCCGAGGCCAGGCGCCTCAAACAGCGCCACCCCCAGTTGAAGATTGTTTTGGGCGGTGCCCATGCCTCGGCCGATCCCGAGGAGTGCCTGAACAGCGGCGTCGTCGATTACGTCATCGTCGGCGAAGGCGAGTTGCCGCTGACGACCCTGTTGGCGCGGCTCGAGGCCGGCGAACCCACCACCGGCATCCAGGGCCTGTGGTGCCGCGACGCTGAAGGCCTGATCCTGCCCACGCAGCCCGCGCCGACGCCCGACGTCAACCTGCTCCCCCGCCCCGCCTACGACCTGCTGCCGCTCGAGGCCTATTTCCAGCTGGACTCGCCCTGGCACTTCCCCAAGTCGAAGCGCGCCGTCCAGTTCATCTCCAGCCGCGGTTGTCCCTACCGCTGCAGTTACTGCCATACCATCCACGGCAAGCGCTACCGCGGCCAGGACCCTGCCATGGTTTTGGATCAAATCGAGTGGCTGGTCAAGGAGCACGGCGTCCAAGAGTTCATGATGGTCGACGACATCTTCAATTTCGACCTGGAGCGGGCCAAAGCGATCTGCCGTGGCATCATCGAACGCGGCCTCAAGCTGCACCTGCAGTTCCCCAACGGCGTGCGCGGCGACCGCTTCGACGAGGAGCTGGTGCAGTTGATGAAGCGTGCCGGCACCCACTTCATGGCGATCGCCATCGAGACCGTGTCCGAGCGTTTCCAGAAACTGATCCGCAAGAACCTCAAGATCGACAAGGCCATGGAGACGATCCACCAGGCCAGCGCGGCCCGCATTGAGGTCAGCGGTTTCTTCATGATCGGTTTCCCCGGTGAGACGGAGGAGGAGGTCCGGGCGACCCTGGACTTCGCCGCCAATGCGCCGCTGGATGCGATTTTCATCTCGATCGTCACGCCCTTCAAGGGCACCGTCATGCGCAACGACATCCAGGACGGCCGGTTTGGCGCCATGGACAGCGACGTCATCGACGCCCTGGACGAGCTCTTCCCCGTCATCCGCAACGCATCTTTGAGCCGCGCCGACCTGGAACGCCTACAGAAGCAGACCTACTGGCGCTTTTATTTGCGACCGCGGGCGCTGAAGTCGCTGACCCGCCGCATGACCAACCTGCGCAACCTCAAAAAGCTCTCGCGCGCAGTGACGCGCCGCTTGCTCCCCGCGCGCGCGACCGTCAGCGTCAACTAATCGGCGAAACCCATTGTTGCGCGGTCAGTCGCCGACCGTGCTGCAGGCTGTTGAACAAACCTAGTCAAGAACCACAACAACAGGGCTCCTTAAGGGGCCCGCCCTTGCCGACCACCCGCGAGCTTGGTCCGGAAGCAAAGCGGCCAGCGCTCTATACCCGAAAACGTGGCTCCTGCGACAAGGGGGAAAATCCCCGTCGACATGCGTGGGGGGATGCTCCGGAACCAGGTCGAGCTCTTAACCGCGATGGAGCATCACGGCTCTGTCGGGAACTAACGATGCTTGCCCAAATCAAAGTTACGCTCTACTTACAAGACCGCTTTCACATTCACCCGCCGCCCGGCGCAAGATTGCATCTTGCGCTCCAGCAGCGGCGTTCTATCTCGACATTTCAACTGACTTTCTTGGGCTGTGTTACCTGCCTTCACTCACTTTTTTGCCGCTAACCTGACTCATTGGAGCCCGATCTTTGGCCCGTTTCGACAAAATTTGAAATCGCCAGCTCGCTTGTTTCACTATTTAAATTTTGAGATACTGAAGCATATTCGCTGAAGCCTCAAATACGCGTTGCCTGTTGAGGATTTTCGCAATGGCCCATACCATCCCCATGAAAGAATGCTCCGAGACGTTTCGCACCTTTTACGAACAGCATTATCGCTTGATCTTTCGCAACCTTTTGGCCCGTACCGGCAGCCGCAGCGATGCCGAGGACCTCACCCAGGAAACCTTTGTGCGCGCCGCGCTTCACTTCAATCAACCAGAGACCGACCCTTCCCCACACTGGCTGCTGACCATTTCAACCAATGTCTATAAAAACTGGCTGCGCTACCACTTATCCGCTAAACGCACCGGCCACAAACTGTCCATCGAAGACGATGCAGCCAGCCTTCAGAGCAGGCAACAGAGCCAGGAGAAGGTCCTGATTGCACAGCAAAACATGCGTATCCTGAATAGGGCCATTGCCAACCTGCCGCACCAAATGAGGCGTTGTTTCGTCCTCTTCTTCATCCAAAAAAACAAGTACGAAGAGATCGCCACCCTGACGGGCACCTCCCTGCAAACCGTCAAATCCCAGATCAGCCGGGGTCGGAAAAAAGTTCTGACATCCTACCAGCAGTTGCATGAACTAGGCGGCAGAAAAACATGAACGCCAGCAGCCGCGTTACCCTCCGCCTGGGAACTCGTCATTGCCTGGGTCTGATCCTGCTCAGCGGGTTCCTCCATGCGCTGCACGGAGGTAGCCCCCAACCTACAGGTTACCTACCCCTGGTCATGGACGTGGTTCAGGGCCAGATCCTGCAGGCGCTGATTGGCCAGGAGGGCGACGCGGCCCTGCTCTGGATCGTCACAGACCAGGGCGAACGTCACTGTCTCGAACTCAAGGGCCCGGACATCCTGACCTACCAGGTCATCCACACAGGCCGGTTGCGTCTGGAACTAGAGCGCGCAACGACCGATCGCTCCGAGCCTGCCTGGATCGATGGGTTGATCGCCACACCCGAGGACGCGCTCACTCAGCCGAACGGTTGGCACGCGGCCTTCTGTGCCCTGGAATCCTGGCTTCAGGACCCACGCTCCGGCGAGCCCACGCAGCTCGCGGCTCGATTCAGCGCCCTTGGCTGCTACAGGGAGGCCAACACGTGCGCCCTGCTCGTCGCCGAGCGGCTGTGGGAGACCAAGCAGCGCAACCAGGCCCGCGACCTCCTGCTCGCGCAGCTGGCTCAGCCCTGGTCCGAGCTGGACCTCTCCCTGGCTGGCAAACTCAATCACCGACTCGGTGAAATGGAGTCACTCCTGGGCTATCTCAGCGATGCCGCCACCCACCTTGAACGCGCTGCCAATCTGCGCCACCGCCTGAACCAACCCAAGGCCGAGGCCGCCGCCCACTACGCCCTCGGCAATGTCTACACGATCACGGGTGACCTGGACCTGGCCGAGGCCGCCTATAACCAAACGCTCGTGCTCTGCGGCAGCGATAGCCCACTTGCCCGCTACACCCTGCTCGAGCTGGGCTGGCTAGCCAGGCGCCGCAACAACTACCCTGCCGCCATCGCCATCTTTAACGACCTGATCCAACGAGCAGAGCGGGTTGGCGACATTTACCTGCAAATGGAGACCCACGACCGCCTGGGATCGACCCTGGGTCTGGCCGGCCGCTTTGCCGAAGGTGAACGAGCACTGATCATCTCGGGCCAACTGATCGACCGCTACGACGGCGACCGCCAGACCCTGCACGCCATCAACGCCCTCAATCTGGCCTTTCTCTACCGCGCCTGGCACCGCCTCGATGCGGCCCTCGCCTTCGCCGACAAGGCTCTGGCCCTCTATTCAAAGGATACCTACCAGGAGGGCAAGGTCACCATTTATTGGACCAAGGGCTGCGTCCTGCGCGACCTTGGCCGCGAGATCGAGGCCCTGGACCAGTTTGACCTCTGCCTGAGCGAAGCCGAAGCCATCCGCGCCAGATCCGGCTTCGGCCAACAAGGCATCGAGTTCTTCCAGACCTCTTTCGAGAACCTGGAAGACATCTTCCATCTGTGCTGGCAGCTTCACCAGAAATTCCCCCAGGCTGGCTATTCCCAGCGGGCCTTTCTGTTCCTCGAGCGCCTCAGAGCGCGGGGCTTGAGCGATGTCCTGGCCATGCCAAAAGCCCCAGTCAAAGCAGGGAACCCGCCGCTGACAAGACTGATCCCTCCCGCGGAGCGAGGGCAGGATCGGCCGCCAAGGGTGGATCTGCGCAACCTGGCCTCGGCCGACCTCCTGATCGCCCAGATTCGCCAGCACCTCCTCCGTCAGGACCGAGGTATGCTGGCCTACTTCCTCGGCGAGCGCCGCAGCTACTGGTTTCTGCTCACCCAGAACCGGCTGGAAATGGGCACCATGCCCGCGAGAAGCGCCCTGGAACAGCTGGTCGAAAGCTTCCTCGTCAGCTTAAGGAAAGTTGGACCCTTGGCCGCCCAACAACAAGACGTCCTGGCAACCAGCCTCGCAGAACATCTGTTACCACAACCCCAAATAATCGCCAAGCTGGACCATCTCTATCTTCTGGCCGACGGCCAGCTCAATCGCCTGCCCTTTGGTCTGCTGCCCCTAAGATCCAAAGGAAGCGCTATACCTCAGCGTCTGTTCCAACAAAAGTCACTGACCTTCTTACCTTCCGCCTCGCTGGGTTTGGCGCTGCGTAAAAGACCAAGCTCAGCGACCGACCAGAGCAAGGTCCTAGCCTTCGTCGACCCAGCCTTCAAGAACGACAAGATCCAGCACCGCTACCTGCCGCTCAATATCTTTCCGCGGCTGGTGTGCTCTGGTCAGGAACTAGAGATCCTCGAAAAATGCTTCGGAAGGGGAAACGTTCAAAGCTACCGCGGATTTCAGGCGACCCGTCAGCAGTTCCTGGCGCAGGACCTGGAGCGCTTCCAACTGATCCATTTGGCGACCCATGCCTTGTGCATCCCAGAGCAACCGGGCTGCTCTGGCTTGGTCTTCGCGCTGTTCAGCGAAACGGCCGAACAGGAAGAGCCCTACCTCAGCAGTGAGACCATCCGGCACCTAAAATTGCGGGCCAAACTCGTGGTCTTGAGCGCTTGCAGCGGCGCAGATGGCCCACTGTTCCGCGGCGAGGGCCTGATGGGACTTGCCCGTGCCTTCATAGAAGCCGGCGCCGGCGCCGTCCTGGCCAGCCTCTGGGACGCGGACGACGAGGCCACTGCCGTGCTGATGCGGCATTTTTACAAGGCCTTGCGCAAGGGCGAGGAGAGCGCCGAGGCCCTGCAAATCGCCAAACGGAAAATGGCGTCAAGTCACCGCTGGTCAGCACCACGGTTCTGGGCGGGTTTCTGCCTGATCGGCGACTCACACTCTTTTTTTCTAAATGCCAAGCAACCCTTTCGCCCAAAAGGTGTTTATAAGGGCATGTGAACTTAAATCATCGACAAGGAGAAAGAAATGTCTGATAAGCCTGTGCAGCATGGTTACTACGAGAAATCATCCAAGGTATTGGTAAGTTTAGAAGATTTCACCTCTTTGCGCGGTGAAGAGCTATTGCAGAGACTATACTTGGTGGTGATTGGCTACAACTTGGACATGCAGAAAACATCTGATTGGATACTTGAAACATGGCCAATCAAAAAGGAAGTTGATGCTGCCACAGAACACTTTAAAAACAATGAAAGCATCTACATCAAAGGCGATCCTACCGACAACCTTCTCACCATACATGACAAAGATACAACTATTGATGATTTCGAATGTAAAATCATCAACAACATCAAAACAAATCTCCTAGAACGCCATGAAGCAAGCGTTGAAATAACCCAAAATATCATTGCAAGAACAAGAGTACAAATCACAGAACACTTTATAACATCCGCCAAAAATACTATAATGAAAAAACTACTACATAGAGACGAAAAATGCAACAACAATCCTCAATTCGAAGTTGGACCATTTCCCAATACAACCAAAATCAACATCCCGTTTAAACCAGCTCAAAATGACTTCGGTTCTCGCTCGTACAAAACAATATACACCAATAGACTTGATGATTTTTTCTTTGCTTGGCGCTCAAAAGAGATGATGGTTCAAAAAGGACGATTGCATCAGTGCCTGGATGGTTATCCATTGTTTTATGGTAGCCCTAACCGGCAGGCCTCTATATATGTTGCAGTTTTGGAAAATAACGGGCAAAATAATATAACACAGCTTAACACAGAGGAACACTCTGGAGACCTACAGGCAGCCCTTAAATCATTTCAAGAAATTCACTACGAACTCAGCAATGTTCTAAACGAAGAGAGAAAGAAAATTGTGTATCTCACAAAGAGAGAGAAAAAAATATCCGAAAATTTTGACACCATAAAAAAAGCATTTAGCCTTCTCATCAAGACCTTTGAAACAGCGGCCGTGAAGGAGGGCCACCAGATCCGTTACACCAATGTTTTCACTTTTAAGGAGAACGACGAATGGTTGGAGGGCGGTCACCAGGATTGGGGCGACCACCGCATGGCCATGACCATCAAAGTCGAAGTATCTAAATAAGGAGCCTCCGGTGAAAACCGTCAGTTTCAACGGCATCCGGGGCGATACCGGTGCCTATGCCTTTCCCCCCAAGACACCCAAGGCATTGGCCGATACCCTTAAAACATTGGGTCCCTTGAAACGGGCGGTCCGCGCCCAAACCATGTACGGACCCTTCGTCGCCGCGTTCGCAAAACAGCCCAACCCAAAGGACCAGCTCGATGACGAGGCTTACCTGACCACGGGTTTGGGTGTCAAAGATTTGGATGATCTGGCCCAGGTCGGCTGGGGCATCCTCTACCCCAAGCACCTTGAAAAACAATTGCTTGAACCGCTAACCCCCTTACTTGAACTGCGACGCCGACAAGCGGGTGCCCTTTACCGCGAAATCGCCTATGAACCTGGGCAAACACGCCTCGAATTGATGGAAAAGCAGGAGACACCGCTTTTGGGGGTCTACCCCCATCAATGCCCTTATTACCTTCTGATCGTCGGTCAACCCAAAGAGATTCCGTTTCAGCTGCAATACGGTCTGGACCGCCAATCGGCGGTGGGCCGGCTTGCCCTGGACCACCCACAGGAATATGGCAACTACGCAAACAATGTGGTGCGTCACGAAATGCGGCAGACGCCCAAGTTGAACGTCTGCTTCTTTGGCACACAGCACGAAAACGATTCCAGTACCGCCCTGTCCTCCGAGTATCTGGTCAAGGATCTAGCACGGCGCACGGCCAACAGTTTCGATCCCTCCCGCTACCAGGTTTCGACACGCCTAGGCGAGGAGGCCAGTAAACTCGCGCTCAGCAAACTGATGGGTGGTCCGCTGACCCCCGACCTGCTGCTGACCTCCACCCATGGGGTGATTCTACGGCCCCATGAGCGCGAGCGCGAGTTCCGTCAGGGTGCGGCGATCTGTTCCGACTGGTCTGGCCCCAAGGGCTGGAGTGGCAAACCTGTGCCCGAACGGTTTATCTTTGCGGGCAAAGATATAGGGTCACATGCCAACTTCAATGGCATGATCAGTCTGCTCTATTCTTGCTACAGCGGCGGAACCCCGCAATTCAGCAGTTTCCCGCTGGAACCCCAGCTCAGCCCTGACCGCGAGAGCGCCCAACCCTTCATGGCCCATCTTCCCAAACGCATGCTGGCGGTGGAGCAGGGCGCCAGGGCCGTCGTCGCCCATATCGACACCACTTTTATCTGGTCCTTCCTCAACGAAAAGAAACAGGAGCAGACGGAGATTTTCCAGGCCTTTTTCCGTGAACTGCTTGAAGGCAGGACGGTCGGCTATGCCATGAACGTCTTCCAAAGGGCCTTCCTCGAGCGCCTGGCCCTGTACCAGGAGCTGGTGGAAACCCAGAACAAGCGACAGCTGCGCTGGTCCGACGATCGCCTGGTTCAGACCTGGTTTGCCGTCAACGACCTGCGCAACTATGTCCTCTTGGGCGACCCGGCCGTTCGCCTCCCGGCCATCGCCCGTTAGCTCAGCCCGGCTGTCAACCCACGATCGCTTGCAGGATCTCCTGCACATCCTCATCGCCTTCCTGGGCTTGGGCGTTTTCCGCGATCAGGCGCACCAAGGGGCCGCCGATGCGCTCCAAGGCGGCGGCCGCGACCAGACGCGTGTAGGGATGGTCGCTGTGGAGCAAATGGGCCAGCGGCGCGATCAGGTCGGGGTGCGGGAAGATGCGGACTGTGTCGGCGAAAAAGGCGGCTCGCTCGGGATCGCCCTGAAGACCTTTCAACAGGTGCGGGCGCACCGCTGCCGCCGGGAACTGGGCCAACAGCTGTTGGATCTGGTCGTCGAGCGAGAGCTCTTCCCACTCGGCGTGGCAGTTCAAGAGCAAGGGGATCAGGCGAGGGTCCTGACAGTCGGCCAGGGCATTCAGGGCCAGGCGCAGGCGCGCCAGCAGGCTGGGGGTCGCGTCGGAGCGCAGCGGTTGATGGCGGGCCAGGAAGGCCAGGGCCTGAGCTTCGTTCATAGGGACCCCCGTCCTTGACGCATAATGTAGTGGGCCATGTCGACATTGTGGCGTAGTCCCAGCTTCTTGAGCACCTGGTGGCGGTGACTGTCGACCGTTTTGATGCTGATGCAGAGCTTAGTGGAGATTTCCTGTTTCGAGGCGCCGGCGGCGATCATGTGCAGGACCTGCAGTTCCCGGTTGGAGAGCGTGACCGGCTTGCCCAAACCTCCCGTTTGACTCATCTCGCCCAGAATCTCCATAGAGAGATGGGAGGGCAGCGCTAACTTGCCCTGGTGCACCGCCAACAGCGTGCGGGTCAACTCGGCCAGGCCGCACTGGGGCGAGATCAGGCCCTTGACGCCGGCTTGGATCAGGCGGCTGAAATAGGTGGAGCGGGGCTCGGCCATGGTGGCGATGATGCCCAGGTTGCGCTGGAGCGCCAGGAGCTCGTCGACCAAGTCCAGGCCGTCCTTGTCGGGCAGGAAGGGATCCAGCACCAACAGCTCGGGCCGCTGGTCGCGGACCAGCTCGAAGGTCGCTTCGCCGCTGTGGGCCAAGCCCACGGTCGCGATGCGGGTATGGGGCGCCAGGGCTTGGCGCAAACTTTCCGCCCAGAGGCGAAAACGATGGGCAACAGCAATGCGGATGGGCATGGTCACAGAGCTCCGTGGGGTCGGGTTGCTGGGGGATTCCTGTTCCGACGACAGCGGGCCAATCCATGGGTGCTCGTAAATCCGGCAAGGTTTTTGGCGAAATTCATGCTCTTCCCTGAACGAGTGCGAGGGCGTTACTCGGCGCTGAGGCCGCGTCAGCCCAAGCGATGGCGACGTCTCGCCATTGTTCCAAGCGGGAAGAGTGATGAACATCGGAATAAGTATGAAATCGGCATCGTACTTTTTCTGAAGTTTTGAGCGAGCATGCCCTCATGCACAGGTTTAGGACTTGGCGAAAAAGCATGGTTGCGGCAGAGCTGGCATGTAGCGGGAGAAAACTAAACCGAGCGCCAGTGGCCGGTATGGTGGCGATCGCAGCCGAATGGTCCCGTGGGCTGGAGCGCCGTCTTGCGCAGGGCGGAGGCTAAACAGGGGTCACGATGACTCCGCGGATGATTCGTGCAGGCATTTGGCCAGCCCAGCGGCTAAGCCCACGGGGAAAGGCCAGCCTGGTGGCTGGCCCCACGGGTTTAGAAGCGCCAGCCGACGGTGGCCAGGTAGCCCAGCAGGTTCTCATTCAGGTCCAGGGCGTCAGCGGCGTCGCTATTGAGCGCGCCGGGCGTGTACATGACTTTCGCTTGCAGCATCAGCTTGTCGAAGAGCGTGATGCCCGCGCCCAGGTCGAGACCGAGCTTGTTGTCGACGACGTCGCCATCGATGTGGACCAGATCCTCCGCATCGATCGAGGTGTAGTTGACACCCGCTTGGACGAAGAAGGTCGTGCCCAGCGGGTAGAACATCACGTCCGCGGAGGCTATGCCTTCAATGTTCAGGGTTGCCTCGGCGAAGTTGTTGGCCACGTCGCCCAGCTCCTTGCTGTAGCGGCCCTCGCTATCGACGTAGAGCGCCTCGATCTTGAGGCCGATCACGGCCAGTTTGGCGGAGTAGTCGATGCCAAACACGAAGCTGTTGTCATTGTCTTTGAGCGCGCTGTTGGGCGACAGCGCACCCGCCTGGATGCCAAGCCCTGCCTGGGCGGATACGCCCAACAGCAGCGCCAAGGGGAGAAGGGTCACAAGGGATTTCATCGGCGATCTCCTATACAGTGATTGAGAAACTGGTCGCGCAGCACCTGACAGCTCCGGGCAATGGCACCGCCATGGCGTTCGAGGAAGGAGCCCGCGCGGTGCTGCATATCGGATATACGTTCGGGATCGGCTAATAGACTGGAAACAGTGGCCGCAACCTGGTCGGGCGCCTCAAGGCGGATCAGCGCCCCGGCGGCCAGGGCCTCGTCGGTCTCCTCGCGGAAATTCTCGGTGTAGGGCCCGACAAGCACGGGGCTGCGGGCCTTGAGGGCCTCTAGGAAGTTCTGACCGCCGCGCTGATTGAAGGAACCGCCCACGAGGCTGAGCCGAGCGAAAGCGTAGCAACCGGAGAGCTCGCCGAAACTGTCCAACACCAGTAAACGCGGGTGCTGCCCGGCTTGAAGCTCGCTGCGCCGCACCGGTTGGAGCGGCGCCAGCGCGGCCAGGTGCTGGTCGAGCGTGTCCAGGTGGCGGGGCACCCAGAGCGCGCGCAACTCCGGGTGGCGCTGCAACAGGGCGATCAGTTCGACGACCAGCGGTTCGACTTCATCGGCGGAGATCGAGGCGAACAGCAGCAGCGGCGCCGCGTCGGCCAGCCAGTCGTGCAATGGACCCGGTTCCAGAATGCGCGGCTGGACATCGAATTTGATGTTGCCGACGGCCAAGACCCGTTCGGGCAGCAGGCCAAAGGCCGTGAAGCTGGCGCGGTCGGCCTCGCCGCGCGCCAATACCAGGCTGACCCGCTGCAGGGTGGCGCGGAACAGGGCGTTGTTGCGCAGACGCAGCGAGCGCGCACTCAGGCGGCCGTTGACGATCGCCAGGGGCGCGCCGGAGCCGCGCACGAAACGGAACAGCACCGGCCAGATCTCGGTCTCGACGACCAACAGGGGCGGCACCTTGAAGGTCCCGAAGAGGCGGCGATAACAGCGCTCGATGTCCCAGGGCAAGTAGCGCACCCGCTCGGTCCCATAGCGCTGCCGCAACAGCTGGTAGGCGGCCTGAGTCGTGGTCGTCACCAAGAAGTCGGATTCGTCGAGCCTGGCCAGCAAGGTCTGGGCGATCTGGATCTCGCCGACGCTGACGGCGTGCAGCCACAGCCGCGGTTGCAGTCGCAGCGGGCGCGGGTAATAGCGCATGGCAATCCATTTGGCGTGCTTGGGCTGCCAGCGCCAGAGCAAGGGCAGGGCCAGCACGGCGAGGCCGAGAACCAGATTGGTCATGGCGCTGTACAAAAGGGACCAGAGCAAGCATTGCCCCCTGGAAAGAACATGGGCACGCGTCGCGAGCCCCACCATTCTCCGTGTATCTGCCTCGTTTTTCCAGCCTAATCTCTAATGGAGAGGTGTTCGGTCACCGCGCTCCGACGCTTGACGGGAACCCTGCGCAAGGTTAGAATCGGTTAAAATTTGGTACCGGTGATGGTGTCCATGACGCGAGATTCCGCAACATTTGAAGAACCGATTTTTGAACTGAACGCCAAGATCGAAGAATTGACGGCTCAGTTACCTTCGGCCAAGGCCGAAAAAGAACTAGAAAAGCTGACCGCCAAACGGCTCAAGCTCAAGAAAGAAATTTTCGGCAGCCTGACGGACTGGCAGACCTGCATGGTCGCCCGCCATCCCAAGCGGCCCTACACGCGGGACTACATCGAACACCTGTGCAGTGAGTTCGAACTGGTCCACGGCGATCGGCGCTTCGCCGATGACCCCGCGATCATGGCGGGTTTCGGCATGGTCGACGGCCAGCCGCTGTGCATTATCGGCCACCAGAAGGGCCGCGACATGAAGCAGAAGCTGCACCGCAACTTCGGCATGCCGCGACCGGAAGGCTATCGCAAGGCCCTGCGGGTCATGAAGATGGCCGAAAAATTCAACATCCCGATCGTCTGTCTGATCGACACGCCGGGCGCCTATCCCGGCATCGACGCCGAGGAGCGGGGCCAGGCGGAAGCGATCGCGCTAAACCTGAAAGAGATGTCGCTGATCAAGGTGCCGATCCTGGTCTACGTGATCGGCGAGGGTGGTTCGGGCGGCGCGCTGGCGCTGGGCGTGGGCGACCACATCTGCATGCTGCAACACGCGATCTACTCGGTCATCTCGCCCGAAGGCTGCGCCTCGATCTTGTGGAAGGACGCGAGCCAGATGGCGACAGCCGCGGCGGCACTGCACCTGACGGCGCCGAAATTGCTGGAACTGGGTCTGGTCGACACCATCTGCCCGGAACCGCCTGGCGGCGCGCACGACGAACCCGAGGCGATGGTCCAGAACCTGGCCGAACACCTGCGAGAGCACCTGGCCCAACTGCGCCAAGTGCCCTTGGCGGAGCGGCTGGAGCAGCGCTACCAGAAGTTCAGGGCGATGGGCCGCTTCACGCAAGCGGGGTGATATGACCAAGTGGCGGATCAGGCAACACGATCCACGTGAAATCGAAGCGGTCGCGCGCATGTACAACGTCGATCGCCTCGTCGCTACCTGCCTGATCAACCGCGGCGCCGCGCCAGGCCAGGACTGGCGCTACTACCTGGAGCCGGCGACCTACACGCCGCCGGACCCCTTCACCATGCCCGACATGGACGTGGCGGTTGCCCGCATCGATCGCGCCATTCGCGCCAATGAGCTGATCTGCATCTACGGCGATTACGACGCCGACGGCGTGACGGCGATCTCGATCCTGTTACAGGGCTTGCGCGAGCTGGGCGCGCGCGTGTTCCACTTCATTCCCGACCGCTTCTTCGAGGGCGTGGGTCTGAACGTGGCCCGACTCGAGCGCCTAGTCCGCGACGGCGTCGCCCTGATCATCACCGTCGACTGCGGCATCCGCGCCTGCACGGAGATGGAAGTCGCACGTCAGCTGGGCCTGGATATCATCGTCACCGACCACCACACGCCCGACGAGCACAAGCCGCAGGCCCTGGCGGTGCTCAACCCCAAACTGCCAGGCTCGCGCTACCCCTTCAAGAACCTCTGCGGCGCGGGCGTGGCCTTCAAGCTGATCCAGGCCATGAACCGCACCGGCCGGCCGCCGATCAACATGCGGCGCTACCTGCAGATCGCCGCGATTGGCACGATTGCCGACATGGTGCCGTTGCGCGAGGAGAACCGCTGGCTGGTCGCCAATGGGCTGCGCGAGATTGGCCGCGACGAGCACTCGCCGCTGCGCTACCTGCTGCGGCGCTTGGGCCTGCGCGGCGATGTCGACGCCCTCGATATCAGCTTCAAGGTGGCGCCACGGATCAACGCGCCCGGCCGCCTGGGCGACCCCGACGTGGCGATCGACTTCCTGACGAGTAGCTCGCCCAAGGAGATGAACCGCCTCTGCGACGTGATGGAGGGCATGAACACGGTGCGCCAGATGCTGGAGCGCGAGGTAGAGGCGAAGATAGAGTTACAATTGCGCCACGCCATCCGCGACCGCGTCCCGGCCTTCGTGATGGTCGCCGGCAAGTACTGGCATCGCGGCATTCTGGGCATCATGGCCTGCAAGCTGATGCGGCGCTACAATCGCCCAACCTGCGTCTTCAGCTTCGACGATCAGACGGCGCACGGCTCCATGCGCGGCATCGCCGGCGTCAACCTGCTCGACCAGCTGGCCCAGGTCTCGACCTTGTTAGACACCTACGGCGGACACCCGGAGGCCGCCGGCGTCTCCCTGCCGCTGACCAACCTGCCGCTCTTCAAGCAGCGCATGAACGAATTGCTGGCCCCGCAAGTAACCGCTGCACCTGAATACGACCCTGGCACCGCAATCGACGCCGAGCTGGCCTGGCGCGACCTCAACCCCAAGCTGATGAAGGCGATTGGCAAGCTCAGCCCTTTCGGTATCGGCAACGCCGCGCCGGTCTTCTACAGCGCCAACCTGATCCTCGAGAGCGAGCTCTCGCGCAAGGGCCACTGGTACCACTTCGACGTCAGCGACGGCCACACGATCCACAAATGCTCGTTCTACCACCCCATCGATCTGCTGGACCGCTTCGAGCGCTACGATTCGGTCGACTTGGTCTATTCGATCACCACGTTTCGCAACGAGTACCAGGTCCAGATCGTGGAAATGCGGCCGTCATGCCCGTAACAAGAAGCAAGGTTCAAGATTCAAGACCCAAGAGCCTGTAAGCGAGCGCCTCGCCACTTGAACTTTCATTCGCCACCCGGCGCAAGATTGCATCTTGCGCTACATCAGCCGCGGTTAGGAGCTTCAAGGCCCAAGAGGCGCTTGATTCTTGGCTCTCGATTCCTGCATCTTGAATTATACTAGTCGGGCCATGAGGAAACTGCTGACGCGCACCCTGACAATTGGAACCATCGCCCTTCTCGTCTACTTCGCCCGCATCTCCGGCGAGACGGGCAAACTCCCTACTGAGCGCGCGAACCCCACCGAAATTGGCGAAGACCTGGAGAGTTTTGGCGAGGACGTGCGGGTCCAGGTCTTCAACCACAAGGGCGACAAGGTCAGCGAGGGCACCTTCGCCTCCGTGCGCAAGAGCACGTCGCGCCTGGCGGTCGAGGCGCCCGATGTGGTCTACACCACCGCTGCCGGCAGGGTCATCCGGGTGCGCGCCGACTTCCTCGACAATCAAACGGGCCGTGAACAGGTTCTCTCATCCAAGCCCGGCAACCGCATCCTCGTCGCCGAGGATAACGGCATCACCATCGAGAGCGTCGGGCCCCTCGTCTACGACCCGGAGACCGGCATCCTCGAGACCAAGGCCCAGGCCGATTTCAGCCTCGGCAACGACCGCGGCACCTGCGTCGGCTTGGCCTACCGCAGTCAGGACTTCCTGCGCTTGAGCTCCCAGGTCGTCTTCCACGGCGACGAGAGCCGCGACGGTCAAGTGCTGATGGAGGGTACCTACCTGGCCCTCGACCTCAAGCAGCACAAGGGCGTCCTCCGCGACGGCACGATCACCACCCAGCGCGGCAGTGACAAGAGCAGCTTCACCGCCCGCGAATCCCTTTTCGACTTCCAGCCCGGCTCGGCCCGACTGGTGCCGACCAACGCCGTCTTCAACGGCAGCCCCGCTCGCTTCCTGTGGTTCGGCGGCAAACTGGAGGCCAGCCACTTCGAAGGCCATTTCGACCCGGCGGGTAAGTGGATCGAGCGCTTCACCACCTCCGCCGACGCCGTCTTTACCGCCTCCAGCGAGGATGCCTATGCCTTCACCGGCCGCGGCGGTCGCATGGAGATCAGCGCCACCCAATGGGTGCCCCAGCGCCTGTTCAGCCGCGATGCGGTCGATCTGCGCGGTCGCCGCGCCAATGGCGAGGAGCTGCACCTACAGAGCGAGGGTGGCTTGGAAACCACGTTCGTCGAGGGCAAGGCGCGCTCGACCCGACTGTTTGGCGCGCCCGTCTTCACCTACGGGCAGCAGCGCGGCCGGGCCGGCAACCTGCGCGTCCTGCACAACGAGCACAAAGTGCTGTTCACCCAAGGCGCCGAACTGGATGACCCCACCGAACAGGTCCACATCGAGGGCGATGAGCTGTTGCTGGCCGATTGGGACCAGCCGGAACGGGAGATCTTTGCCTTCAAATTCGTAACCATCAAGCGTTTCCCTGGGAAACCCGAGGCGATCGACGCCTTTGGCGATCAGGTCGAGTTGCGCCTGCCCTCCGGCTACCTCAAGCTGATCGGCACACCCGCCAAAGTCGTCCGGGTCGCCGAGACGATCGAGGGCAAAACAGTGGAAATCACCCAGGGCGGCGCCAATCAGGTCGATATCCAGGCCAGCGAGGACGTGACCTTGAGCATGGTCGGCGATCAAGGCACCGTCTGGGCCAGCGCCGACAAGCTGAATTTCTCCAACACCAGACGCCAGATGGTCCTTGACAATGTCAGACGCCTGGTCATGCCGGGTCGCGGCGAACTCTCCTGCGGCCGACTCGAGGCACTGCTTGCCCAGAGTGGCGACACGCTCGTCCTCGACCGCCTCCAGGCCGAGCGCGACATCGTTTTCCAGGGCAGTCGCCTCGTCGATGGCGAGCGTCGCCCAGTCTCCTGCCAGGCCGACAAAATGGACTACGCGACCGCTGACGGCATCCTCCATTTTCAGGGTATCAACCGCGATGTCGTGTTTAACGACGCCGCTGTCGAAACCCGAAACCGGGATTTGAAATACAACCTGAAGGATGGTAGTCTTAGGGGAGACTCGGCACGGAATCGAAACTCGACCACCTTGGTGCCGATCCGGCGGAACCCGCCGAAAACGAACTGAATCCGGGATTCATGAATCAAACCACTCGCACTCTCACAGCGGAGAAACTGACCAAGTCCTACCGGGGCCGCAATGTCGTGCGCGGCGTCAGCCTCCAGCTGCGATCGGGCGAGGTGGTCGGCCTGCTGGGTCCCAACGGCGCGGGCAAGACCACGACCTTTTACATGATGGTCGGCCTGATCAAGCCCGATTACGGCCAAATCCTGTTTGGCGAGCGCGATCTGACCCGCACGCCCATGTACCAGCGGGCGCGCGCCGGCATCTCCTACCTGCCCCAGGAGCCCAGCATCTTCAAGCGCATGAGCGTCGAGGAAAACCTGCTGGCGATGCTGGAACTGCTAGAACTCTCCAGCAACGAGCGCATCGAGCGCATGGAACAGCTGCTGGTCGAGTTCAACATCCAGCACATCCGCCGCGGCAAGGGCTTTGCCCTCTCCGGCGGCGAGCGGCGCCGGGTCGAGATCGCCCGCGCCCTGACCAATCAGCCCTCCTTCGTGCTGCTGGACGAGCCGTTTGCCGGCATTGACCCCAAAGCGGTGGGAGATATACAATTGATCATCGATAAATTGAGGTCAAAAAACATCGGTGTGCTGATCACCGATCACAATGTCAGAGAAACGCTGCGGATCACAAACCGAGCGTATATCCTCAGCGATGGTATGATTCTCAAGGAGGGTTCCCCGGCCGAGCTGGCCGAGGACGAGCTGGTCCGCAGGACCTATCTTGGCGATCAATTCAAATTGGATTAAGGCGAAGCATGGCATTAGAGCAAAGATTATCCCTGAAGCTATCCCAGAAACTGGTGATGACACAGAGCCTGCAGCAGGCCATCAAGCTGCTGCAGATGTCCCGGCTGGAACTTCAGGAGACCCTCAAGGAAGAGCTCCTCGAGAACCCGATTCTGGAAGACGTCCAGGACGGCCTCGAGCTGGACAACGCCTCGGCCAAATCCGAAGCGGCCGAAGACACCATGAGCGCCGATTTCGAGTCCAAGCTCGACGACATCGACATGGACGCCTATTTCCAGGACTACCTGGGCGACTACAACCCGCGCCACGAGATGGAGTCCTACGACCCCAGCGAACTGCCGAACTTCGAGAACCTGATCACCCGCGAGGAGACCCTGCAGGACCACCTAGAGCGCCAGCTGGGCCTGTTGCCCCTGGACGAGGTCGCCTTCGAGATCGGCATGATGATCATCGGCAACATCAACGAGGCCGGTCGCCTGGTCGCCGAGTTGGACGAAATGGCAGTCGTCGGTGGCTGGACCGTGGAACAGGTGACCGACGTTTGGCAACAGGTGCGCGATTTCGACCCTCGCGGCGTCGGCGCTCGCAACCTGCACGAGTGCCTGGAAATTCAGATCGCCTATTCCGAGTGGAGCGGCACCGAGGTCGAGACCCTGTTGCTGGAGCATTTCGACCTCCTGCGCAAACAGAAGTACAAGGAACTGATGGCCGTCCTCAACCTGACCAAGGACCAACTCAAGGAGTGCTTGGAGGCCATCAAATCGTTCGACCCCGAGCCCGGCCGCGCCTTTGCGCCGCGTCCGCCCCAGTACATCCAGCCCGATGTTTACATCCTCAAGGTCGACAACGAATACGTGATCCAGCTCAACGACGAGGGCACCGCCAAGCTGCGGGTTTCCCCCAGTTATCACAAGATGCTGGAGCAGGCCCGGGCGACCGACCGGAACGCCACCGAGTACGTGCGCGACCGCTTTAAATCTGCCATGTGGCTGATCAAAAGCCTCGACCAGCGCAATCGCACCATTTACAAAGTTGCCGAATCCCTGGTCCGTCATCAGCGCGACTTTTTTGACCGGGGCATCGAATATATGAAGCCTCTAGTTTTGCGTGAGGTTGCCGATGATATCGGTATGCACGAGTCAACCGTTTCCCGTGTGGTCAACAACAAATTCGTCCACACGCCGAGAGGTGTCTTCGAACTGAAATACTTCTTCCGCTCGGGTCTTTCGTCCGCGACCGGCGACGACGTCTCGTCGCTCTCGGTCAAAGAGAAGATCCGCAAGCTGTGCGGCGAGGAGTCGCCCAACAAACCTTACAGCGATGCCACACTCGTGAAAATTTTGACCAGGGAGGGGATCAATATCGCGAGAAGAACCGTGGCCAAGTATCGGGAGGAGCTCGGCATCCAATCCTCCTCCAAGCGTCGCGACAAAATTTAATGGGTCTTTGTGGAGGTCTTATGAGAATTGATTTTACTGGTAGAGCCTTCGACATCACGGATCGGGTCCGTACCTTTACCCAGTCGAAAATGGATCGACTCACCAAGTTACTAGATGATATTCACGATGTCCAGGTCGTGCTTTCCGTCGAGAAATACCGAAACAAGGCCGAAATCAAGTTCCTCTCCCAGAAAAAAACGTTCCACGGCGCGGAAGAGACCAGCGATATGTTCCAGGCGATCGACCGGGTCATCGAGAAACTCGAGTCCCAGGCGCGCAAAGCCAAGGACAAGAGCCATTCGCGCAAGCGCAACACTACCGAGTCGATCCGCATCAACGTGCTCAGCCAGGGCAGCGAAGGCGAGACCGGTCTGAAGGTGATCCATACGGACCAAACCTCGGTCAAGCCGATGAGCCTCGAGGAGGCCGTCGACAAGATGGAGACCGGCGATCAGGAGTTCCTGATCTATCGCAACTCCGAGTCGGACCGCATCAACCTGGTCTACAAGCGCAAGGACGGCAACATCGGCTTCATCGAGCCGGGCAACTGAGGTGAGCGAGTCGACGCGCGACGCCTTTCTCGAGCACCTGGCGGAAGCGCTGGCGAGCCCGAAAGGCGACGGCGACGCAGTGATCACGGTGGCGGGCCTGATCGAGGCCTGCCCTACCCTTGCGCTCCAGCCCCTGGCCGGAGCGGCCGCGCTCGAGCGGCCGATCCGGGCGCGCGCCTTGCAACAGCTGGGACTGGCCTTGCGCGGCTATACCGAGGACCTGGTGCGCGACAGCGTGCAGCTGTTGGGTCGGGCCGAGCTGCGCTACCTGCGCGAGGCCGGCGACGCCGACCCCACAGCCCTGCTGGCCCCCCTGCGCGGCAGCGGCATCGCCTGTTTTCTGGTGCCGGAACTGACGCCTGAGGCGGCGGAAAGCGCCGTCCCCGCCTACCTGCGCCAGCTGGCGGACGCCCATGGCTTGCCGGTCCTGATCAGCCCGCGCGACCGCATCAAGGTCGAGATGAGGGTCTCGCAACTTCTGGAACGCCAGCTCTCGCCCTCTGTGACGATTCACGGCGATCTGGTCGCCTATTGCGGGCTGGGCCTGCTGCTGCTGGGACGCAGCGGCTCGGGCAAGTCGGATTGCGCCCTGGACCTGATTACCCACGGGCACCAATTGGTCGCCGACGACATGGTCAACCTGCGCTGCAATCCGCTGGGCCAGATCATCGGCCGCGCTCGTGAAATGATCCGCTACCATATGGACGTGCGCGGGGTCGGGATCGTCAACGTCAAGGAGCTATTCAGCATCTACTCGGTCCTGGACGAGCACACGGTCGACCTGGTCATCTACCTGCACGAATTCGACTCCCGTCACTGGCGCCACTTCGACCCTGACGCCGAGCTGGAGATCCTGGGTGTGAAGAAGCCGTTGTTGCACCTGCCGGTCGCCCATGGCCGCAGCTGGCACAACATGATTCAAGTTGCGGTGCGGAACTTCATTCTCAAGAGCCGCAGCGGCTACGATGCCTGCGCCGAGCTGGCGCGCAACCTCGAGCGCGAGCTCTCGCGCAGTGCCAGGTTGAACGAACCTGAGCCGTAATCGAACGGCCAAAGCCACGAAGGCATAAGCTGCGCTGCAGGTGCGCGGTTCTCGTTTTCCGCAAAGCGCCCGCGATTCCTGCAATCTGATGAAGATTTTTTCTGCTGCCTGGATCAAAAAGGCAAGACATTTTCTACCTTCGCGCGTGCCTGTGGTCCTTCCTGTCAGAAAGAAAATGAACCCGAGTCATGAAACCCCCTGCGGGAGTCAATTCTCCGCCCATCTAGTTTTCTACTTATTTCTATCTCACACATTTTCTCACGTCAGCTTTTTTACAAAAAATCTTGACGCGCCAGCTCAAGTCCACCATGTCAGGAGCGGATACATGATTAGGCAGTGAGTACCAACATGACATACATTACGACCCCCCCTCGGCTTGATTCCCCACGACGCACCTGGCTTCCTTACTCGGTCTGGTGGATGCTCGTCCTCGTCCTCCCGCTGGCGGCTCAGGACCGCTACAAGCTGCGCAAACTCAGCAGCAAGGAAGGACTCAGCCAGGTTCAGGTCAACGCCATCCTGCAGGACCATCGCGGCTTCGTCTGGGTCGCCACCAAGGACGGCCTCAATCGCTACGACGGTTACACCTTCAAGGTCTACCGCTTCGATCCGGCCGACAAGCACTCCCTCAGCGACAACCTCGTCAACTGCCTGCTCGAGGACCACCAGGGCAATCTCTGGGTTGGCACCAGCGGTGGCCTTAACCGCTACGATCGAGGCGACGATTGTTTCGTACCCCAACCCACCGGCACCCCCTGGGAGTCGGGATCAGAAAAGATACTCTGTTTGTTCGAAGACCGCGAACAGCGCATCTGGATCGGCACGGAACGCCGTGGCCTATTCTGCTTCAACCCCCGCGACAAATCCATGCGGAACTTCGCGCCCCAGCCCAAGGAGTCCAACTCGTTCCCTTCGGTATGCGTCAAAAAGGTGACCCAGGATCGACAGGGCACGATTTGGGCCGCCACTTACAACGGCTTGGCCCGTTGGACGGGAAAGGAATGGCGGCAGTTCCCGGTCTACCCCGACAGCACTGAGCAGCATGTTTTCAAATCGCCCTTTGTCAACGCGCTACTGGTACATCAGGACCTGATCTGGGTCGGTACCGATCGCAACCTCTTCCTGCTCGATCCCAAGACAGAGCAGCTTCGCTGTATCCCGGACACGACCCAACGGGCTCTGCCATTTTCGGACCGGGTCCTCGATCTCCAGGTTGTCGGCAGCGAGCTCTGGCTTTCGCGGGAGTCTGGCCTCTACCACTTCCCCATCGACAAGCCGCCGGATCATATGCAGGCCGCCAACCGCATTTTCGGTACCCGCCAGGCCACCGTTTTCGATATTTTCCAGGACCGCAGCGGTCTGGTTTGGCTGGGCACCAGCGGCTATGGCATCTTTCTTTTTAACCCCAATCGACCCTTTGGCTATTTCGGCCATGGTACCGGTGAAGCCGACTCGCTGCGCTACCCCTTCGTCTACTCGGTGCGCCGCATGGCTTCCGGCCTGCTTTGGATCGGCACGTCCAACGGTCTGGACATCTGGAACGAAAAGACCCAGTCGATGACCCACCTCGATGAACTGGGCGTCGGGGTCAAGGGCGACTACAACGTTCTGGCCCTGGTCGAGGACCGCGATGGTCAGATTTGGGCCGGCACCAGCTCCGGCCTGCTCCTCTTTGATAGCAACGCCTGGCAAAAGGGCCCAATGAAGCACTTCGACACTCGCAACTCGCCCATTCCCAGCGATAACATCACCTGCCTCTACCAGCGCCAGCAAGTCGATGACGGCGTACTCTGGGTCGGCACCCTCGACGGCTTCGCTCGCCTCGAACACAAAAAGGGCACCATGCAGCTCTCTGTCCCCGATGCCAGCGGCAACTCGGTCATCCACCCCGTCGTCCGCGATTTCGCCGAGTCCCGCTCCAGCGCCGGCCCGCTGATGTGGATCGCGACCGAAGGCGGCCTGGACATGCTCGACCTGACCTCCGATCGCTTCAAGCATTTCAGCGCCGACCCGCAACAACCCGGCTCGCTCAGCAATAACCGCTTGATCTGTCTGCATCCAGATCTCGAGCACGACCGGCTCTGGATTGGCACCCGCGGTGGAGGCCTCAATCTGCTCGATCTCAAGACCCGCCGCTTCCGCGCCTGGCGTATGCGCGAAGGCCTGGCCAACGACACCGTCTACGCCATTCTCGCCGACGCGAGTGGCAAACTCTGGCTCAGCACCAACCAGGGGATCTCGCGTTTCGACCCCGCCACTGAACGCTTCACCAATTTCGGCGAGAAGGACGGCCTGCAGGGCAACGAGTTCAACACCAACGCCTACTTCGCCGACCCCGATGGCGTCCTCTACTTTGGCGGCACGGATGGCCTGACCTACTTCCACCCCAGCCTGATCAGGCCCAGCAAGGTCCCGCCAGCCTTGGCCTTCACGGATTTTCAGCTCTTCAACAAGTCTGTCGCGCCCCGGATCCAACAGCCCAAGTCCCCCCTGCTGCGCTCGATCACCGAGACCCGAGCGATCGTACTGGACGCCAGCAGCAACGTTTTCAGCTTCGAGTTTACCGCGCTCGACTTTGCCAGCCCCGGCGACCATCGCTACAGCTATCGCATGGACGGCTTCGACAGCGGTTGGCTGGAGGCCAACTCCGCGATCCGCACCGCCACCTATACCAACTTAAACCCCGGTACTTACAAGTTTCAGGTGCGCGCCTGCAACGATGACGGGCTCTGGAACGATGAAGGCATCGCCATCGATCTGACGATCCTGCCCCCGCCCTGGCGAACCTGGTGGGCCTATACGCTGTATGTGCTATTGCTGGTTTCGCTGGTTGCCGGATACGTGCGCTACCAGAAGCTTCTGCGTCAAAGGCTCGCCCGCATGGTGCGCGAGCGCACCCATGAGCTGGATCTCAAGAATCGCGAGCTAGACAACGGCCTGCGCGAACAGACGACGCTGCTGGCCGTCGCCAAAACGATCAACAGCGAGGTCTCGCTCAACCGCATCGTCGGCACCATCATGGACCAATCCCTGCTTGCCTTCCCCAACGCCGACCTAGCCGTTTACCTCGAATACCTGCCCCGCGAGAAGGTCTTCCGCTACCTGGCCGCGACGGGTCTCGAGCCCGCAAGCTACAGAAACTATTACCTCAGCGAAGAATGGGTGCGGCCTTACTTGAGCAACCTCGACCATGAGGATGAAGGGATCCTGCACCTGCCGACCGTGCCCGATACGGCCCGTCACCAGGTTTTCAGCGAAGCCCAATCGATCCTGATCATGCCGCTTCAGGTCCAGAACCGCGTCAGCGGCTTGATGGCGCTGGTCAATACCCGCCAACGCGAGGCCTTCGAAGCGGCCGATATCGCCCGCCTGGCCCGTTTCCGCGAGCATATCGTAACCGCCCTGATGCGGGCCAGGGTCGTCTCCGATCTGGTCGAAACCCAGCGCGCCCTGGTCGAACAGGCCCATCGCAGCGGCATGGCCGAGCTGGCCTCCCAGGTGCTCCACAATCTCGGCAACGCGCTCAACAGCATTCGCATCAACGCCCAACTGGTCCAGGAGACCGCCTCCCGTCAGCTTTGGTTTGACCGCCTCGACAGAGTGCAACTGCGCCTCAAGGATTTGGCCAACAACCCCGAACCGGCCGAGCAACAGGAACAGTACGACCTGGTCATGCGCGCGCTGGAGCGCATTTCGATCAATATGCGCATGCAGAACGACCATGTCCTCGAGCACTGCGCCGAACTTCAAGACCTCTTGGCCCAAGTCAACACCACTCTGCAAAGCCAATGGGAACATACCCAGCGCCAGCCGATGCGCGAGGCTACCGACCTCAACAAACTGATCGAGGAGTCGATCGAGCAGGAGTTCTACGCCTTCAAGCAGCGCAACATCGAGCTGGAGAAGAGCCTGCAACCCTTACCGGTCCTCTATCTGGAACGGGCCAAATTGCGCTTGGCGATTCTGTGCCTGCTCGAGAACGCGCGCGAGGCGATCAAGGAGGGCAAGGGCGAGCTGGGCGGCAAGATCACGATCTGCACCAGCACAGCCAAAGACCAGGTCATGCTCGAGCTCAGCGACAACGGCCGCGGTATCGACCGGGTCGCGCTAGGCAAGGTCTGCCGCCAGGGCTATTCCACCAAAAAACAGGGCAGCGGCCTGGGCCTGCATTACGCGGCCAGCACCATGAGCGAGATGCAGGGCAAGTTAGAAGTAACCAGCGCCGGCGTCAACAAGGGTACGACGATCAAGCTGTTCTTCCCCGTCGCTCAAGAAAAGAAGTCAGCCTGAATATAACTGGGCCGAGGGCAAACCGCCGGGTCGCTTGAGCAAGCCAAGGCCAACCCGGATTTCCTTGACGGGCCTAGCCCCAGTCTCTATTATGGTCTTGAGGCACGTATTTTGCGGACCATCAACACCATCGTACTTGCGCGGATTTTATTTTCGTTTTAAACCCAGATGCTACTACCCCAAGGATAACCATGGCTGCTAATAAACCTATCTACCTACCGTCAGGCCGGCTCGGCAGAACCCCCTACTTGGTCGTCCCCCTGGGCATGGTCATCGCGGTTGGGCTCAGCTTTTTCTATGTCATAGCCGATGTCTATAACCCTATCACCGGGATCATCACGCCGGTTCTGCTCTACTATTATGCCTGGGCTCTCGCCCATGGCGCCTCGTTCCTCTGCGAGCTCGGAAAATGTCGCAGCAAGCGCTTTGCGGGCTTCGTTGGGTTTTTGCTGGGCCTGTTCGGGTTCTATGCGTCCTGGATCCTGTTCCTGTTCACGCTCTCGCATAAAGAACTCGAGCTCAGCGATCTGGCGCTGAACGACCTAGTAACTCAGCCCACCATGGCCTGGGCTGCCATCAAGGCCATCAACCAGACAGGCTGGTATATACTCGCCGGCACGGCGGTCGACTGGATCCTGCTTTGGATCTTTTGGGCCCTGGAGCCCGTCATCCTCCTGTATCTGGTGGTGAGGATGACCACGAAAGGGTTTGGGAAAAGGGTGTTCTGCGAGCACTGCGACCATTGGTGCCAGGTCCATCCCGTTCGCGCACTTTCGATTCCGGAAAAACACGATCAATTGGTCAAAGTCGCGGATGGCGATCTGGACGAAATCCAGCGACTGAGCCAGGAAGCGAACACGTCGCCGTTTCTGCGCCTCGAAGCACATAGCTGCAGCCATTGCGCGAAAACCTATGCCATCAAGCTGAAGTTGGTCATTTCAGCCATAGGCAGGTACGGCCTTGGCTACCTGGAAAAAGAGATGACGCCGATCCTGCTGCTGGAAAAGCACGAGTATGAACAGGTCATGGGTGAGCGGCGCTCGGACGAGCCAAACGGGGACGGCCTGGTTAGCCGTTGAAGTCGACAATTGGCCGAAAACACCGTCAGTAGGAAATAAATTTTTATCGCATCTTCCTTGACAGCACCAGCTGGCCTTGCTAATCTACCAGCATCAACTCGTTCCGTGCCGCCGTCTCACAAATCCAAAAGGTTACAAATGAAAATCATAATTTTCATTATGGGGTTATTTAGCACAATGTTGTCATTGCTTTCTGCTTGCCGTGGGCCAACCCAATTTGAGCGTGATTGGTTGCTGGGCCTGCCTACTTTCGATGAGATTGCCTTGGAACCTCAATTTGAGCATCAGTATATCGTTATCGTCCACATTGATCACATGACCTGTTCGACATGCGCTAACTTTCACCTTAAAAGAATCGCCGGGTGGTACCAGCGCTTTCATTCAAATCTTGGGTTTGTTACCGTAGTTCATGACTTTGATCCAATTTACCTGCGCAACCTACGCAGAGTGACGGGCTTTCGTAACCCAATCGCCATCGCAGATGTCGATGAGTTAGGCATTGGGTTTTTTGTAGCAGTTTTTGATAACCGCCATCAGGAAATCCGGGATCGCTTAGTCGTTGACATCAACGCTTCAACCTCGCTCGATAACTTCGAGCAGCAACTCGCCCACTTGGCAGAATCCTCAAAACCCAATTAACCAGCTAAAAATTTTCACATTGGAGTCATGATATGAGAAAAGTGAGAATCTTCGCATGTTTGCTAGCAGTATTCGCCGGCGGTGGCTTGTCTATTGGCTATGCCATGTTGCCTTCGACTCAATGGCTCTCGACAGAGGTGCGCGATTTCCCCTGTGCCAATTTTTGCTTCGACCCAGAGTCGGGCTACTTGAAGCAGGTAACTTGGTGGGGATCCGAATGCGACTGGGGGCTATCAACCTGCCGGCCTCTTGACTGTAATCTTTCATGCCGCGATTTGATCCGGTTAGGGATATTCTAATTCATAGGGGCCGTTGCTCATTTCTGTCAGCGGCCCACCCAAATTTGCTAAAGGGTGATTCATGAAGGTTCTATTCAATACTTTTTCATTTATGCTTTTGTTCGTTGGATGTTCAGCACCGGACCCAAAGGAAACCTTCGGTTCTTTTTACCGATCCATCCCTAATACCACAAACAGGGTTCAATCTTTGGCAGATACGGACAAGCCTAAACCTACGATTCAAATCCCTAGTGATATCACCACTTTGCGAGCGTTGCTTCCAGCCGAAAAATTTGTTCAACTTGAGGTCACAGACAGATCCATCGTTGGCGATATTTCGGGAGTGCTCAAAATTGACGGCCACTATATTGTCCATGACAGAATTCAAAACCAGGTCCTGAAATTCAGTGAGCGTGGCGCTTACGAAGGACCCATCGGACAGGCGGGAGAAGGACCCACAGAGTACCTAAAAGTCAGTATGATTACCGAAGTCTATGATCATCAGATCGCTATCACGGATGGCATGCGGGGTCAAATTCTCGTCTACGATCTCGAGGGGCATTTAGTGCGCAAGACTGCGCCGCCTGGCAGTTCAGGTGATGGCGGAAAATTCCCGATCTCTATTGCGTTTGTCTGGAATCAGCCAGATTGGTTCTACTTGGCCGATTTTTCTGCCTATAGTGGATCCGTGCCGCTCCATGTCGCCCTGGATTACCGTACACCCGAGGGCAAGCTGCGCTTTGGCTTTGGCAAACGCTTCGCGCCCTACGAGCAGTGGGTGGCACAGGGCAAGGCCAGCCGGCAAAATTTTTTCGGCACTTTTCGCGAGATCAAGGGGCGGATCTGGGTGGCCAACCCCATGTTCGCGGAAATCCAAATCTATGAAAAGGACGGGACCCATTTCCGCACGGTCCATGGCGCCCATCCAGATAACATCACCGAAGATGACTACCTTAACGTCAAGCCCAGTGTGGAAGCCTTCCAAATGATGCGTATCCATAAAATGTCCAACTTTGCTTTGGTGGCTGTCAAAGATCTGGTCTTCCAATTCACGACCAAAGCAGGTGAGTTTACTGTCAATGTCTACGATCAAAACGGCAATCTACTGCGATCCCGACTCAAGACGGACCTGCTCACCCTACTTGCCATGAACGGCTACGACGATACACTGGTTTGTGGCATCCCATTGCTGGAAAAAACGGAATACTACGAACGAAATATGACCAGCGATGAAATGGCGCTACTGCTCGCCTCTGGTTGGAAAGCGGAGATGCATGAAGAAGCCAATCCCATGCTCTGCGTCCGCAAGGCTGCGTGGTGATGGCCGACACCAGAAGGCCGCTGGCCCGCCACTTCCCGGCTTTGTCAGGATAAGCTCCGCGTACCATACGCGTTCGCCGCAACCACGACCTGCGGGAGCGCCAGCGTTCAGCCGTTGAAGGCGTTGCGGTCGCGGCCGTAGACCTTGTCGCGGACGAGGCTGGCGGTCTCCTCGATGCTGCGGTTGGTGACGTTGATCAGCGGCCAGTGGCGGTGCTTGCGGAAGAAGCGCGCCGCCTCTTCGAGCTCTTCCATAATCGCCTGGGGGTCCGAATACTCTGAAGAGCCCGCGTTCAGGCCGGTGATGCGCTTCTTGCGGATCTCCAGCAGGTGGCTGGGATCGATCGTCAGGCCAACGATCTTGCGCTGCTTGATGTGCTCCAGCTCGTCGGGCGGCTTGACGCCCTTGGCCAGGGGGATGTTGACGACCTTGTAGCCGTAAAGCGAAAGGTAGAGACTGAGCGGCGTCTTGCCGGCGCGGGAGACGCCGACCAGGACGATGTCCGCCTCCTCCAGGCCGGTCATCAGCTGGCCGTCGTCGTGGCGCAGGGTGAACTCGATGGCCTCCATGCGCTTGAAATAGGTGTCGTCGACGCCGTGGAAACGGTCCGGGTTCTCCTCGGGCGAGGCGTCGAGAAACGCGGCCAGCTTGGCCATGGGCTGGGAAAAGAGGTCAAGTGCATAACAGCCTTGGATGCGGCGCAGGCCCTCGCTGAGGAACTGGTTGAGCTCGGTATTGACTATCGTGTAGCCCACCATCACGGGGACATCGACCTGAGCCGCGCTGTAGAGCACTTTCTCGATGGCCTTGCGGTCCTTGACCTGGGAGTAACGGCGGATGTAGACCCCAGGATGGGAACTGAACTGGGTCAGCATGGCGCGAACCATGTTGATCGCCGTCTCGCCGCTGCCGTCGCTGACGACGAAAATGTGGTGGGTCGGTTGCGCCATCTGCACTCCTCTGGGTCGACTTCAGGCATTGGGGCCGATGGTCGAGTTTACACGGGCTCGGCGTCAATCTCAACCGAAACGCTTGCGCAACCACTCGCCGAATTGCGGCATGAAAACGACGTAGCCAACCCCGTCCAGGCGTTCGGCGCCGATCTCTTGCTTGCTGTTTTGCTCGCCGCTGATCATGCGAACCATCGAGGGGTACTTGAGCCGCCACTCCTCCGGCATCAGCGAGAGCACGCGGTTCAGTGAAAAAGTACCCTGCTTCTGGGACAAAAACGTCTGCAAGGTCCAACTCTTGGGGATGCGATCCAGCCAGATCGCCTCGTTCTGGATGTACCAGCCCGAAAACACGCCCATATCGGCCCAAAGCCGCTTGCCGTATTGCTTGAGTCCCATGGTGGCGATCGTGTCCTGGCCGATCTTGATGAGCTTCTCGCGCTGGCTCAGGATCTTGCGGTACTTGCCTGAGTTATCCGGATCCAAGACCTTCATCACGTCAGGCAAGGGGAACCAGCCCGGCTGGGCCAAAAGCTCGTCCTGCGACCATGCTTGATCGACCTTGCGAAACGTCAGGCGATCACCTTTCGGCCACTCTGGCACAACGCGCGTCTCCGTCATGAACTGCCCCCTCGAGCCTACCTGTCTATTTTCCCAAACGATCGGTTCGCTGTCAAACGCTATACAGCCTTCCCGGTGGTTGCCGTACGCCGATCATAAGCAAGTCGCATGCCCAACGGGACATACGAGCCAGATGTTTCGGGTTCAAACTAAGAGAAATAGATTTGTCACTCATTTTCTTGGTCCTTTTTCCCTGCGAATTTCGAATATCCCTATGAGGGTTCACAGTCACCGCATGCTTCAACACGGCCTCGTGACGAGCATCGTGTTCCGTCATTTCAATCAGCTGTCCCCTGCTGGGGTCAGGTAGAGGTACACATGGAGCGCAACACCAGGGACGCCGGCGCCACCGGCCCAAACGAAGCGTCTCAGCCAGGAACCGACCATGCCGGCGAGTTCCTGTCTGAGGTCCTTCTCGACCATATCGACACGCTTCTGAAGGAGGAACCTACCAACTGCCAAGGTAGCCTCCAAAGGACGTGCGACCAGAACCACCACCCAGCCCTGCAGCGCGCGCTGACGGAGCTTTTGGCCGAGCCCAACATCCGCTCGGTGCTGGCGCTGCATTTCAGCACCTGGCTCAAGGACGATCCGGTCAAACGCTGGCTCTGGGAATGCGGCCAGGCCCTGGAGGATCCCCGCATCTTAGAGGACAGCACCTATCTCGACGAGTTGGAGGCGCTGCTGCGCCAGGTCACTAGCATGGCCGGCGAGGCCTTCGAGGACCCGCAACTGATGAGGGCACTGTTGCGGCGCCTGCTGACGACGCCGTGGCAATTCGCCGGCCCGGAGACGTAGCGCTTTCGCGCTGGACCTGGACTGGCCGCTCTGGCTAGAATGGAGGAATCGCGATGCCGCGCAAACCCCTTTCAGGAGCTGCCATGTCCGCCCATACCGCACCCTACGGCGCCTGGGTCTCGCCGATCAGCGAGGAATCTCTGGTCCAAGGCCGCATTGGCTTCGAGCCACCAATCTTTGACGGTGACCGCCTCGTCTGGTCCGAGTCTCGTCCCCTCGAGGGCGGTCGCCTGACACTGATGCTGCGCCACGGGGACGGCCGCTTGGTCGACCTGCTGCCCACCGCCTACAACGCCCGCACCACGGTCCACGAGTACGGCGGCGGCGCCTATTGGTGCGCCGACGGCACGGTCTGGTTCAGCAATTTCGCGGACCAACGCATCTACCGTGTCCGCGAGGGCGAGGAGCCGGTGGCGCTCACGCCGCCTGGAACGGCGCGCTTTGCCGACTTCCGCTACGACGCGCCACGGGACCGCCTGATCTGCGTGCGCGAGGACCACGGCCAGGGAGAGGTGGTCAATCACATTGTGGCCGTGCCCTGCACTGGCGGCGCGATTGAGGTCTTGGCTAGCGGCGCGGACTTCTATGCCTGCCCGCGGCTGGACGACAGCGGGCAACGGCTGGCCTATGTCTGCTGGAACCACCCCAACATGCCCTGGAACGACACGGCGCTGTGGGTGGCCGAGCTGGACGAGGCCGGCCTGCCGACATCGCGGCAGCAGGTCGCAGGCCTGGAGCGGGAATCGATCACCCAACCGGAATGGGCGCCGGACGGTCGCCTGGTCTTCATCAGCGACCGCAACGGCTGGTGGAACCTGTACCAGTGGCAGGACGGCCAGGTCCACGCCCTCCACGAGCGGGCGGCCGAGTTCAGCCAGCCGATGTGGCAGTTTGGCCAGCCTTGCTTCGGCTTCGCCGGGAACCGCGTCATCGCCCTCTACAGTCAGGACGGCTCCTGGTCGCTGGCCGGCCTGGACGCCAAGACCGGGACGCCGGTCGACTACCCCCTGCCCTATTCGCAGATGTACGGACTGGCGGTGGCCGGTGAGCGCGCGGCGCTGGTAGCGGCCGCGCCCGATAAACCCGCCGTGCTGCTGCTGGTCAACCTGCTCAGCGGCAGCGCGGAAGTGCTGCGGCGCTCGATCCAGACCGAGCGCGATCCGCGTTACTTCTCCATGCCCGAGGCGATCCGGTTCCCGACCGGCGAAGGCGAATTTGCCCACGGCTTCCATTACCCACCAACCAACCCGGACTTTGTCGGACCGGTCGGCAGCCTGCCGCCCTTGATCACGATCGTTCACGGCGGACCGACCTCGGCCTCGAGCAACGCACTCTCCCTGGGCGTGCAATATTGGACCAGCCGTGGGTTCGCGGTGCTGGACGTCAATCACCGCGGCAGCAGCGGCTACGGCCGCGCCTACCGCGACCGACTGGACGGGGCTTGGGGCATTGTCGACGTCGAGGATGCGGTCAACGGCTCGCGCTACCTGGCCGAGCAGGGCAAGGTCGACCCCGAGAAGTTGATCATTCGCGGCGGCAGCGCCGGCGGCTTCACGACCCTGGCCGCGCTGACGTTCCACGACGTCTTCCGGGCCGGTGCCAGCTATTACGGCGTCAGTGACCTCGAGCTGCTGGCGCAGGAGACACACAAATTCGAGTCGCGCTATCTGGACCGTCTGATCGGACCCTACCCCGAGCGCGCCGACCTCTACCGCGCCCGCGCGCCGATCCATCACCTAGCGCAACTCGACCGGCCGGTCCTGCTGTTGCAGGGCCTGGACGACAAGGTCGTGCCGCCCTCCCAGTCGGAACGCATTCTCGAAGCCTTGCGCGACCGCGGCGTGCCGGTCGCCTATGTCCCGTTCGCCGGCGAGCAGCACGGCTTCCGCAAAGCGGAAAACATCGTCCGCGCCTACCGCAGTGAGTGGACCTTTTATGCCCGCGTCTTCGGCTTCGGCGCCGCCGCGGACTTCGTCGACCTAGAAATCCACCACCTGCCCGCCGCGCACTGAGCTGGTCGCCTGCCGCCAAACCTGTTAAAATGAGGTTAGTCTGAGCGAACCGAGGAATGCACCCGCCATGTCCACCGCCACAACCGCCACGCTTCGCTGGAGCATCGACGGCCAGGACCATTTCATCGCGCTCGGTGCAGAGGAAATGACCCTGGGCCGCAATGGCGATTGCCAGCTGGTGCTCAACCACGCCTCGGTCAGCCGCGAACACGCGCTCATTTTTACGCAGGCCGGTCAGTACCTGGTCAAGGACCTGGCCTCGAGTTATGGCACCAAACTGGGCGGCGCGCGGCTGGCGCCTTTCGAGCCACAGCCGCTGGTGGAGGGCGCAGAGCTCCAGGTCGGCAAGGTCGTTCTGCATTTTTCGCTGAACGGTTCGCCGCCAACGGCGGCGCTAGCACCGATCAAGGCGGACTTCGAGCACCTAGAGCTACGCCAGGAGATGGCGTATTTCCGCGCGGCCCTGACCGAGCAGCTGCGGGGCCAGCTGTCCCAGGGCAAGCTGGCGCAGTTGGTGGCCGGGGTCGAACCCGAGATCGCGCGCTTAGACCGCTTCCTGGTCGCCCGCTTCCGCGAGTACGAGGTGCTCCAGGAAGTGACCCAGACAATCGCCGGGATCCTCGACCTGCGCGAGCTGCTGAGCACCGTGCTCAAGTTGGCGAGCCGCGTGCTGAACGCCGACCGCGGCCTGATCCTGCTCTATGACCCTGTCGCCAACGATCTGCGCTCGATGGTCACCCGCCATTTCGAGCGGGCCGACGGCAGCGCCTTGGAGCATGACTTGGCCTTCAGCCAAACGATAGCGCGGACCTGTTTCAACAGCAAGGAAGTGGTGATCATCGACGACGCCATGCAGGATGCGCGCTTCGCCTCGGCCCACAGCATTGTCGCCTCCTCGATCCGCTCGGTCGTCTGCCTGCCCCTGGTTAAGGCCGACCGCGTCTCCGGCGTGCTCTACCTGGACAACCTCAGCACACCGGGCTGTTTCAGCGACCAGCACCTCAAGTTCCTGCGCACGTTCGCGGCCCAGACGGCGCTGGCGCTGGACAACGCGCGGCTCTACACCCAGGCGGTGACGGATGGCCTGACCCAGCTCTATAACCGCAAGTTCGCCGACGAACGGATCCTTGAGGAGATGCTGCGAGCCAGCCGCTACGATCGACCCTGCAGCCTGATCCTGCTAGATGTGGACTTCTTCAAGAAGGTCAACGACAGTTTCGGTCACCACGCCGGCGACGTGGTGCTGCAGCGACTGGCTGCGCTTTTGGCCGAACAGGCGCGCGCCAGCGATGTCACGGCCCGCTACGGCGGCGAGGAATTTTTGATGCTGCTGCCGGAGACGGATAGCGCGGGCGCGATGAGTTTCGCAGAACGACTGCGGTGTCAGGTCGAGCGTCTCGAGATCGCAGCCGAAGCGCAGAAGATCCGGGTGACGATCAGCTGCGGCGTGGCGACCTACCGTTCCGATTTCAAGGCCTCGGTCAAGGCCTTTGTCAACGAGGCAGACCAAGGGCTCTACCTGGCCAAGCACGGTGGTCGCAATCAGGTCCGCTCACGCTGATGGGGATTTTTTCCCAAGTGATGCGGCTATTTCTGCAAGGTGCCTGCCAAATTGACAGGGACATTGTGGGTCGTCGGGTTCAAAACCATCACCCAGTTGATGGTTGCGCGGAATATTCCCCGTTGGCCATGGGACCAGGCTGACCTTGGTGTAACCGAAACGTGAATCTTTAGTAATTGTCAAACTTTTGAAAGGTTTTCATCGTCCTAAGCTCAAGAGACAGGGTTCTCGAGGAAACATGGCACGATGTTCGCTTAGAGAATCAGTGTTAAGTCATGATGGATACCCGTGGCGAGTTCAAGAACTCCTCACAAAGAAATCCCCCAAATGTTCTCACCAAAAGAACCTTCCAAAACATCTTCCCAATATCACCCCACCAATGGTTCTTGGAGGACCCACGGGTAACCATGATCACTTAACCGCTCCTGACCAGAACGGAGACAACCGCAGATGAACGAGAAAAGGCCCCGGCATCGGGGCCTTTTCTTTGTGTGCACATCTAAGCTCCGCGAGCCGGTACACCGCATCACGCCGGCCTGACGGCCGGCGCCACGGGTTAGCGTTCGCGACCAGCTAGGGACATGAGCAAGGTCAGGACCGATTGGAAGATCTGGAACAGGCCCGCGAAGAGCATCAGGGCGCCTGGGATCGGGCTGTCGATGTCGGGATCGTTGAGCACTTGCGAGGTCGCGCTGAGCAGCACGAGCAGGCCGAAGATGCCAATGCCGGCGCTGACGAGCAAGCTCAGCAGCGGGTAATGGAATATGAAGTTCAGCGAGGTGATGCCGACCAGGGTGAAGAAACAGCCGACCATTAGGCCGCGCGGCGCGGAGAAGGAACGGCCGATACTCATCACAAACCCGGTGACAGCGACGAAGATGATACCCGTAATGATCAAGGCGGTCGTGACCATATCGGGGTAATAAGCCTTGGCGAAGAACAGCAGCGGACCGAGCACGATGCCGGCGATGAATCCGTCGAGCAGAAGCGCGCCCACGCCAAGCGCCCCGCGGTGGCGAAAGGCCATGGCAATGGCGGGGATCACGTTGAGGATCACCATCGCTGCCAGCCAACCGATGGGCGAACTGAAGAACCGGACCAGGGCGAGGTTGGTGGAACCGATCGTCCCACCGATCACAGCGGCCATCACGCTCAGGGTCAGCAGCATGTAGGTCTGCTTGACCATGGCCGAGCGCCGCGCGGAAAGCTCGAAATCACTGGTAAGCCGTTCGGTGAAAGACATTTCGTTGCGGTACATGATCAACTCCTCAGAGGTTTGGCTGAAAAAGTGCGTGAAGGCCACGCACGCTCATCATAACATACGTAAAACGCCGGTGTTTCAGCTCAAGCGCCCTTGGGTCGCAGGCGCTCGTAGGCGGCGATGATGGCCCGCGTGCGGCGCTGGGCGGTCGCCTCGAACTCGGTGCCCAGATGGGCAAATTTGTCGGGATGGTAGAGCGAAACGAGGCGGCGATAGGCGGCCTTGATCGCGGCGGCGTCGGCCTGACGACCCAGCCCCAAGATTTGGTGAGGCGTCTTGCCCTCGAGGGGATCGCCATCCTGGGCTGGCGGCGCTGCGCCCTGCTTGCGGGCCTCGCGAAAAAAGTCCTTGAACTTGCCGGCCCGCTCAAAGGCCCAATAGCTGAAGCCCATGACCAGGATGTCGTCCAGGCGGCCCAGCAGGCCAAGGCGGTCGAAGTCGAGGGGCAGCAGGAAATACAGGATCGGCAACAGCCAGAACACCCAGCGCAGCGCCCAAGGCGTGGCCAGGTAGCGACGCATCAGGGTGTTGGCGAGCAAAGTCAGAAAGAACATAGGTTCAGAGGTGGGTCTCTTTGACGTAGCCGTCCATGTCCTGGAGACATTTGCCCAAATCCGACATGTAAGGGTGATAGCACTCCCAGGTCCACTGGAACGCGCGTTTGCGCTCCTCTTCCTTCATGGCGTTGAGCGCGGCCCGAAAAATGCGGTACTCGCCAGGGGGCGAGGCCTCGTGGTAGCGGGTCAAGACCTTGACGGACCAGGGCCTTTCAAAGGCCTGCTTCAACTTGGAGAGGCTGCGGCTGCGGATGCCCAAACGCACGAGCTGTAACGTCGTCTCCATTTCCGTGTCAATGGTCTTGTCGTCCATGTCCCGACCCCCACGCTGTCTCGAATAGCCTCATTTTAGGTCATTTTTGGGATCTGACAAAGGGGGACTTGTAACAACATGGCGTTGGCTGCATGCACCGCAAAGGGCGGCCAAGGGCGAGTTGACCTCGGCGGCGGCCGCACGGCAGCAGAGGCAGAGTTCAGCTGGCGCGAGCAGGGCGCGCAGGGCCTTGGCGCCGCCCAGGAAATCGAGGGCCAGCTGCTCGCGATCGTCCAGTTGCAGGACCAAGGAGCGTTTGCGGCCCTCGCGGGTGGCAGGCGCCAGGCGCGCGGCGGCGGCCTCGGTCATGGCCTGGTTGCGGAATCCTTCCGATTCGATCAAATCCACGGGTCCTCCTGGCGACACGGCGCCATTTGCGGGTAGCCAAATCCGGTCGCTTTTCTTATTATAGGGGAACCGCCGATCAAGCCATAGGCTCAAGCGGAAGGACGAGGAGAGGCCATGAAACTTCATATTGCCGTATTGCTCACATGCATGTGCGCGGCCAGCTGTTTAGCTCAATTGCGCGAGAACTGCGACGTCTACGTCGAACGCATCGATGGCGGCGAGGCCGGACCCCGGGATTTCTTCCTGGCCGCCTGCTGCTTCACCAACAACGAGCTCAAGGAAGAAGCTTTCGCGTACCTGAACCAGGCGATCGATAACGGCTACCACGATGCCAAGGAGCTGGTGGGCGAGCACTTCCTCGACCGCCTCCACTCGGATCCGCGCTGGCCAGAGCTGGTGACGCGGATCAACCAGCTGGACCAGCATTTCCGCCAACTCGTCAATGGCCGGGTCCACGACCTCTACCGCGAGACGGTCGAGGCCTTCAGCGAACGGGAAGTCTCGGCGGACGTCCAGGAACGCCACAAGCAGCGTTTGGCCGCGGTGGCGGAGGAAGCCAGGGCGGGCCGACTCAAGCAGGGCGACGACTACTACTACGCCGCGGTCATCTACCGCTACGGAACGACGCCGGAGGAGCTCGAGAAGGGCCGGGTCTACATCACCCGGGCCGCGCGGCTCGGCTCGCTCCAGCCCGACCTGAAGCGCATCGACTGCGAGTTGGAGGATCTCTACCTGTGGAGCATCGGCAAGCCCCAGGTCTGGGGCACCCAGCTGCGCAAGGTCGGAGATGCCTGGACCTACGAGCCGTTTGATCAGGGCGCGCGCGATGACGGCTTACGGGTGAATTACGGGGTCAAATCGCTCGAGGATCTCCAGCGCGAGATTCGCGAGCTCAAGAACAGAACCCAACAGTGAGCTGGGTCCAGCGGCTCAGCAGCAGCTTCTACCCGTGAGGTTGGCGATCAGACCGGCATTCAGCGATGTTTTGACTTGCATGTGACACACTCCCTTGCGTCTTGTCGTGGCTGGACCGGCAAGTCCAGCATTCGCAGAGGCCTGGAACTCGAGGCAGAGCGGCTTTCGCGAACACTGTACTCTACGGCACGGCATCGCTACGAGTTAAACGCCAACGAAGGTTCTGTAATCCAGATCACAGTGGATTTGTCCTGATTTTCAGGAAATCCCAGAAAACGAGTAAAAAGTTACCCCGATCACTGGTTTGAGGACGCGCCCGCCCAGCGCTGGAACAGGGCCAGGTCGGCGGCGGCACGGGCCGCCAGCGGGGAACCGGCACGGGCGTAACAGCGCGCCCGGCCCTCGAGAAAACGCTCGTCCCAGGGCACGAACGGCTCCTGTGGACCATAGGCGTGGAGGCAGTCGTTGCCGAGCTCTTGGGCGCCGGCGATGATCGAGAGCACGACCAGGCGCTTGTAGCGCAGGGATTCGACCGCGAATGGCTTTTGCAGGGCGGCAAAGAGCTCGAGACCGGCGGCGCGGTCGTTGGCGGCAACCCAGGGCGTCAGCATCAGGGCGGCGTCGAGGATCGAGCGGCGCGGCCAGGGATCGCGCTGATGATCGGCGAAGGCGGCGAGCAGATGGTCGCCGGCGATGCGGGCGCTGTAGTGGGTCGAAGCCATGGCCTGGAGAATCTCGCCCTCGGCGGGGCTGATCAGCGAGAGGTGGGCGACGGCGCGATCGACCTCCTCGGCGTTGCCGGAGAGGGCGGCCCACTCGCCCAGCAGCAACCAGCCGTCGCGCATGGCGGGCGTTTCCTCGAAGCCGCCCCAGAGCTCGAAAGCGTGGCGCAGTTGGTCCTGGTACTCGGGATCGGAGCGTTTCAGGCGGTAGTAAATGGTCAAGGCCTCCATGCGGCGCCAGGAGGCGGCGCCCTCGCCGGTCTGGCGGAACCAGGCGCGGTGAATGGGCAGACCCTCGTCGAGGAGGTTGACCCTGTTCTCGTCGACGCGGGCCCAGTCGACATCGTAGCCGCGGGCAAGTGGCGGGCGCCGCCAATGGGGGTCCATGGTCTCCCATTCCTTGAAGGGATCGAAGGATTCGCGGTTGACGCTGCGGGCCATGGCAAACTCGATGTAGGGCTGATCATCGCGGTTGAGCTGGTCGCCCTCGAAAATTGACATGGCGCGGGTGTAGGCCTCGCCGGCATAGTAGCGCGAGAGGAAGCCCGTCAGGCCCTCGACGCGCCAAGCGGCATGCATGGCGCGGGCATAGGGCTCGGAGGTGACGAGCTTGGCCAGGCGCTGCTCGTCGTAGACCAGCGGCCCGGCGGCAGCGACGAGGATCAGGTCCTTGTTGCCGGTGATCCAGGTCTCGACGTAGGGGAAGACGGAGTGGAGGGTGCTGTAGACCCGTGCGACCGTCTCGTGGTCGACGGAATAGCCTTGCAGCCACTGCAGGAACAGGCCGTTGCGCTGCAGACGGGCGGCGGCGTCGCGGTAGTACTCGCGGGTGTACATGCTGGAGATGCCGGCGCGATAGGGATTGGAGGGCTCGGAAAAGATCAGATCATAGCGCTCGGTGGTGGTTAGCAGGTATTCACGGGCATCGCCCAGGCGCACGCGGACTTTGGGATTCGCCAGCACGTTCTCGTTGACGGGCGCGCAGCGCGACGCCATTTCGAGCACGGAGGACTCCAGTTCGACGACGTCGACGCGATCCAAGTTGGGGACCTGGCCCAACCAGCCGGCAGTGGAGCCGGTGCCCAGGCCGACGACGAGGGCGCGGTGCGGGTCTGGGTGGAGGGCGGCGCCGATCAGGCCGCTCATGACCTGAGTCGAGGCGTCGCCAACGGCGTTGCCATCGGTCTTGCCGTTGACGATGAAGGCGTAGCCGTCGAGGTCGGAAATGCCGACCGTCGACTCCAGGCCATCCCGTTCCCAGACGATCTGGCGGCGGTTGACGTTGATCCAGTCGCGCACTTCATTGGCCTGGGTGATATCGCGCAGGCCGGCGCGGCCGACGCCGATGCCGGAGTGACGCCAGGGCCCGCCGGGTCCGCGCTGAGCGACGAGGAACAGGGCCAGCGCCAGCAGGCCGACGATGGCGGTGCTCAGCAGGCGGGAACCGCGCTGGCGCCACCAGCTGCCGAAGGCGAGCGCGATACAGACGAGCACGGCCAGCCGCCAGGTGCCCGGCGCCGAGAACAGGGTCATGAGGCCAAAACCGGCGGCGAGCGAGCCACAGATCGAGCCAAGGCTGTTGAGCACCGTGGCCGCGCCGATATCGCGGCCAACCTGGTGGCGGCCGCTGCCGAGCAGGGCGATCAAAAGCGGAAACTGCAGGCCGGCCAGCACGCTGGCGGGTAGGACGACGGCGCCGATGACCAGGACCCAGCCGCCGACCATTTCGCTGAAGCTGCTGGCGGTCAGGGTCGTGACCCAGATGGCGAAGCGGTCGCCGAGCGCGAAGGGCAGGACCAGGAACACAGCCTGGAGGCCGGCGCTGAGGGCGAAGTCGCCTAGGGTCGGGCGTCGCGTCGCCCAAACGGTGGCGTAAAGCTGGCCGCCCAGGCCGATGCCGAGCAGGGCGCCACTGAGGATCAGGCTGATGGTGTAAGTGCTGCCGCCCAGCAGCGGGGCGAGCATGCGGTACCAGACGAGCTCCATGACCAGGAAGACGAAACCGGTCGACCAGACGGTGGTCAGCACCCAAGCGCGCGAGGCCGGCTCCGCAGGGTCGGTCGACGGGGGGTCGGCTGGCGTCTCAGCGGGTTCGGTCAGGTCCTCGTCGAGGCCTGCAACGACGGCGACGAGGCCGATGACGACATTGAAGGCGCAGGCCCAGAGCAAGGTCAGGCGCACGCCCAGGGTTTCGTGAAGCCAGAAGGCGGCCAGCAGACTGCCGACAAAGGCGCCGACGGCGTTGGCGCAGTAGAGCAAGCCGAGCGGGCGCCGGCTGCGGTCGGCACTGGCCGTGATCGAGCGGGTCAGAGCCGGCAGGGTGCCGCCCATGAGGAAGACGGCGGGTCCGATGACGAGCAGGGCCAGGCCGAGTCGCACGGCGGTCGCAAGGGGCAGGCCCATGCCGGCGACGCCGCCGAGGGCGGTGTAGGCCATGCGCGCCAGCGGCAACAGCGCGACGGTGGCCAAACTGGCGACGGAGACGCCCAGCTCGAGCGTGCCGTAGTAGCGCAAGGGCGCGCGCTGGCGGTCGACGCGGCGACCGAAGTAGATGGCGCCGAGGCCCAGTCCGCCGAGGAAAATTGCCATGACGGCGGCGGAGGCCTGGGTCGAGACACCGAAGACGGCGCGAAACCAACGGATCCAACTGACCTGGTAGACCAGTGAGGACAGGCCCGAGCCGAACAGGAGGGCTAGACAGAGCAGGGATTTTGGCCGCCAGCTGTTCAAGCGGTCACACCCTGGCGCCGCACGGAGCCCGTCTGCCATGGGTGCACGCGCGCTGAAAGAAAGGAATCCATGAATGACCTCGACCCTGGATGCAGCGGCATTTCGACAATCGATCGGGTCTGTCGACCCAAGCGTTGGACCACTGCTCGGCCCTGCCAGCGCGCACATAATACCACGCAGCGGTGTCAGGCGCGCCATGAATCATCGCGTCGGAGACGCGGGTCAGTCGGCGATGGCGATGCGGTTTCCGCCCAGCTCTTTGGCCTTGAGTAGGGCGCCACGAGCCGCCTCGACCAGGCCGGCCAAATCCTTGAAGCGCGGGTAGGTGGCGATGCCGACGCTGCAGGTGGCATAAAAGTCCTGGTCGTCGACGTGGAGGGCGAGTTTGGCGAAATCGGTGGCGATCGCCTGGGCGACTGATTCGGCCTGAGCGGCGTGGGTCTCGGGCAGGACGACGATCATGGCGGGCCCCTCGAAGCGGCCGACGACGTCGGATGCGCGCAGACGGCGGATCAGCATCCCGGCCAAGCCGCGGATGGCCACGTTGCCGGCGAGGGGGCCGAGCATCTCGTTGAGGCGCTCAAGTTGATCGATGTCGATCAGGGCCACGGAGACCATGCCCTTGCGGCGGCGGGAGCGGTCGAGCTCAAGGCCCAGGTAGTGCAGCACGGAGGAGGGGTTGAGCAAGCCGGTCAGACCGTCGCGGACCAGGTGCAGGCGCAGGCCCATGAAGCGCCGACAGCGGTGGGTGATGCGCGCCACCAGCAGGCCGGGCTTGATCGGTTTGACGAGCACGTCCTCGACGCCCTCGCCGTAGAGCTCCTCCTGGCGCAGCGGGTTCTCCTCGGAGACGAGCAGCAGGATCGCCAGGCCCATATGGCTCTCGTCCTGGTGGATCAGGCGCACCAGCTCAACGCCGCTGCAGCCAGTGAGGTCCATGTCGACGACGACGACGTCGGGCGAGAAGGAGTCCAGGGGTTCCATCACGGCCAGGGGGTCGGTGACGACCTTGACGACCATCTCTGCCTGGACGAGCACGCGGCTGAAGGCCTCGGCTTCGTCGCGCTGGCTGCAGACCAGCAATACCCGTAAGTCCTGAAAGCGGCGGGGATGGGTGAGCTCGTGGAGTTTGGCGACCAGCACGCCGGTGTCGAGGGGTTTGCCCAGAAAGGCGTCGCCGCCGACCCTCACTGCGGCCAGGCGGGCGTTCATGCCGCGTTCGTCGGAGAGCAGGATCAGCGGCGTGCGCCGGTAAATGGGATGCTCGCGCACGCGGATGAGCTGGCCCTCGGGCATTTCGAACGCCATGACGATGGCGTCGGCGGCCTGGCCAGAGCGGTCGGCATAGAGCTGGTCCTCGTCGAGGAAGTGGCGCACCTCGAAGCCGTAAAGCTCGAGTTCGAGGGCGATCTCGGAGGCCATCGCGAGATTGGGTTCGACCAGAAAGATGCGGCGGCGGCGCCCATTGGGTTGGCCGTGACCGAGCGAATGGGCGACGGCCGAGCCGACGGGGCGCTTCTGGCCGTTGGCCGTGGGGGCCTCGAACTTCATCTCGTGGAGGAAGCCGCGGATCTGCGAATACTCCAGCTGGGTCAGGGGCTGACCGCGGTCGAGCAGGTTGCGCAGATAGGCCGAACAGGCCGAGGCCCATTTTGACAATCCCCCCAGGCCGAAGGTGGCGCTGGAGCCTGCCAAGGAGTGAACCTGGAGGTGCAGGTAGGCCAGGGCGTCAGCGCTGCCCTGGGTCTGCAGGCGCTCCAGCAGGAGTTCGACCTCAAGGAGCTTGCCAGGCAGGGCTTCGAGGTAGGCGCGCATGACGGTGGCGACCTCTTCGCGCACCTCGTCCTGGACGACTTCGAACGGAACCTCGCCGAGCAGCGACTGCAGCAGATTGATGGTGCGGCTCAGGTCGAATGGTTTGGTAAAAAAGACATCGGCGCCGGCCTCGGTGACCTGGCTTTTGTGGCGTGGGTCGCGGTAGACACCGGTCATGAGCGCGACCGGGATGTGGCGCAACTCCGGGTCGGACTTGAGGCGACGGCAGAGGTCGAGTCCGTGGAGTTTGGGCAGCAGCATATCGCTGACGACCAGCTCGGGCTTGGTGGCGCGCACGTAGTCGTAGGCAGCCAGACCATCATAGAAGTAATGGACCTCGTGCCCGGCTTTGCGAAGGAGCACGACCAGCACTTCCACCGAAGCCAGATCATCGTCGATGATCGCGATTTTACGACCTTGGATCATCCAGCTCACCACCAAGGGGCGCCACCGGGGCGCCCGCTTTCGCTCAGAGGGCCATTTGTTCCTGATATTCCTCTTCGGTCATTTTCTGGATCGAGAAACCCGTAAAGCCATAAATCATAGAGATGATCGGGTTGAGCAGGTTGAGGAAGCAGTAGGGCAGGTAGGCGACCGTGGCGACGCCGAGGGTCGTCGACATGAAGGCGCCGCAGGTGTTCCAGGGCACGAGCGCGGAAGTCATGGTGCCGGCATCCTCGAGACAGCGCGAGAGGTTTTTGGGGTGGAGGCGGCGCTTGGTGTACTCGGCGCGGAACATGCGGCCAGGCAGGACGATGGCGATGTACTGGTCGGAGGCGACGACGTTCATGCCGATCGAGGTGCCGAGCGTCATGGCGATCAGGGCACCGGTGCCCTTGGCCAGGCGCAGGATGCGGCCGGCGATGGCCTCGAGCATGCCGGTCTTCTCCATGACGGCGCCAAACATCATGGCCGACATGATCAGCCAGATGGTGTTGAGCATGCTGGCCATGCCGCCCTTGGTCAGGAGTTTGGTCAGGCTCTCGTTGCCCAAATCGCCGCTGAAGCCGGCGTAAAGCGCGGTCCAGCAGCCCTTGATGGCCGTTTTCCAGCCGGCGGTGCCGGCCTCGGGGGCGACGAAGGCGACCAGCGCGTCGTGCTGGAAGACAACGGCAAAAATGCAGCCGATCAGCGCGCCGATCAACAGAGCGGGGAAAGCGGGCACCTGCTTGACGACCATGCCAATGACCAGGACCGGCGGGATGAGAATGTACCAGCTGACATCGAAATGGCCGCGTACCGCGGCGAGGATGGTTTCAATGTCTTGGGTGTTGCCCTCGTGACGGCCCGAGATACCGAAGGCCAGAAATAGGCCGCTGGCGATTACCAGACTGGGTATCGTGGTCCAGAGCATGTGGCGGATGTGGGTGAAGAGGTCGGTACCGGCCATGGCGGGGGCGAGGTTGGTGGTATCGGAGAGGGGCGAGAGCTTGTCGCCGAAGTAGGCGCCAGAAATGATGGCGCCGGCCGCCATGGGCACGTTCAGACCCATGACCGTGGCCACGCCGATCAGGGCCACGCCGATGGTGCTGGCGGTGGTCCAAGAGCTGCCCGAGGCCAGGGAAACGACGCAGCAAATCAAACAGGAGGCGACGTAGAAGTACGCGGGATTCATGAGTTGGAGGCCGTAGTAGATCATGGCCGGCACGGTGCCGCAGAGGATCCATGAGCCGATCAGGGCGCCGACGACGAGGAGGATAAAGACCGCGCCCATGGAGAGGGAGATGCCGTGGACCATGGCAGTTTCCATGTCCTTCCAGGTGTAGCCCAGGCCTAGGCTCAGGCCGACGCCGACCATGGCCGCCATGATCATGCCGATCTGGTTCGGTCCATAACTGGAGTCACTGCCGTAAAGGGCGGTGGAAAGCACCAGTAGTAGGATCAAGACCGTTATCGGTACTAGGGAAAGAAGTAAACTCGGGGTTTGTTTGGGGGCATCGCTCATCGGGGAAGACTCCTCGTCCGCTCGTTGTGAAGCCCCGAGTATAACACTGCAAAACCCCCTGGACGCAAGGCTCAATCCGCGGCCCGCGGCCTGGCGGTCCGAGTAAATGGGGCGATCGAAACTTTTTTTTCAATTCGCCTAAACCCGGTTTGGGCAGACGGCGTTCCAACTTCCGACAGATGAGAGAGTATCTCGAGGAACACGAGGAGGCACTATGAAAAAGACATCCCTGGTTATGATGGCCCTGATCTTCAGCTCCCTGATGGCGTTGGCGAGCGACCCTAAAATGCTGCATGTGGACATACGTGTTCAGGAAGAGGAGGGCGGCGAGCCGATCAGCGTCCAGCTCAACTTCCCGCTCAGCATGATTCAAACGATGGCGCCCAATATCAACGAGGCCCTGCAGAATGTGGAAGCCGAAAACAAAGACGTCGACCTGCGCGCCATCTGGCGCGATGTGCGCGCCGCTGGCCCCAACGAGTTTGTGAACGTCAATAAAGCCGACACCCACATCCGCGTTTCGACCACCGAGACCCAAGTCATGATCGACATCGACAGCGTATCAGAGGGCACGATCAAAGTCACCATGCCCCTGGCACTGGGCGACCTGATCCTCGGCAGCAACCCCAATGTCACCGTCGAGCAGGTCCTCGCCAGCCTCGAAAACTGGCAAGGCGATCTGGTCACCATCTCCGGCGACAAAGTCAACGGCCACGTCTGGATCGACTGAACCAAACACCCAACTCGTCACTTTTGAACGGCACCCTCTCGGGGGTGCCGTTCTTTATTTTGGCTACCGCGAATGCACTCAAATGGGGGGCAGCGGCTCGATAACTCCCATGGACGCAGCACCCGCTTTCGTGGATAATAGCAGATCGATAACGAGCCGCCTTTTTGCGGAATGAATGTTGGAGGATGCATGTTCAAAAGCCACCACAAGGTGATCATCATCGGTAGTGGGCCCGCGGGTTTGACCGCCGCCATCTACGCCGCCAGAGCCGACCTGGAACCCATGGTGTTCGAGGGCCTACAGCCAGGCGGTCAGCTGACCATCACCACGGAGGTCGAAAACTATCCTGGGTTCCCCGAGGGCATCATGGGCCCCGAAATGATGGAGCTGTTCCGCAAGCAGGCCCAGCGCTTCGGCGCGACGACCGCTTTTGAATTCGTCACCCGCGTGCAGTTCGAGGTCGGATCCCCCCATCGGATCTGGGTCGACGAGGACGAGTACACGGCCGATGTGATCATCATTGCCACCGGCGCGACCGCTCGCCTGCTGGGCCTGGAGAGCGAGAAGGCGCTGATGGGCCACGGTGTCTCGGCCTGTGCGACCTGCGACGGTTTCTTCTTCCGCGGCAAAGAGATCGCGGTCGTCGGCGGCGGCGACACCGCCATGGAAGAGGCCTCGTTCCTGACCAAGTTCGCCTCCAAAGTCCATATCATCCATCGCCGCGACGAGTTGCGCGCCTCCAAGGCGATGCAGCACCGGGTCATGACCAATCCCAAAATATCGTTCGTCTGGAACTCTGCCGTCGCCGAGATCGAAGGCACTGCCGAGACCGGCATCCAGGCCCTGATTCTGGAAAACACGCAAACCCTCGAACGCAGCCGCATGCCGATCGAGGGCCTGTTCATCGCCATCGGCCATAAACCCAACTCCGAGCTTTTCGAAGGGGTCCTGGAGATGGACGCCGTCGGTTACCTGCTTACCAAACCCGACTCGACGGCGACCAGCATCCCCGGCGTCTTCGCCTGCGGCGACGTCCAGGACAGCGTTTTTCGCCAAGCGGTGACCGCCGCTGGCTCCGGTTGTATGGCGGCCCTTGAAGCCGAGCGTTACCTGGCTTCAAAAGAGTGATCGGGATGGCGGGGATCTAGCGGTCCCCTCCCCCAAGGTCTTCCCTCGCCTGTGTGGCACGATCTCAAGGAGGCCTATTTGGACAAGCAGAGTTTACTGGACGCAATTGTCAAGCACTTCCAGCACGAGTACGATGTCACGGCTGCCTCGGCCAAGCACATCTATGAGGCGGCCACCCACGAGGACGCCAAGGCCGAGAATAAATACGATACCCGCGCGCTGGAGGCCTCCTACCTGGCCGAGTCGCAGTCCAAGCGCGCGATGGGCATCCAACAGACGATCAATGTCTACAAGTCCCTGGCGGTAAAGAATTTCGCCGATGGCGAAGCGATCGCCCTGGGCGCGCTGGTCTATCTCGAGGAGCCAGATGGCGGGCACCGCTACTACTTCCTTGGCCCTCGCGGCGGCGGCACCAAGATCGTCTTCGGCCAGCTGGAAGTCACGATCCTGACGGGCGCCTCCCCGCTGGGCGAGTTGCTGTTGGGCAAAGAGGTCGGCGACGAGGTTGCGATCGGCGAGCGCGAGGCGCCGCGCACCTGGGAGATTTGCGCGGTCTACTGAGCCTCGTAGCGCGCCACGGATGCGGCCAGCAGCGCCTGGCCGCCCCAGTAGGTCAGCATGACGAGGGCGGCGGCACCGCGGAAGTGGCCGTGGAACAGGTCGAGCGCCAGCAGGCTGTCGGAGACGCCGAACAGCAGCGCGCCGACGGTGGTCCAGTTGCCCCAGCGGCCGACGCCCCAGGCACAGGCGGCGCGCCACATCATGGTGCAGATGACGAGCATGTAGACGACGACTGGCACGAACATCTCGCCCAGGTGCGCGCACAGGTAACCGAAGACGAGCGCACCCCAAGCGACGAAGATCGGCAACAGGATCAGGCGCGAGCGCACGCCGCTGGCGAAGGATGCCGCCACATAGGCCAGGTGGGCGCAGAGGAAGTAGACGAGGCCCTGTAGGAAGAAGGTTTGGTCCTGGGCTAGAAACACGTCACCCACGACGGACAGCACCAGTCCCGCCAGCATCAGGTCGCGATAGCGCGAGCGCGTTGAACCGGCGACCCAGACGATCAGCGCGATCACGGGCACGGGCTTCACAAAAGCGCACAAAGCCGGTAGCGTCGCAGCGAGACCCACCATATAGACGAGCACGGCTGCGATTGCGATCGAGATCGCAAGGGTCTGCTTCATGGGATTCCTCCTAAAGACTTCAAGGTACAAGATCCGAGGGTCTGGGTGCAATACCTAAAGCGAACGAACCGGAGCCCGCGTCAGCACAATCTCAAGCGAAGTCGCGAAGGCGCGAAGAAAGACAATGAAGAGCTGGCCTTCCCTGCTCCCTACGGCCAAGCTAGAGCGGCGGGGTGCCTAGCACTACTTTGTCAGATTAACATCACAAAGGCGGCTGTCGGCCACGAGTGCCGCTTTTAAAATGGCGGGTGTTTGGATCTTTGGGGCCGTCGTGGTTAAAATCCTCCTTTTTGTGCGGGCTCTACGAGGTCCATTTGTTTTTTTAACCACGGAAATCACTGAACACACGG
>CAYRFM010000060.1:46889-48922 GCA_964423555.1 uncultured Holophagae bacterium | reverse complement strand
AACACGAAATCCTCGCTGTGTCGCTCTGCATCAGAGACGAAAAACGACTTATTTCAGATATGCGACGAAGTTTTAAGGGTCGCAGCAAGGGGTAGTGGTCGCGGAGTTTACCATGGGTAGTCGTGTGGACGTCTGGTTTTCCACTATCGTGCCGGACTGACTCGTGGTCAAACGTCGCCGATATCTCCGGGAACAGACCGCGCCGCAACGTCGCTGCCAGGCACGCTCGCCAATCCCCAGCCGAAAAGGTCGGTCATTTCAGAGGGACGCTCCCGGAGTTACGCTCTACTGAATAGACTACTTTAATTTTCAGCCGCCGCCCGGCGCAAGATTGCATCTTGCGCTACAGCAGCTACAGCGCCTGCGGGAACTTTTCGGGCCTGGGCGACTGCCGTGTGAAAGATTCGACTTTGGAGCGGTGGTGTTCGTCCTTGGCTTGTTCCGCGTCTTATGGAGTATCAAATCTGTTTGCGAAGATAGAGGTTGACGATGTTAAATGCTGGTTTTCTGCTCGTTTCGCTTTGTGCCCTGGCCTTTGGCGGCGGCAAGGGTTTTCAGGATCTTTCCCTGGAGCAGGCCCTGGCCAAGGCCAAGGCCGAGAATAAATACGTCTTTATCGATTTCTACACTACCTGGTGCGCGCCCTGTAAGTTGATGGCGAACACCACCTTTCAGGACCCCCAGGTAATCGCCTGGCTCGAGGAGCATACCCTGGCCCTGGCGGTCGATGCCGATGCCCAGTCGAAGCTCGCCAAGCGCTTTGATGTCAAGGTCTATCCCACCTTGCTCTGGCTCAAGAGCGATGGCACGACCGCCTATCGATTGGATGGCTCCCGGAATACCGACCAGTTCCTGCTAGACTGCGCTGCCGCGATTGACAGCGAGCGCCCGGATGAGCGTGCCCGCGAGGCTTTGACCGCCGATCCCGACAATCCGCTGTTGCAGTATCGCTTGGCCTCGGCCTTGGTTTCCGTTGGCAAGTTCGATCAGGGTTTGGCGGCCGCTCAGCCTTTGCTGGCAAAGATCCGCTCGGGCGCGATCGGACAGCTGAATCCCGCGGCCATTTATTTTCTTGTTCATTCGACCCGCCTGCCAGCGGCGCAAAAGCTGCTCAAGGCCGAGTCGGCCTACTGGCAGTCCCAGCTGCTTGCCGGCCACATCGATGACCTGTCCGTCAAGGCCTTCGATAGCATGTTCGGCATGGTCAAGTCCAAGACGCCGCTGCAGCTCTACGACACCTTGAAGCGTTCCGGCACGCCCATGACCAAGCTGGCGCCCTTCCGCCATGCGACCTTTCGCCAAATGTTCAATGAGGGTCGCTATGCCGAGATCGACCAATTGGCCTCGATCGAGTCGCGGGTCCAGGAAATGGAGGCCGAGGTCGCCAAAATGAAGAGCAAGGAGGCCAGGGAAATGATGACCTTGACCAACAAAAAGACGGATATGTACCAAGTGCTCAAAGCGCTGAAGGCGGACGAGCGCGCCAAGCGCCTGGCCGACCGGATCCTGGCGGTCGACCAGGACGCCTACGCCTACAATGGCCTGGCCTGGGTGGATTACGAGCTCAAGCGACTGGACGCCCAATCGCTGGCCTGGGCCGAACGGGCCAACCAGCTTGGCGGCGGCCAGAACACGGATATCCTCGACACCTACGGTCGCGTCCTGGCGGCCATGGGCCAGCGCGAGCGCGCCATCACGGCCCTCAAAGCGGCCCTGGCCACGCTGCCTGCTGGGAAGGGCCGCAAGGATGTTCAGACTTGTCTGGACGATATTTCCCGAGAATGACGCGCGCGGACGGCGGGTCTGGCGATTCAGGCCATACTTCACGTGAATTTAAAAGTCTCGCCGAACTTCCACCCGCCGTCCGGCACAAGATTGCATCTTGTGCTACAGTAGCTGCGGGCGCGTGGGACTCGCCAAGATCTACCCGCCGTCCGGCACAAGATTGCATCTTGTGCTACAGTAGCTGCGGGCGCGTGGGACTCGCCAAGATCTACCCGCCGTCCGGCACAAGATTGCATCTTGTGCTACAG
>CAYRFM010000060.1:43080-46789 GCA_964423555.1 uncultured Holophagae bacterium | reverse complement strand
ATTGCATCTTGTGCTACAGTAGCTGCGGGCGCGTGGGACTCGCCAAGATCTACCCTCCGTCCGGCACAAGATTACATCTTGTGCTACAGTAGCTGCGGGCGCGAGGGACTCGCCAAGATCTACCCGCCGTCCGGCACAAGATTGCATCTTGTGCTACAGTAGCTGCGGGCGCGAGGGACTCGCCAAGATCCACCCCCCGTCCGGCACAAGATTGCATCTTGTGCTACAGTAGCTGCGAGCCCGCGGGACTAGGGCCCGTGGGAGTTCATGGGGCGACACGGAAGCGCGTCGGGGCGGCGAAAGTGCCGTCGTGGGCTTCGAAGCGGCCTGGGATCTGGGTGCCGCAGAAGCGGCAGGCGCCGTGCGCGTCGAGTTGGTAGCTGCCCAGGTGGTACCAGTCGCGCTCGATCAGCAGTGCCTTGCAGGTCGGGCAGTAGGTGCTGGAGCCGCCGGCGTCGTGGACGTTGCCGACGTAGACGTAGCGCAGACCCTTCGACAGCGCGATCTGGCGGGCGCGGGTCAGGGTCGCGTGGGGCGTGGGCGGGCGGTCGGTCAGCTTGAAATCGGGGTGGAAGGCGGTGAAATGCAGTGGGACGTCGACGCTGAGTTCGCTCGCGATCCATTCGCTCAGCTGGTGCAATTCCCCGTCGCTGTCGTTTTCGCCTGGGATCAATAGGGTCGTGATCTCCAGCCAGACCGAGGTTTCGCGGTGCAAGTAGCGCAAGGTCTCGAGCACCGGGGCCAGGTTCGCGAAGCAGAGTTTGTGATAGAACTGCTGGGTGAAGCCCTTGAGGTCGATGTTGGCGGCATCGATGTGCTGGAAGAAATCGGCGCGGGCGTCCTCGGTGATGTAACCGGCGCTGACGGCCACGGTCTTGATGCCGCGCGCGCGGCAGGCCTGGGCCACGTCGATGGCGTACTCGGCGAAGATGACGGGGTCGTTGTAGGTGAAGGCCACGCTGCGGCAGCCATGACGCGCGGCCGCGGCGGCGATCGCCTCGGGTCCGGCCTCGCTGGCGAGGGTGTCCATGGTGCGCGACTTGGAGATGTCCCAGTTCTGGCAGAACTTGCAGCCCAGGTTACAGCCGGCGGTGCCGAAGCTGAGCACGGAGCTGCCCGGCAGGAAGTGGTTGAGCGGCTTTTTCTCGATGGGGTCGGCACAAAACCCGCTGGAACGGCCATAGGTAGTGAGCACGATGCCGTCGGCCTCGGCCATGCGCACGTAGCAGAAGCCGCGTTGGCCTTCGTGGAGCTGGCAGAAGCGCGGGCAGAGCCGGCAGATCAGGCGGCCGTCGTCGCCGCGCGCCCACCAGCGGCCCGGATGGTGGCCGGTCTCAGTCGTGCTCATGGTATTTCTCGACGACGAAGCGCCATAGCTTCACGGGTTCGTCGGGCCCGATCAGGGCCTTGCGGCGCGCGATCGCCAGCTGCTCGGCGACGGTGTCGATGCCCTCCAGGTCGGGCAAGAGCACGCCGCGGCGGTAGCCGTTCTCGACAATCACGCCGTAGACGCGCGGGTCCAGCTGCTCGGGTCCGTCGATTGGCTCGGGCGGGGCGAGCACGCTGACCTCGATCACCAGCTGCTGCAGCTCGTCCAGGGTCACCGGTGGGAAGCGGCTGTCGCGGGTGCCGCTGCTGATGGCGTTATCGGCGATTTCCTGGGCCAGATCTTCGTGTTGTGGCGTGATCGTGCCAATACAGCCGCGCAGCGCGCCGGTGGGGGTGTGCAGCGAGACGAAGCAACCGGCCTGGCGTTTGAAGGCGGTCATATAACCTGGGCCGCGATGGTAGGTGAGCCAGTGGGTGAGGCATTTGCGGGCGAGTGCGCAGGGGTTCATGGCTGCTCCGAGTAGAATTTCATGACGGTATAGCCCACGCCGAAGGGGCCTTCGTAGCTGAAGAAGTGGCGGTTTTGGTCGCGGTAGTCGCTGGCCTGCCAGGCGACCCGGCAGGATTCGACGACGTCCTGTTTGGCGGCTTGGCGCAGGCCGGTCTCGATCAGGGTTGCGCCGCGGTAGTGGCCGTCGCGCAGGTGCTGGACGAAGCGGCTGTCGAAGCGCGGGCCGGAGGGGTCGAAGCCGTAAGGTCCGTCGGGCTTGAGGCAGTGGCTCATGTCACCGCTGGCGAGCACGGCGGTGCGCAGGGGGTCGTCACAGGCGGCGGCGATGGCCTCGCCGATGCGGTCCAGCTCCTGGTCCTCGTCCCAGGGCAGCCCGAGGATGCAGGTCGGTCCGGACCAACCGGCCTCAAGGGCGAAGAACAGCGGCACCATGCTGCCGTGGTCCAGCGGCTCGCTGTCGAGTGAGCGCAGAGCGGAGTAGTGCTGGCCGAAGCGCGCGATCCAGGCTGGGTCGAGGGCCAGGTCGAAGCGGGTCGAGGTGGCCCCGAACTGGCCGAAACCGCCGCGGGCGCGCGGGCCGTCCCAGGCGGCGATGCCGCGATGGGGGCGCGGCGCGTGGGGCGAGATCAGGACCAGTCGCTCGGGCCGGTGGGCCATCAGGTCGGCGCAGAGCAGGCGCATGGCGTCGATGGTGGCCTGCGCCTCGCGGCAGCGTTGACCGCCGACGGCCGGCACGATGATCGGTGGGTGAGGGGCGAGCCCGGTCCAGATGATGGTCATGGCGATGCTCCCACGCGGCATGTTCCTTTTAATGTACTCCAATTCGGCGTGGGTCGCAACCGGGCGCGCCATGCGGGGTGATGGCCGATGTTGAACCGCCCCATGCGGGGTGATGGTCGATGTTGAACCGCGCCATGCGGGGTTATCGCGATGTTGACCGCCCCATGTGGGGTCATGATCGATGTTGAACCGCGCCATGCGGGGTCATTGCGGGTCGCCGTGGCGTTGCCACGGCCTAAAATCTATGATGCCCTTACAGGGCATGGGCGGGTCAGAATTTATAGTTCCATTCGCCGTGCCAGGTGCCGGTTGCGTCTTTTGAAAGGGCGATGATGAGGCGGAAGCGGCCTTGGCGTTCCGCTGCCTGTTTGGACGAGGCCTGGATTTGCGGGTCGTCCATGAAATGGAACTCCGTCACCCGTTTGCCCTTGTCCGGCGCCTCCAGCTCGACATGGACGTGCTGCGCCACGCCACCGCCAGGATACGCGCCGGGCCGGATGCTGAGAAAGCCGAAGCGGCCCGTCCCATCGGTCACGACCGTCGCGTTGATGCGTGCCTTGCCGCTCTTGTCGCGGTGATAATCGCCATCCTTGCAGGTGTGGTAAATGAATAGTTTTACGCCGGCCAGTGGGGTTTTGCCATCCGAATCGAAGACGCGGCCCTCAATGGCCATGGGCTCGCCAGGTTCCCCTGGCTGGACCAAGTTGGCGTGGGAGTCGAGTGCCTCGTTGAGCGGGCCGGTGAGCAACAAAAACATGGCAGCGCCAATGAGTGTCATGTCAGCCTCCAGGTCAATGAATTCTTCCTGTGCTAACGTCCCCCACACCGCCGTTGTTGCCGCGGGAGATGTAAAAAAATTTTCACAATTCGCCGACCCAACACAAGCCTATCCGTGGCTCACACCATGCCCCGTTCCATGCCCTGTAAGGGCATCATACATTTTAGGCCGCGGCAACGCCACGGTGAGGCGGAATCGTCATCAACGACATGGCCACGGTGGGGCGGAATCGTCATCAACGACATGGCCACGGTGAGGCGGAATCGTCATCAACGACATGGCCACGGTGAGGCGGAATCGTCATCAACGAC
>CAYRFM010000060.1:7031-42980 GCA_964423555.1 uncultured Holophagae bacterium | reverse complement strand
CATCAACGACATGGCCACGGTGGGGCGAAATCGTCATCAACGACAACGCCACGGTGGGGCGAAATCGTCATCACCGGCCAGGCCCCGGTTCGAAATCGTCATCACCGGCAACGCCACGGTGGCACGGTGGGGTGAAATACGGCGTCGGTGCGCAACGCCATGGTGGGAAAGCCACCATGGCGTGACCGAGGATCAAGTTGCGTTCATGAAAAACTGGTACCAGTTCTCTGTGGCGTTGGTCACCTTGACACCAAATCCCGGTTGATCGACGCCGCGCAGGTTGGGTGGGACCCATTTGGTCCACTGCACCACCGCCTGCAGGTCGGCACGGGCGTGGCCGGGCAGCTCGACGACAATGCGGATCATTTGGCCCTTCTTCTCGGGGCGGTTGGCCATGATGAACAGGCCGGTCGCACCGATATCCTTGGTGTAGGCGCGCTGCATGCCGCTGCTGCCGGCGACGCTGTCATAGCTGAGCGGCAGTCGGCATTTGAAGCGAGGAATCGTGCGGCGACTGCCGGGTGGGCTTTTGAGGCGGGTAGCGGGATCGGGCCCGATCAGATGGACCGACTTGGCGGGTGTCGGCTCTTGGGCCGGGGCCGCCGCGACGGCTGGGGCCGACGTGGCGGGCCGAGCGACAGGTCGCAAGCGCGGGTCCGTGCCGCGAAAGTCCTCCACCTGACGCTTGGGGGCGGCTGCGACGGGACTTGGCTGCGGCGTCTGGGCCGGCGCTTGGGGTCTTGGACTGCTGCCGCGGAAACTCTCGACGATGCGCGGCCCCGTCTCGGCGCCTGGGTCGGGAGCCGCGGCGATGACGGGCTCCTGCGGGCGCGGGTTGGCGGCTGTTTGCTTGGGCAATACCGGCACCAATTTTTCCTCGAGCAGTTCCATGCACTTTTCAAGCGTAATGCGCAGTAACAGGGGCTTGTCTAAATGATTCTCGGCTTTTGCTTGTTCCATCGATGCCAATACTTGCTTGCCTTGGCTCAGAAAGGCTCGAGTGATTTCGCCTAATGATTGCAGCTGATTGGTGAGGGATCCTTTTGGCGGTTCCATGTTCCACCTCGTGGTCGAACGGTCTTTGATATAACATCGGGTGTACACACGCGTGCACTAAACTAAAGTAGCGCAAAAAGGACAAAAAAGGAGCAAGAAAAATTTGGATCCGTGTAATTTGATGTAAATCAGGTCTTTTCTCTCTGCGCCGATTCATTTTGCTCAAGTGGTAACGTGATGGTGAAACGCGTAAATTTACCATCTTCGGTCTCGAGTTGGAAGTTGCCGCCGTGCTCGTTGACGATGATGTCATGGCTGATACTCAGGCCTAGACCCGTGCCTGCTCCTTGGGGCTTAGTCGTGAAGAAGGGGTCGAAGCAATGCTCCTGGATATGGGGCGGTAGGCCGGTCCCATTGTCCTCGATGACAAGCACGGCGCGGTCTGCATGGCGCCGGGTGGTGATGGTGATCAGGGGTTCGAACGGTACCTTGCTGTCGCATTTTTTGCGATTGAGGGCATAGCAGGCGTTGTTGACGAGGTTGAGCACGACCCGGCTGATGTTCTGGGGCACGATGCGTATTTTTCCCATGGTCGGATCGTAGTGCTTGTCGAAGCGCACGGGTCCGCTCTCCGTGGGGTTGAGACCGTGATAGGCCAGGTAGATGTACTCATCGACCAACTCGTTGAAGTCGACCTGTTCCCGGACATTGGCGCCACCGCTGGAGAGCATCATCATGCTCTTGATGATGCGGTTGGCGGCACTGCCGTGTTTGCTGATGAGGTGGGTGTTCTGGTCGATGTCCTCGATCAGCGAGGCCAGGTCCTCCCAGGCTTCGCTGTCGATATGGCGCTCCAATTCCTCGCGCAACTCGCGCAGCATTTCGACGTTGAGGGTCGCGAAATTATTGATGAAATTGAGCGGGTTGCGCAGTTCGTGGGCAATGCCGGCGGTGAGCGTGCCGAGCGAGGCGAGTTTGTTCTGGCGCAGCAGCTGGCGGCGCGTGCGCAGGACCTCGCCATTCTTGCGCGCGAGTTCGTGGAGGTAGTGGGCCTTGGTGATGGCGGAGACGGCGTGGTGGCGGAGGCGGTCGAGCTTGTCGGGTTCGGTGCGGTAGGGTCCGAAGGCGGTGGGGTTCTTGGTGTTGATCAGCAGCAGCGCGCCGCGCAGGTGATCCTCGAGATGGAGGGCGAAGAACAGCACGCATTTGGCGCTGCCCTCGGCGAGCCCGCGGAACGGCGCCAGGCTCTTCTGTTGGTTGAAGAACCAGACGCCGTTGGTGACGGTCTGGCTGCGATCGGCCTCGAGTTGGCGGAAGAGCTCGAGGGGAAAGCGCAATTCGCTTAAGGCATCGCTGGCTTCGCCGATGGCGCTGACGACCTCGAGGCAGTCGCGCTCGCTGTTGTAGGCCAGGAAATAGGCGCGGTCGGCGCGGGGGAAGAGGACCAGCGACTGGCGCACCAGGGTGCCGAGGGCGGAGTCGAGCGCCGACTGGTGGTTGAGGGCGTCGAGGATGCTGTCGAGCGTCGCCAGTTCGTCGTCCTTTTCGGAGAGCTGTTTGGTCTGGGCTTCCATCTTGTGTTCGAGCAGGCGATTGGACTCTTCGAGCTTGAGGTGGGCAAGCAGTTGGATCTGGATCTTGATGCGCGAGCGCAAGAGGTCCTTGCGTATGGGCTTGATCAGATAGTCGTTGGCGCCGACCTCGTAGCCCTTGAGCAGATCGGGCACCTGATCGCGAGCGGTGAGCAGGATGACGGGCAGGACGTGGGGCGGGTAAGTGTCGCGCAAGCGCTTGCAGACCTCGTAGCCGGAGATATCGGGCATCATGATGTCGAGCAAGACGAGGTCGATCCTTTTGCCGGAGGCCATGATGGCGAGGGCCTCGCCGCCGTTGGCGGCCTGTTCGACGCGGTAGTTGTCGCCGGCCAGGTACTGGTAGAGGACGAGGCGGTTGAAGCGGTCGTCGTCGACGATCAGGACGACGAAGCTTTCCTGGTCGTGGGGGCTGGCGGCCTGGGTCGCGCCCTGGTGCTCGGATGCCAGGTACTCGCGCAGCAAGGCCAGGACACGCTCGAACTCGAGCTTGAACTTGTGGAGATGCATGGCGCAGCCGTCGATGTTGCGCTCGTGGCCCAAGCGCTCGAGCATGTAGGCGTGTTGGTAGAGATTGCGGGCGCCGATATTGCCACAGATGCTCTTGAGGCTGTGGGCCTCGCGCTCGACGGCTTCGACCTCGCTATCGGCGACGGCCTTGCGCAGTTTCTCCATGTGGTCTCTGACCTCGAGCTGGAACAGGTCGATCATCTCGCGCTCGATGGTCAATTCGCCCTGGCTGATATCCTTGAGAATCGCCAGGTCAAGCGGTGAATCGAAAAGGCCGTTGTCGCCGCGGCTCTGGGGATTGTTCTCGAGAAAACGCAGCAGCAGGGCAAAGAGCTTGTCGCGGTCGACCGGTTTGGAGAGGTAGGCGTCCATACCGGCCTCGAAACACTTGTCGCGATCGCCCTTCATGGCCTTGGCGGTCAAGGCGACGATCGGCGTGTGGCGTCCCTTGGCGGACTCGGCGGCGCGGATCAGCCGGGTCGCCTCGAAGCCGTCCATGACGGGCATCTGGCAATCCATCAGGATCAGGTCGTAATCCAGGTGGGCGGTCGCCTCGACGGCCTCCTTGCCGTTGAAGGCGACATCGCAGGGGTAGCCGGCGGAGAGCAGCATGCTGACGGCGACTTTTTGGTTGAGCGGGCTGTCTTCGACCAGGAGGATCTTGAAGCGCTCGCGGGCGGCCTCTTTGAGGCTGTGCTGGGTGATGAGGTGGCGTTCCTTCTTGTCCTGGTGGGCCGTGCCCAGTTCCCGCACGGCGAGGATCGCCTCGTAGAGCTGGGAGAGCTTGACGGGTTTGGTGAGGTAGGCGTCGACCTTGTTTTCGAGCATGCGCACGGCGTCGCCGCGGCGGGGCGCGGAGGTGGTGACGATCACGGGCGTGTTGCAGAGCAGGGCGTCGTCCTTGACCTTGTGGGCCAGCTCGATGCCGTCCATATCGGGCATGCAGTAGTCCATCAGGATCAGTTGGAAGGGCCGGCCGTTGTCGTAGGCGGCGCGCAGCATCGACAGCGCCTCGCCGGCGTCGATGGCCTCCTCGGGCATGCAGCCCCAGCCCATCAGTTGTTCGCGGAAGACGAGGCGGTTGGTGCGGTTGTCGTCGACGATCAGGACATGCAGGTCGCGAACGCTGCGCAAGTGCTGGGCGGGCGCGCTGCTGGTTTCGAAGTCGACCTCGAAGTCGACGGTGAAGGAGAAGGTGGAACCGCTGCCGATCTGGCTGGTGACGCGAATTTCGCCACCCATTTGACTGACGATCTGCTTGGAGATGGCCAGGCCCAGGCCGGTGCCGCCAAAGCGCCGTGTGTCGGTCTGGTCGACCTGGGAGAAGCGCTGGAACAGCAGGGCCAGCTTGTCGTCGGCGATGCCGATGCCGGTATCGCTGACGTCGAAGCGAATGATCGCATGGCCGTTAGAGCTGGCGATGGTGTCGGCGGTAATCACGACCTCGCCGTTCTCGGTGAACTTGATGGCGTTATTGGTTAAATTGAGCAGGACCTGGCGCAGGCGGCCGGGATCGCCGAAGACGTGCAGCGGCAGGTTGTGGTGGATCAGGACGGCCAGCTCCAAGTCCTTCTCGTGGGCGCGCGTGGCCATCAGGTCGCCGACCTCCTCGATGCAGTTGCGCAGGTTGAAGGAGATCGTCTCGAACTCCATGCGACCTGCTTCCAGCTTGGAGAAGTCGAGAATGTCGTTGATGATCGTCAGCAGCGCCTCGGCACTGCTGCGGATGACCTCGGTATACTGCTGCTGGTCCTTGCTGAGCGTCGTCTCCAGTAGCTGGCCGGTCATGCCGATGATGCCGTTCATGGGCGTGCGGATCTCGTGGCTCATGTTGGCGAGGAACTGGCTCTTGGCTTCCGTCGCGGCCTCGGCCTCGTGTTTGGCCCTGAGCAACTGAATTTCGACCTGCTTGAGTTTGGTGATGTCGGTGGCGACACAGACGATGCCCTGGCGGCCATCGACGGCGTACTGCATGGGCCCGGCGGAGAACAGCACGGGGATCTGGGTGCCGTCGCGGGCCAGCATGATGCGCTCCTGCTTGGACATGAAGGGATCGGACTCGGCGCCGGGTGCGGCGGGTGCGACTTCGGCCAATAGCATGGCGAGCGGTTGGCCGATCAGCTCCTTGTCGGAGTAGCCGGTCAGGGTCGGCAGGATCGGGTTGAAGGTGCGGATCGTGCCGTCCTGCTCGAGCACCAGCAGGGCGTCGTTCATGGAGTCGAGGATATCGTTGATGTAGTCCTTGGAGACGGTGGTCTTCTGGAGTTCGGCGACCATGCGGTTGAAGGAGTGGGCCAGCACGCCGATCTCGTCATCGGCGCGGATGGCGAGTTGGGTGTCGAACTGGCCGCTGGCGATGCGGTTAGTGGCGGAAACGAGGGTTTTGAGCGGACGGGTGACCCACTGGGTGATCAGCATGCTGATGAGGATGCCGAGGGCGATGACGATCAAGGTCAGCCAGAAGGTATAGGTGCGCAGGTCGCTGATCGCCGCCTCCATGGACCGCAGCGAGACGCCGATGCGCACCCAGCCGATGGCGTGGCTCCGCTCGGAGGCGCTGGGTGGCGCCTCGAACAGGTCCAGCTCGCCCAGCTCGTCGTTGGGACGCGCAATCACGGGCACGCTGATGTCGTAATAACTGGCGCCCCCGTTGCGGCCGTCGTGCTGGGAGACCGCCAGGCGTGTGAATTGGGCCGGCGGCCGGGCCAATTCGGGCGGAAGCGTGCCGGCGCTCTCGTTCTCCCGTGAGACGATCATCTGTTTGTTCTCGTCGAAGAGGCGCACGTAGACAACGTCCTGCTCCTCGCTGAGGTAGCCGGCGGCCAGCCGTTCGAGCTGCTCGACGTTCTGGAACTCCATGGCGAATTCGCTGGCCCGCGACAGGCTCTTGGCGATCGATTCGCCGCGGGTCCGGAGGTTGCCGCGGATGGTGCGGCTGGAGCTTGCGATCAAGAAGATGGAGAGTAGCAGGGAGGTCGCCACGATCAACGAGGCCGTGATCACGATAAATTTCAAGACCAGAGAAAGTTTCATGGCTACTCTACCACTCTTCCCTCACTCTTCGCTTTCTCGACGACGTCATTTGGAAAAGAGACGCCCAATTTTCCCGCCACTACCTGATTGAACGTCAGCTTGGACCTGTTAGGGTATTCTATAGAAAGTCTCTCGTCCGCCAAAGCTTTTTCCATCAACCGGGCTGTTTGCAGGCCGATGTCGTAGGGCGAGAGCACGACCCCCCAGAGCGCGCCGGCCTTGACGTAGTTGATGCTGGGGCCCATGACCGGCAGTTTGTGGCGCAGCGCCTCAAGGAACAGGTACTCGTGGGCCTTGGCGTAGATGGCGGTGTCCGGCAGCATTAGGAACAGGTCGATGGGTTCCTCGATCAGGGCCTTGAATTTGGGGATCAGCTCGCGGTTGGACTTGAGGGTGTCACAGATGATGCGCAGACCCTGTTTACGGCCCTCTTCGATGACGGCCTGGGCGTAGGACTTGAAGTCGGGGCTGGCATAGAGCATGCCCACGGTGCGGGCGCCTGGGTGGACGCGGCGGATCTGGCTGATGTAGTCGATGGGCGCGACCCGGGCCTGGATGCCGCCCTGGATGCCCTGATCGGTGGTGTTCGAGAGCTGGTCCAGGCCCTGGCGGCCGGGGTTGAGGACCATGCTGAAGATGAGCGGCGACTCCGGAAAGCGCTCGCGGGCGACCTGGGCGGGTCGCGTGCCGAGCGCGACGACGAGGCGGTAGCGGCGCAGGCGGGCGAGGTTCATGGCCGGTTCTTCGTAGATGTCGACGATATCGATCTTGCGGTTGATCAGGGTCGGCGAGCGCAGGCCGCGTTCGAGGCCTTCGAGCAGTTCCTGGTACTGCTGGGAAGGCGTTTCCGGATCGCGGCCGGCCGACTGTTTCAGGACGAGGATGCGCTCGTTCTGGGGGCTGTCCGCGGTACTTTGAAGCGGCCAGACGACCAGCGCTAAGATGAGTAGGATGGGCATGCCTGCTCCAAGTGGGGTGTCCAGAGCGGTCTCGCGCGGGAGATATTGACCGCTGCTACATGGGTATGGAGCTTATCGGAACAAATTTGATTTCCTGCAATGGTCGCCTGTTGGTAACCAGTTATTTTACGGAAACAAGGTGTTTTATTGTTGGAAGGGGCGGTGCGCGCGATAGAGTGACAGCCGCGACTGTTTGTCGGCCAGTGCCGCATGGTCGCCGGCGGGCAAGAGGCCGATACAGCGCTGCATGGTGGCGACGGCCTCGTCGAAGCGACCGCAGCGGGCCTGGGCGGCGGCCAGGGTGTCGAGGTTGTTGAGCGAGACGCCGTCGATTTTGATGGCCGCTTCGACCAGGGCCAGGGCACGAGGCCCATTGGCCAGGGCCGGATTGGCGGAGGTGGCCAGGATCCAGGCGAGGTTGTTGCGCACCGATCCGTCTCCGGTGAGTTGTTCGACTGCGCGGCCGAGGTGCTTGGCGGCCTCGACCTGGTTGCCGCTCAGGTATTCGATCAAGCCCAATTGGGCCAGCGCCTCGGCGTAGTCGGGCTTGAGGCGCAAGGCCTGGTCGAGTTGAACGCGGGCTTCGTCGATGCGACCCAGATTGGTGCAGGCGTTGGCCAGGGCGACCTTGAGCTCGACCCGGTTGGGCGTCGTCTCGAGGGCCTCGCGGAAGGCCTTGACGGCCTCCTCGTATTTGCCCTCGCCGGCCAAGAGCTTGCCGTGGTTGAAGCTGCTGTTGGCCACGAACTCGCCGCGGGGCAACAGCGGCCAATTGGCCAAGACCGCGCCCGCGATCAGCAGGACGAGCGGCATGGTGTTGGTGGCGCTGGGTTTCCACTCGCGCAGGCGCAACAGGGCAGGCGCGGCGAACACGGCCAGCAGGGGCACGAGCGGGAAGCGGAAGCGGTCAAAGATGAAGAACAGCACGACACTGAAGGCATAACTGGCCAACAGCAAATAGAGCGGCAGGTGGTGGCGCCATGCGTCGCGGTGGAGCCAGATGCCGATCAGCGCCAGCGGGAGGAGCACGCCGAAGTGGAACAGGCGCAGCAGCAAGGCCACCAGCGGCGAGAGCGCGGCATAGCCATAGACGCTCTCGGTATCGCCGATCTCGACGGCGTTGAGGACGAGAGCCGTCTTGCGCAGCATCAGACCCAGCCAGGCGAGCGGCTCGGCGGCGATCTCGCCGAGCGTTTTATGGAGCCAGTAGCCTGAGACCTGGGCGGCGTCGAGGTTTTGGCCGGACTGCTCGCGGGCCAACGCGAGCGCGTCCTCGCGTTCGAACTTCCAGTCGTCGCGGCCCCAGCGCAACGGCGCATACTGGCCGTTGGCACCGTGGTGGTTGCCGATGTAGAAATTGGTGCCGAAATTGGAGGTGGTCAGCACGAACTTGCCGGTGACGGCGAGGTTGCGCGTGGTGACGGGCAGGATGCACAGCAGGAAGGCGCCGAGGAAGGCCAGTCCCATGCGCAGCTGCCTGGCCAGACCCGCCTCGCGCAGGAACAGCGCCAACCAGCCCAGCAAGACGGGCAGGAAAATCAGGGCGTTCTCGCGGGTCAGGCAGAGCAGGCCCAGTGCGATACCGGCCAGCGCCCAGAAACGCGGCTCGGCCTGGCGGTGCAGCAGGGCGACGAAGTAGAGCAGGGCGGCGAACAGGAGGAAGTCGAGGCTGGTCTTTTGGATCAGGCCGTCGAAGTAGATGCCCACGGGGTAGATGGCCAGCAGCAGGCCGGCCAGGGTGCCGCTGCGTTCGTCGAAGAAGCGGGCGCCGGCGCGGGCGACCAGGACACAGGCGAACGCGCCCATCAGGGCCTGGACGATCAGCACGGCCAGCGGGTGGGGCCCGAACAGGGTGTAGATCACGCCCATAAAATAAGGATAGAGCGGGGCGGCGTAGAAAATTTCGGAGCCGAGCCAGTTGCCGGCGGCCAGGTCCTGAGCCCAGAGATGGTAGCTTTCGCCGTCGCCGATCGGGTGGGCGACGGTGGGGCTATGGGCAATCGCGGCCAGGTGCAGCAGGCGCGGGACCAGCGCCGCGATCAGCACGATCCAGGGCGAGCGGCGACAGTTGCCGAGGAAGGCGAGCGGATGCCGTCTTGGTTGGGGTTTGGGTGCTTTCTTGGCTGCCATCTCGTCCTCGCTGGTGTTGTTCGGGCGGGCTATCATACCACGGGAGCGCCGTCGGCACGATGTGGCGGATATTCGGGGGGCCGTGTGGGGTGGTGGCTCGGTGTGGGGTGGTGGGTGGTTCGGTGTGGGGTGGTGGTTCGGTGTGGGGTGGGTGGTTCGGTGTTGGGGTGATCGCCATACCGTGTGAAACCCCGTGGCGCACATTTTGGAACACCGTGGCGTTGCCACGGCCTAAAATTTAGGGTGCCCTTACAGGGCACGGAGGTGGGGACAAAGTGCTTGCGCGAATTGGGGCGCGGTGCTTATGATGCGAGGAACTTGCGTTGGAGGTGGATCGTGACACATTTGCAAACCGTCGAGGTCGATGCCAAGGGTACGCCCAGTGCCTCGGTGATCTGGCTCCATGGTCTGGGCGCCGATGGCTATGATTTTCACCCCTTGGTCCCCGAGCTGGGCCTGCCCCAGAGCGTCCGTTTCGTCTTTCCCCATGCGCCCCAACGACCCGTCACCATCAATGGCGGCTACGTCATGCGCGCCTGGTACGACATCCTCGAGTCCGGACTCAACCACCGCCAGGACGAGGCGGGCGTGCGCGAGTCATGTGGCCTGATCGAAGCCTTGATCCAACGCGAGAACGAGCGCGGCGTGCCCTGCAGTCGCATTGTCCTGGCCGGTTTTTCGCAAGGTGGCGCCATGACCTTGTTCACCGGTCTGCGCCATGCCGAGCCGTTGGCCGGTTTGGTCGTGCTTTCCGCCTACCTGCCGCTCGCGGAAAAGACCTTGGCCGAGTTGCGCACGGAGAATCTGAGCACGCCAATTTTCATGGCCCATGGCAGTTATGACCCGATGGTGCCCTTGACCCTTGGTCAGGTGGGGCGCGATCGCTTGCTCGAGCGCGGCGCCCAGGTCAGCTGGCATACCTATCCAATGCAGCATTCGGTCTGCGATCAGGAAGTCAGCGACATCGCCAACTGGCTGCGGGCACTGTTGGTCGGCTGACCTCTCAGGGCTGGGCCATGGTCAGGCGCAGGCCGCGCTTCTTGAGGACCTGCGTGCAGAACAGCATGTCGCGACGGGCCGGTCGACCCAGCACCTCGTCGTTGAGCTGCTCCGCGCGATTAGCCACTTCCTCGCGGGTGGTGCCGTAGATGATCGCATAGAGATTGTAGGGCCAACTCTCGTCCAGGCGAGTGCGCTGACAGCAGCGGTGCACCGCGGGGTGGGTGGCGAGCTCAAGGCCCAGGCGCACCACTTCCGCGTCGGGTACCTCCCAGACACAGAGCGCGTTGTGGGCCAGACCGAGGTTTGCACGATTGGGCACGGCGACCAAGCACCGAATCACGCCGGCCTCGCGCATGTAGCGCAGGCGCTGAATCACGTCAGCCGGTTCTAGCCCGATCCAGCGGCCGATCTCCTCGAAGGGGTGGGGCACGAGCGGCAGGCCGCCTTGCGTGGCGAGGATCAGCTTGCGGTCGACCGGGTCCGGCGTCCAGACCGTGCTGGCCCCGGTGGGCGTGGCATTGTTGCGATGGAAGCCGAGGATCTTGATGAAATTGCGGGCCTTGATACCAGGCACGTCGCACATGCGCTTCACGGTGGCGTCGATATCCGCCAGGCGCTCCGTCATGAGGATGCACCACAGATTGTATTCGTGTTCGCGCACGTGACAATGGGCGATTTCGGGGATCGACTCGACGAGCGCGGCGACCCGACTCATTTGCGTCTGCGGCACGCTGAGCGCCAGGAGCGCCTCGCCGCCGCCCATGGACATGGGGTCGAAACGCGGGCCGACCCTCACGATCAGCTTGGTGTCCTTGAGGTTCTGCAGGTATTCGAGCAGTTGGTCTTCGGAGATTCTCAGGCTGGCGGCGAGCTGGGCAAACGGTCGATGGACGAGCGGAAGGTCGATCTGCATGCGGTCGATAATCTGGCGCTCTATCTCTCTCAGCTGAATGTTTTGAGTTGCAGCCACGCTTTTCTCCGGCCCTAGGGTGTCTCTGGCCTATCATATCCCGACAGGCCCTCTTGGGGCAAATATCTTACCAAGGGCGGTGGACATTTTCTCGGGCGTGATCGCAGACAGAGACGACTTTTTTCTTGGCGCGTGGCCATGCAACTTTTTTACGTTCTGGTGCGACTAATGCTCGAGTGGCAAAACCACCGAATCCACTGAATGTGCATAGTTTCGCGAGGTAGGGCATGGTTCGTCTGCTGACCTGTATGGTCACTTTTTGTCTTTTTTCGCTGGTGTCTTGGGTCTGGGCGCAGCCCAACGCGCCGCTGGCTTCGTCTCAGACCGACACGCCGCCACGCCTCGATGGCGTGCTGGACGATGCAGTCTGGCAAACAGCGCCCTTCATGACGGGCTTTCAGACCTACACCCCGTCCTTTGGTCAACCCATGACCCACGAGACCAAGGCCTATTTTGCCCACGACGCTGAAAATCTCTACTACGCGCTGCGCTGCTACGACGGCGAACCGGACAAGATCAAGGCCTCCTTGGCCAAGCGCGATCAGATTCGCTCCGATGACTGGATCTGCATCAACCTGGATTCCTTCAACGACCAGCAGGCGCTCTACGGTCTCTACGTTAACCCGTTGGGGATTCAGGCCGACACCCGCTTCGCCAACGACAACGAGGACGACGGCTTTGACATGGTCTGGTACAGCGCCGGCAAGATCGACGCCGAAGGCTATGTGATCGAGGTCCGCATTCCCCTGAAAAGCTTGCGCTTCAGCGGCCGCGAACGGGTCGAGATGGGCGTGATATTCGAACGCCGCATCGACCGTTTCTCCCAACAGGGCACCTCGCCCCCCTTGGCGCCCGCCCAAGGCATGAGTTTTCTGACGCAGATGCAGACGATCGTCTATAACGACTTGCACCAGGACCATATCCTCGAGTTGCTGCCAGCGGTGACCTACAATTACCGCGAAGCTCGCGAGGACGGGCAGCTGCGCGAGCGCGACAAGGGTGAAGAGCTGAGTCTGACGGCCAAGTATGGCCTGACCTCGCAGCTGATCCTGGACGCCACCTACAATCCGGACTTCAATCAGGTCGAGGCCGACGCGGGTCAGGTGGACGTCAATCTCCGTACCGCCCTGTTCTTTACCGAGAAGCGGCCGTTTTTCCAGGAGGGCAGCGAAAGCTTCAACTTTGCCGCCAATGGGCCCGGCAACCGCATCGGCACGGTCGTTCATACGCGCAACATCGTCGACCCCGAGTGGGGTCTCAAGCTCAACGGCAAGGTCGGCCGGCTCAACAACCTGGCCGTGCTGGGCGCTCGCGACGAAGTGGATCCCGACGACCCCACCGATTTCGAGGTGGTGCGCTACAAACGCCAGTTGGCGCGCGGCAAGGACGACTACGTCGGCGGGGTCTATACCTCCCGCGAGGACAGCGTCGCGCACAACCGCGTGCTGGGCCTGGATGGCGCCTTTCGCCTGACGCCCGGTTCGACGTTCGAGTTCTACGGACTTGGCTCCCGCACGGAGACGGCCGGTCTCGCCGACAGCGATGGTGACGCCTATGCCCTGCTCTATAAGAGCGGCACGCGCGAGCGCGAACTATCGTTTGGGGTCAACCACATAGACGAGGATTTCAGGTTGGATTCGGGCTATGTCTCGCGAACTGGGATTACCAGCTATACGGCCCGCTACAATCCGCGCTGGTTCCCGAAGTCCGGCGCGATCCAGCGGGTCGTCGGCGAGTTGGTCAGCATTCAATCCCGTGACGAACCCAGCGGACTCTGGGAGACCGACAACACCATCTTGGGCCAAATGCTGTTCCAGCACACGCGCTCGATCCGGCTGCGCTACCGCTACGCGACGGAAGTCTTCTTAGGTCAGGAGTTCGACGTCGACAACGCCCAGGTCCAGTGGAGCGATCGGCCCGTCAAGCAGCTCAGCTACGTGGTCGCCTACACCGAATCGGAGGCGATCTACTACAGCGAGGCGCCGTTCCAGGGTCGGCGCCATATCATCCAGAGCGATTGGACCTACCAGCCCGACGAGCGTTGGAACTTCAGCCTGAGCTATCTGTACTCGGACTTTTACCGCAAGCAGGACGACGTCAAAATCTTCCAATATCCGCTGACCCGCCTGCGCGCGACCTTTCAGACCAACCGCTATTTGTTTTTGCGCGCCATCGGCGAATACAACGGCTTTCGCAAGACGCTGTTGACCGACTTTCTGGCGTCCTTCACCTACATTCCCGGGACGGTCATGCACTTGGGCTATGGCTCCCTCTACCAGCGCCGCGATGCCCTAGTCGATCCAGCCAGCGAGCGCAGCGACTTCCTGGAGGCGGAACGCGGCTTTTTCTTCAAGGCATCCTACCTCTGGCGGAAATAGTTCCGCATCGGGCGTACACGTCGCGGTTAGCTGCTCGCATGAAACCGCGACGCTTCGCACCAACACTTCGGGGCGCGCTATTCGACAGTTCGTTTAGGGGCTTCCCTTAGACCTGGGCGATTAGCAGCTTAACCGCGTCGTTCCTCTGAAGTTTCGTGTTTTTTGTTGGGGTCTATGCTCTTTAAAATTAGGGGTCTATGCGTGATGTTGGCAAGCTCATTGGGGTCTGACTTGATTGAATTGAAGGCTACAAAGGCTGGAGTGAAGAGGGCTTCTGAATTTGGACCTTTACTGTTCAGCCACACTACTTCACCGTAATATTCAATCTGTCTGGATTGTAGCGTCCCATAGGGGACCTTTATCGTCTCGTTGGGTGAGCCCACTGTCGTTGTGTCAGGTGCAGGCAAGCTCAAGAGGCCAAAGTTTGATACATCGCGCACGAGGGATTCCATTTTTTTCAATGTTAAGTCTGTAAGCAAATCACTGACTGCTCTTAGACAGAGTTCCCCTCCTAGAAAATCTTCCACAGCCCTCGAATACATTTTCTCGGCAAACTTTTTGTTCTGAAGTCTTGCGATTGTCATTAATATGATGTAAGGGTCGAAATAACGATCGTGGTATCTAATGGCAAGTTGGCATTGCGCCTTTGCTTCTACAAAATCCTCTGCTAGAAAAACCGCTCTTGCTTTTTCTGAGCATCGCTTTGCTAGTTGTAGGTGAGTTTTTTCTACCTCGTCCCAAGGTTCGTAGCGAATCTTTTGATCCACATCTATCCAAAGTTCATGGTTAGGTTCGGCCGGTAGTGTATTTGGGAGCAATGTGGCATATTCTGTTTCGATTTGATGGTTAAGTTCGCTCGAGTCGGCGAGCAGCCCAGAATATACATGAGCGCCTTCAATATGGAAAGATGGAAATATTACTGTGTCATGACTCTTAACTTTGAAGATAGGCGCGAGCACGCACGGTGTTTGCTCAGGCAATATCCTGTCAGCATAAGCAACGATTTCAAGGTCTGCAAGATTAAGAAGTCTGGGCTCCATGCATACCTCCATACTTGTTTTTAATGTACTTAAAGCATTCTTTCTGTAGTTTGCGAAAATCCCCCTGCCTGTCGGCGTCGACGAAGCAAAGCGTGACGCCTATTGAATCGAATTCTTCAAGAAAGTCTTCAACTGTTTCTGCTGTGGATCTTGGTTGGTCCGAGGCCCAAGCCTGAAACGCCTGATCCAAACGCGCCAAATTTCTGTGAAGCCTACCTGACTGGTTTTCCAAAAGGTCCCCCTTGTCAAGAGACAAGTTGATGGCATTTTATCACACATTCTTGGGGGGATGGGTGATGCAATGCTCTGTCAGGCGCGTGTTTACGTCGGAAATACCGACAAGCTTGCTTTCGCAAACTAACCGCAAAAGGCCTGCTGGACGACTCTCGCTTTTAGCAGCATCTCGTCCAGTTCGGCCTGCGCGTCGGAGAGGGCGACGACCGCGCCGCCGGTGCCGATGGTGACCTGGCCGTGTTCGACGACGGCGGTGCGAATGACGATGCTCAGCTCGGCGGCGCCATCGAGGCCCAGGTAACCGATGCAGCCGCTGTAGATGCCGCGGGCCGAGGTCTCGAGCGCGTCGATCAGCTCCATGGTGCGCAGCTTGGGCGCGCCGGTCATGGAGCCGCCGGGGAAGCTCGCGCGCAGGCAGTCGATGGCGCTGGCGTCCGTTCGCAGCTGGCCGCGGACGGTGCTGACCAACTGGTGGACGGTGGCGTAGCGCTCCACTTCCATCAGGTGAGGTACGTGAACGCTGCCCACCTCGCAGACCCGGCCCAAATCGTTGCGCAGGAGATCGACGATCATCAGGTTCTCGGAGCGCTCCTTGACGGCCTGGCGCAGGTCTTCGGCGACGGCCTGATCGGCGGCGGGATCGGCCAGGCGTGCGCGCGTGCCCTTGATCGGCTTGGTGGAGACCTGGCCGGAAGCGTCGATGCCGAGGAACTGTTCCGGCGAGGAGGACAGCACCCAGAGCGGGCCGAAGCGCAGGCAAGCGGCATAGGGTGCCGGGTTGAGGCGGCGCAGGCGCCGGTAGACAATGGCCGGGTCTTCCGCACTGGTGCCGCGCCAGCGGTTGGTCAGGCAGATCTCGTAGGACTCGCCATCGTGGAGATGGCCCTCACAGGTGGCGATATCGGACAGATAATCGGGTCCCGGCTTTTCGAGCACAAAGTCGACGGGGCGCTGGGGCGGCGGCGTGACTGGCGCGACCAGCTCGGCAAGGAGGGTGCGCATCGATCTGAACCAGCGCTGGGCCTCCAGCTGGTCGTGGTCGTGGGAGACCAGGTACAGACGGTTCTTGCCGTGGTCGAAGACCAGGTAGCGGTCGGTACGCAGCAAGGCGGCATCGGGCCAGGGCGAGGCATGGCCGGGTCCGCTGCCCAGTTCGCCCTTGAGTTCATAGCCGAAATAGCCGACGTAGCCGCCGATGAAGGGGAAGGGGAGTCCAGTGTCCACCGGGCGGGCCAAGGCGCGCTCGAGGTACTCGAAAATCGAGAGTGCGAGAACTTCCTCGCGGCCGTTCTGGCAGAGGGTCAGGCGGCGTTCGCGGCTGTTGTAGCGCAACACGCAGGCCTGATCGCCCTCGGGAGCGCCCATGTACGAGAAGCGCGGTCCCGGCCCCTGGTCCAGGCTGTTGTCCAGCCAGAAATGCTGCTCGCGCGTTGCGTAGCAAGCGGCGTGAACCCATTCGGCCGGAGGGGCCTGCTCGATGCAGTCGGTCCAGGTCGGCAAGGTCGCGCGGGGACGCGGGGCCGCGGCTACGGGTCGGGCTTGGGGGCGCGGCGCAATACCGGCCAGTGCGAGCGCGTTGGCGATGAGGCGGTCACCGTGCTCGGTGCAGATCGATTCGGGGTGAAACTGGATGCCGAAACGGGGCAACTGGCGGTGGCGCAGGGCCATCAGCACACCGTCCTCCGCCCAGGCCAGGGCTTCCAGTTCGGGCGGCAGCGGTTCGGCGACAACCAGGGAGTGGTAGCGCACCACTTCGAACGCCTGGGGCAGGCCCGCGAACAGGCCGCTGCCGTCGTGGCGGATGTGGCTGAGGCGGCCGTGCATCACCTGCGGCGCGAAGTCGACGCGGGCGCCGTGGTGCCAGGCCAGTCCCTGGTAGCCCAGACAGACCCCGAGCACCGGCCAGCGCGACTCGGCCAGGACTGCGGCGCATATGCCGAAGTCGCTGGGCCGCTCCGGGCGACCGGGTCCCGGCGAGATCACGATCAGGTCCGGCCCATAGGCGTGGATCTCCGCCAGGTCGATGGCGTCGTGGTGGGCGACCCTCGGCAGGCATCCGCTGACCCGCGCCAGCTGGTGGAAGAGGTTATAGGTGAAGGAGTCGTAATTGTCGATCAGGAGTAACTTCAAGCCGGGTCCTTGGCGACTCAGTGGGCGTTGTCCAAGACCTGGCGGATGGTCTTGGCCATGGTCAGGGTCGTGACGGGCTTCATAAGGAACGCGCGGATGCCCAAGTCGCTGCAGTTCTCTTCGTTGACGTTCTCGCTGAACCCGGTCACGAGAATGATGGGCAGGTCGGGCTTGAGCGCCAGAGCGCGCGCGGCCAGGTCGACGCCCGTCAGATGGGGCATGGTCTGATCCGTCAGCAGGAGATCCACCTGGTCGTGGTGTTCTTCGAAGTACTTCGCCGCATCGCGCGGGTCGGTGAAGGCCGTGGCGCGATAGCCCTGGCGTTCGAGCATGCCCTTGACCATGGCGGCGATGATCTCCTCGTCGTCGACCAACAGGATGTGTTCCGCGCCGCCGCGCGTGGCCTCGACGTCGGGCAGCACCGCTGCCTCCTCGTGGGTCAGCGGCAGGAAGACGGTGAAGCGGGTGCCGACCTCCTCCTCGCTTTCGACGATGATATCGCCGCCATGGGAGACGATGATGCCATGGACGACGCTAAGGCCGAGACCGGTCCCTTCGCCGGCGTCCTTGGTCGTGAAAAAGGGTTCGAAGATACGGGCCAGGTTGCCGATCGGGATGCCGTGGCCGGTATCGCCCACGGTCAGCTGGAGGTACTGGGTGCGCTGCATGCCGCGGTTGACCAGTTCCTCGACGCGGGCCGGTTCCACCTTGCCGAGACTGATGGTGATCTTGCCGCCGCGGTGGCGCAGGGCGTGCTTGGCATTGGCGCCGAGGTTCATCATGACCTGGATCAGCTGGGTCGGATTGGCCAGCACCAGACCGCAGTCCTCGTCGATGCGGGGCTCGATATGGATGGTCGTCGGCAGGCCGGCGCGCAGCAGCTTGATGGCCTCGTTGACGACCAGATTGATCTTGATCGGCTCCTTCTCGGAGGGGTCGCGACGGGAGAAGGTCAGCATCTGCTTGACCAGTTCCTTGGCGCGACCGGAGGCGTGCATGACGTGCTGGAGGTAGTTGCGAATTTCCGATTCGGGTGCCAATTCGGCCATGGCCATTTCGGTATAGCCCAAGATCGGCGTCAGCATGTTGTTGAAGTCGTGGGCGATGCCGCCGGCCAAGGTGCCGATCGTCTCCATCTTTTGGGCCTGCAACAGACGCGACTCCAGCTGCTTGCGCTCCTCTTCGGCGCGTTTGCGGGTGGTGATGTCCTGGCGCATGATGAGCAGGTGACTGTGATGGCCGTCGGCGCTTTTGATCGGCGTGATGACAACCGCTTCCTGGTAGGGTTGGCCGGTTTTGGCGATGTTGGTCAGTTCTTCGCGCCAGGGCTTGCCGGCGCTGACCGTGGCCAGGCGCGAGCGCGCCATTTCCAGACCTTCATCGACGCGCAGCAGGTCGGCGACCTTGCCCAGGACTTCCTCGACCGCGTAGCCGCTGATCTCCGAGTAGCGCTGGTTGGCGTATTCGACCACGCCCTTGGGGTCGGTGATCATCAGAGCGGTCGGGTTCTGTTCGACGGCGGCCAGCAGCTTGTTGAGCTTTTCCTCGTCGAGGTGGCGTTCGACGGCGATCTTGATCAGTTGCACGGCGCCATCAATGATGCGCTTCTCGAAGGCGGAGGGCAGGCGCGACTTGCGAAAAAACACGGCCAGCACGCCCAGCATCTGGCGCTCGGCCTCGAGTGGTCGCGCCCAACAGGCCTCAATGCCGGCGTGGTAGGCCAGTTCGCTGAGCGGGGAGCTGCCCTGGTCGAGCTGTTCGAGCATATAGGACTGGCGCAGGAAGGCGGCGCGTCCACAGCAGATCTCGTCGCGACTGATAGGCACGTCGCGGAATGCTTCGAGAAAATTTTTGTCCAGGGTGGGCGAGTCCAGGGCGTCCAGGTGCGTGCGCTCTTGGTTGGGCAGGAGCAGCAGGCAGGTCAGTTCGGGGCGCAGGTGCTCCAAGCCCTGGATCAGGGTATCGACCACCGCCTGGAGGCGGTCGCCGGCGACGATGCGTTCCAAGATCGCGCCGCGGAACTCGCGCAGCATTTCGGTGCGCTCGTGTTCGGAGATCTCGGCGATCAGGCGGCGGTTCGTCTCCTCCAACTCGCTGGTGCGCTGGGCCACCAACAGTTCCAGTTCCTCTTTGACATTGCGCAGGTCGCGCTCCGTCTGCCATTTGATCCCCAGCGAGCAGGCGAAATGGCGGATTTCTTGGGGGAAGAAGGGTTTCTCGATGTAGAGCAGCTTGTCGAGGGGCGGTACGCGACGGGCAATGTCCTTGGGGTCGAGATCGGTGAAGCCGGTGACCAGGATGATTTCGACGGTCGGGTCGAGCTTGCGGATCTGCTCGGCCGCCCAGACGCCATCATTGCCGGGTGGCATGCGGATGTCCATGAAGATGACGGCGAAGGGATTCTCGTCGCTGAGGGCGCGCTCGACCTGGCGCAAGGCCTCGGCGGCCTGGCGGGCAAAGGTCAGCTCGAAGCGCAGTTCCTCGGGCTCGTCCTCAAGGCGGCGGCCAAATAGCTGCGCCGCCAATTGACCCATGCGATTGGGCGAACGCGAGCGATGGTGCTCGTGTAGCACGCGCTGGTAGAGCTCGAGGATGCTTTCCTCATCGTCGACCAGCAGGATTCTAATGGCGCTTCGCCGCGTTTGTTTCAAATTCCGCCACTCCTTCCAAGCGAGGCAGCCATAGATGAAAGGACAGCCCGCCAAGCGTGCGCTCGGCACGCAGCCTCCCGCCGAGTCCATTGACCGTATTGGCGCACCAGTGTAGGCCTTGGTCCGGTATCATCCTGTCCCAAGTATAACCGCGCTCGAAAATGCGTTCAAGGGCAAGGGTCTCGAGGAAGATCTCGGGGTGAAAGATTTCAAGCGACAAACCCGTGCCGCGCTCCGCATCAGCGTCGCCCAACCTGACCGTCACCGGATGAAAGGTCTTTGACGAGGCGGGGTGGAAGAGCAGCAGGTTGATCAAAACTTGCAGGAGGGCCAGCTGGTCGGTGCGGAACTCGCCGTAGTGGGTGAGTTGCTCGTCGACCCTGACCATGATTGAGGCACCGACTTGCCGGCGCAAGGCGATGACCGCATCTTCGATCAGCTCGCCCAGATTGACCCTGTCATTGGCGGAGTCCATGTGCCCTTGTTTGTGGGCATGGGTCGTCTTGATCACTTCCTTGGTCTGCTTCAAGACCTTGCTCAGGGAGTCCTCGGCCTCGCGCAACAGGTGGAGCAGCTCGACCAGGCTGAGGTCGCGAAACTCCTCGAGCTGTTGCCGGCGTTCCGGATCGAGTTGGGGCTGCTCCAGTTCGCGCAGGGTCTGCTCCAGTTCGTCCAGGGGAGCCTCGCGGACATCAGTCAACAGCATGTCGACGAAGGCGGCGATGGGATGTAGGCCATTGCGGATATTGTGGAGAATACTGCCGGCCATCTCGGCCTTGCCGGAGCGGTAGGAGCGCTGAGCCAGCTGTTTGCGCTCCTCGGCCAGCTCGCCGAGCAGGGTGGAAAAGGCCTTGGCGACGACGCCCAATTCGTCTCGGCGCTCGATGAACTTCTGTTTGAGGCTGGCATCCGGCCGTGTTTCGGCCAGGTGACGGGCAAAGGCCACCATCGGCTGGACGACGGTCAGGCGCATCGACAAGTAGACGACGGCCAGCAGCACGATGACGGCGAACAGTACCGCCAGCAGGGTGAAGCGGGAGACCGCGCGGGCGCTGGCCGTGATTTCGCGAGGGACCTCGGCGCGCACCAACAGCGCGGGCTTGTCGGCGAGGTCGCGCAACACGGTAAAGACGTGGAGCGAGGTGCGGCCCGCTTCGCGCAGCACATTCTCGCCGGGTTTGAGCGCTGCCAACTGGGGGTCGGCTTCGGGCCCCGTGTCCAGATTGCGAACGGTTAATCCGACCTGGGTTTGCCGGGAAATGCGCTCGATCACGTCAGGTCCGAGCGGGCGGCCCATGATCAGGAGTCCGTGGCTGGGACCTTGGCGGGTGCTGGACAGAATCGGCCGACAGGCCATCAGGGTCGGCTGGCCGTCGATCAGCATGATGCCCAGTTTGGTGCTGGAGCGTTCCGCCTGCCCGAGCAAGGGGTGGTTCAGCGGCCACGCACCGACTGGCATCCAGTCCGGCAGTTTTTCGGCTTCGCGGTTCGCGCCGAGGCAGTGGCACCAGACAGGGCGGCGCCCCGCATCCAAAAAGCAAATGATGCTCAGTCCATTCTGCTGGTAGGTTGCGTCAGCCAGGTTGGTCTCGACAAAGCGAGGATTCAGATCCAAAACGAACGTATAGGCATCGTCCCAGGCGGACCAGTCGAGCACGATGCGGTCCAGCACCTCTAACTCGTAATCCAGCGCGGCGATGCAGCGGTCCATGCTCTTGCTCGCTTCCGTCTTTTCGAGCTTGGCAAAGCGCGGCGCCACGGCGAATTTCTGGAGTCCGATGAAGAAGCCCAGGTAGATCAATAAGACTACCGCTAGGATCAGCGTGACCTTCGAACGCAAACGAACTCCTCCTAGCCCGCCCATGGCGTGTGGCCTGCTCACTTCGATGGACCGTGTGCAGAAACAGGAAACTCCAAATTTATTTTACCTCATGGTGCGGATTCTTCCAACGAACTGCGTGTGCGGGCACGGTAAATTCGACCGCCTCGGCTCGCCTTTGAACCCCAGTTCACTCTGTGTTTGACTTCACGGGCGCTTGCGGATAGACTTCGAAAACAGCAACCAATCCTTCACTGGGAGCGTGAACCTATGAAAATCCCTTCGATGCTGCTTAAGCGGCTCTATACCTATGGGACCCTGAAGAACGATTCCGAGGGGGTGCGCCTGAGCCTGAAGAACCGCCTCAGCGACGCCAAACTCTTTCAGGTCAACGGTGTTTCTATCAACGACAAGCAGATCCCGCTGGAGGATGTGACCCTTCAGCTCGAGGATGGGACCCGCCTGCGACCCGATCGCCTTTCCAAGGACAGTGCCATCGACTTCCCGCTCCGCAAAGTCCTCCACCTGCGCATCAACCGCTTGAAATTGGAGCTGGGCGCCAAGCACAAGCTGGAGATCTCTTTCGAGTCCGATTTCGGCGCCCTGGCGTTCTCCGTCAAAGATTCCGTCTCCGAGAAGGATCCCAACCGCGTCACCATTCCGGTCGACAAGGACGACGACTACAGCGAGTCCGCCATCGCGGCCCGCCGCGGCTTCCTCGAGGAATTTGGCGGTGCCAAGCTGCACCACGTCAGCAAGTGCAGCTACGATCCCCATCAGCTCCGGGGCAACATCGAGTCCTTTGTCGGCGTCGCCCAAGTCCCGCTCGGCTTTGCCGGCCCGCTTAAAGTCAACGGCGAGTACGCCAAGGGCGACTTCGTGATCCCGTTGGCCACCACCGAGGGCACCTTGGTCGCGTCCTATAACCGCGGCATGAAGGTCCTCAACCTTTCCGGCGGCGTAACCTGCACCGTCGCCAACGACAGCATGCAGCGCGCGCCTGTCTTCATCTTCGAGAACGCCCGCTACGCTCGCGACTTCCAAATCTGGGTCGACGAGAATCTGGATCGCATCCGCGAAGAGGCCGAGGCCACGACCAGGGTTGGCAAGCTCCAGTACATCGACACCTTCCTCTCCAACAAGTTCGCCTACCTGCGCTTCAACTTCTCGACCGGTGACGCCGCCGGCCAGAACATGGTCGGTCGCGCCACCTTCGCGGCCTGCAGTTGGATTCTCGACAACGCGCCCAACATCAAGCGCTTCTACTTGGAATCCAACCTGGCGACCGACAAGAAGCACAGCCAGATCAACGTCATGCGCACGCGCGGCAAGCGGGTCACCGCCGAGGCCACGCTCAAACGCGACGTCCTCATCCAGCACATGCGCACCGAACCGGAATCGCTGTACTACCACTCCTGCGTGGCCAACGTCGGCGCCATTCTCTCCGGCGCCAACAACAACGGCGCTCACTCGCCCAATGGTATTACCGCGATGTTCATCGCCACCGGCCAGGACGTCGCCAACGTCTCCGAGTCGAGTGCCGCCATCATCTACACCGAACTGACGCCGGAGAAGGATCTCTACATCTCGATCACGATTCCCTCGCTGATCGTGGCGACCCACGGCGGCGGTACCAGTCTGCCAACCCAGCGCGAGTGTTTGGAGATCATGGATTGCTACGGCAAAGACCGGGCGCGCAAGCTGGCCGAGATCGTCGGCGCGGTCGTGCTCGCCGGCGAAGTTTCGCTGGGATCCGCGATCAGCTCGCTCGACTGGGTCTCCAGTCACGAGGCCTACGGCCGCAACCGCTGACCCGAGGCGAGGCGTCCTCCGCCGCGCCTGCCACCCTGACTCCTCCGCGAGCCAGGGTGGCGGCCGAGCGCGGCCCGCCTGCCCCAGAGGAGATGGATGAACGCAAGCACCCCCCTGGCTGCGCCGGACTTCGAAATTCTTGTCGAACGTAAACCAGCGGGCCTGCTGCGTCGCTACCTGACCACGCAGCGCCATCTGATCGCCTTGGCCATGGGCGGACTGATCCACCTGGCCCGCGGCCAGCGCGATCTGCCCCGCGATCGCCGCATCCGCTATTACCGCCTGATCTGGTTTTTTGCCCTGCTGGCCCGGCCGCTGGTCAATGCCCGTCTGCGCGATCTGCCGTTCCCCGTCCAGCTGCGGCGCCGCCTCGAGATCCTCGGACCGACCTACATCAAGCTCGGCCAAGTCCTCAGCCTGCGCGAGGACATCTTGCCGCGCACCATCACCGAGGAACTCAAGAACCTGCTCGACCGCCTGCCGATCGTGCCCTTCCCACGTTACCGGCAACTGCTGGAGGAAGGCCTTGGTCGACCCGTCAGCGAGATGTTCCTGCATATCGACGAGCGGCCGATCGGTTCCGCCTCCATCGCCCAGACCCATCGCGCCACCACCCATGACGGCGACCACGTCATCCTCAAGCTCGTCAAGCCCGGCATCAAGGTCACGCTCCAGCGCGACAGCCGTCTGATCGGCTGGTTCGGCCACGTCTTGCAGCTGGTTATCCCCCAGTACCAACCGCGCAAGGTCCTGTCCGAGTTCACCGAGTACACCCTGCGCGAGGTCGACCTGAGGCTCGAGGCCGACAATGCCGAGACCTTCGCCGCCAATTTTCGCGACCTCAAAGACGTACATTTCCCCAAGATCTACCGCCGCCTCAGTTGCGAGAGCGTGCTCTGCATGGAGTTTTTTGACGGCCTCAAACCCGACAGCGCCGCCGCCAAGGCGCTCTCCGACGAGGAGCGCCGGCAACTGTTGGAGACCGGCGCCGCCGTGATCATCCGCATGCTCTATAAGGACGGCTTCTTCCATGCCGATCTGCATCCCGGCAACCTCATTATCCTCAACCGCAGCCAGTGCGGCTTCATCGACCTCGGTATGGTCGGTCGCTTTGACGACAGCCTGCGGCGGACCCTCCTCTATTACTACTACTGCCTCGTCATCGGCGATGCCGAGAACGCCGCCCGCTACCTGGCCACCGTGGCCCAACCGGCGCCGGGCGGTCATCCCGAGGCCTTCCGCCGCGCCGTCGAGGACATCTCGCGCCGCTGGCACCGCACCGCCAACTTCGAGGAGTTTTCCCTGGCCCAGCTGATCATGATGTCCGTCAGCATGGGTGGAAAGTACCGCATGTACTTCCCCATGGAGATGGTGCTGATGGTCAAGGCCCTGGTCACCTTCGAGGGTGTGGGTCAGATCCTGATCCCTAACTTCGACGTCGCCGAACTCTCGCGCAAGCAGATCACCCGCCTGTTCATGGGCCAGTTCAATCCGTTCTCGCTGCTCAAGGAGAGCCTGCGCGGCGCGCCCGAGGTCGTCGACGCCATGGTCAAGGCCCCGCTCCTGATCACCCAGGGCCTGCGCTTCCTTGAGGAGGCGACCCGGCAACCGTCCGATAACCCGTTGACCGGCCTGCGCGGCAGCTTGTTTGCCGGCTTTAACGTCATGGCCGGCGCCATGCTGCTGACCTTTAAAGCCGAGCACTGGCAGCTGAGCCTGCCGTTTTTCATCATTGCCGCGGTCTTGGTGCTGCGCAAATAACCGCGGGTGCTGCCGGGGACGGTGATCGCGGGGACGATGGCGTGGTGCGGATGGCGATCGCGGGGACGATGGGCGTGGTGCGGATGGCGATCGCGGGGGCGATGGCGTGGTGCGGATGGCGATCGCGGGGGCGATGGCGTGGTGCGGATGGCGATCGCGGGGGCCATTCGGCCCACCGTGGGTTGCCACGGCCTAAAATCTATGGTGCCCCTACGGGGCACGGACAGGGCGAATAGACCACGGTGATCATCAGGACACGGAAAGGGCTAGCCCGCGGCCGCTTGGGTTCGGGGCCGCGCCTCGATCTCGCCGTACAGCTTCTCGAAGGCGCGGGTCAGCTTGTGCGTCGGGAAGCAGTGAATCAGCGGCTTGGCCAGGTCGTGGCTCTCGCGCATGCGTACCGAGGAGGGGAGACGGGTCTCCAGAACCGGGAGCTTTTCCTCGATCAGCGTTTCGACCAGGCGTTTGGGCAGGTTGGCGCCCTCTTGGAACTGGCTGACGACAATGCCCTCGATCTCGAGACCCGGGTTATGGTCCGCGCGGATCTCGGCCACGTTCTCCAACAGCGCGTACAACGCCTGGCGCGAGAACTGGTCGCAGTCGAAGGGGATCAGGCAGCCGCTGGCGGCGATCAGTGCCGAGAGCGTGTAGAAATTGAGCGCCGGCGGCGTGTCGATGTAAATCGCGTCATAGGTCTTGCCTAGCCGGGTCAGCGCTTCGCGCAGCTTGAAGATTTTGTGGCGCGATTCCAGGCGATTGTGCAGGTCGGTCAGTTTGGCCGTGGCCGGCAGGAGCGAGAGCCGCTCGAACGGCGTGCTCAGGATATAGGGATCGGGGTAGTCCATCAGCAAGGTGAAGCCTAGGAACTGCTCGAAGAAATCGGCGATGCCGCGACCGTCGGCGCGATAGGCATCGCCCAACAGGTACTGGCTGGCATTGGCCTGGGCGTCGAGGTCGACGACCAAGGTGCGTCGGCCGCGAGCAGCAGCGATGGCTGCGAGATTAACGGCAATCGAGGACTTGCCGACGCCGCCCTTGCGGTTGAAAATCACGTGCCGGGTCATGGGGGACTCCAGAATCAAAATAGACCGTTGCGTCAAGGCCTAGTGTTCCCCGCGTAGTCGTATCTGTCAAGAGGGAAGTGACCGCACTCAAGAAAACGCGTCCATGAAGGGGTGTTGTGCTGTGAAAATTCCCAACAGTGCTGTGATTCGAGTAGGGAAATGGTTGAACTTTACCGGGACAGTGCGGAACTTTTTGAGATTAAGGGTTGACAAGTTGTTTGCCGGTCTTTTACGATAGGTTTGTCAACGATGATTCTATTGCGTCCACACAGGACGTGAGGAGGCCGGAAGCACCTCGCTTCACTGTCGGACCAACATCCGACCTCATGCATGACCCCATTCTCTTCATTTTTGGGTCGAATCCTCTTGAAGTAGTCGTTTCGTTTGCTCTTGCGATCCGGGAAGTGCGCACGCCGTTACACGGGGCGGTGTGATGTCGAACCATCGGTTTCGCAGCCCTTTTTGGGCATGTCCGCGATCTTAGGGTCGCCTTTCGAGTTCTGTCCTGGTCCTGTTGCGAGTTTCCCCCGCGCTGGCTCGACCCCCCCGACCGTCGCTCCTCCCGCTCGTCTCATGACCCTCATTCCCCAACCCCCATCGTCATCCTCCAGGCCATGTTGCGCACTTGTCAAGGTCCCGGACAAGTTGTGCCCTGCTTTTACTTGGGCCAGCATCCGTCTCGGCGATCCCGTGTTCACCGTCGTGAGGGATGTCTCTATGCGAGCATTTCCCCTAATTTAGACTCGGGTCATCGGATGCCTCCAACGCCCGAGTCTGCCCATCACTGTTCTTCTCCTGATTCTCGGCCCCCCGAGAATCCTTGGCAGTGGCTTCACGAGCAATCGTGAATGGGCGGGTGTTTCATGAACGAGGGATTCACCCGCCCCTTTTTTCCGAGCGGAGAATCGTGTGCTCGCCCGAGCGCAGGATTGTCCGTTCGGCAGCAATCGCTCGATGGCTTCCCGTTTTCGGGACCACTTTTGGCGCGGAACGGTACCTTCGCCATGGGCCCCGCCGTGGCAGTGCTGCGCACTTATTCGGGGTATTTACTTAGACAGGAGAAAGAAATGAAACAGTTGAGCTTGCTATTTGCATGCCTGCTCGTCGGCCTCAGCGCCTTCGCCCAGGACCTTGCACCCCTTCCCACCACGCCCTCCGACGCGGATTTCGATGCCGGCATCGTTCTTAGCGGTCGCCAGGTCTTTATCCGCAGCGATAAGCTGGGCACGATCGGCAAGTCCGGTGCGGTCGACCTGCTCTCGATGCTGACCAGCAATGCCTTTGGGGAGGACGACCTCGCGCTCGTCTCCAAACGGGTCGTGACCGACAAGAACGGCGACCGCCATGAGCGCGTCCAGCAGATCGTCAACGGTATTCCCGTTGTCGGCTCCGAGCTGATCGTGCACAGCCACAAGAACGGCGAGGTCTACCTGATCAACGGCATGTTCGCCGAGACCGAGACCTTGGCTCGCGAAGCCAGCGTCCCGGCGCTGCAGGCTCTGCGCCGCGGCATGGTGCTCTCCAACATCCGTCAGGGCAAACTGACCGGTCAGCCCGAACTGAGCTACATCCTCAACAGCGACGGCTCCGCCTTCCTGGCCTGGTCCGGCCTGGTCAGCTACCAGAACGAAGACGGCGATCAGCTGGACCGCCTCTTTGTCGATGCCACCAACGCCGAGAAAATCGTGCGCCATCCCCAGTACCACTACGCCAAGAACCGCCGCTCCTACACCGGCAACAACTCCAGCTCGCTGCCCGGCACGCTGCGTCGCTCCGAAGGCCAAGGCGCCGTGGGTGACGCCGCGGTCGACGCCGCCCACGACAACGGCGGCAAAACCTACGACTACTACAAAGCGCGCTTCAACCGCGACTCCTATAACGGCAGCGGCGCTACCCTGTCCGCCACCGCTCACCACCAGTACAACTACAACAACGCCTTTTGGAACGGCAGCCAGATGGTCTACGGCGACGGTGACGGCAGCACCTTCACCTACTTCTCCAAATCACTGGACGTGGTCGCTCACGAGCTGACTCATGCCGTCACCCAATACGAGTCCGGCCTGGTCTACCAGAACGAGTCCGGTGCCCTCAACGAAGCACTGTCCGACATCTTCGGCGTCTCCGCCACCATCTACTTCGACGGCGGCATCAACAGCTCGACCTGGCTTCTGGGCGACGAGATCTACACGCCCGGCACGTCTGGCGACGCCCTGCGCTACATGAACGACCCCGCCCGCGCTGGCGACCGCGACTACTACCCCGACCGCTACACCGGCAGCAACGACAACGGCGGCGTCCACACCAACTCCGGGATCGCCAACCTGGCCTACGTGCTGCTGGTTCAGGGTGGCACCCACCCCCGTGGCAAAACCTCCGTCAGCGTGCCCGCTCTGGGCGTCGCCCAGGCCGAGCAGATCTTTTACCGCGCCCAGACCACCTACCTGGGTCCCAACAGCAACTTTCAAGCAGCCCGTAATGCCACCGCTTCCGCGGCCCAAGACCTCTATGGCGCGACGGCGGCTGCGGCCGTTCACAAAGCCTGGGACGCCGTCGGCGTGCCCGGCGGTGGCGGCGGCGGTGGCGGCGGCAACTGCAGCAGCGGCACCACCTACAACGGCAGCCTGAGCGGCACCGGTGCCGTCCAGTACCAGCCCAATGGCACCTATTACTACACCGGCGCCTCCGGCGCTCATGTCGGCGTCCTCAACGGCACCGGCCCCGACTTCGACCTCTACCTCCAGAAATGGAACGGCTCCTGGGTCTCCGTGGCCGCTTCCGAGTCGTCGGCTTCTCAGGAGTCGATCAACTACAACGGTGCCGCCGGCTACTACACCTGGCGGGTTTACAGCTACTCCGGTGCGGGTTCCTACACCCTGTGTATCGATCACCCGTAACGGATCACCCGTTTAGGGCGGAATGGGCGACCCGGTGGGTCGCCCATTTTACGGGGACATCGACGGCGGGGCCATGCGCGTGACGGCGATATCGACGGCGGGACCATGCGCGTCGCCGTGGCGTTGCCACGGCCTAAAATGTATGGTGCCCCTACGGGGCACGGACATTGGGCATGGACATTGGGTATGGGGAAGGTGTTGGTTATTTGGGTTTGGGGATGCGGGGTAGGTTGACCCGCGGGCGGTCGTGGGTCGGGCGCTTGCGCGGACCTTGTCGGTAATTGGCCTTGTCGATGCCGTGTCGCACCAAGAGTTTGTGGAGCTGGCGCACGCCCAGGCCCGCGGCTTCTGCCGTGTCTTTGATCCGGCCGTCGTGATCCTCTAGCAGCTGGCGCAGGTAGGCGCTCTCCACCTGGGCCACGCATTGGTCGCGCACCTCCTTCAAGCTGCGCTTGGTGTCGACCAAGGTGCCGAACGTGTACTCGCCGCGGTTGAAAAGCTCCGCCGGAAAGACCTCGGGTCTCAGCATCGGCGTCGTTTCCAGGATGTAGGCGCGCTCGATCAGGTTCTCCAGCTCGCGGATGTTGCCAGGCCAGGTGTAGGTTTTGAAGGCTTCGCGAACGACCGGGTGAACGTCGCGGATCTCCTTGAAATAGGCCTCGTTCAGTTTCATCAGAAAGAACTCGACCAGCAGCGGGATGTCCGCCTTGCGCTGGCGCAGCGGGGGAACCGTGATCGGAAAGACGTTGAGCCGGTAGTAAAGGTCGCCGCGGAAGGTACCGGCCGCAATCATTTCCGGCAGGCTGGCGTTGGTCGCGGCAATGATGCGCACGTCCGTCTCGACCATGTCCTCGCCGCCGACCCGACTGAAGGTGCGCTCCTGCAGGACCTGCAACAGCTTGATCTGGGTCGCCGGCGGGATCGTGCCGATCTCGTCCAGGAAGATCGTGCCGCCATGGGCCGCCTCGAACTTGCCCATCTTGCGGCGGATCGCGCCGGTGAAGGCGCCGCGCTCGTGGCCAAACAGCTCGCTTTCCAGCAGCGTGTCCGGGATCGCGCTGCAGTGGATCGAGACAAACGGTCCCTCGCGGCGCTGCGAGTGCTTGTGGATCAGGCGTGCCAGCACCGACTTGCCCGAGCCCGTCTCGCCCGTGATCAGCACCGTCGAGTTGGTCGGCGCCACCGCTTTGGCGTTGCGGATCACCTCTTTCATCGCCGGGCTGGCCACCGTCACCAGGTCGCGGCTGTCCAGCTGCCAGAGCTCGTCCCGCAGAAAATCTAACTCCAGGCGAATCTGGTGCTGCTCGACGAAGCTGTCCAGCACGAAACGCAGCTCGTCGGGATTGAGCGGGTGGGTCAGGTAGTTGTAGGCGCCGCCGATCACCGCGTAGACCGCGCCGCGCATGAACTCCTGGTCGCAGAGCATGATGATCTCGACCCCGTGGCAGGCGTGCCAGTAGGGCCGAAACTGGGCCTTGAACTCGACCACCCAGCGCGCACCCTCCAGGAAGCCGTAATCGATGAAGACGAACTCGGCGCCCGCCTTTTCCAACTGGCTCAGGCAGGCCGCGCGCTCGCGACAGTGGCTGACATGGAAGCCCGCGCCGAGGCAGCGGGCGATCAGCGCGAAGTCATTGGCCGATTCGGAGAGCACAATCGCGTTTTTCATGGGGGTCCCTGGTGAGAAAATACAGCGCGGGCAGCGCGTGCGCCATTATCGCGCCTGCGGGCGCTCGCCAGGAACCAAAACTTGCGAAGAGCTTAGAAGATCTTAAGGATGTCGCTTGTCATCACGTAGGCCATCAGGCACAGGATGATGATCAGACCCACGTTCTTGATGCGGAACTTGGTTTCCAGGCTGAATTCGCGGCGGGTGATGGCCTCGACCAGGATCACCAGGATCTCGCCGCCATCGAGGACCGGGATCGGCAGCAGGTTCATGATGCCCAAGTTTAAGCTGAGCAGCGCCACCATCAGAATGAACTGGGCAAACCCCAGTTTCAACGCCTCGTTGGCGACCCGCGCCACACCAACCGGACCGGCCAGCATCGACAGCGGCAGATTGCCGGAGGCCAGTTTTTTGACCGCGCTGAACAGCACCGTGCTGTCGCGCTTGAACGAGGTCCAGGCCTCGCCCGCCGCCTCGAGCACGCTGAGGTCGCGACGGGTGTGTTCGTAATCCATGAGGATCCCGATCAGCCAGCCCTGCTTCCCAGTTTCGGCGTCGGCTTCGCCCTTTTGTTCGGGGGTGATCGCGAAATTCAGGCGCTGGCCGTCGCGCTCGATCGTGACCTCGCTTGGGCCGGGCGCCAGCCGGGTGATCTCCTCGTTGACCCTGGCCCGCACGGACCAGCGGATCTCGGCGCCGTTGATGGCGATCAATTTGTCCCCTGGGCGCAATCCGGCCTTTGCGGCGGGCCCGCCTTCGACTACGGAGTTGACCGTCACCGCCACATCTGGCCCGAACCCGCGCAGGCCGTAGCCCTCCTTCGGGTCGGCCGGCACCACGTAGCTCAGGTTCAACCGCTCCTGGCCGCGCTGGACTTCCAAGTTCACCGTCTTTTTGGGCAACAGCAGGATCTCGGTCTCCAGGCTGTCGTAGTCCGTGACCGGCTTGCCCTGGAATGTCAGGATGCGATCGCCCAAGGCCAGACCGGCCTTTAGCTCCGGTGCGTCCTCGGCCAGCTGGCCAACCGTGTAGGGCTCGCCCTCGTAGATTGGCGTGCGCAGTGGTTCCATGCTGTGGTAGGTCCAATAGAGCAGGTAGGCGAGGATCATGTTGAAGACCGGACCCATCACCAGCACCAGGAAGCGGATCCACTTGGGGCGGTTATAGAAATGCTGCGCCGCCGCGGGGATCACGCCGTTAAAGACGAGTTCGCCCATCAGGTCGACATAGCCGCCCAGGGGCAGCAAGTTGAAGCGGTATTCCGTGCCTTTGTAGGTGAAGCCGAAGAGCTTTTTGCCGAACCCGAAACTGAAGGTGTAGACCCTCATTCCTCCCAGCTTGGCCATCGTGAAATGACCCAGCTCGTGAATGACCACGAGCGGGATCAACGCCAGAAAAAAGGAAAGAACGATATTGTCACCCAAGTCGGGACCTCCGCGGTCGTGGCTGCCGCGCACGCACGGCTTGGGCGCGACGGGAAACCCTCATTATGGGAAAGTTGTTTATAAAGTACAAGCCCATGTGGTCACACTTGGGCTGCTTTGAGATACGCCTGAGCTAGGCTGCGGGTTTCCTCGTCCAGGGCCAACAGGTCGTCGAGACCCTGGGCCGCGCGGGCGCCGAGTGCGTCGAGGCAGCGGCGGTTGATGCGAGCGATGTCGCCGAAGCGGATGCGCTCGTCGAGGAAGGCCTGGACACTGACTTCGTTGGCGGCATTGAGCACGGCCGGCGCGCCGCCGCCGGAGGCAAGCGCGTCATAGGCCAGTTGGATGCAGGGGAAGCGGATGCGGTCGCAGGGGAAGAACTCGAGGCTGAGCCCGGTTGTGATGTCCAGGCCCGCGAACGGTGTTGGCCAGCGCTCGGGGTAGGTCAGCGCGTATTGGATCGGGTCGCACATGTCCGTCTTGCTGAGCTGGGCCTTGTAACTGCCGTCGCGGGTCTGGATCAGCGAATGAACCAGGGATTGGGGGTGGACGACGATGTCGATCTCGTCGCCGCTGAAGCCAAACAGGTGGTGGGCCTCGATCACCTCTAGGCCCTTGTTCATCATCGTGGCGCTGTCGATCGAAATCTTGGGTCCCATGTTCCAGGTCGGATGGCGCAGCGCCTGAGCGGGCGTGATGGTGTCGAACGAGCCCGTGAAGGTGCGGAACGGGCCACCCGAGGCGGTCAGCACCAGGCGGCGCACCTCGGCGCGGGACTCGCCGCGCAGGCATTGGTGGAGCGCGTTGTGCTCGCTGTCGACGGGCAGGATGGCGACGCCTTTGCGGGCCGCGGCGGCGCCGACAAAGCTGCCGGCCACGACCATCGACTCCTTGTTGGCCAGGCCGATATCGGCGCCGGCCTCGATCGCGGCCATCGTCGGTTTGAGCCCGGCCGCGCCGACAATCGCCGACATCGCCAGGTCCGGGGCGACCTCCGCGATCGCCGTCAACAGATCCGCCTCGCCGGCGACCACCTGGGTCGGCCCATTGCCCAGCTGTTCGCGCAGCCAAGTCGCGTCCGCTTCGCTGCCGATCGCGATCACCCTTGGCCGATAGCGACGGGCTTGTTCCAGCAGTGCCGTGCGGGCGCGTTGTGCGGCCAACAGCACGATCTTGAAGCGTTCGGGAAAGGCGTCGATGACCTTGCAGGTGGAGGTTCCGACCGAACCGGTCGAGCCCAGGATGGCGACGCTTTTACTCATGTTACTCCGCGGAAAGCAGGGGTTCGGGCGTTCATGCCGCGCTGCGAAAAACCATTGTACCCCAACCGCGTCCTCATCGTCACCCCATCCTCGTCCGTCTTTACCGTGTGAAGACGACCTGCGTCATATAGAGATAGAGCACAGGTGCAGTCAGGAAGATCGAGTCGATGCGGTCCAGCAGGCCGCCGTGGCCGGGGAACAGGCGACCGCTGTCCTTGATGTCGGCACCCCGTTTCCAGGTGCTTTCGATGATGTCGCCATAGAAACCCAGGATTCCGAAGACGAGGGCCAGAATGACGGTATCCACATAATTCATTTGAGTGAAAACAAAGGTCTTGCCCAACCAGGCCATGAGCAGGTTGCCGAGCAGGTTGCCGACCGTGCCCTCGTAGGTCTTCTTGGGTGAGGCCTTGGGCGCGATCAGGTGTTTGCCCAACATGCTGCCGACAAAATAGGCCGTCGTGTCGCCGGCCCAGACCATCAGCAGGCAGAAGGCGACCATCAGCCGGCCAAAGTGGGGCTGGGTCTCGATGCTGAACAGGTAGGCGATGGAGACCAGGGCTAGGCTGAGGTAGGCCGAGGCCAACAGGGTGAGGCCGAACTGAGGCATGGTTTTGCGAAAATCGGCGGGCGGCAACAGCGAGACCAGGCCGCAGGAGGCGACGACGATGTAGGGCACCCAACCGACCGAAATGCTGTCGGTGTAGAGCGTGGCGATGCCCAGCGCGACCGAGAGGAAGATGACCGAGGGGTAGAGTTTGTAGCCGAAGCCGGCGGCGATGTCTTCGAATTCGTGGATGCCGACGCCGCACAGGGCGATCAGTAGGATATGCAGGCTCCAGGCTGGCAGCACGCCGACGAACAGGCACATGACGAGGATACCGGCCGCGGCCGTCCAAACGCGACGCACAAGTTTTTGACGGTTCAGGGGCATCAAATGCCCCCAAAGCGGCGATTGCGCGACTGGAACTCGAGGATCGCCTGGTAGAGGTGCTTGCGGCGGAAATCGGGCCAGAGCGTGGAGGTCACCACGATCTCCGAGTAGGCGATCTGCCAGAGCAGGAAATTGGAGACGCGCATTTCGCCGCTGGTGCGAATAACCAGGTCGGGATCGGGCTGGCCGGCCGTCGAGAGCAGGGCGGAGAAGCCCGCTTCGTCGAGGTGGGCCAGGTCGAGACCCTGTTGCTGGGCGTGGCGTATGGCGTAGAGGATGTCGTTGCGACCGCTGTAGTTGAGGGCAATGTTGAAGCGCATGCCGCTGTGGTTGCGGCTGCGTTCGAGCACGCGAGCTAGATCGCGCTGTATGCCGGGGTCGAGCTCGTGGATCGCGCCCAGAACATCGACCTTGATGCCGTGCTTCTCGACCGTTTTCAGTTCCATCCGCAGGTATTGGCGCAACAGCGCCATCAGCGTGCCGATCTCGTTGGCGGGCCGCTTCCAGTTCTCGGTCGAAAAGGCATAGACGGTGAGGTGGCCGATGCCCAGGTCGACGCAGGCCTCGACCGTTTCCTGGACCGAAGTGATGGCGGCCTTGTGGCCTTTGATGCGGGGCAGGTTGCGGGAGGCGGCCCAGCGGCCGTTGCCGTCCATGATGATCGCGATATGTTTGGGCTTGCGCGTGGGGTCGATGCGGTTGAACAGGCCGGCGTCTTCGGGGTTGAGGTCTAATCTGGATGCAGGCTGCCGATCGCTGGACAAGGATGCCTCTGTGATACCGTATTTCAACCCACCGACGAAGCGACGCATATGGGTGTCGTAAGGGGCAAACTTAACTTAATTCAGTACAAGAGGCAAGAGCCAACACGCGGGAGCGGGGAATTGAGTGAAAATCACAGCGCGCTCGCTCGGCGGGCGAATGCCTCACGCGAAGCCGCGAAGCCGCGAAGAAAGAGGGCGGAGGAGGGCGGCGCAGGGCCCAACCGACAGAGCTGCCGCGCGGGTGGGTGGGCTTCACGCTCGAGTGAAAAATCAAATTACAAACGAGTAAATCGCTGGCGCTGATGGATACTGCCTTTCGTCGCAATCGTTCGCCATCAGAGCTCAGTGATGGATTTTCCTGAGCCCAATCAGGGCGCAGTGTTAGACTGTGAGCAACGGCTGGAGACGGGGTGACGTGATGGAGACGGATTTTGGCTTGTCAGAGTTCTTTGCCAGCGTGCCAAACGCGATCAAGCGTTTGCTGGGCGAGCGCGATGAGGTGGCTTATCGCATGGTCGCGCCGGAGTTGAAGCGGGTCGATCGTCGGCTCGATGCCTGCTTCATTCCGGAAAATGCTCCTGACAAGCCCTTGATCGCGGTCGAGTTTCAAGGTTACACCGACAAGGCAATCTACTATAAGGCATTGGCCAAGGGGGCTTTGCTGGGGGAAAAGTTCCCGGACTACGCCCTGAAAGTCGTGATCTGCTTTCTGGAGCCCGGCTTAGACCCGAAAACACGGTATTGGTCCGAATTGGGCAGGTCAGGATTTGCGGGATTCCAAGTCATCCACCTGGCAGAGGTCGTAGCGCGCATGGAGCGTGAGGACCCCAACGATCCCACGGCGGCATTGTTGGGGCTGTTGGTCCGGTCCGCGGCGCAGGTCGAGGCCGAGGATGCGCGCCATCGCTATCGCGTCATCAG
>CAYRFM010000060.1:0-6931 GCA_964423555.1 uncultured Holophagae bacterium | reverse complement strand
GGTCCGCGGCGCAGGTCGAGGCCGAGGATGCGCGCCATCGCTATCGCGTCATCAGCGAATCGGCGATCTCTCGCCAGGAGAAGCAAGTCTATGTTAAACTGTTGCTGTATTGGCTTATGCAGCTACATTCTTCGACAGAGGAGGAAATTTCAGCCATGATCGGAATGATGACCCCCTTAGAAGAAACGCCCGCCTTTAAGTCGATCTTTGCGAAAGGTAAGATCGAAGAGCTCGTCTGTCACATCGAGCAAATTGAACGCAGTTATCGGGAAGGTCTCTTAGCTGAGCAAACCTACCTCCTATTGATCCAGCCATTGCGGGTAAGACTCGAAGAACTTCGCCGTTCGATGTGCTGAGGTCAAGCTTGTTCGCAGTGTCATAAGCGCTCTACCTTCCATTTGGCGCCGGACCTGCCCAGTACCTTACAACCAGGACCTAACGTGCCTGCTCTGCTCTGTTTGCCAACCTGGAAAAGTCTTACTAGTTGCAGCAACATTCTTCGACAGAGGAGGAAATTTCAGCCATGATCGGAATGATGACCCCCTTAGAAGAAACGCCCGCCTTTAAGTCGATCTTTGCGAAAGGTAAGGTGGAAGGCGTCGCCGAAGGCAAGATCGAAGAGCTTGTATGCCAAATACAACAAATTGAAAGCGGTTATCGGGAAGGCTTGTTCCCCGAGCAAACTTACCAAATACTGGTCCAGCCATTACAGGCAAGGCTCGAAGATCTTCGCCGTTCGCTGTGCTGAGCTGCTACACACTTCGACGGCCAATCCACTGTGCGTGCCGGCACACCCACTTCCTCACCCTTCGAAATAAACGGGGACTAAGCATGGGAAGGCTCGAGCAGCGAAAGCAAGAGTTCCTCGACCGCGATTTCAGCCGCCCAATGACGTAGGTAGCCAAGGTCCAGGGTCGCACGACGAACGGCTAACAGGCCCTTGACGTCCTCCAATTGCCGGAGCGACCCGGTTGATTTGGACCATTCGAGCTTCGATAAAATAGAGTCTTCCGGGCTGCAGAGCCACAAGGGGACACCAAGCACTGTTTGACGGGTTCGGCGCGAGAACTCCATCGCACTGAAGGGACGTTGCTTGCAAAGAACCAGATCAGCTTTCCAGGAGGTTTCCATATCAATGACATTGAATTGCGTCCTTCTGCTTAGGGCGCTCATGGCATTGGCCTCGCTGACGTAAAAGGAGGCTGTCAGCAAACGCGCCACTAACTTGCGCAAGCTATCCGGCGTTGGGTCGATCACCAGATCCATATCTTGAGTGGTGCGGTTGATGCCGTAAAACGAACTGGCCAGCGAACCGGCCATCATGAAAGGCACTTCGGCCTCGTCCAGGTAGGCGACGAGCCGTCCAAGACAGCGACTGAGCGTCATGAGGGCAACAGCGGGCGATCGGGCCAGACCGTCTGATAGAGCGCGTCGCCCAAAAAGATACGAAATGAGGCGTGCTTGACCTGCTCCTCGCTGTAATCAGGGTGGCGGCTGCGAATGCCATCGACCACCAAGGCACGGGCATCGTCGTTGAGCTGGAGAAGCTGCGCGAACTTCTGCTCCGCCGGCATCGTGCGCCAGATGTTCAACTGGACTTGAAAGCTTTCCTGGTCCGTATCCGCCGGTATCATTGCGCCTCCTCCAACGATTCTAGCACAGGCTTCGTTCAGAGATTGCCGGGAACGCTTTTGGTCCCGGAGCCGGGCTGGCCCGCGACGTCGATCACCAGCAAACAGCGTTTGCGCCACATTCTGACTGACTCGAAATCTTTTTTGGAAAATTTGGTAAACCAATTTGACAAAACGTGCGTAAAGGTCTATGTTCTCGGTAGGCAAACGCTGCCCCATCCGTGCTGGAGGATTCCGACCATGGATCTGATGATTTCCACCGAAACCGTGGCCCGCTTCTTGGGTGTGACCAGACCCACGGTGATCAAGTACATTCAAGACGGCCGCCTCGTCGCCGTCCGCTCCGGCAAGGCCTACAAGATCGCCCGCAACGATCTCGAAGACTTCGCCCGCGAACTGGGCATGAGCTCCGCCCGCATTTCCGAACTTGACAAACTTGCCCATGTCGTCGAAGACAAGCGCACCCGCTCGCTCGATGCCTCCGAGCTCTCCCTCGACCTGGAAGCCAACTACCCGCCGATCGCGCTCCAGCCCGAGCCCGACGTGCTCTACTTCGTCGCCGTGCGCACCCATCCCGCCGCCCCCGAGCTGATCTTTCGCGTCCATAGCACCAAGTACTTCATCGGCCGCCACTCTCTGGCCAGCCTCTCCATCCAAGACCCTTACGTCTCCAGTCTCCACGCCACCCTGATCTACGACAACGGCCTGGTGCGCCTGCTCGACCAGAGCACTAACGGCACCCACGTGCGCGGCGCCAAGCTCCAAACCGGCGAGTCGCACCTGCTCGGCGACGGCGACCAGATCCGCGTCGGCAGCGTGGTCCTGACCCTGCTCTCGGCCAGCCGCATCGAGGCCTACCTGGCCGGCACGCTCAACGGCGAAGCTTGACCCACTCTTTTCCCTAAGGTGACGCTCATGATTCTGCGCGAAAACGACATCCTCTGCCACGGCGACAAACGCTACCAGATCCAGGGCAAGATCGGCAGCGAATCGACCTTCGGCGCCGTCTTCAAGGCGCTCGACCAGGACGCCACCCCCGTCGTCGTCAAGCAACTGCTGGGCAAGGACGCGATCGTCCGCGAGACCGGCCTGAACTACGACTACACGCGCCAGACCTTCGAGCGCGAATCGCGCATCCTCCTGAGCCACAACCACCCGCATATCGTCAAGGGCCTCGACTTCTTCGAACAGGAGGGCTCGCTGTTCCTGGTGATGGAGTTCATCAACGGCCAGGACCTGGACCAGGCCCTGATTCGCCGCCTTGAGGAAAAAGGCGAACCCTTCGCCCAGGCCGAGGCGGTTGCCATCGGCATCGCGCTGTGCAACGTCATCCACGCCATCCACCAGCTGCCCGGTCAGGTCCTCTACCGCGACCTCAAACCCCGCAACGTCATGTGGGATGCCAAGTCGCGGGTGATCAAGATCATCGATTTTGGCACCGCCCGCTTCATGGAGCAGGATCAGCACCCCACCCAAGCGCTGGGCACGCCCGGCTATGCCCCGCCCGAGCTCTACGTCACCAACCAGCCGCTGAGCTTCGCCGCCGACGTCTACACCATCGGCGCCACCCTGTTCGAGCTGGTCACCGGCGAGATGCCCGAGGCGCTGATGACGCCCGCCACCTTTCACGGCTTCGAAAGTGGCCTGGACCCGCAGTTCCGCGAGATCATCCGCAAGTCCATGGCCCAAAACGCTCGCCAGCGCTACCAGACCGCCGCCGAGATGGGCAAGGCCCTGGCCCAGCTGGCCGGCGCCACCACCCGACTGGACCTCAAGGTCGACGCCCGCAACCCCTACCCCTACCTGAGCTGCCTGTGCATCGACTGCGGCGCCCAGCCCCGCGACAGCCGCTCGCTGTTCTGCAACGCCTGCGGCGGCAAGATCCACGTCATGCTGCTGCGCATCAAGCCGGCCCGGCCCGAGCTCGAGGGCATGGACCTGTTCCTCGACAAGGCCGAGAACCTGATTGGCCGCACCGACATGGACGAGCAAATCTATCCCGACATCGACCTGGCCCGCTACGACCCCGATTGCTACGTCTCGCGCCGCCACTGCATCCTGCGCCGCGAGGCCACGCGCTTCCTACTCGAGCCCCTGCAAACCACCAACACCACCGCCATCAACGGCGTGCCGCTGCGGGCCCACCGCGCAGTCGGCATCGTGCCAGGCACGGAAATTCAACTGGCCAACCTGACCGTGACCTTCATCTGCAAACCCTGTCTGGAGGCCTAATGGACGACCAACTGACGACCCAACCTACCGCGCCCGAGGGCGCCAGCGGCCACGTCCCGCCCTCGCCGCGCCTGGCCCCCGGCGCGCTCCTGCCCGGCGAGGTCGAGGTCGGCCGCCTGCTGGCCAGCCACGGCAGCAAGAACATCTATACCGGCGAGGACTTCGGCGGCACCGTCACGATCCTCGAGCAGGCCGCCGTCCCTGGCCGCGACCTGCCGTCCAGCCACACCTTGACCGAGCTCTTGCCGGACTGGCCGACCTTGACCCACAAGGATGGCCGCGACTACGCCATCTTCCGCGGCAAGCCCGGCCTATGCCTGCGCAACCTCGAGCTGATCTGCGAGGAGGAGATCGTCGCCGATTTCCTGCTGCGCTGCCTGGAAGCCCTGCTTGTGCTGAGCGAAACCGGTCTCGACACCACCGACTTGGGCCCGGACGACGTCTATTTGGACGAGGGCCAGCCCACCTTTCTGGTCTTCCCGCGCGGTACCGAGGCGCAGCACCCGCCCGCCGATGCGATCCAGCGCATCGTGCGCCAGGTCCTGTTCCACAGTCTGCTGCCCAAGACGACCCGCAACCTCGAAGCGCCGCTGGGCTGCCTGGGCCTGACCCTGGACATGGAACAGGCCCTGACCCGCTACCTCGAGGACAACGACTGGGCCAGCCTGCTGGCCTGGCTGCGGGCGCGCTGCGCCGAGCCGGCGCCCTGCTGGGAGGTCTACGGCCTGACCCACACGGGTCTGGTCCGCGACCACAACGAGGACGCCCTGGGCTGGCAGCTGGGCCAGCTCCACACCCATCACCGCCGCAGCCAGACTTGCATCCTCGCCGTTTCCGACGGCATGGGCGGGCACCAGTTAGGGGAGGAGGCCAGCCATCTGGCGCTGATGACCTTCTTCGACCTGCACGGCTCGGCCCTGCGCCGCCAGGACCTCCAGGGCCGCGCCCGCGAGCGCCTCGTCGCCGAGGCCTTCGACGGCGCCGCCGAGGCCGTCCGCGACGCCTTCCAACACATGCGTCACGACAACCGACCCGGCGCCACCCTCGTCGCCGGCCACATCTCCGGCCGCCGCCTCTACCTGGGCAACTGCGGCGACAGCCGCGCCTACCTCTACTGCAACGACGCTCTGCGCCAGGTGACCATCGACCACTCCCTGATCCAACTCTACGTCGACCGCGGCATCCTCACCCCCGAGGAGGCCGAGAACACCGACAACTCCGTGATCACCTCCTTCATCGGCATGGAGGAGAAGAGCTACCGCCGCGACGTCTTCTCGCTCCACCTGCCGCCCGGTGCCTGGCTACTGCTGTGCAGCGACGGCCTGACCGACATGGTGCGCGCCCCGCGCATCGCAGAGCTGCTGGCCCAAGCCGCCAACGTCAACCAGGCCGCCGAGAGCCTGGTCGCCGAGGCCCTGGCCAACGGCGGTCACGACAATATTACCGTCCTGGTTCTCCACGATCAGGCCGGGCTATTTCATAACGTCGATTGGGAGACGGATGAGATCACCGATCCCGCCCCTCGGCGCGCCTAACCCAGTCCCGTCACCCCAACTGAACCGCGACAATGGAGAACGACATGAGTGCGAACGTACGCTTCGACAGTCTCTGCGACAAGGTCTACCGCCCCACCAGTGGCGAGTTCGTGACCCGGCTCGCCCTGCGCATGAGTATCTCGGACTTGGCCGAGGTGCTGCCGCTCAACATCTGCCTGCTGATCGACCGCAGCAATTCCATGCGCGGCGCCAAGATGAGCGCGGCCCGCGACAGTGCCCAGGCGCTGGTCGACGTCCTGCGCCCAGGCGACCGCTTCTCGCTGATCGCTTTCAGCGGGTCGGCCGACGTGCTCATCGACGGCTACGACATGGATGATGAGGGCAAGCAGCAGGCCCGCGCGGCCATCGCCAAGATCGAGCCCCACGGCGTCACCCGCCTGGACTTGGCGCTGGCCGAAGGCTATCGCCTGTTGGCCTCCGGCGGCACCGATTTCATGAGCGCGCTCTGGCTGCTCAGCGACGGCGCGCCCACCAACCAGGCCGGCTACGTGCTCAAGGGCGACGACCTGGACGGCCTCAAAACCACCATCGGCGAAGCGCTGGGCGAGCACGCCATCCTCACCTCGACCGTTGGCCTGGGCGAGGCGGCCGAGTGCCTGGCCCCGTTCCTTGAGGCCTGCGCCGAGTACGGCCAGGGCGTCTTCTACCACGAACGCGATCCCGACAGCTTGAGCGCCCGCTTCCTCGAGGAGTTCGACCGGGTCAAGTCCACCGCCGTCAGCGAGGCGCGCTTCGTGCTGGACCAGCTCGACGGTCGCGTCCGCAAGGCCGCCGCCATCTATCCCGACCTGCGCGAGCTCCAGGTCCGCGCCGCCGATGACGGCAGCTTGGTGCTGGACGTCGGCGGCCTCCAGAAGGGCGAGGAACACGCCTTCCTGCTGGAACTCGTCACCACCGGCGACGGCCAGGCCGCCCGCCGCAAGCTCTGCGACGTCGCCGTCAGCTACCGCGCCGACGGCCAGAGCCACAGCGAAAAGGGCAAGGCCCCGATCATCGAATTGACCGACGAAGAGGCGCTGTTGGCCAAGCCCGGCCACGACGAGGTCGAGAAGTACAAGGCCATGTACACCGCCTACTTGCAGACCCGCTTCGCCACCGACAACGCCCGCGCCGGCGGCGACCCCAAGAAAACCAAGGCCCTGATCGAGAACGCCGCCAAGACCACGCGGCGACTGGGCATGACCAAACAGACCAAGCTCTTGACAGCCATGGCCGAGAGCATCGACCAAGGCGGCAGCCTCGACGAAAACCAGTTGACCCAGATGTCGACCGCCACCCGCAAGACCAAGGTCCTCAACGCCTGACCATCAGCCAAAGAGCGAGGAGATCGAAATGAACGAGAAACTCTGTCCGGAATGTGGGGCCGCCAACCCCGTCAGTGAAGTGATGTGCGATCATTGTGGCTTCCCGCTGGAGGGCGCGGTCGCCGCGGCCGTGCCGGTGGTGGCCGTCGATGAGCGCTGCCCCGAATGCGGCAAGGGTGTCGCCGCCGACATGCGCTTCTGCGACGGC
>CAYRFM010000059.1:0-48974 GCA_964423555.1 uncultured Holophagae bacterium | reverse complement strand
CGCCCGGCGCAAGATTGCATCTTGCGCTACAGCAGCTACAGCGCCTGCGCGACCTTTTCGGCTAGGCTCTGCCCTGATCACCAACCTGACAAAGTCGTACTAGGCGCCCCCGCCGCCAGCTGCCCCCGCAAACAGTGAACGAAGCCAGCCGCCAGCCAACCATTTTTCAACTTTTTAACAATCCCACTACACATGCCGTCGTATAATACCCCAATGAGACGAAGCGAGCAGGAACTCCACAAGGGTCGCGGTGCCCTAACCAACCGCGAAGGACGATTCGAGCGCAACCAGAGCGAGGTCTTTGACGACGGCTGGGGCACGCTGGACCAAGAGCCCTATGTAGCGCCGCAGACCCATGTTCATCCCGATGCCTTGCGCTCGATCATTACCCGCAACCAGTCGCCCGACATCCCCTTCGAGCAATCGATCAACCCCTATCGCGGTTGTGAGCACGGTTGTATTTACTGCTACGCTAGGCCAAGCCACACCTACCTCGGACTCTCCGCAGGTCTCGATTTCGAAACCCGGCTATTCGTCAAACAGGGCGCCGGCGCCGTGCTCGACAGCGAGTTGCGCAAATCTCGCTACCTGGTCAAGACCCTCATGATCGGCAGCAATACCGACCCCTACCAGCCGATCGAGCGCCAGTACCGAGTGACCCGCGAGATCCTCGAGACGCTCTACGCCTTCCGCCATCCGGCCAGCATCATCACCAAGAGCGCGCTGATCCTGCGCGACCTGGACATTCTGTCCGCCATGGCCGCAGCCAACTTGATTCGCGTGGCCGTCTCCGTGACCACGCTCTCCAACGATCTGGCCCGGCGCCTGGAGCCCCGCACCGCCGCGCCACAGCGGCGCATCGAGGTCATCCAGGCCTTGGCCGAGGCCGGCATCCACGTGTCCGTCAACGCGGCACCGATGATCCCCGCCCTCAACGACATGGAGCTGGAGCGCATTCTGGAGGCTGCCGCCGGCGCCGGCGCCAAGAGCGCGATGTACATCCTGCTGCGCTTGCCAAACGAGGTGCGCGACCTGTTCGTCGAGTGGTTGGCGGCGCATTACCCCACCAAGGCCAAGCATGTCATGAGCCTATTGCGCGACACCCGCGACGGCGCCGACTACGACAGCACCTGGGGCCTGCGCTTCCGCGGCAGCGGCATTTACGCCGACCTACTGCGCCAGCGCTACCACAAGGCCTGCGCCCGCCTCGGTCTCAACCGCGATCCCAGCGAGATGGACACGACCGCCTTCCGCCCCCCACCCCAACCCGGCGACCAGTTGAGTCTCTTTGAATGAGTCGGATGGTAGATCTGGGAACATGCCCCGCAAATGCCCAGGCCAACATGAAGAGTCGACCTGGACCCAGGAACTCAGCTACCAAAAGTACGCCGTTTTTCAAGCCGACTAAAATCCTGTTCCTCCGTCCAGAACAGTTCTCCCGTTTCCACATCTACTAGGTTGATCGTGAACTTGTAGTAGACGCTTTTCTCGTTTTTGGTTTTTTGGACGATGGAGGAGATGGCACCATAGAGCATGAAGTCGGCACCGATCATTTTGCCGACCTGCTTAGCTTTGCTTGGATCTACCAAGCCGTTGTTTGCCGCCTGATGCTCGAGTTGTTCCTGCAGCTGGTCGAGTACCGACATATCGACAAAACGAAATTTGCCCGTGTGCAACAACTCCCGCCTGATCGTCTCGGCGACCGAGGCCAGGTCCATGTGTTCCATCGTGCGATTTTCGATGCGGTTGACGAACACGATCGGGCGCTTACCGCTCTCGGTCAGATCGAGCATCGGTCGAAATTGGCGAAGCGAATCGACCATCTTCGTGGCCACCACGTGGATGTCAGAACCATTGATATCGGCCTCCAGACGTTTCTGCTTCGAAACATCCTGGTTCACAATTTTCGGCCCGGCGGCGCAGGCGAGCACCCCCATCGCGGCGATTGTCACTAGAAAGTGTTTCATTATTTCTCCTTATCCAAGTAAGACACATTGACATGCATTTGGTTATTGAAGCTGGCCACTTGCAAGATCACCAGTTGATTTTGCTTGGGGTTGAGGGTGACGCTCTTACGGAGGCCGGAACTATCGCTTAGTGTCCATTCCTGGTTGCCTTCGGCGATGGAAAACCGAGACATTTGAACATTTCTGGGCAGACTGTACCAGCCACGTAAATCGGCGTGCTCAGAAGCCAGCAAATAAAGCCCGCCTAACAGGGTGCCCAAATCGCCCGCCTGCTTTTGGGCAATCACTGTCGCTGTCACCTTGACCATCAGACGCGTGACCATACGAAGGACGATCAGGGTCATCTGCTCTTTGAGGGCTCTAGCGGCCATGGCCTGCATGCCACAAAGCGGTACGGTCTTCTCTTTGTGAGCGCCGGAAGCCATATGCAGCGGTTGAAAGGACTCCAATCCGTTTTGATTGAGCTGAAAACCAGAGCGGTAGACGGGTATGGCCAGCGATAGGGTTTCTTTGCCGAGCGGTGTGTTGAGCTGAAGCTCTTCCTTTTGAGGTATTAAACCGTCTTCGAAGAAGACCACCATTTGAGTTCCTTGGAACTTGTTTGGCTTATTGCCTTTGTACTTTTTCTGAAAGAACTCCAAATCGGACTTGTTGTTTAATTTCCCCGCGAGGCGAAGCACCTCGCCTGCCAAGAACGTATTTTCCGGCATGATTTCTAAGGCCTTTTTGTAGTCGATATACGCTTCGTCATCTAAGCCTTGGAATTCGAACAGCAATCCAGAGAGCATAAAGGAATAGGCATTCTGGAAGGAGTTCTTGGTGTTGGCCAACATCTTTTCCAGAGGTTGAGTGGTGGTGTCAATGTCTGTCTCGAAAGATTTGCGAACAGCGACCCAATCCAAAGGCTGAGCGGATGGTTGTGCCGATGACGGTTGGGCGGGAGGCGACTTCTTCATTGCCACCTTAAAATCCTTCACGAATTTATTGAAGGGATTCTTCTTTTTCGATTGCTCTGGCTCGGGTACGGGTGCGGGAGGCGGAGGCGTCACTTCCTCCCGCGGTGTCTCTGCACCCCCGTCCGAGTGATTCTGTCCAGCGGTTTTCTTATTGAATTTCGCCTCTTCCTCGGCTAACAATTTCTCGTGTCGCTCGAGCTCTATTTCCTGCTGTTGATTGGCGTTGCGAATTTCAATTCGGGCCGATTCGTACTGGCCTAGGGAAAGATAATTTAGAGCCTGGTAGTGATGGATGAGGATGCGTTCAAAGCCCAAGGACTCGTAGGCGCGTGCTTTGTCGTTCCACAAAACGCCTTTGGTTTTGTTCCAAATCTTTTTCGGACTGACCTTCGAGGCAGAGTCAGCTTTGTCGATAAGTTCGATGGCGCGGTTGAACTGCAGGATACTGTTAGGAAAATCGCCAGTGAGTTGCAGCAGCCGACCTCGTTCCATACAAAACAACATCTCGCTGGATTTGCGTTCCGCCTTGTCGAATTTTTCCAGATTGGCAGCAAATTGAGGGGTCCCTGCCGAAAGGATCAAGGGATTGATTTTGGGTGGGTACCCATGTACCACTTCGTCCGAAGCATTCCCGACGGTAACGAAACAGCCACATAAACAGATAAACGGGAACCACACTTTGAATGACACCACTCTTCTTCGAAACATCTAATGCCTCCCTTTTTGTTCTAACAACACCATGGATATTTAGACATCAAAACTTTGGGTGAGAATCACATACAACATGTAAAGTTCATCACCGTGGGGCAAGATTGATTTCAACACGCGTGGTAATATCGCGGCGCCTATCATTCTCATTCCCTTCTTTAAGACCGGATCAATGCCGCCTTGCATTTTCTGGTAATTTCTAAATATATCTTTTAAGGACTTGACCAGTGATCTGCTCTCTTTAGGTAGATCTGGCTTTTTTTCCTTATCGGTTAGAACTTCGACGACTTTTTCAACTTTATCGTCAATAGTCGTAACATTCTGAACCCTTTTTAAATCCGGCGCGATAGTACGTGCCACTTCAGCTACTTTTGCGCTGAATTTTTCCCATTCTGCCTTTGATGGAAAAATCAGGTCACCATCGGTATAGACCACTAACAGCTTTTCCTGAAACCGGTCGGGCTTCTCCATGGTAACCACGATTTCTCCGACAAACGAACCTCGTTTCATTGGTCCCTGGATCGTTAACCGCCGATAAAACTTACGAAAGCCATCAACTTCGCTCAGGACTACGTCAAAATGCAGTTTTCCCATGCCGTTCGCGTAGCCATCTTGCGTGTCGCCTTCCCATTCGCCAGGGGACTCGATTTTGTAGTCAAGCGAACTGAGAACCAAGTCAATATTCAAGAACGAGATCTCTCCGCCTTGGATCTTTCGATAATCCTTCCAGGGTTCGTTCGAGGACCATGCTAGCTGAATTGCCAGGCACAGAACTATCATGGAGCATTTTTTGTCAATTCGCATGAAGGAACCTCGCTTTGATTTATTTGCCTTGTTCAAATCGGCAAATATCACGTTCAGATATCCGCGCGCTTTCATCCAGCACGATGGCCTTGGCCGATTTGGGATTGATTTCTGTAATCTGAATTCTCCCTTGTAGCACATCCTCACGGCCTAAATCCTCGCCTGTCAGGGGATGAACTAAGCGTTTCCCTTGTTTGTAGACGTTTAGCGAAGAACCAATCGTGAAGTGGGGGTCGGTTGAGAGTGTCAAGGTCAGCTCTGCTCCATTCCGACTCAAGACAGTTATGGGCATCAGTAATTCCATCAACTTAGAGGTCATTTGACCAGCAAGATCCTGCCTTGCCTTTGCCATGATGTCAGTATCCAATTCCTGCGTACGGTATTTTACCTCGACGCGTTCTGTGCATACCAACGAACCATCAATCACCGAAACCAACTTAAAGTAACCCTCAGCTGTCAGGGAACGCTCCTTGATAATGCGATGCGTATAAGGTTGCGTTCTCTCCACTTCATTCAGATCAAAACGAACGATCTCGCCAAAGAAAAAGTATTTGCCAGGCAAAAGGGTATTTGGCTCAAGATTTTTGAGAGCCTGCATACTGCCCTGGCGCTTGAGCTGCGCCCGTGCCTCTTCCAATGAATCTCCTTCTAGGATATTGAAAATACGAACCTTACTTAGCCCGATGGTCAAATCTTGCCTTAGTTTCCGGCTCTCGTCAGCCGTCCAGGCGCCCTTGGACGTCTGACCAGGGGCAATGTTAAAGGGACCAACGACCAGCGTCGGTTGCATTGTCGGAATGGTTTGGGGCAATAGCGCCACTAGCAGTAAAGCAACAAGCATTGGGTAACCTCGTCAGGCAGAGAGAATCTGGTCAACTAGCTCACCAAGTCATGCGAGATTCAATCGTGATTTGGCTCACAAAATCGACCGTCTCTAGGGATTCCCAACGGAGCATCCGAGTTCGCGCGGAGGGCCAAGCTTCTCGAGTCTCAGGCCCCACGGGGGTTCCGATGGCTCCGCGGACCTTTGCGCAGCCGAGGGTTCCGATGGCTCCGCGGACCTTTGCGCTTCATATGGCCAGCCCAGCGGCTGGCCCCACGGGGGTTCGGATGGCTCCGCGGACCTTTGCGCTTCATATGGCCGTCTCGGACACCACTTGTCCCAGTACGGCAACTAAGTTATGCTTGGGTCTCATCAGGAGGATCCCTTGCCAACACTTTCGATTAGCCATTTCAAGTCCATCCGTGATCTCGAAATCGATTTAGGCGTCGTCAATATCTTCATTGGTGCCAATGGCAGCGGCAAGCCGAGTTACACGGTTGCCCAGAGAATTCTGGTGGAGGGGCTCAATCCGAACGATTGGCCCTTGTCGCGGCTCTGGGTCATGGGCCATTTGGGCGGTGTCCCCAATGTCTAAAACCATTGGGCTGGTCGTCGAGGGGAAAACCGATCCTAGCGCCTATCAGAAAATAGCCCAAGATCTGGGCAAAAAATGGGACCTCGTCAAACGTGCCTGTCATCAGGCCGCTGTATTTGAACAGCGGGTTCTCGGTACCATTTAGCGAATACCTGTCTGTTCCCGCACGCCCCCTGTCAGAACAAGCTGACGCTTCGGAAGCCTGTTCAACCATTAAAAGTAATGCGGAATACAGGTTTCATGTGCTGGCACGACTGTTGCCCTCCATGGGCCTGGCGCGCGAGGTCTGTTCGAGCAGCCGCGCCGTCACCATCCCGCAGAGGTGTTTCATGAAATTCCTGGTGTTCACGTTGCTGTTGGCCGCACCGCTTTTCGCCGCCAGCCATGGCAAAGACGCGACGATCCTGTACCTGCCCCATTTTACCTTCAAGGAGGAGGCCTGGGTCACCGACCTCGGCCTTCACAACCCTACCCTGCTGCCCCAAACGGTGACCGTGCGCCCTTATGACAGTTCCGGTCACGCCGGTCGTGCCAGCGAGCTGGTCCTGCCGCCCTTTGGTGGCTGGAACGGCTCGCTGCGGGCACTGCTGCCCTTTCTCGACAGTCCCACCGGCTGGCTGCAACTGGAATCTAGCTCCGACCAAATTTCAGGGCAATTGCAAGTTACCGCCGTACCAGGCGCTGGCTCGAGCACCGTGCCGCTGTGCAAGGAGGCGGCTGCCGACCTGGTTTTCACCGCCATGAAACAGAACGACGGCTGGGTCAGCGGGTTCGCCGTTGTCAACACCCGGCCAACCGCGACGACCGTATCCTTCCATCTCAGCGACAGCGCCGGTCAACACCTGGCCAGCCGCACGGAAACACTTGCCGGACACGCCAAGCGGGTCGAGATCTTGGCCGCCTTTTTCCCTGAAACGCCGCTCCCCGACCACCCCATTGTGACCGTGCGCGCAGAAGGTCCGCTGACCGGCATGGCGCTCTCCTTCCGCGGCGCCAACGAACAAATCGTCGCCGTACCCGCCCAAAGTTTCACCCCGGCCACAGGTCAAGCTCAACTCGCAACCACTCTCGACCAAGCCTTGATCGAGGGCGTGACCCCCGACATCAACCTCCACGGGCTCCTGCTCGGTCTCGATTCGCCCAGCCGCGGCTTGCACTACCTCGGCGCCGCCGGCATGGCCGACCCTGCCACCGGCACGGCCATGACGGTCGATCACCCCTTCCGGCTCGCCTCCGTCGGCAAGTCCATGACCGCCACCTTAATCATGCAACTCGTCGAAGAGGGACGTCTCGACCTGGACGCCCTGCTGGCCGATGTCCTAGGCGCCGATACCGTCAGCGGCCTGGCCCACTTCGAGGGCCTGGACTATAGCGGCGCCATCCATATCCGCCAACTGCTCAACCACACCGCCGGCCTGGGCGATCACCTCTTCGACAACGACGTCGACGGCAACGGCCTGCCCGATCTGTTCGAGCGCCTACTCACCCAGCCCGACACCTTCTGGACGCCCCAGGACGTGCTGGTCTACGCCCGCAGCCACAACCCCGCCGTGGCGCCGCCGGGAACCCTGTTTCACTACAGCGACCTGGGCTATGTCCTGCTGGGCCTGGTCGTCGAGCAGATCACCGGGCAGAGCCTGACCCAAAACTTGCACCAGCGCATTTTCGAGCCCTTGGGCATGGATCATACCTGGCTGGAATACCGCGAGGACCCGCGCGGACTGCGCCCGCTTTCCCACGTGTTCTACGACGCCATCGACTATACCGACTTCCGCTCCGCCTCCATCGACTGGGGCGGCGGTGGCGAAGCCTCGACGCTTGCCGACATGCTGACCTACAGCAAGGCGCTGTTGTCCGGCGGCCTGTTCCAGCACCCCGAAACGCTGCAGGCGATGCTGGATTTCGTGCCCAGCGACGAAGGCGGCTACGGCTTTGGCATCGAGCGCCTGCGCTATCCGGGACTCGGCACCTTCATCGGCCATAACGGCTTTTCCGGCGCCTTCATGTACTACTGGGTCGAAGGCGACGTCTTCATGGTCGGCACCTCAAACCAATGCCTGGTTCAGCCGCAGCAGTTGTTCCCGAACATCCTATGGCTGCTCGGTGGCGGCTGGCAGGAATCAGCCGAACAGGCCCTGCTCCAACAGGGCGCTACCCAGGTCGGCGGCGTTTCCCTGGAACACATCGCCTTCGGCGGTCAGGGACCAACCGTCGTCTTTGAGACCGGTCATGGCGCGTCCGTGCAAACCTGGGCGCCGCTGTTGCGCCAAGTCGCGGCCCATGCGCCGGTCTTCGCCTATAATCGCCAAGGCTACGGCGAGAGCGGCTATGCCGGCGGCCAGCGCGACGCCATGGCCGTCGTCGCGGACTTGCAGGCACTGCTCCAGCAGAACCAGGTGCCGCCACCCTATATCCTCGTGGGTCACTCGCTGGGCGGGCTGTTCCAGCAGTACTTCGCTCGCGCCTATCCCGACCAGGTCGCCGGCGTGGTGTTGGTCGACAGCTCCGTGCCCTTGCAATCGCAGCTGGGCTGCGAGCGTTTTCCGGCCTTTTGCCCAGGCGCGGGCGGCGACCCCGCGGACCTCTACCCGCCGGCCATGGCCGCGGAGCTGACGGCCTTCGAGCAGTCGAGCCACGAAGTCCTGGACGCCGGTCCCTACCCCGACGTGCCTGGGTATGTGTTGACTTCGGGCAGCGACAAGGACGATGCCTTCCCAGGCTTTCGCGCCTGGTGGGTCGAGCTGCAGGCCACCCTGGCCAGCGAGGCGGGCTTCACCCAGATCGTCGATCCCCTCTCCGGCCACTTCATTCACACCGAGCATCCGCAGCTCGTGCTGGAGGCGATCAACGACCTGATTCGGCAGACCCGTCCCTAAGCAGACCATTCGGCAAGGAAGGGTCGAGCGATCGGCCCTCCTTGGCGGAAGCGACTAAACCAAATGAACGCGGCAACGTAACAGGCCATGCATTAGGAGGAATCCATGATCGATCGCCCTGCATCTCCGCACCCAGACCAAGCCCACCCGTTGCGTCTCTGGCCAGCCGTAGTGATTGTCGGCCTGCAGCTGTTCCTGCGCTTCCTGTTGCCGAGACTTGCGCCCAGTACGTTGCCCGTCGGCGTGATGGCCGGTTTGGCGGGAGCCTTGTTGGTGGCGCTGTGGTGGCTGTTCTTCAGTCGTGCGCCACGGCGCGAACGCTTGGTTTCGCTGGTGCTGGTGCCGCTCGCGCTGTTTGCGGCGTTCAAACTCAGCGACCCCTCGATCGCGACCGGCATGCAGGGCCTGATGTTCTTCGTTTACACCATGCCGATCCTGAGCGCCGCCTTTGTGGCCTGGGCGCTGCTCAGCCGGATGTTCAGCGAATCGACCCGCTGGGCCAGCATGGCCGCGACCGTCGTTTTGGCCAGCAGCGCCATGACCGTCGTGCGCTCCGGCGGATTCAGCACCGCACTCGACAGTGACTTCTCCTGGCGCTGGGCGCGCACGGCCGAGGATCGACTGGTTTCCGCGACCAGCGGCGAAGCCGAGACCGCGCCGACAGCGGCCGAATTCACCGCCACCACCATCAGCTGGCCCGGCTTCCGCGGCGTCGACCGCGACGGCGTCGTCCACGGCAGCCAGATCGCCACCAACTGGTCGGCCGCGCCGCCGCGCACCCTCTGGCGCCGCGCCGTCGGACCCGGTTGGTCCTCCTTTGCCGTGCGGGGCCCGTTCTTCTACACCCAGGAGCAGCGCGGCGAGGAGGAACTGGTCAGCTGCTATCGCCTGGACAGCGGCGCGCCCGTCTGGCATCACGCCGACCCCGTGCGTTTCTGGGAGGCCAATGCCGGCGCTGGCCCGCGCGGCACGCCCAGCTTGGACGGCGACGAGATCTACAGCTTGGGCGCGACCGGCCTGCTCAACGCACTGCACGCCCGCGACGGCAGCCTGATCTGGTCCCGCGATATCGCCGCCGAAACCGGCGCCGAGCTGCCGACCTGGGGTTTTTCCGCTTCGCCGCTCGTGGTCGGCGACCTGGTCCTGGCCGCCGCGGCCGGTGACCTGATCGCCTGTGACCGCGCCAGCGGGGCCGTGCGCTGGAAGGGCCCCAAAGCGGGGACCGGCTACAGTTCACCACAACTGCTGACCTTCGACGGCGTACCGCAGATCCTGCAGCAGAGCGCCGATGGCGCGGTAAGTTTTGACCCCAACACCGGCCAACAACTCTGGCGCTACGACTGGGAAGGCTATCCGATCGTCCAACCCCAGGCCAGCGAGGGCGATTTGTTGCTCAGCGCCAGCCAGGGCAGCGGCCTGCGCCGCCTGAGCTGCAAGCGCAAGGGCGACAGCTGGCAGTTGACGGAACGCTATACCAGCAAGAACCTCAAGCCCTACTTCAACGATTTTTCCATCCTCGACCGCAACGCCTACGGCTTCGACGGCAGTGTCCTGGCCTGCATCGACCTGGCCACCGGCGAGCGCGTCTGGAAAGGCGGCCGCTACGGCAACGGCCAGATGTTATTGCTAGCCGATCAGGCCCTGATGCTGGTACTCGGCGAAAAAGGCCAACTGGCCCTGGTCGAGGCCAAACCTACCGGCTTCAAGGAGGTCGCCAAGGCCGAAGCTTTGGCCGGCATCACCTGGAACCACCCGGTCCTGGTCGACGGCGTCCTCCTGGTCCGCAACGGCAAGGAAATGAGCGCCATCCAGCTCTAAAAGCCTTGGCAAATAAATAGAGCCCTGAGGAGTGTGGCGCAATTTCCAAACTTGCACAGTCGAAGTCACGGCCGGCATGCCAAACGGGGAGCAGATCGCGCCAGGCATTGTAGCGCAAATTCCAAATTTGCGCAGTCGAAGTCACGACCGGCCTGCCAAACGGGGAGCAGGTCGCGCCAGGAATTGTAGTGCAAATTCCAAATTTGCGCAGTCGAAGTCACGACCAGCCTGCCAAACAGGGAACAAGTCGCGCCAGGATTTGTAGCGCAATTTCCAAAATTGCGCGGCCCCAGTCAGGCCCCGTTGCTTCATGAGGCACAGATCGACCAAGGGATTGTGGCGCAATTTCCAAAATTGCGCGGCCCCAGTCGTTGCTTCAAGAGGCACAGATCGACCAAGGAATGTGGCGCAGTTTCCAAAATTTCGCTGGTGCCAGTCAATCAATGCCCCATTCAGGGGGGATTTGCGCGGTTTCAGCCAGCCCCAGTCGCATCACGGGGAGCAAATCGACCATACTGCTCCTGTGACCGATCCCGGCCGAGCCTCAGTGGCGCCTGCCGGTCCGCGGTGGCTCGGGTTCGCTACGCCTCACTTTGGGGCGAAAGCGTTGCACAGTAAACTCGTGGTAGGCGACCTTGCCGGCGAATCGGGTTTCGAGAGACGGGTCGCATTCTCGGCGCAGGCGCCGTGGGACCGGGCGCGGGCGAACTCATCGCAGAGGCAGGCTTGGCCATCGAGATGGGGTGCGATGCCACGGATATCGGCCTGACTATCCACGCCCACCCGACGCTTTCAGAGACCATGGGCTTTGCTGCCGAGGCCTTCGAAGGCACGATCACGGATCTTTACCTGCCCAAAAAGCCGGCTCATAGCTGACGCCCATTGGCAGACCTTTTTTGGGGAATGTTGGCAGCAGCGACTTGGAGCGCTAGCGTGTGCTGCGGCCCCCAGATGGACACGGGCCCGCCTTGCTACCGTGGTTAATTTCCACGGGAGCACCCCCTTTTCCAACCCTACCAGTCACTGGGAAAATCTCTCTACTGATCTGCTGGCACGGCAGTCATGCCATGGTGCAACAAGGGGATCAACCACATTTTCTACATCCAGTCTTACAAGGCCATTCCCTCGTGTGGATCCTGGAGTAAATATCACCCCTTTTTACTTCCTGCCATTCATCGGCGATGCTCGCTCCAACACGGGCGAGATGAGATTCATCGCTGATCCAGGTTGAGAGTGTGGAGATTGAGGGTCGCTCATTCAGGGCTTTTAAACTCCTGTTTGAAATCATGGCTGCCACCGGTAAAAGCGCGGTAGGTCCGTATTCCTGGTAATAGGAACAGCCACCGGGTTCTTTAGTTAATGTAACGCCTCCAAAATGTCCTACCGCGTGGGTCCATTGACCCGTGTGGTCAATGCCACAGGCCCTGCATCCGCTCCCTGGTGTGCTGAGCAGGCAGTGCCCTGCGATGGCATAAGCTTCGACCCAGCCATAAATTATCGGGGGCAGGGAGGTCGCTCTGGCCAGTTCATTGAGCGGGAGCTCGCAGCGAAGATCGGCCACTGCAACAATGATCAAATTTATGTCCTCAAAGAGGTGCTCATTTTGAGCGAGGGCTGCTCGCCAATCCAGTGCGACGCCCCGAATGTTTAGGTGAGGCATTTGCTTTTGCAGGGTTTCTGCAAGCGCTTCGGCCTTCGATCGGCCCAGCGAATCGCAGCCTAAAATATGCCTGCCTAGGTTTTCTGGTTTCATGATGTCGTTGTCCAATAAGGTTAGATCACCGACTCCGGTTCGGGTAAGTAAATGGGCAACATAACCACCCAACGAGCCACAGCCCATGAGTAAGATTTTGTTGCGTTTGAAATCACCCATATCAGCACCGCGCGCATGAACCCAATCATGATCAACGCGCGCCACATGGGATCGGACCGACTTTATCTTTCTTAAATGGGTGTTTCCGTTGTATTTAATAGCGAGATTTAGATTTTTGGTTTGGAAGCCATTGCCTAGCTTCTTCATGTTTCTAAAATTTGGCAGCAGGAACCAGCTACCGGCGATGACCGGCCCTTTCTGGGACTTTTGCGAGAACAGGACGAACTTCAATCCTGGGCGGTCAGCCATGAGGCTACAAAGAAGATCCAAACATTCTGGGTTGGTTGCCTGGCCCGCCAGTTTTTTAAGATCACAGGCGGTTTTAGGGTATTGTTTTGGGGTAAGTACCGCGTCAAGTTCTATCTTGATGCCGACCCGAGCAATTTCACCCGTGAAATCTTGGCCATAGCGCTTTTTGTACCAAGACCTAACCCTATCTCCCGTGGCGGAGATTAAAATTAGTTCCGCCTCCTTTGCAACATGGAACGTATTGGGTAGATCCTCTGGTGGGTCAACGGAGATAACCTGCCACCCGTAGTTTTGCATTCCCCAATAGACGTTAAACTCATCCTTGAAGTCATCAACCGATTCACCCTCAAGCAATACCTTAGTTGATCGCAACACCTCATCCAAAACTTGAATAGGTTGATCGCCATCAATCCAGGCGGAATCTTCAAAGATACACAGGTTACCCCCTTTGAAAATATGAGGTTTCAAGAGTATATCTTTATCGGCTTCTGGCACGCGAACATAGGGTGGCTGGTCAGGGAAAAAAGAGGGGAAGTAGAGGTGAACGTCCCAGCTTCTACCATCGGCATACAAGGGCACGACGTAAGCCGCTAGGGTGAAGGCATCTTGATTGATATCAAGTTCCTTCACCCCACGTAATCCCCGCAGATGTTCCCTGATGATCAGCAAAGCTTTTGATCGCCGATTCTCAAAAAACGCGAGGTGATTCATGCGTATTGACCCCCATGATTGCTGCGGTTGTATGCTTGCTTTGAGTTCACTGATGCGTTGGTTGAAAGAGGGGATCCGTCATCGTTTCCATGATTCTCATCCCAGCTCGCAAAAAAGCCATCGCTTTGGAAGACGAAATCCCAAGCAGTACGAGCGTCCTTACAGGTGCAGCTGTCCTCCATCAGGACCTTTAAATGGCTTAGGGCCTCTTCAATTTTTTTGTAGAGGTCGACAACCTTGACATCATAAGGAGTCTGAGTGAGTTTTGGCTGGTCCGGATGAGCACGGTTGACAATTTCCATGCTCATGATGAGTCTCGTATACAACTTAGACAGCAAGTTGTAGAATGCCTCATCAATGCGTGGGTGGTAGGATGGCTGACACTCTTCCACCAGCATGGTCAAGTTCATGCCATTGGGTAAATTCCAATCCCTGCGACTCCGAGCGAATCGTTTGAACAGTTGCACCAAAACCCTAAGCTGGGTTCCTTTGCAGGCTGTCTCTTTATTGAGGGCGCTAACTCGATTGCTAAACCATGCATTCACTTGGGTGGGGTTGGACGGTTTCCAGGCGGTCTCACTAGCGATCTCTTGGATTTCATTTTTGTTTTCATCTTCAAAAATGCGATAGACCGGGATGTCCACATGATGTTTTTCCTCGTCGGTATCCGCATAAAAAACGCGTACGGCATTCTTGGCGATTTTGGGTTGGCGTTTGAACCGATCATCCTTTAAAGCCTCTCTAAGTTTCTCCTTTATGGTTACGCAACTCAGTTCAAGACCCTGCTTGTCCTTAAGTTGGGATTTTTTGAGAACCAGGCCATCGTCGATGTCGTATTCTTCATCCTTGAAACGGGTTTGGATAATGGTGCCCATGGCCATGGAACCCTGAGGGTAAAAGGACGTTTCAGAGAGCGTGAGGTCGGGAATGTAGTCTGGAAGACGACTTATCAGGCGGTCGCGGTTAGCCTTGCGATGAGCGTACAGTTTTTCCTGAAAGGCCTGACTCAGTTTCACCTTCTCCGTCAAAAAGGCCGCTATTTGTTGGCTGTAATCGTACATGGTCGATGCTCCTAGGTCTAAGTTTAGGCTCGCGAAAGCGTCTTATGCTCCACGGGCCTCTATGGAATGATCCCAAGAATTGATTTGGGTTCATGTCTATTTTCATTTTTTTTGCACCGTCAGTCTTCTAGCAGGGGCCTCGGTCAGAAAGACTGGGCCCGGTCGTACGCCATGCTCGGGCTTGGTCTTCTGGTAGCGGTGCAAACCTGGCCGGCGCGGTCGCTGGGTATGGATGGTCGTAGTCTCTGAGGCGTCACGAGAACGGCAAACCATCAGTCGCCTGCGCTCGCGCCGGCTGTTTGCACGTCGCTGAACATGGATTGGGCCCGCGCGACGGTCGAACATCGGCATCGCAGAAGTGGTGGCGGTCAGGTGGCGAAGGGTCGTGGGTTTTTTCACTTGAACGCAGCTCGTGCGGCACTGCTGCGCGAGTTTTTCAACTTGGTTCGCGGCCAAAACCCAAACTGTTCACAACCTGCACCAAGTGTTAGAGCCCGTGCACGCAACAGTTTATATCGTTTGCACTTGTGTTTTGCTCCGGACAGACAACAGCGTATACATTTTCACTTGTTCACAGCTCGCGACGCACTGCCGCGCGAGCTGTGAACAAGTGAAAAAGGTCATGCACGCAACAGTTTATATCTTTTGCACATGGATTTTGCTCATGCGCGAGTGCCGCGCGACCGTTGCACAAGTGTTTTTGTTCGCGCGGCAGTCGTGCACGACCGATGCACAAGTGTTTGTATTCGCGCGGCACTGCCGCACGGCCGATGAACAAAGAGTTTTGTCCGCGCACGAGTGCCGCGCGACCCGAAAACTTTGTTCATCGGCCAGATCACAACCCGGAAAATCAGGTGACCCGGGCTCATGATGGATCCTAGAAGGAAGCTACGGTTCTTTTAGAAGACTTATTTCAAATAGGTTATTAACAGTGACCTGAAATCTGTGGATGGCTGTGGTTATGTTGAAGAGTAAAAAGGTTACAACTTGGACCTGAACAGCGTCCTCGGCGAGAACACGATTTGGAGCGTTCTGGTCGGCACTCAGGACCGGACGTTTAGACCCTTTTGGGAAAATAGTTCATTTTTAATGATTAGGTCTTGCACTATGGGGATCCTGGGCCTGACTGCAGCCAGCGCAACTTTGGAAGTTGCGCCACATTGGGGTTTGCCCTGTGGGGATCCTGGGCCTGACTGCGGCCAGCGCAACTTTGGAAGTTGCGCCACATTGGGCTTGCCCTTTGGGGATCCTGGGCCTGACTGCGGCCAGCGCAACTTTGGAAGTTGCGCCACATTGGGCTTACCCTTTGGGGATCCTGGGTCTGATTGCCACTGTTGGGAGGCCGTCGGAATTGACGACCTCCCCGGTATAGCTCTTAGGTGGGTCGCAGGATGGCGTGGAGCTGGTGCAGCGATTCTGTGACCAGCAGGGATTGGGCCGCGCGTTCCAGCTGGGCCAGGCGCGCGGCTTGCTCGCTTGCTGTCACGGGGCCGGCTTGGGGTTGACCGCGATAGCGGCGTTGTAGGTCGTGCTCCTGCCAGGTTTCTAGCCGGATCGTGCAGCTGCCCCAGCCGTGGTTTTTGGCTGAACCGATGGCGTGGCAGCAGTCCTGCGGGAGCAGGATTACGGCCAGCAGGGCGCCCAGTTCGGGTTCGGTCAGGTTGCGGTAGTCGAGGCGGAAGCGGAACTGGTGGCCGGACAGCAAGGGCGTCGCCGGGACGGGTCCGCGGCCGGCGCCGCGGGTCAGTTGGGCGGTGCGACCAGGTTGGAGGGTGCGGCGGTAGAACTTGCGGCCGGCCATGCGGCCCTCGGGGTAGTAGTCCGTGAAACGCGTGCTGCCGGTCCGTTGCTTGGGCCGTGGGACCTCCTGCTTGGGCATGGCCAGGTTTTTGGCGAAACGCGGCTGTGGGTTTTGCAAGAGCGCGTCGCCGATGCGGACCCGGCCCTGCCAGGGACCATTATCGCAGGCCGTGCCAAACAGGAGGCAAGCGGGGCAGAGTCGTTCGATTTCATGGCAGGTCCGTAGACTCTTGTCACGGTTCAAAGGTTCGAAATGCTCGGGACGGGAGAGGGTATGGCCGCGATCTTTGTACTCGAGACTCAGTAGGCGCAGGCAGCTATGCGTCGTCGCCTCGAACAGCGCGCGGAAACAGCCCTTGAGCGTGCTGCCTGGGATGACCGGTCGCTCCCCGCTTAGTTGGAACGTCTTGGGTGCGCTCGAGGGTAGGGGGCAGCCCTCAAGGTCGTGGCCAGCGGAAACGAGTAGGTAGCCGGTGTTCTCCAGAACAAAAGTCAGAGTGCCGGTGAGATACTTTTCCTGGAAACGCTCATGGGTCAACCCTTCCCGTTTAACTCTGGTGACCTTTCTGCTGACCAAGGGTACAAAAGCGATGATGGAGGGGTCTTGATTCATGTGTCACCTCGCTGGTCGATCCGCCCGGGCACGACCTTCAGCCATTGCCAGTAGACGGGCTGGTCCGCCGCGTCATGCCAGGGCTGGATCTCGACGGCTGGCAGGTCCTCCTTGGCCAAGCCCTCGCTTTCGTTGTTCAGCATGCTCTCGAATAACATCAAGGTCGACGGCTTGCCCTTGCTGCGCACTTCTTGTCTTTGAAAACCGCGCACCGCCTCTTGGCCGCAGATCAGGACAGCGCGAAAGTGACGCTGGTGGCGTTGACCGTTGAAGACCTGGAATGCCTGCCAGCTGGCTTCCCCGCCCTTCCAGAAGAAACGCGCCTCGTGCATGTCCTCGACGACCTGCTCCCGTTCGCAGTTGGTGTACCATTTGAGCGCCTTGAGGGTCAGCGCATAGCCCCGCGCCTCCTCAGGCACTTGGTCCCAAAGCTCGCGCAGTTGCTGAGGCTCGGTGAATGTCGCTGTGAAAAGATATAAGTTAAACATGGCGGGCCTTCTTGCGGTCCGTCAGCGGGAGGAAATCACGAAGAGCCTCCGCAAAGCGCGGAGCCAGGCGCGTCCTCATCGCCGCGCGTGCAGCTTCGTCCAGGACAAAGCGTTGGCGTAGCCCGCGCTGAATAGGTTTCTGCTCGAGCACCAAGGGCGCTTCCTTTTTCAGGCCAAAGGCGTTTCCGCGCGAGCCCACGGCCTCGGCCAGGCTGGGGATGCTGCCCGTGGCAGTCGCTGCCAACACGTCCAGTTCTAGGTGCGTGATCCGGACCGTAAACGCGCCCAGGCCGCGGGACGAACCCAAACCCATGGACACTAGGCCGTCCTCCATATCCTGGAGTACGTGGAACAGCCAGGACAGCTGCCAGATCTCGAAGTTGCGCACGGTCAGAACCGTTTGGAATCGACCACCGGTGATGACCTCGAACTGGAATTTGGCGCCGTTGCTGGCGCCGCCGCTGAAGCGGTCGATGCCGACACCGTCGCGGTATTCAATTGTGGGTTCGCCACCGGCGGCGCTGTAGGCATCCGCGATGTTGAAGCGCCCGCCAAAGCCCAAGGAACCGAACAAGCGGCAAGCAGGACAGGCATCGCGGTAGGCATCGCTGGGCTGACGAACGCCCTGACGTCTGTGGGCCTTGACCTCACGTTTTGCCTGTTCCTCAAGTTTAACTAAGTAGTCGCTGCAGGACGGCTCACCATGGGGCGAGTTATTGCGCTTGTTGAAGAAGTTGTTGAAGGGATTGCAGATTTTGTGGGGCTCGAGCGTGCGGCCAATGCGCTCGGCATGGGCGCGGATCACGCCCTTGAGCGAGGTGCCCGGTAGGAAGACCTGCTGCTGGCCATCGCGGTACGTGCGCACGAAGGTCATGTCGGCACCGACGCCGGTCGCTTCGCCGGACTTGATCAGGATCGGCCCAATGGGCTGAATTTCCAGGTGGATGCGGCATTCGTTGTGAAGTTCTTTAAGCATGGGAGGCCTCCAGCGTGGACAGAGCGGCAGTCAGCCATGTATCGAGCGGTTGCGTTGCTTCGGAGCCGGGCTGGGAGAAGAAGCGCAGAAACGCCTTGCGGTCGCTAAAGTCGGTTTCAGCGACGTTGGTTTGAGCCACGTCCAGGTGACAGCTGCCAAGGCCGCGACTGGTCTTGCCGCCCAGCGTGACATGACCGTTGGCCAGCTCGGACAGAGCAACCGCCAGGAGTTGGCGTTCGCCAGGGTCCAGGTTTTCGGCGGTCAGACGGAAGCGGAAGCGGGTCAGGGGCGGCACGACCTGGAAGCCGTATTTGACGTTGTCCACGGCACGTCGGGAATCGCGGTCAATGCCGACGCCATCGCGGCGCTCGATCGGCAGGTCGCCGTCAAGCGGGTGCAAGTCGGCAAAACACAAACGCGAGCGCCAAGAGGCTCCGCCAAACAGGCGACAGGTGACGCATAGGTTCTTCACCAGGAAATCTTCCAGTTCCTCCGGGCTATCGGCGCATTTCTTGGCCTTTTTCTGGATCTGTTCGGGGCCTTTCTTTTGAAGGCTGAGACACGTGTTACTTGCCATTTCGTTTTCCTGGCCCGACTTTTCCTGTTCCGATTTGCACAGGAAACAGGGCTTATGGCCAAGCAGATGGGCCACCGACTCGACCCGGGCGCGCAGGACACCTTTGAGGGAGCTGCCGGGGATGTAGGGCCAGCCATGGAGGCTGCGCAGGATCGAGGCATCGGTGCCTTCACGCTCGCCGGAACCGATGTGCAGGCCGGTATCCGTGATCAAGGTACCCTCGACCTCAATGCGGCTTGTCAATGTGTCGTGCAATTTCATGGGGTCCTCCTGGGGTGCTGCGCGCGGTATTGATCCGAGCTACGGTCTTGATGAGAGGCAGGTTTGGCTGCGGCGTGGTGGCGCAGGCGGGCAAAGTAACAATCGACCCAACTGCGAAATAGCAGCATCTGAACTTCGCAACGCTGTGCTTGTGATGGCTGCTGGATGCCGGCCTCGGCCAAAAGTTTGTCACTCGCGTGATGCAATGCTTCGGCACGTTTGCCGAACAGTTGATCGCTAATCGCCGTATAAAGACGTTTGCATGCCTCAGCTGATTCTCTGGCTTTGTGATCAGACCCAGAGGTTATCCGTTTCTCTGCCAACGCGATGCGGCGTCCCAACCAGTACTCGAAACTCCCCTCATGGTTGACAGAGTTTTGTTTGTGAAAAAGGTCAGAAGTATGGCGTACGCTTTGAGCCCGGCGATAGAGCAACTGGATCTGGGCCATACTGGGTGGAGGATTTACGTGTCGGATGATGCGGTCTAGCATTGGGGCGAGAATTTCATCCGTGCGGAGATCGATGAGACGGGAAAGATGTGTCATTTTCCACCCCTGCGTCTCAGGAAATAGCAAAGGAAAGCAGCTAAACTTTCCCCGCATTTTCGAAACAGCATCAGTGTTCCCGATTGAACAGCAAGGCGATTTTCCAGAGTGGGAGGTACAGTTAAATGGGTCATCGCTTTACTTTGAAGGTCCTGCAGCAACTTTAGTAGGGTCACAGGCCAGCCGGTGGTTGGCCACGCAGAGTCTTTTTTCCCCATCTGAGCAAATAGGAAATTATAGACGTCATTGCAGCTCCGGGCACTGGTGCAGACGTTTTGAAACTGACGCGCTTGGGAGGCGGTCATTCCGGTGTTCAGCGCCTTTTGCGCCAGGTCCTTAAGCTCGGCTTGCCAGGTTCCTTCATCCCAGATCAGGAGGAGTTTGCGGCGCAGCTCCAGCTGCGTGGCCAGGTTGGATGCGGTCTGTGTCGTTGCGGTCATTGTGAAACCTCCTTGATGTAGGTATGAATGGGGTGATTGACAAGGACGTGGCCAAAACCGGCACCCCAACCTTCGCCCAGGCCGTTCTCCTGGAGGCGCATGAGGGCGTCCAGCACCTGGGCTTCTGGTCCCTTCACGGCCAGGGCGAAGACGGAACCCGGCACAATGGCGTAACGATGGGTTTTGGGGCGATTGGGCAGCGCGTACCAGCCGCCGATTTGGGTCAGCTGGCCATAACAACCCAGGACGTCCCAGGTGAGCTCGGGCCCGTAGGCGGTCAGATCGCTGGGCAGCAGTTTCAACCTGGGCCGCATGAAGGTGTCGCTCAACACCAAGGGGCTTTGTAGGTCCAGGGTCACTAAATGCTGGTCGGCTGGGAAGTTCTTGGCCCGCTCCAGTGGGCTGTTGCGCAGGCGGCGGTTCAGCTGTTTCAGGTGCCGGGCGGTCTCATCTCTGGAAGGTGAGAGGTGATCTGACCAGGTGAGCGACAGCTTGCCAAAGCCGCTGCGTTTGGCCAGGCCGACCCGCAAGGTGGTGATGGTTTTCAACAGATCGGGCGCCAAGTCGTCCAGCCAGACCAGGCCGCGAAAGCGGGTGCCAGCGACGATGACTTGACGGGAGAACAAGTCCCCTTCCTTGACGGATTCGATATGTTTGTCCAAACCCACTGCGGTCAGGATCTGGTGTTTGGGCCGAATGAGCGCATCGGTTTCGCTTGGGTCGGTTCCCAGCAGGTAGCCCTTGGTTCGGGTCAGCTTGGACGCGCACTTGGGGCAGTCGCCAGGTTTATCGAACAGCAGGTTGCACCAGGCGTGCTCCGTCCCTTCGCGCTTGCAGGTTTTGATGGAACGTGGCATGAACAGGCTGCGACCTTGGCGTTCGAGGGCAATCGGGACCAGGGTGCCGCAGGAGAGGCGTTCGTCGACGATGGCCGCTTGGAAGAACGGGTGGTCTTCAGGGATCTGACCGAGCAAGGCTTCGGCCAGGGCGCCTCTGAGGGTCGTACCGCCGATGGTTTCCTCGGAGGTCAGAAGATTACCCCGATCCTGCATGCGGTTGGCGATCAACAACGGCTGCTGCGCGACCGCTTCAAGTTTGAGGATGTTCATGGCTGCACCTCCACCAGGCGTCTATTTAGGTGATGCGCCAGTTTGTCGCGCGGGTTCACTTGTTTGCCGCCAAGTTTGAGGCTGACCACCTCTACCCGCACCGAACCCAGTCCGGCGGACTTGCTCGAACCCAGCTTGTCGAACAGGCGCAGGGCACCTAGCAAGAGGCAGAGCAGGTCATCGATCGGTGCGTTTGCGGGGAATGCCCCTTCGATGGTTGTCGTCAGCACCTGACCGGCCACACAGGTTTCAAAGGAGCGCAGAAACTGACCCTCGACGCTGCCCAACATGCGGTTGACCATGATTCCGCTGCGCCGTTCCAGTTGGCGCACCGGCAGTACGGCGTTATCGAAATACAGTAGGCCAGGTTGATTTTCCTTGCCCAGCAAGGTCTCGACGGGATGTTCTGGAAGACGAGGGTCCAGTGAGCGCAATTGGGTGGCAAACCGCTCCAGGTAGTAGCGCAACCGGCCCTTGAGGGTCGTGGCAGGAATATAGGGCCGATTATCATGATTGCGCACCATCAGCTTTTGGACCTTGCCACGGGTGAAGTGGCTGCCGATCAGGAGTGCCGTGTCAAGGCGCAATTTCAGGTCAAGTTCCATGGTCGTCACGGTTCACCTCCAGGAACGGCATGAGTTCGAGGGCGTCGCGCAGCACCATATAGGGCTTTGGACGCTGGGCTGTGGGTTTGAACCAAGGCGGTAGGTCGCTCATGGTGCCTAGGCTGGATTGCTCGAAATGGGCCGACAAGGGCGCAGCCTCTTTTGGGCACATTCGGCCTAAAAGCTGGATGGCCGCTAATTCGCCTTGCTGAAGGTTGGTGGAGGCATCGACTAGGTCCCAGATCCGCCCTGCCAGGGGTGCAAGTCGCGCGACTTCTTTAGGCAGATGGGAGATTTCATCTATGGTGTAAGGCCGGGCTGTCGCTGCGGCTGTGTACTCGTCTTTGAGACCATAATTGTTGAGCCGGTAAGTTTCCAAGTCGTCCATGGACTGACCCAGGAGCACGTGGAAATCCAAGCTGGATAGATTTTTCCCCTTGTCCTTAATCTTGTGGAATTGGTGCAGTTTTTTGGCGGAAGTGTTTAGGTTTTGAGCCAAATCCAGCATGGTTCTCATGGGGGTATTGTGGCGGGCAAACACCAGACCAATCGCCAAGGTGAATTTATCCGCAGCGAATCGCATCTCGAAGAGTTGGGCGGCGTTGACGGCCAACTGGAGCGCGCGATCGGGAGCGCAGACCATGGCGGCATCGTCCCCTCCCAGGTAGAGCATGTCGGCTGGAACGGAATCCTTGAAACCGTTTGGCCAGGTTTGAAGAACCGCCTCGGCGAAGACGTGGACCATCTTGTCGCGCAAAGCGTCAGATTTGGTCTTGTAGGCGGCACAATCGTCTGGGCTTTTTACCTTCTCGAGCTCGTCTTTGAAATGCTGACCCATGCCGTTGCCGTCAAAGAGGAGCACCGCCAGGTAGCCCTTGCGGGTGTGTGACTCCTCGGAAAGGTCGATCAGATCTTGGGCAAAGTCCTTATCCTCAATGGTATTCCAGCCATGCTTGGGCGCCAATTCGCTGAGTGCCTTGCGGAACCTGCTGGTCTCCTTGCCGTTGCGTTTGGACTCACAATGGGCGCATAGGTACAGGTTTTTTTCGCCCTTGAACTGTACGGTGGCGGGTGCAAACCTGCAACTGGCACAACCGATTTGGGCCGGACCAAACAGCGGACTTGCTTCCAGTTCGGACAGCTGGGGCCACCGGGCTTGTTCCGCATGGTCCTGCGTTTCCTTGGCGGAATCCGTGAAGACGACGGCCGGCTCAGGTCCGACGACGAACGGCATGCCGGGCAGTGTTTGGGCCAGGGCGCGTCGCAACTTGGTGCGGAAGGCGTCTGCCCGGTCGCCCGGAACAAAAAACGCACCGCCGCCACCGGCCTGGAACAACGTCCTCGCTTTGAATTCCAAGGCCATGTCGCTCAGGGTCGCTTCCATGGCGGTTTCCAGACGCGCACTCGCGGCCTGAATTTCCTTGAGTTTGGAGGTTTGATAGATCAAGCTTTGCACCCCTGGAGGGTCAAACACAACCAAGTGATAGTCGTCGCTCATGAAACGGCCTCCTCGAGCGTCTGGGTCAACATCAGGCCACAGCCGTAGCCCTTGGCGTGGCCAATGCCAAACGTGAGTGTTTGCTGAAAGCGCACCGGGTCGGTGACCACGGCGGCGCCATTGAGTTCTAGGGTGCCCAAGACCACGGGGCGACCCACGGGCTGACCGTCGCGGAACTTGCGGAAGCGCAGCTGGCGGTAATCGCCCGCTAGCGGACCGGGTTCCAGACAGCGAAAGCCCAGCGCCTGTTCGCGTCGTTCCAGCCAGGCACGTCCTTCTTCGGCGACCACCTGACTCAGGTGTGCCGAGGGTTCCTGGTGCAGACGCCGCTGAATGCGGTCGCAGCGTTTGCCGTCCTGTGCCACGGTTGGATTGATGCGAACGCGAAATAGGAAGGACTCCCCTTCCCTGAAGCGCGGTTCGTAGCGGCTGATCCGTGAGGTCCAACCCGGTAAGCGCGGCAAGGGTGGAACCTGGCTGAGCACAACGACCACCTCGCCTTCACGGCGAAATAGAAAGCCGCGTGCCGCGTCGCGGTCAAAGTGGAAAAACCGCCAAACGGCGCGATGCAACCGCTCGGGGTCTGAAAGGACCGCCCTTGTCGAGCGGTCCGGATTGAATTGGCTAATGAACATGATTGCTCCTTTATGAAGTCCCGAGTTTGATCGTCACGTGCATTGATCCCATCTGTGAGCAAGGGTTCAAAAAAATGTGCCGCACAAAAACACGGGTCGACCCAAAGGGCCGACCCAGCTTTGGGGAGCCTATTTCGGGTTGTAATCAAGGCCCGACTTGGGATTGCCCGTGTTACCGCCTTGGTTCGCGGGGTTTTCGCTGCCGCCGTCCGGGGCGTCCAGTGTCCCGGCACGTTGGTTCAAACCCAAGCCCGACTTGGTTCCACCAGCAACGGGGCCTTGATTAGCCGGGTTCTCGCTGCCGCCGTCCGGGCCGTCCAGCCTCCCAGGCGGTTGAGGCGCACTTTGCACCTGCATGGGGGCGTAGACGGGCAGCCAGCCGATCAGCGCAGGCGCTGGAGCGACGTTGCCGCCTTGGCCCACGGCCATGACGGCAGTTGGGGCCAGCTGGCCGAACTGCGGCCACATCGGGACGACATAGGACAGAACGGGTACATAGGACGTCACCGGAACGAACATGATCTGGGTCGAAGGGTTCATGGGAATTCTCCTTAAATAAATGCTTGGGCATTGCCCTGTCACCAAAGATCCCGTGTCCTCTCTGGGGTTCAAAAAAACTTGAAAAATGCCATTTTGGTGATTGCGCTCCGATAGGGTCGTTATTTTTTGAACCCTGAGCATGACATGGGATCTTAAGGATCAGTTAGATTTATTCAGGAGGTTCAGATGGAACACAAAACCATCAAACTGATTTTTCTCGACGTCGACCGACAAGGCGGGTTCGATATCATGGTCGCCCTGCCCAACGGTGAAACACGGTGCACCTACTTTACCCCACCTTTTGACCTTGCGATGTTACAGAGCGATCTGGTGCGCACGGACAGCCTCGCGCCAGGAAAGGCGCGAGCGCGCGGCCAGCAGTTATTCGCGGCTCTGTTCAGCGCGTCCTTGGAGGGCGATCTCAAAAACGCCTACGATGACTTAAAAGATGGAGAAATGGTGCGCATCGACCTGTGTTTCGATCCACTCAAGGCCGATCATCAAACGCTGTCCAGCTTGCCTTGGGAGCTGATGTATTGGGAACAAAAAGCCAAGCACCTGGTGTTGAACAAAAAGGTATTGCTGAATCGCCACCTGCTCGTGCGCGAGCAAACAGAAAAACCCAAGACCATGCGGCGGCTCAGCGTGCTTGCCGTGATCGCCAACCCTCGCGACACGGCAGTTTCGCAATTCGATGCCGAGGCCTTCCGAACATGTTTGAAAGACGCTCTCGGCGCTGCCTGTGACCTGGACTTCCTCTCGGTCCCGACGATCCTCCAATTGTCGGAACAGTTGGGGCGAAAAAACTACGATATCTTGCACTTCACAGGCCATGGCGGGCGCTCACACGAGGAGTGGGGCATGTGTTTCGAAACGGTCGCGGGTGATTTGGACTTCGTCAGCGCCCAGGTTCTGCGGAACATGCTGGACGACTATCCGGATCTGAGATTCATCAATCTGGTGTCCTGCAATCTGTCCCACGGGCAAACGCCGCTGGGCCAGGAGACGCTATCGGGCGTGGCCCACTCGCTGGTCAACCAGGGCATCCCAGCTGTGGCCGCGATGCAATTCACGATTGCGTGCGATCACGCCCAGATCTTCATGCAAGCGTTTTATGCCTGCCTGATCGAGACGCTATCACTGGAAGCCGCGCTTGATCGCGCCCGCAAGCGTCTGTATGACAGCAACCGCGAAGGTCTGGCCTTTGCCTCGCCCGTCCTCTATTTCCGCGGCCAAGGATCGTGCCTTTGGGAACGGGAGCCCCCAGTTCGCGTTTTCCTCAACAGCAGATCCCGCAACCTGCCGGCCCGCGCTGGTGTGGAAATCCTAGACTTTGCCGACTTTTTCGAGGCGAAGGACGGTGAGACCACCCACCGCATTCGCCAACAGGAGGACTGGCTGGCGATTTACGCCAAGATCAGCTATTTCAAGAACCGTGGGTGGGAGGGTCGTGAACTTGAGTTCGACGGCAATGCCTACCTGCCGATCTGGTTCGCGGTTGGCTTTGTGTTTCGCAGTCCCGGCAAGTTCAAAGCGCTCGTCCAGCAATACAACCAGCGCACAGAGCGCATCGAACGGTGGCGGCCCAACCGCGAACGTGCGCCGCTCGCCATCGACTGCGAGTTGCCGGGCGCCATCCTGGGCGGAGAGCTGATCGTGACTATCAACGTCAGCTCACCGACGCTGCACGAGGATGTCATGAAGTACCGTGTCGAGCAACCGCACTTGCGCCACCTGCCGATGCTGAAACTGAGCGTACCCGCTGCCTCCAGAGGCGCAATTAAGGATGAGGACGAGGCGATTGGTTACGTCAATGCCTTTGTTAATCAGATCCGTAATTTGGTCAGTCCGGAGCGCATTCACCTCTTCCTAGCCATGCCCCAGGCAATGGCATTCTTGATCGCCCACGAGTTGGCGGTTTCTGGCGAGCTGGTGTTATATGCCCACGCGAACTCCGGCTATGTGGTGGCCTTCACCCTTCGCTGATATCTATAGGCCTGCGTCGATATAAGAAATCAGCGTAGGCCACCTTCAGCCACGGATTCACTGCCATCGAAAAAAAACTTAAAGCGAAGGCAAATCTTCTTTTGATTCTTGATTCTTTGATCCCGTCTCGGTAGGATGAGGCCAACTTGGGATGGGGTTTCAAAATTGCAGAATCTCGACGACTTTACTTCGCTTTTCCTCGAGCAACGACCTATACTGCTCAATCATTTGCACGCCAATCGGGTTTCACCTGAAGATGCTGAGGATATCGTCCAAACAGCCTACTGTGAGGCCCTTCGCCGTCGTGATACAGGACCCATTTTGTCCCCTGCTGCCTGGTGGTGGAGAGCTGTAGACAATGCCCACAAGAAACACTTGCGCCGCTACGGCGCCAAAAAGCGGTCCGCAAAAACGGTTCCGGTCGACAATGTCACACTCGATGACAGAGCGCCAAATCCTGAGCAAGCCACGCTCTCAAGGGAATACCTAGGCCAGTTTTATCGATGTCTGAAAGAGCTGAAACCCAAATTCTACAAGACCCTGTTGCGCAAGGAACTCGATCAGTCTTTCGACGAGATCGCGAAAATCATGGGGACAAAAGAAGGAACTGTCAAATCGCGCGTTCATACTGCCAAGAACCTTGTCAGCGAATGCTTGAAGCGGAACCTTCAGCCCGATCGTTGGATGTCAGACATGGACATGTGGGATGATCATCTGAAGGCGGCCCTGGCGGAAGGTCTCAAGGACGCCACCTTGACTGCGCACCTGGACGAGCGTCAACTTACGGCGCTGGCACTGGGCACCTTCACGGAAGACCAAGACCAGCCACTGCTCGAACATCTGGTGATCTGTTCGGTTTGTAGCCGCTATTACACGCGGATCCAAACAGCCTTACGTGAGCGGGAGCAGCTGCTTGGCCGTCCACGGCGCCCCACTTGGCAGTCCTCCTGGCTCGCTCTGGCCGCTGGAGTGGTTCTGGGCTTGGGCCTGTTCAAGCTGCTGCTCGTGCCGCCCCAGTCCCTGCAGAACCCGCTGCGCCTGGAGTTGGATGCCACGGCGCCCACCCGCGGTCTGGATGCGTTATTGCTCGAGGGACGGGATGGCCTGGATCTGCAGCTGGCCCTGCCGCCCAGCAAAGCTTTCACGTCCTATCGGCTGGATCTGGTCCAGAACGGCAAGGTGCGCGAACGCTTCGAACAGGTGCGCTTGGAGGGCGGCACGCTCTCGCTGATCCTGCCGGTCGAGCGCGTGCCCAAGGGACGCTTCGAGCTGGTCGCGATCGGTGTGGACAGGGATCGCGAAACGCGGCTGGCGGTCTTCTCGCTTGAATTGAACCAAGCGACACGCTGATGGGCCGGCCACGAGGCTTCGGTCTGGTCCTGGTGGCAGCGCTACTCATGCTCGACAGGGGCTGCGTGGCGCCAAAGCTGGCTGAAGACCACGGCTGGCTGGCGGATGGAGAACGCCTGGCGCTTTCCCTCGCGCCAGGACGCAGCCATCGCTTCCGGATCCGCCTGGCTCGGGGGCAAAGTCTGGCCCTATCCCTAGAGCAGCAGGAACAAGATCTGACGCTGACGCTTCTGCCGCCTACGGGGCCACCGGTCCTGATCGATGGCTTCACGGAAGCGACCGGCCCGGAGCGGGTGTTTGCGGTGGCTGAACGGGCTGGCGACTACGGGCTGGTGGTCGAACTGGGCGATGGCGCGGTGGGCAGCTATGGGCTGTCCTGTGTGATCAAGCAGGCCGGACCACGGGAGCAGGCTGCCGCGGCCTCGCAGACGGCAGGCCTAGCCGGGGTGGGGGCGAACCCCGCGCAGGCGATCGAGGCCTTCAACCAGGCCATCGCTTACGCGCGCATCGCTGGCGATCCGCTGCTGGAGGGCGACTGGGTGACGCGCCGCGCTTGGGCAGAGGGAAAGCTGGCGCAGAGCGAGCGCAACCGCAGCTCCTTGGCCGAGGCCGCACGCCTGTTTACGGCCGCGGGCTGCCCTTCCCGCGCGGCGGTGGTCTGGCGTGATCTAGCGTTCAGCACTTGTGAAAGCGATCCGGCACTCGCCCGCCAACTGTTCAGCGCTGCACTCGAGGACGCGTCGGCATGCGCCAGTCCATCGCTTCTGGCCAGATTGCAGCAAAACTTCGCCGACCAACTCCTGCGTTGGGGCGATTTCAGCGAAGCGATCAGCCATTTGGAACAGGCGCGCCTGGTTCTGGGCGACACTTGGCCGAGGCTGCGCGCCCAGGCATTGGGGGAACTGGCCCACGCCTATGGCAGCTGTGGGCGCGTGGCCTTGGCACGCAGCCTGTTGGAGGAGGCCATCGCGCTCCTGCCAAGTGAAGGCGATCGCGAACTGCGCACGCGGCTAGGGGTCGAGCTGGCTTGGAGCTGGTACCTGGAGCAGCGCTACGAGCGCGCGATTGCGGCCCTGATGGAGCTGCAACGCCAGTGGCCTCAAATGGGTGACGAGGTCGATGCCGGCATCCAGGACCGCCTGGGCTCGGCCCTGCGCGAGTCTGGTCGCTATACTGAAGCAATTCCCCACTATCAAAGGGCACTGAGGACATCCCGGCCAGGATCGGATAACCAGGCCCATGTCCGCGCCAATCTCGCCAGCCTGTATTTGGCGCAAGGCAATTACCGTCAGGCCATCGCGCAGGCCCAACAAGCGCGGCAGATTTTTGGGGCGGCGCGCCAACTGCTGCCCAACGCCCATGCCCTCAAAATCGAGGCGCGCGCGTGGGCCAAGCTGGGCCAGTCCGCGCGGGCCCTCGAGGCGGTCGCGGAAGCGGTCCGTTTACTCGAACAGATCCGCGACCAGATCACGACTCCAACGCAGGGCCTATCCTTGACGGCAGCTCAATTCGAAGCCTATCAGGATTATCTGGACCTGATGCTGGAAAACGATCGCCAGAAATACGCAGTTCAGGCATTCGAACTTCTGGAATGGTTGAGAAGCCGTCGCGAACGCCAGCGTTTGGCGGCGGTCGATCAGATCCTACGCGACCGCTCCCATCGCGATCAGGCCCTGGACCGCATTCAACGCGACATGGCGCTGGCGGAGGCCGACGGTCGCCTTCATGGCGAAGGCGAGACGGAGCGACTGTTGGAGCGGGTGGAATATGAGTCGGAGCGCCTGCGAGGCCCAGGAAAGGAAATGGCACCTGCAGTGGACCTGCCCACGGTTCAAGCCACTTTGCTCGGCGAGAACGACCTACTTTTGAGCTATTGCCTCGGACCCGCGCGCAGTTACTTGTTCGTTCTCGATCGCCTACAGCTGACGATCTTCGACCTGCCACCCGAGTCCGAGATCGATTTTCAGGTAGAAAACTACCTGAGCCGATTGAGCCGGCAAAGCCAGTCCGCCACGCCCTTGACCACGAGTTGGGGACGAACGGTGACTCAGACATTGATGGGGGACTTAAAGCAGCGCGCCAAAGGAAAACGCCTACTGATCATCAAAGATGGGGTGCTTCATGACCTACCCTTCGCAGCGCTGCCCGACCCCGCTGAACCGTCGAAACCCTTGGTCGCGGGTCACGAGTTAGCCGTGCTGCCCTCCGCCACCCAGGCGGTTTTGGCGAGCTGGATGCGCTACTCCCAAACCAAGGGCACGGGCGCTCTTGTTCTGGCCGACCCGGTTTACGAGACCACCGATCCGAGACGTACCGGCCAAGTCGCGGTCCAGGCGCAGGCTCCGATCGAACGCCTGCCGGAAACCGGGCGAGAGGCGGCCGCGCTGCTGGGGCTCAGGCCGCGGTCACGTGCATTGCTTGGCCTCGCGGCTACCAAAACAGCTCTGCTTGGGGAGGACTTGTCGCGCTATGAAATCGTCCATTTCGGCGTCCATGGACAGTTGCACCAGGCACACCCCAATTTCTCGCGCCTGCTCCTGTCCCGCTTCGACGCGGCCGGCAAGTCCTGCGATGGCGCGTTGCGCGCTCAGGAGTTGGCCTTACTGACAATGCCGGTCGAGTTGGCGACCTTGAGCGGGTGCCGCACCGCCCAGGGGCGCACCTATCGCGGTGATGGACTGTGGTCGTTGGGACGAGATTTTATGAATGCCGGCGCTGCCCGTGTGCTGGTCAGCCTCTGGGACGTGGACGACCACGCCACGGCGGAGCTGATGATCGCCTTTTACCAAAAACTGCTGGGCGAGGGCCAACGGCCCAGTGCCGCCTTGCGCAGCGCGCAGCTGGCGCTCATGGCCAGAAAAGAGCTGTCCTCGCCCTATTTATGGGCGGCCTTCGAACTCCAAGGCGATCCAGGCCCCTGGGGCGGCCAAAAACGCGCGTCGCCAGGATCAGTCGAACCCCGGCCCTGAGCGCACTCAGCGAGGCCTGCGCCGCCCTACGCCCAGCGCACAAGCGGAGCCCGGTGCCTATTGGGCGTGCCGCGCTCCGCCTGATGGCCACAGAGGAGGCTAGGACTAGGGGCCCTTGCGACCTTCCGCCTTTTGATTGCCTGAACCGCCAAGACTGGTTTTGGTTGAGGTCGTGTCGGTGTCGGAACCGCCGGTGTTTGTCGTCGAGCCCGTGCCACCCTCTACCGGGTTGTTGGTATGCGTTTGGACGTCCGTTTCTTGAACGACGTCCTGTTCTCCTTGTGCCATGGTTCTCTCCTTTGTATGATAAGAGGGATGCCCTCGGTTTCAAAGAAACCAAAATTTCGGTTGGGTTCAAAGCCGCAATTTCTTTTTGGATGAGTGAACCTTGGCCAAGATTTGGTTTCTACGATATTGACCGCTATTTTACAACGAGGTCCATCCGATGGAACATGTACTTGACGTTTTGATCGAATTTCATAGAGACACCGATGGACAGACCTTCGACTTGCACGCGGGTGAAAAGGTCTTGAAGGGTAGCTTTACGCCACCGTTCACCGCCAGTCAATTTGATGAATTCCGCAATCAGCAGGGCCCTCTTGAAGGGTGTTCTCATTTCGACCTTGGCGAACGCTTGTTCACGGCCCTGCTCAAAGATGAGTCACTGCAGGCCTACCGAGAAATCCGGGACCTGGCGTGGAAGAAGAATCGCCCCTTCCGCCTCTCGCTCAAATTTTGCGGCAACCATAAGGCTTTGCTCAATTTGCCCTGGGAGATCATGGTCGATAACAGCAATGGCAAATACCTGACCATGCAACACTCGGTCGTGCGCTATCTCGAGGTCGAGAAGCCGCCAAGGGCCCCCAAGGTGGTTAAAAGCCTGAACGTATTGGCCGTCTTTCCCAATCCCAACACTACGAACATGGCAAAGATTGATACCAAGGCCTTTATTTCGAAAATGAAGAAGACGCTGCCGACATCCTGTGAACTGATGTTTCCCGAAGAACCGACGATTGCGTCTGTCTGCACCTATCTGAAGAACCATCCAGATGTCCATGTCTTGCATGTGACCTGCCATGGCAAGATTATTAAGGAATGGGGCATGGCCTTCGAAAAGGGCGGCGCACTCCACCATGTAACCAGCTACGAGCAACGCCAGGTGTTGAAACTTCCCGATAGTCTGCGCTTGATCAATCTGGTTTCCTGTGGGTTGGCGAGCTCAGAGGTGTGTCTGGACCCCGCCGGCTTTTTTGGAATTCCCCACGCTCTTGTTGCCGATGGCGTTCCTGCCGTGGTGGCCATGACTTCCGAAATTGGCATGGCGGAAGCGATGGATTTCATGGAAGCCTTTTATCATCATTTGGACGTCGACTTCCTGATCGACAGAGCTCTCCAGGCAGGTAGGGATACCCTTTGGGATTATAGTCACACCCATTTTTCCCTCCCCGTTTTGTTCATGCGGGACTTGAGTGAACGACTCTGGCTGCCTGAGCCCGCCACGCGCTTGCTGATCGATTGTCGCAAACCTTCATGGTCGACCCCGGCCTCGGCGAGTGCAACCTCGGTGTTGGAGCTCCACCCCTTTTTCAAGCATCAACTCTCCGGAGCGCCTGTCCTTCGCTCTCCCAAGGCCTATGCATGGCGTCAGATCCGCGATCAGTTGTCGTTCAGGGCAGAGAATATCGTGGCGGCCATCGGCTTATTGGGTTGCGACCTGCCGTCTATCTCTTTTCTGACGGGCCTGGCTTTTCATGAAGTTCCAGCAGTGTTCGCTACCGATTCCCGTGATGTACTGGACGAGGCCATCTGCCTGGAGGCAGTCACCTCCTTCAATGCTTGGCAAACAAGTTGGAGCGAGACGGCTGCGACGGGTGACCTGCGCCTTTCGATCGAGTTTGACGAGGGTGATCTGGCCCAGGCCGTGCAGGATCTGAGCCTGGCGAGCGAGCGATTAAGCACATTGCCCTGGCTCAGAATCCGAGCCACCAAACAGCCGGTGGATAACGGCGAAGCCGCCGCTGCGGCAAAGGAATTGGCACGGCTGATTCGTGACGAGATTCGGCCCAATCGCCAGATCCACCTGTTCCTGGCCCTGCCAGGCCCCATTGCGGTATTGCTTGCGACCCAGCTTTCCGACTATCTATTCGTACTTTATGAGTACGAACAGGGCGAATGTTTCAAGATCATCGACCTCAGTCAACGAGCCCGTGGCCGATGACCAGACTAGCTTCACCGAATTGGGGGGTGTTTGACGCTGTTTTGCTTGCTTCCGTGATGTCTTGCCAGTAGTATGGGCCACACTGTATTGTGGGGTAGTATGTCTGAAAAATTCACATCTTTGATTCACTTGTTTGAACGACTCCACCGCGATTTTTTGGGATACCTGGCCAGCAAGGGGGTACCCGAACGCGATCGTGAAGATTTGATTCACGAGACCATGATCAATGCCATTAAACAATGGCGCCGAGAGGTGCCGCAAAAACCCGAGCTCTGGCTCTTTCACTCTCTCAAGAACGTCAGAAGAAATTACGTCCGTTCCCTGAACACCAAAAAGCGCAGGGGCCTATTTGCAAGCCTCGACGAGGCGCTTCAAGTTCCCACAGCAACGCCAAGTCCCCATCAGCAGCTGATGGCCGCCGAATCCGTGCGGCGCTTGCTGTCCTGCATCGGCAAGTTGCCACCCACCCTGAAGCAGTTACTGGCCTTTAAATCCTTCCAAAATATGACGATTGAGGAGATCGCAAAGGTCATGGACACCAAGGAAGGCACGATCAAATCACGAACCCATTCGGCGCGCAAATTGATCGAGGCCTGCCTGCAAGAGGATAAAGTTGGCGCGGAACCGAAACCCGAGGAAATCGGGCTTTGGGAAAGTTGCCTCCAGGACGCCTTGGCGCACTACGCAGCCGAGGAGGTGCGCGGGCAAACCCACCTCAGTGTGACCCAATTGTACGGGCTGATTGAACGGCGCTCAGGCGTTGAACCCCGCGAACAGTTGATGCACCATCTCGCATTCTGCCTCCCGTGTTTGAACCATTATCACGCCATGAAGACCGCATTTGGTGAAGAACAGGTTTTACCTCCTCTGCGATGGGATTGGCGACCGCTCGCACTGTGCCTCGCTGCTGGTCTCGTCTTGGGCCTCGTGCTCAGCCCCCTGCTGTACCGGCCCGCTCAGCAACCTTTGTCCAACCTGAAGCGTTTTGAACTGCGAGCCGATGCCGTGCGCGGCCGCACCAAAATCGTGCTGGAGCGCCAACACGACGCGCTTGACCTGACCATTCCCCTACGCTTAGACCATCCCTACACCGGGTACCGGCTGGTGCTCGAGCGCGACGGAGTGGCGGTGGTGTCGCAAAGCTCCATGACGTTCGAAGCAGGCGCTTTGGCGCTGATCCTGCCCCGAGGTCAGGTGCCAGAGGGCGATATCCACTTGCTGGTCTATGGGAAGGAGGGGACGGGTGAAGCGCTTTTGGCGCGGTACGAGCTTACTGTATCGATCGACCCCTGAACGACGCAGCAAATGGGTCTCAACGTTTGTCCTCGCGGTAGCGGTACTGTGGCTGGCCATTTCGTACCCGTTTCCAAGGAGCTCCAAAGCTCAGGCGCAGGACCAGGGTATGCTGGCGTTGGCGCGTCACCTGGAAGTAGGCATAGCTGGCAATGGCATTCACCTTTACCACATTCCGCTGCATGCAGGAACCAACCTGATGCTCGAGCTTGGACAACAGGAACAGGATCTCACGTTAATGATTAGCCCGCCTAAAGGCGAGCCACTGAAGGTCGATGGTTTCACCTCCGCGACGGGGATCGAGCGCCTATTCCTGGTGGCCGAGCAAACGGGTGATCATCTCCTCAAGATTGAAGTGATCGCGGGCAAGTCGTCATCCTATAAGCTATTCGCAACCACAGCACCAGCAACGGTGGCAGATCGCGCCCGTGCGACCAGCCTGAGCATGGGCACTAGCGCAATCCAAGAAAGCCAAGCGGAAAGGCGCCTCGAAGGCTTGCTGCGAGCGGGTCGCGCCGCGCGCCAGGCAGGCGACAAGGTCTTGGAGGCGGAGTGGCTGGCGCGCCGAACGTGGCTGGTCGGTTGGGGCGAGCGAAAGGACGAGGAACAGCGCGTGCTGCTGTGGGCCGCGCGACAGTTCGAGGAAGCCAACTTACTGGCCCAGGCCGCGGTGGTGCTCGACGATTTGGGCAGACGCCTGGAAGGGACGAATAAAGAACTTTCGCGGGCGTGTTTTCAGCGCGCTCTGACCCTTGCCCAACAATGCGGGAGTCCTTCGCTCCATGCCCAGATTGCCCAACAATTCGGCCTGCGCCTCAATCGCTGGGGCGAGGTCCAGCAGGCCATCGTCTGCGAAGACCAAGCCGTTTCCCAATTGGGGGACGACTGGCCCGAGCTCAAAGCCATGCTGCTGGGTGAGATGGCGGTAGCTTATTCCATGTTCGGCCGCAGCGAGCACGCACGGGCACTCCTGGAACAAGCACTTGTAATCGTGCCCCCCAATCGGCCAAAGATTTGGTGCCGTCTCAAGATTCAACTGGGCTGGAGCTGGTATCTGGAAGGTCGGTACGAACGGGCGATTGCGCTTTATGAGGAGGTTGACCGGCGCAAGGCATGTCTGGACCCATGTGCAATCAGTGGACTTAACGACCGCATCGCGACGGCCTTGCGCGGTCTGCGGCGTTTCGATGCGGCGCGCAAGCGCTACGACCAGGCCTATGCGGCATGTCCTGATCCCAAAAGTCGAGCCCATGTTCTCGACAACATCGCAGATCTGGAGTTGCAGTGCGGCCAGCCCGATCGCGCGCTCAAGCTGGCGCTTTCGGCCATGGCAGTGTTTCAAAAGTTGGATCAGCCGCTGTTCATGGCCCATACGGAGATGCTGGCCGCAAGGGCGGAGGCCATGCGCGGCCGTGAGGCCGCGTCCTTGACCCACATGGAAGCAGCCGCCGCACTGCTGCAACGTGTACGGGCTCACGTGCAGACGCGCTCACAGATTTTTTCGATGGCAGAATCACACTTCGACATACTGCAACAATACACGGATAGGTTGGTTCAATGGAGTATTAAACAGGGTGATGTCCGGTTCGCCGAACGGGCCTTCGAGGAACTGGCCTGGGCACGCGGATTTAGTGACGCGGAACATTTAATCAGAGCCTGGTCTTGGCAGCCGGGCGCTGCCACGGATCCGGCAATCCTCGTGGCGCTTGAGCAGCGTATCGGAGCCATGGGGGAAGCGGTCGCGCAAACACCGCAATTGTTGGAGCGCGCGGAATGGCTCAAGGAAAGTTTGAACTCGGGAACCGAACGAAGCCAGCCTCCGCTGACCGACGTCCAAGCGGTGCAAGACACGCTTCTCGGCGAGGACGATCTGTTGCTGTGCTACGCCCTGGGTTCGCCCAGAAGCTATGTCTATCTCATCTCGCGCCAAACCTTTGAGGTCGTTGAACTCGACGCCGAAGAGGACCTTCGCTTTGCGGTCGACAACTACCTGCAGCAATTGACGCGGCTTCGCCAGAGCGGATCAGCAGAGGCACGCCATTGGGGAATGCAGGCGAGTCAACGTCTGCTCGGCAAGTTCGGCGGCAAATTGACCGGAAAACGCCTGCTGTTGGTCAAGGATGGCGTGTTGCACAATCTCCCCTTCGCTGCCCTACCCGACCCTGATGAACCAGCGCGGCTCTTGATCGATGAGCATGAATTCGTCGTGCTGCCCTCTGTCACCCAAGCGCTGGTCTCGATCGAGCTGCAGCGGAGCCTAGCCTCCGAAGCAACTGCCTTGGCAGTGGTGGATCCCGTCTATGATCTGGGAGATCCACGGCGAAAGGGACTTGCAGGTCTCAGGGAAAAGGGCCCGTTTGAGCGCCTGCCAGGAACCGCGCGGGAGGCTGAGGTCCTTGGCGAGCTATTGCCCGGCACGACGGTCTTCTCGGCTTTCGATGCCAGCAAACAGCGCGTCCTCAGCGAGGATCTCCGCACTTATGGGCTGATTCATTTTGGCGCACACGGCGAGCTCCACGAGCAACATCCTAGCCTTTCGAAATTGATGCTCTCGCGCTTTGATGACTCTGGCGCGGCGGTCGATGGCGCGCTCTATGCGCGCGAAGTAGCGGCGCTTCACCTCAAGGCCCAGTTGGTGGTGCTCAGCGGCTGTCGCACGGCCTTGGGGCGCAGTTATCGAGGCCAAGGCGTGTGGTCACTGGGCCGGGATTTCATGAGCGCGGGTGCGCTGAGAGTGCTTGTCAGCCTTTGGGATGTCGATGATCACGCCACGGCCGAACTGATGACTGTCTTCTATCGCGAGCTACTGGCGGAGGAGCGGACGCCTTCCGCCGCGCTGCGCGAAGCGCAGTTGGCGTTGCGCGGGCAGCCCGCTTTGCGCTCGCCCTATTATTGGGCCGCCTTTGAGCTGCAGGGCTGCCCTACGCCGATGAAGCTCGCGACAGGAGCAAAGAAAAGATCGCCCAAAAAATGAACCACACCGCGTAGAGCGGTTCTATGTTGGCAGACCGCTAACGGTCTGGGCCTCAGAGCCCCGATCGCGATGGGGCGGAGTCTGAACCATAGGGTGGTAGAAACCATGAAAACCGCATGGATCCTGATTATAGCTGGGTGCTTATGCGCTCATGCACAACAACAAGATGCCAAGTACCTCGATTTGCGCCTGCAAAGTCTCGAAGGTCGCGTGCCCGCGAGCCCCGTCGGCCGCGAGGACCTGGAGGTCTTTCAAGAGACGCTGCGCAAGCAGATGTATGACGAGAGCCGGCAATCCGACCGCCAGTTGGCCGAGCTTCGCAGTCAATTCGAGGCGCAAAAAAGTCGCAATGAAACGCTGATGGTCTTGTTCTGCGCCTTCGGTGCTGCGATCCTGGCAGTGTTGTTCAAGTACGCAAGAAGCTCGGTCGAGCGCGAGGTCAGCAAGGCCTGGGAGGCAAAGCGGGAAACGCTGCAAAAGTTGGTGCGGGATGCAGATATCGACTGCCAGATCCTGGCGGAGGAGCGACTGCTGGTGCTCCATGAAGAGGGAAGCTCAATGCCAGCCGAATTGCGCCAGTTGGGGTTTACCCAGATCAGGGCGATTCCCGTGGCGCCGCAGTCGGTGAGGCCCGATGAGCTGCGCTTGCAGAACGTCGATCTGCTCGTCTTGGCCGTTGACGACGAAGCCTGGCTAGCACAGATGATGGAGGTCCATCGTGGGCTGGCGGTGTGTTATTGGACGAGGCCCGGACGGATCCTACCTCAACACGCGGACAGGATGACCTTCGCCAATGCCAAGATCACCCTGTTCCATGGGTTGATGCAAGCCGCCCGCTATCGCCGGCACGTCGAAGCGCGCGGCTGACAGCGGTTGAATTCGAGTTAGCACGGGCGCAGCCTGTCGCCCGTGCCGATTGGCTTAGTTGCGATAGAAGCAGGTGGCGTTGATCAAGAACTTGTCATAGTCATGGCGATACGCCTCCCAGGCCTTGAGTCCGGCCTCGAGCTCGGCCAAGGAATACCTGGCCGCCGCGCGGCGGTGATGGTAGTCAGCGACGAAAGATTCGCCCAGACTAGCTTTCCAGGAGAATTCCGTATGGGTATCCTGCCAGCTCCAACTGTCCTTCATCGCCGCCAGCCCGGTCATGCCTTGAACCTCGAGGTGCCAGGCGCGCGGCGCCTGTTCTTCGACCCAAAGCGGCAACTGCCGATCCTGCACGCGATCCAGGGCAATGCGCGAAGCTCCGACGATGGCGCTGGGCAGACGCAACCCGCCCGCGTCGCGCTGGAGGAAGCCAGGCCAGGCGACCTCTAGCGTCAGGCTCAGCACGCCACCAGGGTCGATCTGAGGTTTACCGGCGGCGAGGGTGACCAGACCCGGCAGGTCCAGCTCTTCGCGCAAGCGATTGACCATGTCGCGCTCACTGCCTTCGTTCAGACTGGACAGCAGACCCAACGCATCACCCTGCTCGCGCACGGTCCATTGGCCCTTAAAGCTGTTGTTGGCATCCAGTGCGCCGACCAGGCCGAAGCGAATTTCCGCCCGATTGAGCGCGGCCTCGGGCACCGACACCCAGTGGGCGCCATCGGCATCGCAGATCATCAGCTTGCGACCCTTCCAGCTGTGGCGCAGCTGACCGAGCGGCGTGTAGCGGTCGGTTGGGTCGTAGAGCAGGAAGCGGCGGTTCCCGGCTTCGACCTCCGCCGCATAGCCAAGGCTCTGGGCGAGGGGGATGGCGACGATGACGTGGTTGAAGACGTAGGGCGAGGCTGTCTGGTTGGCGTCGATCTGGAATTGGGTGGCGATCCGTGCCAAGGCGGGCAGCGCGGCCACGCCATCTTTGGCGAGCTTGAAGGCCATGCAGGCGGAGAGGTCCTTGCAGTCGCCGTAGGCGCGGCGCTCGACCTCGCCGCCGGCCAGGGGTTTCCAGCCGCGGCCCGGCTCGAGGTAGACCTGGCGGTAGGTCATGGCCTTGGCCATGGCTGTCGCCGCTTTCTCCAGTGGTGCTTTGTCGCTTGTCACCGCACCAGCCGAGCCCGCGGCCTCCTGAAAGAGTTTGGCATACCAGCGCGCCAGGCTGTCCCAGCTGGCGCAGGGATCGCTGTCGCCACTCAGGAAGGCGAGGTTGACATAGGGAAAGAAGAGCATGTCGTCGGGGGCCAGCCACTCGTCGCGCAGGCGCGGGATGTTGCGGATCTCCAGGTGCCCTTCGCGCTGTTCCGCCTTCAGGCCCCAGGCCTCGAAATTGCTGGTCTGGAGCTTGGCACTGCCGCTATCGCCGGACCAATCGATGATTTTCAATGCAATTGGTTGACTGGCCATCAGGGAGATAGTGGTCGAGGTAAAGAGGTTGTTTTCGTTTTCTTCGGATTCGAAGGCGACGACGTCGCCGCGATTGGCCTGGTTGAAGTAGGCGTAGGTCTTGACCTCTCGCGACATGTAGCGCGTATCGGCGTAGCCGAGGGTCAGGATGTTTTTCTTGACCAGCTTCTCGACGCTGCCATCGGCGCGGCGGTGCCAGCCTTTGAGCGATTCGATGCGGGTGTTCTTCTCTTCGCCATCGACGATGTAGATCGAGGCTTCCTCGGCATCTTGTTGTTGCATGATGACCCGCACGATGCGACGGGTGCGGTGGTACTTTCCGGAGCGGTAGGCGATCTGGGTCTGGTCGAGGAGCGTCCAATAGCCGGTGTCCTTGGGTGCGCTGCCGAGGTCGACCTGTGCGACGGCTTGGCTGGCCCATTCGGGGAAGTCGGCGGCGAACAGGCTACCACACAGGGTGAGGATCAAGAGCGTCGTGATTTTCAAGGGGTACCTCCGTTCAAATCGAGGGCGATGGACTGGTCCATGGCCTCGTCCATCCAGGCCAGGAACTCCTTGAACTGGCCTTCCAGCTCGCGGGCATAGTTGCCGTGATGGAGGGTGACGTCGCGGCGCACCGTCAGTTTGTTACCCTCCTGGACACACTTGAATTTCACCGAACCAACCTGATTGGTGTGTTCCCAATCGTTGTCGCCAAACAACTTCCAGCCGCTGGGCAGACTGAGGGTGTTGAGATCGACAGTCTGACCGGCGAACCCCACAAACAGGTCCTGATCGCGATGATCCGACCAGACCGATGGCGTGTCCAGGAGCTTGAGGGCATTGGGAAAGGGATCGATGGCGAGGCGGGTGATGCCATCGACGGGGACTGTGCTGTTCAAGGACACCGTTTCGGTGATGATGCCATCGAGATCGTCGGCACCTTCGACGGCCGCGGCATTCACCGTCGTCTGTTCGTCGGACCAGCGCTCGCGCAGTTGGATGGCGCGTTCCACCGCCGGGATCGGGAAGTACCGGCGGGTGGCATTGGCCAGGTAGGCGCCGGTCACCTGGCGTTTGTACGTCTGTTCCAGCTTGCCGTCCGCGCTCAGTTGCGTCTTGTACTGGGTGACGATGCGATTGGACTCGGGCGAATTGCCAGGCATCCTGATGAACTGCGATTTCCAGGTGCGCGGATCGACCTGGAGGGCGGGCATTTCCAGGTAATACCAAGGGTAATAGCCGGGTCGGTACTCGTACCAGGTCGGTGCGAAGATGACCGGTTGATCTTTGGCATAGACCGCATACAGCGGCAGGTAGAGGTTGAAGCTGTTGTCGTCGAGCGTGATCGGGTTGAAGGGCAGTTCGTCGACACTCGAGGGGTAGACCAGATAAACGGGCAGGTCCAGCGCTTGGACCAGGCGGAAGAAGATCATGCTGAGTTCATACATTTCGCCATAGCCGCGACGCCAGACGGCGCCGAGGATGCGCTCGGGCACATCGTCTTCTTGGGTGGTGCGCGTGACCTTGCCGGCTTGTTCGGGCGAGAGCATCGAGGTCAGGGCGAACCGCTTGCGAAACTGCGACTGGACCAGGGTCATGGCGGCAACCTGATCGGCGGGAAGCTTGGCTTTGAGCTCGCGTACCCATTCGTCCCAATCGGATCCGGGCGCGAACTTCAGTCCGGTCAGGATCTGACGCACCACTTTCTCGGAGAGGTCGCCCCAGAACTTGTCGGCGTTGGGATTGAGATCCGAGTAGTAGCGGTAGGCGTAGACGTAATGGCCATTGTCGTGGCGGTAGTCGTTGCCAAAGGGCTGCGGCTCGACCGCGGCGATATCGCGATAGGTGACCTTCTTGAAGCCACTCCCCTCCTCGACCGCGAAATGGTCATCCGCGGCGCGGGTCCAGATCTGGCGCACCAGGTACTCGTTGGCTTGGCTGCGAATCTTGTTGAAGGTATAGGTTTTGGTGGCGACGTACCAGGACTCGGCGATGGCGTCGAAGAAAGTCGCGGCCTTTAGCGGCAGGCCACGCTGGGCGGGAATCGTCCACGAAAGTTCGACGATGCAGTCGTCGGTCAGGCCAGGCGGCACGAGCAGACGGGTCGACGAACGGCCGCGCTTGCTGCGGGCACTCAGCGTTTCGACCAGGTCCTCCTGGGAAAAACGGGTTTCGCTGCCGTCGGGTTGAAGGACACGGCCCTTCAGTTCTTTGGCGGTGCCGGTATCGTCCTGAAACTCGGCAGCGGCCTTGCCATTCTCGGAGAGGATCCGCACGCGGCGAAAGCGCTCGATGGCGGTGTCGAAAAAACTGGTGGTATCGAGCAGGACGACCGCATCGTAGATCGATGCGACAGGGTTCTGAACAACTGCCCAATCAGCCCCGGTGATCGGGGCCTCGCCCGGCGCTGTATAAATCAACGCGAGCAAGAATAACGAGGAGAACATCAAATTACCTCAAAGGTTGCATTGCACACCATGGCGCTTTCTCTATATAGCGCAAGTCCGCCGATTAGCGGCCGGAAATTCTTGCGCCGGTCGAATGAACGGACACCGTTCACGATGTTCAAGGGGCATCGCCCGCGAGGTCGAGGGTCAGGGACTGGGCATAAGCTTCCTCCATCCAGGTCAAGAAAGCCTTGAACGGCTCGAGCTGCGAGCGTGGGTAGCGACAATGGCGAAGGGTGACGTCGCGGCGCACGGTGAGCATGTTGCCTTTCTGGACACAACTGTACTTGACCGAACCGACCTCATTGGTATGTTCCCACGTATTGTCGCCGATCAAGCGCCAGCCCTCTGGCAGCGTCAGTGTATTGAGGTCGATGGTTTGAAAGGCATAGGGCGCGAACAGATCCTGTTCGCGATGCTCCGGCCATACTGCCGGCGTTTCAAGCGGCATCATCCCATGGAGAAAAGGTTCGATGACCAGACGGGTGGTATCGTCCCGTGCAACCGTGCGCGTGGCGGCGAGCGTTTCCGTGACCAGCCCCATCAGGTCGTCGGCGCCCTCGACCGCAGCGGCTTCGACGGTTGTATGCTGATCTGACCAACGCTCCTTCAGGTGGGTGGTTCGCTCAGGTGCCGGGAGTGGGAAATAATGGCGCATTACATTGGCGAGAAAAGCGCCCGTGCCCTGACGCTTGAACTGGATGGTGAGCGTGCCATTCGGGTGAAGCTGGGATTTGTACTGGCTGACGAGCCGGTTCGATTCGGCGGCAATGCCCGGCATGGTGATGAATTGTGTCTTCCAGGTGCGTGGATCGATCCGCAGGGCGGGCATTTCCAGGTACGATGAAGGGAAATAGCCGGGTCGGTACTCGTACCAGACCGGTGCGAAGATCACCGGCTGGTCTTTGACATAAACTGCGTAGAGCGGCTTGTTCAAATCGAAGCAGTTGGCGTCGAGGGTTCTCGGGTCGAAGGGCAAGGCGTCGAGTCGTGACGGATAGACCAGGGATACGGGCAAATCGAGGGCCTGAACCAAGCGAAAGAACAGTTGACTCAGTTCGGAGGCGTTGCCATAGCCGCGGCGCCAGGTGGCGCCGAGTAGGCGGGATGGCAGGTCGCTTGGTTGGATCGTGCGGGTTACCCGCGGAGCTTGTTCGGGCGAGAGCAGTGAGGTCAGTGCGAAGCGTTTGCGGAATTGGCTCTGGACTAGGGTCATCGCGGCGACCGGATCGGCCGGCAGGCTGGCCCTGAGTTCGCGCACCCAGTCATCCCAATCGGAGCCAGGCGAGAAGTCCAAATATGTCAAGCGATTCCGCACGATTTTTTGGGCAAAATCGTCCCAAAACTTATCGGGTGAGAGGTCCAAGTAGAAGTAATAGTGGAAGGCGTAGACGTAATGGGCCTGCTCGTGGCGAAAGGGGTTGCCAAAGGGTTGGTCTTCAGCAGCGGCGATTTCGCGGTAAGTGACCTTTTTGCGCGTGTTGGTCTTCTCGAAGGCGAAATGGCCCTCATCGGCTTTGGTCCAGATCTGGTGTACATAGGAACCACCGCGAAGTTCATGGAACGTGTAGGACTTGGTCCCTACAAACCAGGGCTCGGCGACGAAATCGAAATAGGTTCGGTTCGCTGACGGCAGGCCGTTGGTTGCGGGAAGGGTCCAAGAGGTTTCTACGATGCAGTCGTCGGTCAGTCCTGGCGGCACAAGCAGGCGCGTTGTTTCCTTGTGGCGCTGGCTGCGCATGCTCAAGGTCTCGACCAGATCTTTCTGGCCGAACCGGATCTCGGAACCGTCGGGAAGAACGACCCTGCCTTTCAGTTCGTAGGCGGTGCCGCTTTCATCGTAGAACTCGGCGGCGGCTTTGCCGTTTTCGGAGAGGATGCGCACGCGGCGGTAGCGCTCGATTACCTTTTCTGAAAAGTCGGTGGTGTCCAACAGCACAACGGCATCGCGAATGCCCGCAGCGGGGTTCTCGACGACAGCCCAATCCGTAGCAGAAATGGGCGCCTCGCCCGGCGACCAACCCATCACCGCGAGCAGGAGGAGTGAAGAAATCATCTAGAGACCTCGAATAGGGTTTTGCACCCCTTGGTGCTTTGTCTATATAGCGCATATTCACCGAACTGACGCCCAGAATTCTTTCGCCGATCGGAATTACATGCATAGCACGGGTTTGCCTGGGCGAAGCGCCTGCGCTATGATGCGCGGTGGAAGTGGTGGGTGGCTGGTGCTGTCCGCGGTCTTCAAAACCGTAGATCTCATGGTTAACCATGGGATGGTGGGTTCGATTCCCGCGCACTTCCGTTCCGCACGGTCACACGAAGCCCGCTCAGGCAGAGGCGTGCGCCAAGACTTCGAGGAATTATGCTCACGCGAAGGCGCGAAGGCGCGAAGAAGGGTTGATACGCGGGCCGTTATTTATGTTGATTACCGAAGGACGTCTTGTAGCGCATCCCATGGCACCCTGATCTATATGCTTGGCACCTACGCCTCATCACCCGAGCAAGAGCCGATAAATTGAAGCAGCCCAATACGGTCCAACTCTGAACAAGCGCCCTGCCAACGACGGCGCTCTTAATAACCTTGACTTCGCGGCTTCGCGCCTTCGCGTGAGCTGCTAAACCTGGCGCTTTGCTTGGTCTGCGCTCCTCGTTCGAAACACTTCAGGAACCGGGAGCCGGGTTGTGGCCGGGAAGGCGGGGCAGGTAGACGAACGGTGGCTTTTGGGCGGTCTTTTGCGCGCTGAGGGCGGCGCTCAGTTTGCGGTGCGCTTCCGCCCGATCAGGCTGATTTGCCCGGGTGTAGGCAACGATCAAACGCTCGTGGACCTCGGCATAATTAGGATATTGGGTGGCAAGTTCCGCCAAGACGGCCAATCCTTGCTGTGGTTGGGGGCCGCGCAGCAGGACGTCGGCCATGGCCAGGCGCGTGCGCTGGTCCTCGGGATGTGCGGCGAGAAAGGTCTGATAAGCGATGAGGGCCTCCTTGTCTCGGCGAAGATCCCGCAGGAGGTTGGCCTTCAGGCGCAGCCCATAGCCGAAGTCGGGATAATGCGCGAGCAGGTCGTCCAGCAGCGCCACAGCACCGAGACATGAGGCTTGGTCGCCCCTTTTCAGCATGGCGTCCACCTCCGCCATGGCTTGTTTCGGGTCTCGTGGCGCGGTCACGCGATGGCTAGTCAGGGCGCCCTCGCTCCTCTGCGCCGGAGTCCTGGGTCGACTCAGCACAAGCGCGACGACGACGGTGCCAGCGATCAAACCCACCAGGATCAGCAACGGCAGCACCTGGCGCTTTTTGCCGCAGGTTGGGCAATAGCTCTGCCAACCGATGAATGAACCACAGCTACAGCGCAGCATCAGGCAGCCTCCTCTCGCATGCCAAAGGCAATGCCACACTTGTGAAGCAGGGCAAAGGGCGGGATGCCGCCGGTGAAGGCGAAGACATAGTCGTTTCGCAGCTCCAATTCGCCGGTGGGTGTTTGCAGCAGAACCTGATCTGCCCTGATCGCCAACACTTCCGACTGGGTCAGCAGACGAACCTGGCCGCTGGCGACGGCCTGCTCCAAACGTTCGGCATTGCGGCGTTTGATGCGGAAGAACTTGTGCTTGCGGTAGGACAGCGTGACGGTGTTGCCGGGCTGGCGGCCCAAGGCCATGGCGGCCTCGACCGCGCTGTCGCCGCCGCCCACGACGAGCAGGTGATCGCTTTGGAACTGGGAGGCGTCCTCCAGCTGATAGAATATTTTGGGCAAGTCCTCGCCGGGGACCTCGAGTTTGCGGGGCGTGCCGCCTCGACCCAGGGCCAAAACGACGTTTCGACCCGAGAAACGACCCTGCTCGCTGACGACCTCAAAGCCATCGCCCACGGGCTGGACGTGGGTCACATTGACCCCAGATGTGACCTCGAGCCTGGCCCGCGCCATGCTTTCGTGCCAGATCTCCAGCAAGGCCTCCTTGGCGTATTCCGGCTTGCGCAGCCAGCCGTAGGTCGGGATCTCGATGGGCTGGGTCAGCACCAGCTTTTTGCGAGGGTACCGCAAAAGGGTGCCGCCCGCCGCGGCGCGGTCGAGCAATAGCGGCTTCAGACCGAGACGGATCGCCTCCAGAGCAGTGGCAAGGCCCGCGGGACCGGCACCCACGACGACCAGGTCGGGTATGGCAGGGACGCCAGGGGCGCGCTTCCGGTCCGCGGCAATGGCCCGGGCCGCGAGCGTGCCCTGGTGGATGGCGTTCTTGATCAAGGCCAAGCCCCCCAGCTCGCCAACGATGTAGAGGCCTGGGATATTGGTTTGAAACTGTTTGTCCAGCCTGGGTAAATCGTCGCGATGTTGCACATTGCCCATGCCGATCGTGACGGCCTCGACCGGGCAGGCCTCGGCACAGCGGCCATGGCCCACGCAGCGCAATCCGTTGATGATCGAGGCCTTGCCATTGATGAGGCCAAGTACCCCACCCTCCGGACAGGCAGCGATACAACTGCCGCAGCCGATACAGCGGCTGAGGTCGACCATCGGGTGTTGGGCGCGCGGTCTGTCGATGCCGAGCGCCTTGGCCTCGGCGCGGTCCTCATGGTTCTGGCGGTGACCGTGGGAGACATTCCTTGCGTAATAAACGACGATCGCGGCACAGACCAACAAAGCGAAGCCCCAGATGATGATCGATTCCATACCGCGTTGCTCCCCGTCTCAGAGTCGAAGACCCAGGTCGATGTAAAGGTGCTGGCCCTCGGCGTCATCGCCGCTGTTCTGTTCATATTGTCCACTGAGAAACCAGGATTTGCCAAGATTGAGGCTGGCTTCGAGTTGGATGTAGTTGTTCTTGCGCTGTTCGCCGCTCTGTAGGTAGTCGTACTGATAGGTGCTATAGCCGAGCCAGACCTGGTGGCCGGCTCGCCAGCGCTTGCCCAGCTGCAGTGCGGGGTTGACCCCTTCCGTGTAAGGGTTGCGGAATCCGTTGACTCGCCCCTTCAGGCTCCAGCCACCTTTGAACAGTTCCGGATCATAGAGGTTGAGGTACCAATTGCGGGTGTCGTCCTCGCCTGTGAGCGTGTTTTGGCCGCCCCCGGCGTTGAGATGCAGGTTGCGGAAAAGCTTGGCGGCAATACTGGCGCGAAAGCCGCGGCGGGTCTGGCTCTCGAAATAGGCCTCGTCTTGGTTGCGCAAGTCCCAGGTGTAGTAACTTTGACGGTTGTCGTAACCGAGGTTGTAGGTGATGCGATCGCTGGCCCGGTAGGCGCCCTGAATGAAGAGGTTCGTCAGGGCCAGGGACTGACTGGCGCGTTCACTGCGCCAGCCGCGATTGATGTCCAGCTCGGCGCTTTGGTAGAGGCTGAAGGCCCCATTGGTGTAGCGATTGTGGAGGTAGACGAACTCGCGATTGACCTCGCCCTCGGTGTATTCGCCAGCGAGTGCGATGGTGCTGTCCCAGTAATGGTCCTGCTTGCCGCGGGTAAAGTTGAAGAAGGCGCCATATTTATCGACGTTGGCCTGACCTTCGGGCTTTTGCCAGTCCGGTTGAACACCAGCGAACAGACCTACTTGACTCGAGGTGCCCAGACGCATTCGGGCGGTGGCGCCGTCCAGATAACCGACGCCACTGATTTTGTTGGAGATCAAGCGGCCAAATTCCGTTTGGAAGCGCGCTTCCTCCCGACCGATGCGCACGGAAGCCTTGTAGATGCGATTGTCCCAATCGGTTGGCACGTTCTCCCGCTCGCTTTGGTAATAGCGCGAACGCGTGCGAAATTGGAAGCCCACCAAACCATCGGCCAGGTCATCGGAACGGAGGTTGAGGCGAAAGGTCGGTTGGGTAAAGCCACTGCCGCTGCCCTTGGCCTGGTACTGGTGGAACTGCAGGGCGACGGTGCCCCGCAGCAGCTTGGGTTTCCTGGACCTGGCCTGGGTCGATGCGGGTTGAGGTTGCCGCTTGGGCGGTTCTGGGGGAAGGACAGGAACGGCCGCGGTGGCGGGCTTGAGCTGCTCGGGCAGGCGGTACTCGGCCTGGTCGCCAACCTGGACGGGCTCGGTCATGGACAGGATTTTGCAGGAAATGAAGCGGGAGGAACGGCCGATGACCTCCAGGGTCGCGGTAACCTGTTCGCCCTTGCGGATCGTGAGTTGCTCGCCTTGTTCGGGCAGGACCGGTCCAGCCACTTCGAGATAGACCGTGTCCGCTGTGACTTGGCGCACCACGAAGCGGTGGATGTCGCCTTCGGCAAACCTGAAACTCATGCAGATCAGTAGCAGGATCATGTCACTCCTCCCGGCCGTTGGGATGGCAGTTGTAGCAGGCTTGGCTCTGGTAGACATAGCCGGAAACTTCGCGATGCTCGTCATCCATGTCGCGCTGGTTGTGCTCATGGCAGGTGGTGCATTCAAAAACGGCAAAGTTATTGGGTACCACATGGCAATCCGCACAGGTGTCCCACTCGCCTTGGTGCTTGCCGGAGTAAATGGGAAAGCGATGGTTGAAGACGGCACCATCCCAGCGACGGGTATCATGGCAGAGGGTGCAATTGGTGGGGAAACCAGCGGCGGCGTGATTGGGGTTGGTTGTGCCGTTGTAGTCGGTCTGATGGCAGGCGACACACTCGGTGGGCGTGTTGGTATAGCCATTGGCATGGCAGGCCCGACAGTCACTGATGTTGTGGCCGAAGGTCAGCGGGAAGCTGGTCTGATTGTGGTCGAAGTTGGCGGGCTCCCAGCCGATGGTGGTGTGGCAGGTCTCGCAGGTGGTGGGGAAGTTATTGGCGACGTGGTTGGGGTCGGTGACCTGGTTATAGTCCTGCTGGTGGCAGGCGATGCACTGGGTCGGCGTGTTGTTGTAGCCGCTGCTGTGGCAGGCCAGGCAATCGCTGAGGTTATGGCCGCCGGTGAGGGGGAAGCTGGTCTGGCTGTGGTCGAAGT
>CAYRFM010000058.1:6943-52361 GCA_964423555.1 uncultured Holophagae bacterium | reverse complement strand
GTCGGAGCCCAATTCCGTGTTCCCTTCCGTGTGTTTCAGTGCCATTCCGTGGTTAAAAACAATTCTGAGCGGCTAGTACGACTTTGTCAGGTTGGCTAGGCCAACACTTTTACGCCGGCTCCGCCCTACATTCGTGTTCCATCCGGAGAAGGCAAGCCGGCGGCTTACCGCACTTTTCCTGGCTCCGCGGGCCATTCGTGTTCCCTGCTGCCAAGGCAAGCCGGCGGCTTACCGCACTTTTCTTGGCTCCGCGGGCCATTCGTGTTCCCTGCTGCCAAGGCAAGCCGGCGCTGCAAGCGCAGGGTCATTTTCTCCTCAAAACCCGGTGCGGCTGTGGACCTGATTTGGCCGCCAAATGGCCGGTGTCGAGGTTGACGTAGCACAGGTCGCGCACATCGATGTGACCGTCGCCGTCGGCGTCGAGGTTTGTATCGTTTGTCTCCCAGGCGGCGCAGAGCAGCCAAAGGTCGGCGAGGCTGTTGCTGTGATCGTCGTTCAGGTCGCGGAGGTTGGGGTTGGCACTGACCACGATCGTCCAGTTGCGCGTGCGGGTGTTGCCGGTCAGAGGGTCGTGGGCGGTCAGCAGGCAGTGGAGGGTCGCGTTGGGCTGGATCGCCGTACTCGGGCCCTGGCCCAAGACTTGGCCGCTGTCAACGTCGCTCCAACTGTAGGTCAGTTGCGGCAGATCACAGGCGGTCCATGCGTCCAGCGTGATGGCCTGCAATCCGGCCGCGGCGGCGCTGCCGTGCAGGTCCAGCGCGAAGCCTGGGTCAATGGTCACGGTCATGGTTGGGCTGGCTAGGCTGCCGTTTTGGTCGGTGACCAGGCAATGGTAGTCGCCCGTATCACCCGCCAAGGCGGGATTGAGTTCGAGGGTGGCGGCGACGGCGCCGTTCACGGAGGCGCCGTCCTTGTACCATTGATACTGAAGGCTGCCGCTACCGCTGGCCGCTACCGTCAAACTCACGGACTGGCCTTCGCAGTAGCTGCCGGCGCCCTGTTGGCTGAGGATACTCAGCGCGCCGCCCGTTTGCCAGTCCAGCTCCTCACGGGTCAAGATCCAATCGTCGTCGACCAGCTCCTGGGGATGGAGGTTGTCAATGACGGCGTTGTAGCGGCTGTTGCTGGGGTTGCTGGCCCAGGGCGCGAAAAAGCTGCAGCGCGGGTAGTGCTGGCGCAATTTGGTCGTGTAGATCAGGTTGTCGAAGCTGCCGTCGCGGATGTTTTTTGAACCGGCCTGGGGGAAAGCATAGGGCTTGGGATAGTTGGCAAATAGCTTGTTTGCCTCAAACGGCAGGTCCCAGTCATCGTCGTAAAGGTTATGGCCCGCGATGTCGACGACGTCGTCGCCAGGATAATAGTAATCGGAGGCGACGCCGTCGTGGACACCAGAGTCGCTTTCGTAGACCCAGAGCAAGTTGTGCAGACCCTTAGTCTGGGTCAGGTAGTCGTGCATGAAGCGCCATATCGCCACGTATTGGTCGCGGCTGCGATGGCCCCACCAGAACCAGCTGCCGTTCATCTCCGACATCGGCCGCCACAGCACCACGGCACCGGCATCTTGAAGTTGGCCCAGGCCCACGGCGATTTGGTCCAGCCAGTCGACAAAGGTCTCGTGGCCAGGATCGCCAGGGACCAGCAGCAGGTCGAGATCGACGGCGGTCTGGTCGTTGTTGCTGCCAAGCGTCCAAGGGTTGAAGGGCGCCCACTTGATCAGGATCAGGCCGCCCTGGTTCCAGTAGTTCAGGGCGAACGGCGTGATGGTGTCGACCCGCAGCGGCGCGTTGACGTCCTCGTAAGGCATGGCCATCAGCGCCGGCCATTTGCCGGTGCCGTTGTAGAGGCCGAGAATGTTGTGGTCGTAGCCCGATTGGGCCGTCTCGGCGGCGGCGATCATCATCTGGCCGAGGAGGACCCGGTTCTCGTCGCGGCTGGGCAGCAGTGCCAAGTAGCGCAGCAGCGCCTGGGTCGCCGCGGAGGCTTGGCTGTCGCTGGGAATACCGGGTTGGCTGGTGCCATTCTCGGGGTCGGTGGCGGCATAATACTCCTGGCCGTTGGTGTAGCTGTCGCCATCGACGTCGTCGTCGCGGTCGTCGACGAGCGGATTCAGGTGGTGGGTCACTTCCCAATCGTCGTCCATGCCGTCGCCGTCGCTGTCGGGATCGGCACTGTTGCTGCCTAGCGTTTGCTCGGCGGCGTCACTGAGGTGGTCGCCGTCGCTGTCGGGCAGGATAGAAAAATCGTCCAGGCGGCAGTCGCTGTAGCCAGGCTCAATGTCTTCGCCAATATCACAGTAGAGCAGCGCTTGGGTCAGGGTGCCTGGCCAGGTCGGCGTGGCACTGCCGACGATCTCGGTCCACTGATTGGCCGTCATCACCATGCGCTCGGCAAGCAGGAAGGTGCTGGACCCACCGCCGGTGGCGAGGTTGAGGCGCAGGCGAACGCTGGAGGGCACCGCGAGCTTGATCCAGCAGCGCGTGACGATCCGACTACCAGAGCCGAGCGCGGTCAGGGCGGGTCCGATGTTCTGCTTGACGGCGGCGCTGGCGGAGCTGCGCGTGGTGACCAGGATCGAGCGGGTCCCGCTGTGGGCATCGGCATCAAGCGCGAGGGTGACACCTGCACCGATCGGCGACCATTGGGTCATGCCGGACTCGAACGAACCGTTCTGGACGAGCTCGGCGGCGCGGAGGGGGAGGGCCGTGAGCACGAGGAAGATTGCCAGGGTAGCAGACGCGATGCGTAGAGACAGCTTGCGCATAACAACTCCTTTTGCTTTGAAAAGGCTGGGGGTGGTCTTTATCTGGAAAATGCGGAACAGCGGCGCCGGTCCCCTAACAGCAATAAGTGGGCCAGTGGGTCAAGTGGTTCACTTACAGGTGCTTGACGTCATGCCTAGAGTTGCAGAACAAGCGATTTGGGTAAGAACGCAGGTTTAAGTGCATAGACTTGCATCTGTGTCTGCGCGCCGAGGGTAAGTACGACAAGGTCAGGCTGCATGGCGTACCTCCCTCCACGCAGCTCCGAGGTCATTCTTCGGCGAAGCACCATAGGCACAGGCTTGAATCAGAATAATGAATCGTGTAGGCGTCATTCTGGTTTTGAAACAACGGAAAATGTGACGTCATATAGAATATTCAACAGAATATGGTACGGATATGTTTCAATTTGATGGTGAGGCCAGGCGCCCACAGCCAGCGATGTTACGGTTCAGTGAGCGCGCCAGGGGCAGGGTTTGTCCTTGATTGGGGTCTGACTCTATTACGATTCGAGGGTGAAAATGTACGATCGACCTAAACTTCCTCAACCGGCGCTTCAATCAACAAACCTAGGCCGGCTGATCGCCGCTGATCGAGAGGGGCAGCACGATCTGTGGTGTCCTGACCTGTTGCGCAAGCGTCAGCCTGGCCCTTTTTTGGCTGGGAAACCGTGGGGCGCGGGCACGGGCTTTTCGACCCGTGCCGTCCATGCGGGTCAATATGATGATCCCCACAGCGGCGCCGTCGGCACACCGATTTTTCAGAGCTCGACCTTCCTGTTGGGGGACTCGGCCTATCAAGCGATCAAGGACGGCAATGCGCGCGAACAGTTCATCTATTCACGTTACGGCAATCCTTCGCAGTGGGCGCTCCAGGAGAAGCTGGCCAGCCTGGAGGGCGCCGAAAGTGCGGTGGTGTTCTCTTCGGGTATGGCCGCGATCACGACGACCTTGTTAGCCTTGTTGGATAAGGGCGGCCATGTGGTGACCTCCCGCGACCTCTATGGCGGCACCTACAGTCTCCTCAACGAAACGCTGCCTCAGCTGGGCATGCGCGTGAGCTTTGTCGACCCTACGGACCTCGCGGCCATCGAGGCCGCGATCACGGATCGCACGCAATTGCTGTTCTTCGAGTCTCTCAGCAACCCCCTGCTCAAAGTGTTGCCGGTCCAGGCGATCGTCGACCTGGCCAAGCGCCATCACTGCCGGGTCGTGATCGACAACACTTTTCTGACGCCCTACAATCTCCAGCCGTTGTGGTTTGGGGTCGATGTGGTCGTCAACAGCGCCTCCAAATATCTCAATGGTCACAGCGATTTGATTGCCGGCAGCGCGGCTGGCTCACGCAAACTGCTGGACCGGATCTGGGGTCAGATGCTGAAGTTTGGCGGCAACCTCGACCCCCATGCCTGCTTCTTGTTCGAGCGCGGCCTCAAGACCTTTGCCCTGCGCATGCGCGAGCACAATGCCAACGCGCTGGCCGTGGCGCGGTTTCTCGAAGGACAGGCGCAGGTGGCGCGGGTCTCATACCCCGGTCTGGCGAGTCATGCCCAGCACCAGCTGGCGGCGGCCATGCTGGAGGGCGCCAGTGGTGTGGTCAGCTTTGAGGTGGTGGGCGGCAACACGGCAGCGCATCGGCTGCTCGAGGCGCTGCGGATTCCCCGGCAGGCCACGAGTCTGGGCGGCCTCGAGAGTCTCATCAGCTTGCCCTACAACACATCCCACGCCCAACTGACGACGGCGCAATTGGCGGCCATCGGCATCCGGCCGGGGCTGGTTCGGCTCTCGGTGGGCGTCGAAGATGAGGCGGATTTGATCGCAGACCTACGGGCTGCGCTAGCGCATATTCAAGAGGAGGTAAGCGCATGATCAACGGAATCAATGTCGCAGGTTTGAGCGAGTTTACCCACGAAGTGAAGGGCGAGCCCCGTGCCGGCACCATCAAGGCCGGTACCCATCTGACCTGGGAGAACGGCACTCAACTGAAGGTCAGCCCTAAAACGATGGTTCTGGGCGAGCATCGGGTCGCCCGTGATTTCGAGATCGCGATCGATGAACCGCGCCAATTGCTGGGTCTCAATAGCGCGCCCAATCCCCAGGAATATTTGCTGGGCGCTCTTTCGGGCTGTATGGCGGTTGTCTTTATGATGGGTGCTTCGATGATGAAGCTGGACATCGAGAAACTGGAGATCGAGGTGACTTGGGATCTGGATCTACGGGGTTTCTTGGGTCTCGACGAGACGGTACCGGTCGAGGTGACCGATGTCAGCTACAGCATTCGCGTGAAAGGCAGCGGTACGCCGGAGCAGTACGAAGCGCTCCATGAGCGGGTGCGGAGGTATTCGCCAAACTACAACACGCTGCTGAAGCCGATCCCGTTGGTGGGTCGATTGATTTGCGAATAGCAGGTAACGGTGTCATGAGTGTCGGAGGCCGGCATAGCCGGCCTCGCAGCTCCCTTCCTGCAATTCGGCTGGCGCGAAGTTATAACTTTTTCACTTTGAGGAACGAGTAGCGACTAAGGGTTCCGGCCTGATACATCCCGTCGAGAAATGCGGTGTAACCCATGGTGCCAATCGTGCCCTGATAGGGGTCGATAAAAAAGACCGTTCCGCCACCTGTGCCTGTAGGATCATAATCGATTCTGTAAACAGTATAAAAATGACCATAGGTGTTTCCACTAATGACCTTCTGGCTCAATGCCACTACATAATATCCGGAGGTTAACGCCGTATGCATAGATGATTTGATGTTGTCACGTATAGTTGTTGTGACTTTGCTGCAAGAGAATTCAGTGCCTTTGTCGTTTTGCATGACACTGTTTAATCCGTCAATGGAGGCCTGTCGTCTCGGGTCACTTTTGTATCCTGTTTGACGAATTTTAAGGCGCTGATGGAACCAGTCCAATTGTGCGACTTTTTGGTCTTTGGTAATTGGCGTTTGGCGCAACATATTAATGGTAGCCGCCATTGCGGCATGGCCGCACCAGTACCAACCACTGCCGCCTTCACTGATGTATGAGGGTGTTAGGGTGGCCCATTGTTGACTAACATAGCCTCCAGAAAATGGATAAATGTTGTTTGGGACAACGTATGTTTGTGCAGCGGGTAAGAAGAAATTGATGGTTAATAATAGTGTCGTATGACAAAACATTGTCACTCCTTATTGTCTGGTTGATGTTTAGGCATGACGCCCGTGCATAAGGTACTGCTGATTTTTGTGCCAGTCAATGAAAATTACGAGAGATTTTATGATTAGGTGTGAAAAATGGATGAATCTGAATATATTTTGGTGGTTGCAATGCGTAAGAATGTGCTCGGCGATTTTTGGGAAATGGGCGTAAGTCAAATGGATTGTTTTTCTTCGAGTTAAAATGCACATCTGTCGATTTTGGATTTGGGCGATCACGTTTTGTTCCTCCGGTGTGAGAAAGGGGCTGAAGAGGTAAAATCGCGACCTTGACGATTGCTCTGCGCCACGATGACGTCCATCTATTGCAAAATGGAGGTCGCGCGCTCAGCTAGAGCTCAGTCGACAGGGTCCCGCCGGTGGTGTCGCGTTGGGTGCTATCTTGCGACGGGCCGAAGTCGAGCTCTAGTCGAGGCGCCCTATCATAGAGAGCCATCAGGGGTGTGTACCAGGCAGAATTGCCCGCTTTAATGACAGTCGTGGTTGGTTTCAACCGTTTCGGCTGTCTTCAAGCTAGGCGTCGCGCCGTTGATGGCGGCGATGACGGCGGCCTCGTGGGCGTTGAGCTGATCGATGTTGGCCCGCCACAGGCGGTTCAGCGGTTCGCTGTAGAAGCGGTGCAGGCTGCAGCCTGGCAGCGCCGGGAAGCCGCGGCGCTGCTTGTGGCGCGCGCTGCCGGAGCCGGCGTCGAAGCGCCGCACGCCCTCCGCGATGGCCCACTCGATCGGCTGGTAGTAACAGGCCTCGAAATGCAGCAGTTCGCTGCCGTCCAGGTCGCCCCAGTGGCGGCCGTAGAGCTGGTCGCCCTTGTGGATCAGGAAGGCCATCGCCGGTGGCAGCGCGCTCGCGTCGCGCTCGCAGACGGCGAACAGCACGCGCGCGCCGTAGGTCAGCGCCAGGCGCTCGAAAAAGTTCTGATTCAGGTAGTGGGACCAGTTCCAGAATTTTTGGCAGGTATCGGCGTAGAGTTGGTACATGTGGGGGAACAGCTCGGGCCGCTCGCTACCCTGGATCAGGCGGGTCTGGAAGCCTTGCTCGCGCACGAGGCGGCGCTCGCGGCGAATGTTCTTGCGCTGTTTGCTGTCGAAGGTCCCCAGATAGGCGTCAAAATCTGCGTGGCCCGGGTTCTCCCAGATCAGCTGGTGGTGCTGCCAATGGCCCAAGCCCAGCTGCTTCATGGTCTCGGCCCAGGCCGGATCGGTGTGGAGGTAGTGGCAGCCGCCGAGGCGGTTGGTGCGGCAGAGGGCGTCGATCTGGGCCTGCAGTTGCCCGCAGAGCTCGCGTTCGTCCTCGGCGGGATCGATGAGGAAGCGGTAGCCCGGCGCCGGGGTGAACGGGGTCATGCCCACCAGTTTGGGGTAGTACGCTTGACCGAGGCGCGCGGCGGCCTCGGCCCACTCCTGGTCGAAGACAAACTCGCCGCGGCTGTGGCCCTTGGCGTAGAGCGCGGCCGCCGCCACCAGGCGACCCTCGCGGCGGGCGCCGAGGTGCAGCGGCTGCCAGCCCAGTTCGGGGCGCACACAGCCGGACTGTTCCAGGGCCGCCAGCCAGTGCCACTCCAGGAAGGGTGTGGTCAGGGGCTCGGCCAGCCGATTCCACTCGGCGGGCGTGAAGGTGTCGATCGATGGGTGCCAGCTGAACTGGAGGGTCATGGCCACCTCGTGGGGCTTGCGCCAGAGTCGCTTCATTGTAGCCGATCGCCGCGCGCCTGCGTTCTCTGGATCGCGCGCTCGCGCGATTTGGGGATGCACCCGCCTGTTCGCTTGAGGTATGATGCGTCCGACACCCCCCGTGGTGGAACTTATGGAGGAGTTTGCCCATGACCGAGCCCGTCGATCCGCAAGAGGAGGCCTACCGCACCCGGCGGCGTGGCTGCATCATTCGCATGATCCTAGCTTGGCTGGGGATCGGCGCGGTGCTGATCACCGGTGTGCTCTACGTGCGCTCTCACGTCAGTCGCGACAGCGAGGCGATTGCGGCCTATGTGGACGGGCTGGTCGACATGCAGCTCTCGTCACGCTTCAAGGCCTACAGCAAGAGCGACTTCCTCGGCACGGTGGCGATCGCCTATTGGAACCAAGACAATATCCGCGAGGATGGCCGGACCCTCGACGTGATCAGCTTTTACCAGAAACACTCCTGGCGCAAGCGCAAGGCGGCCGAGGTCGAGGCCGAAATGCTGCCGCAACTCAAGGAGAAGCTGGGCCGCAACGAGTTCTTCGTCAAGCAAAAGCGCACGCGCATCACCTATAACAATGGCAAGCCCGATCCGGTTCACGCCTACGAAGGTCAGGCCCAACTGGACGACAAACTGGTCGATGCGGCCTCCTGCTTTCGCTACATCGATACCAAGGACGGCGTTTTTCAGGTTCAGACGCTTGGCTTGGTCTCGTCCTTTTCCCTAGAAGAGCAATGTGGTTTCCTTGCGAGCCTGATGACCAAGGAATAGGAGGAAGTGTCGTGGACAAGCCGTTCGCCCCATCCTGTGAGCGCAATCGCGAACCGATTCTAGGGGTATTGTGCACGGTTTTTGCCAAACGCCGCGCCGTACTCGAGATTGGCAGTGGCACGGGCCAGCACGCAGTCTACTTTGCCGAGCACCTGCCCCACCTGCATTGGTATCCCAGTGACTTGGAAGTGAATCACGCCGGGATTCGGGCCTGGCTCCGCGATGCCGGTCTAAAGAACGTCAGCGAGCCGATCGCGCTGGACATTGCCTCCAGTTCATGGTCCGTGCCACCGGTGGACGCGGTCTTCACCGCCAACACGCTCCATATTGTCGCCTGGCCCCTGGGCCAGCGCCTGATCGCGACGGTCGGCGCACTGCTGCCGAGTGGCGGCTTGTTCTGCGTCTATGGTCCGTTCAACTACGGCGGGCAGTACACCTCGGCCAGCAATGCCCAGTTCGATATCTGGCTGAAGAACCGCGACGAGGCCTCGGCGATTCGCCATTTCGAGGAGGTGGTCGAGGAGGCCAACCAGGCCGGGTTGAGCCTGGCCCAGGACTTCGAAATGCCGGCCAACAACCGCATCCTGTTGTTCCGCAAGGGCGAGTGACGCCGGTCGTTCAGGCCAGGTACCAGATCAGGCGAATGATCCAGTAAATTACGAACACGGCGATTGCGGCCTGGGTCAGGATGACGACGGCAATGGCGAAGCGATAAGCGAAGTTGACGGCGCGGATGCGCAGCGCCTGGGGCGAGCGCCAGGTGAGGCGATTGACCATGTTCAAGCGCGTGATGGCGGCGCGTAAGGCGCGCAGGTCGAGTGGGGTTTGGCGCTGATCGATCGCCCTGATGCGGCCTTCCCAATAGGGCCGGCTCCTGTGTTCCAAGTGCTCGATCATGGCCGGCATGTCGCGCAGGTTGGGGGTGACCTGGTGTGGCAGCTGTTGGGCGTAGCGGGCGTGTTCCTCGAGGCTCAGGCAATCACCGCGATAGGGTGCGGCGAGTTCTCGCTTGAAGTCGCTCATAGTTTCATCCTCAGGAGTTCTAGGAGTCTGCGTTTGAGATCGCGCTGGTTGGTCTCGAGCTCGGCGATGCTGTTCTGGACCTTAGCGTTGGCGCGTTGGCGCACCTGATCGGCATGTTGCAGCTCGCGCTCGAGGTCGGCTTCGAGGCGGAGAATGAACCGTCCCAGTTCAGTATACTTGTGCTCCGTCTTGGTTATGGTCTTGTGGGTCGCGCCGGCGGAGGCCTCGGCCCGTTGGCGCAATTGGGTGAGTTCCTCCAGGTAATCGTGGAGATTGGCCAGGAACGTCAGGGTCTCGTGGGTGCGCTCGAGCAGCAGGTTCATCTCGGCATTGACGGTTTCGGTCAATTCGCTGATTTTGCGGTGGGTCAGGCGGTTGGCCTCGAGCAGCAGCTCCTCGAGTTCCTGTTCGGCGTTGCGGTGGCGCAGGACGACTCTTTCGGCGAGCAGTGCCTGGGCCGACTTATCGGCCAGTTCGGCGACCAGGTCGCTGGCGGGGACGAGTTTGGCCAGGGCCAGGTGATCGTTGATCCAGCCGAGGCGCGTGCGCAGAGGCTGGAAGGCCTCCAGGTCGAGCAGGGCGACGACGAGTTCGGCCGCGACGCCGGTTTCGGGCCCGAAAACGAGCAGCGGCTGGGCCGGCAGTTCGTCGAGGGGCGTGCCGCTCCAGGTGGCGATGGCCTCGCGCAGGTAGCTGTCCATATCGGCGGCCGACCAGGCGTGCATGGCGGGGAAGAGCGCGGTCTGCTCGGGCACGAAGACGAGGCTGCCGGGTCGACGGCTGTGGTAATGGCGCGACCAGAAGGGGTCCAGCCCATAGCGACGCGGTTTGTTGGGACCGGTGCCCCAGCGCAGAAAGGGATCGAGCTCGCCGAGGGTGGCGTCTTGAGGCTCCAAATAAATCCAGTGGTAGCTGCGCGGTCGTTCACCTTCGAGGGTCTGGCTGAGATAGGCGTAGCGCGGGTAACCCTGTTGGAGGACTTCGAGCGGAAAGGCGCGGATCAATTCTGCCAGGGCCGGCAACTGGTCGTCGCTGAAACGCAAGAGTTGCGGCCGCGGCCGGCTGACGCTATCCAAGTAGGCGAGCTTGTAGGCGATTTCGGCCTGGCGTTCGAGCAGGCGGCGGCGCTCGACCTCGGCGCTCTCGCGCTGGCGGGTGGCGCGCAGCTCGAGGCGATAGCCGACGGAGGGTGCGGCGCGGTAGAGCGCGTCGCGCAGGCGTGCCAGTTGACCGGCCTGGTCCTGGGGTTGGTAGTGGGCGAAGCTGGGGGCGTTGGGCGAGTCCCGCTCGAGGCTGAGCTGGCTGTGGAAGGTCAGCTGGGCAAGTGGGAAGATGTGGTAGCGCTCGGGCTCGGTGGCGTCGGGAGCCTGGCGGTCGATGGCGAGGACGGGCCCGCTGGTGGGGCAGCGGTCGCCGTGGAGCAGGCTCGGGAAGCGCTCGAGCAGGGCGAGCAGGTGGGCGAGCGCGCGCTGGTCGGGCGCTTTGGCCGCGGGCAGGAAGAATTGGCGGCCGGCCACTGGGAAGGCGGCCAGGGGCCGACAGCCGCGCAAGGCATCGCTGGCTACCAGGCTTTGGAACGAGGAACGGCGCGCCTCGTCGTCGAGGATGTGGAAGAAGAACTGGTCGCGGGCCGCGGCCACGCGGATCTGGGTACAGTGGAAGCGCAGGTCCTCGAAGAAGGTGGCGACCTCGGCGAGCTCGAGGTGGTCGGCGACCAGCAGGAACTCGGCGGGCTGGCAGGGCTCGGCGCGAGCGCGCGAATCGCCGCCGCTCTCGAGCAGCAACCAGGCGAGGGCGTCGCTCAGGGTCAGGCCGGTGGTGCGCAGCTCGGCGCGCAGGGGTTCGGCACCGCGCAGGCGGGCAAAGCGCTCGAGACAGGCAGTGACAAAGGCGGTCCAGGCGGCCTCGCTGTCGGTCAGCGGCAGCACCAGGGTAGCGCTGGCACCGAAGACGCTGGTGGCCTGTTCGAGGCGGACGGCCTGGAGCTGGCGCGGTTCGAGGTCGGGCCGATCGAGGGCTAGGGCCAGCAGTTCCAAGGCCTCGAGGGGCGTCAGTTGATCGAGGTAGAGCGCTTGTTCAGTCACGCCAGATCTCCTTGGTGAAGTGGTCCAGCCAGGTCTCGACCATGGCGGTGGCGATGGCCTGCTCGCTCTGCGGTGGCTCGCTGCCGAGCGCGCGCTCGCCCTGTTCGCCGAGGACGAGCGACCACTGGCCGCGGTCGGCAAAATGGGCGGGCAGGCGCAGTGCCGAGAGGCGTCGTCCGGCCTGACCAGTGAACCCGAACAGTTGGTGAAGGCTGCTCTGGGCCAAAGGCGCCAGGGGATCGGCGGGCAAGAACAACAAGAGGTGGAGGTACGCGTGCGCATTGGGAGCGGCACGGTCGCCACGGCCGCGGTCGCCACTGTGTCGCCAGGCCCGGGTCGCCCAGTCGAGCGCGTCCTCGGTGGCGTTGGCGAGGACTGGGCGTGAGGCTAACTGGCCCAGCGCTTCGTCGGGTTCCAGGAGACTGGGCAAGGCGCCAAAAGCCAGGGTCAGCTCGCGGCGCCAGGCGCTGGTGACCTGACCGTCTTCGACGGCGGCAAGTTGGGGGATGTTCTCGAGCGGGAAATGGGCGCGGTGCAAGCGCTCGCGGCTGTCGCCTTGCAGCAGTTGAAAGGCGCTGGCGGTGAGGCGGGCCTGGCGCAAGCGGTGCGTCAGACGGGACAGGAAGTCGAAAAAGCAGGCCTTGGCGAAGGCGGTCGTGGCCCACTCGGCCAGCAGGGGCGGCACCAGCGCGACCACGCAGACGTCGCGCAGCAGTTCACGGCGGGGGGCGCGCTCGAGGGCGAAGTAACCGGTGTTGAGCAAGCGGTCGGTGAGCAGAAAGTCGGGATTGGTGAACTCGCTGAGCAGGATGCCGTCGAGGTCCTCTGGTCGGCGGGTGAGGTGGATGCCGTCGAAACCGCCCTCGCGCTCGCGGCTGCGGCGGTGGCGCTGGTGGCGGCTGGGCATGAGGCGCAGGTTGCGGCTGGGACGGCGCGGTGGCTGGGGCGTGGGGGCGAGTCGCAGGAGCATGCCGGCCGCGAGCGGGTCGGGGTCGGGCAGACTCTCGGCCTCGCGGGGGGCGAGGCGATGGGTCAGGGTCGCCAGGGTCATGGCGCGCTCCTCCCAAAAATGGGCGAGCTCGCGGTCGTCCCGTTCGGGCAGGGCGGCGAGCAGCTCTGCTTGGGCCTGGGCATAGGCGCGGTAGTCTTCGGGGCCGCGGACGGTGAAGACGTCCTCCTCGCAGAACAGAAAGCAGCGGCGCTGAACGCGCAGGAGCCGCTGGATCAGGGGCAGGACGAGGCGCAATACAACCCAGCTGGGGTTGGCCTGGAGGACCAGGCCGAATTCGCGGGTGGCGGTCCGATCACTGCCACTGAGTTCGCTGCGCAGGCGCGCGAAGGTAGCGTACCAGGGGTTGCTGGGGTGGAAGCGCGTATGGGCGGCGAGCAGGTGGGGCACGAGCGCTGCCACCAGTTCGACGGCGATGCCGATGTGGCGCGAGTGGGCGAGCTCGAGCAGGGCTTGGGCGTAGCGGCGTTGGACGTCGTCCAACGGGCTCATGGCCTCGTCGCGAAACGGGGTCCATAGGCGAGGTCCGATCAGGTCGACCTCGAGGGGCAGGGTGGCGTTCACAGGGCGGTCCGTTCCATCTTGAGCATGACCTCCTCGTCGTAGCGGTCGAGGAAGTAGCGCGGCAGGAGCGCCAGCTCGGCCCGGCCCATCGCGAGGGAGGTCGGTTTCTCGCCGCTGCGGGCGGCCTCGTAGAGGCAGTGAATCATCATTATATAGGTCATCTTCACAATGCGGCGGTTGCTCATGGGCGAGAGGTCGTATTGGCGGGCGTGCTGGACCAGTTGGGTCAGGCCCAGGTAGAAGGGGTCCTCCGCGCGCGGCACGAGGATCTTGCGGGTGGAAAGACTGCGGATCTTCTCGCGCAGCTGGGCCAGTTGGTCGAGCAGCTCCGGGTAGCGGGTTTGCTGCTTGCGGCTGGCGAAGGTCTCGGACCAGCCGGCCTTGATCAGGGCCGAGAGGTCGGCGGTGGTGGCGGGGATATTGGCGAGGTGGCAGCGCAGCACGAAGCGGTCGAAGATGGCCTTGAGTTCCGGCGCGTCGGGCAGGTGGTTGGTGGCGGCGAAGAGGCTCTCCATGGCGACCTGTTTGCGGCTGCCGCGATCGTGGAAGATGCGTTCGTTGAGGAAGGCGAGGATGGTATTGAGGATCGCACTGGAGCCGTTGAAGACTTCGTCGAGGTAAACGACGCGGGCGTTCTGCATCATGCCCTCGTCGTCGCGGACGAGTTTGTTTTCGCGGGCTTGGGCGATGTTGTAGAAGCCGAACAGCTCGCCGGGTTCCGTGAAGGGGGTCAGCAGGTATTCGAAATAGTGGGGGTGATTAGCGCTGGGATCATCCTCGTCGATCAGGCCGACCTTGCCACAGAAGGCGCGGATCAGGCGTGATTTGGCGGTGCCTGGCGGCCCGATCAGGAGCAGCGGCTCGCCGCAGGCGACGGCCAGAACCAGGGCGCGGATGGGTTCGCGCAGGCCGACAAAACGGCTGTTGAGCTCGTTTTCGATCTGGGCCAGAGCCTCGAACTGGGGCGTCGCGGCGGCTGCCAGCTTGGCGAGGATTTCGGGATCAAACATGAACGGCCTCCCAGAGGTCAGAGGGGTAGAGATTGATAAAGTGGCGCGGCGAGACGCGTAGATAATCGGGGTGGGCCAGCTCGATGACGGTCGCCTCGGTCCTGGTGGGGTGCAGGTCGAGGGCGGTGGCGGCGAGCAGCGGCAAGCGGGAGAGGGCGAGGCGCAGGAGCGGGTTGAGGTGCTCGATGGCGGAGGGCTCGGCCTGGAGGCGGTGGAGCAGGACCCATTGGTCCCAGAAGCCGGCCCAGCTCGTCGAACGGGTCTGGAGGTGCGCTTGAGCGGAAAGGCGCTCGACCATTTGGAGGGTGCGGTGCCATCGGGGGCTGAGCCAGCGCCACCAGGGCGGCTTGGCGGGCTGGTAGAGGGCGATGAGCAGCCAAAAGGTTTGGACGGAAAGTTCGAAGGGCGGCAAAGCGGGGGAGAGGGTCATGCGCGGACGCAAAAAGTGGTCGAGGGTCTGAGCGACCTTCAGGCGGAAGGCAGGTGCCTCGAAGGCCAGCTGGGCGGCGGTGCGCCAGAGGTAGCGGGGCAGGAGGTAGGCGTCTTTGCTGTAAAAACGGCGGGCCAGGAGCAGGCTCATCATGCGGCCGCGGACCGACTCCGAGAGGGTGTCGCGCATGGCGTGTTCGGCCAGCGGCACCCAGTAGCGCAGGGCGCGGTGATCGTCCTCGGGCGGTGCCCAGGTCATGCGCAAGCGGGCCAGGGTCAGCTGTCCGCGGAGCGCCCGAACCAGACGCATTTTGAGGGGGCGGCGACGTGGGCGCGGCGCTGCCAGCTCGAAGCGGGTGCAGCCGGGAAAGGCGCGCTCGGCATCGGCTTCACGCCAGCGGAAGGCCAACCACAGGGCCGGATCCGGCTCGCGTTGGGGATCAAGCAGGTGCTCTAGCAGGGCGGTGCCTAAGGCGCGCAATGCCCGAGCCGTTTCGTTCAGGGGCAGCGCTTTCCAGTCGAAGGCCTGCAAGGGTGGTTTAGCGTGATGTGCGGCGGCTCGAGTCATGTGGGCGTCCAGGGTAAAGGCACTGCTCGCAGCATTGTAACCCTATTTGGTTCAGGTGCAAGGCGCAAATGTGGAGGGCTCCAGGGGGGTCTTGACAGGCTCCGGATGGGAGGTGTCGGGCGGGTCGATTTGGATGTTGGGATTTGGCTAAGATTGTGAGAAAAAAACTGAAAAAAAAGTTTGACACCTCTTCGCGCCTCCACTATTATTACGATTCGTCGCTCGGGGATGAGACATCCACGAGGGGTCCTCACACGACTAAGATTACCGTGTGGGCCGTTAGCTCAGTTGGCAGAGCACCTGACTTTTAATCAGGTTGTCGATGGTTCAAGTCCATCACGGCTCACTTCCTTCGCTCCCATCGTCTAGTGGCCTAGGACACCGCCCTTTCACGGCGGTGACAGGGGTTCAAATCCCCTTGGGAGTACCATTAAAGGGGCTTCACACCATGAAGCCGACTGCCGAGGGCAGGCTCGTTCACACAAGGTTCCAACACATGTTGGACTTGATCCTATGAAGCTCCCATCGTCTAGTGGCCTAGGACACCGCCCTTTCACGGCGGTGACAGGGGTTCAAATCCCCTTGGGAGTACCATTTACATCAAAGCCCGCCGGACTCCGGCGGGCTTTTTGATTTTAGGCGATCAAGTCCCACCACTCAGTTCTCCAAGGCCGCCGCGGCTTGGGCCTCGCCTTGTTCGAGCGCGAGCGCCGGCTGACCCGGCAAGGGCAGGCGGATCGTGAAGACAGCGCCGGTGCCGTCCTTGCGGTTCTGAGCCCAGATCGTGCCACCCATCTCCTTGAGAGCATTCGCGCAGCTGTGCAGGCCAAAGCCATGGCCGGTGGCCTTGGTGGTGAAGCCATGGTTGAAAATTTTGCCAAGGTTCGCCACAGGAATTCCGCAGCCGCTGTCGGTGATCGAAATGAACACACTGCCGTTGCAGGCCCAGCTGCGCAGCTGGATCTCGCGTTGGTCGGCCTGAACGGTCATGATCGCTTCGGCGGCGTTTTTGAGTAGGTTGACCATGGTGTGGATCATCTTGGTTTTCTGGACATTGACGGCGGGGACCAGTTCGAAATGGCGGACGACGGCGATATCCCGGGATCCGAGCGAGGCCTCCATGATCTTGAGCGAGGTCTCCAGCAGGAGCTCCAGGGACAGGGTCTCGGTCTGGTAGACGCCGGAGGTATAGTTGTGTTGCTGCGCGACAATATCCTTGATGGTGTCGATCCGCTCCAACAGGCTGTGGACCTGATCGCCCAAGAGCTGGTGCTCGGCGGTGAGGCGGTCGCCAAGCGTCAGGTAGAAGCGCAACAGATCGCGGGCCTTGGGGTCCTCGCGCAGCTGCTGTTCAAAATGGTCGACATGGGGGCGCAACAGATCGTTGGCGCGCTGTAGGGAGAGCAGCTTGCTGTGTTCGAGCGTCTGCTGCATTAGGAAGCCCGCGGTCGAGATGCTGTTGAGGACGTTGCCGACATTGTGCAGCATCGAGGTCGCGATTTCAGCCATGCCTGCATAGTGGGCGTTCTCGACGAGGTCGCGCTGCACCACTTCCAACTCGGCAGTGCGGGCGCGTACCCGCGCCTCGAGGTCTTCGTTGAGGGCCTGAATCTTGGCTTCGGCCGCGACCTTGTCCTGGATTTGTTCGAGCAGTAGCTGGTTCTTGCTGGTCAGTTCGCTGGTGCGCTCGGAGACCTGCAGCTGGAGAAAGCGCGAGAAACGCTTGGAGGCCAGGTAGTCGAAGAAACTGAAGCCAAGCAATAGGGCAAGGGCAATGGTGCAGGCGATGAACCAGGCTCTTTGGAAGAGTGGTTTGGCCACGGTGATCGTGGCCGAGCTGACCGGTTCGCTCCAGTTACCGGCGCTGCCTCCGGCCTTGATGTGAAAGGTGTATTGGCCCGGCGGCAGGCGGTGGTACTGGGCCAGTTGCTGGCTGGCGCGCTCGGTGGGGCGCCAGTCGTTGTCGTAGGGGGCCAACATGTAGCGTACCCAGACAGAGTCCTTGTCCTCCATGGAATAGGCCCTGTAGCGAATGGTCAAGGAATCGTTGTCGGCTTCCACGGCGCGCGGCTGATCGGCTGGCCAGTGCTGGTCGGCGGTGGCGGCGTCGAGCAAGACCACTTTTGGCGGGTAGGGTTCGAAATCGAGGGGCTCGCGGTAGTGGGAGAGGCCACCGGTGGTGCCGAACCACATATCGCCGTCGCTGGCTTCGAGCATGGCGCCGCGGTTGATCTCCATGCCAATCAGTCCGTTCGAGGTGGTGTAGTGGCGCGAGCGGCCGCCTGCGTAGCGGAAGATGCCATTGTCGGTGCCGATCCAGAGGCGTTGGCGACTATCTTCATGCAGCGCGAAAACCGGGCGGGTGACGGATGCTTCGGCAAAACGGGTCAGGCCCTCGCCCTGGAGGACCATCAGACCCTGTTTGCTGCCGACAAGAATCCGGCCCAGGTGGTCCTCGATCGCGGTGAAAACGTTGTTGCCAGCCTCGTTGCGGGCTTGCGCATTGCGCCAGCCATCCTCGCGCAGCCAGATGCCCTGGTTATAGGTGGAGAGCACCAAGCGGCCCGAGCTCAGCAACTGTACCCGGCGATACCGGATCGGCGGCAGGGCGCTGTCGTGGTACTGGCGGAACGCGCCATCGCTGAAGCGGTACAGTTGGGTGGTGCCCGTGGCCCAGAGGACACCTTCCCGGTCGCGCTCGGCCGAGTGCAGCAGGATGGGGGTTTCGGTGGGCAATAAGCTGGGCCGGAGTTTGGGGTCGAGCCGCAGGATGCCGACCCCTAGGGCTGCGACAAGGGCACCGCCATCGGGCTCCTTTTTCAACTCCATGATGCGACTCTTAATGGTGACGGGCAGGTCGAGTGGGCGGCTCCCCTGTCTGTCGAACAGGCTCAGACTATGGTTCTGGCCTACCAGGAAACGACCTGGCTGCCACTCGAGCAGGGCGGAGACCTCGTTCTCGGGCAGGCCATCGCTGCTGGTGTAGTTGTCGAAGCGGCGGTGCTGGATGCGGGTCAGTCCGTGGGCGCCGCCAATCCAGAGACCGTGTTCGCGGTCGAGCAGAACACAGGAGGCGCCGTTGCCAATCAGGCCGGTCTGGATGTTCCAGGACCGCAGAAACAGGTTTTTGCGCATCAGGTAATCGACGAAATCGCCATTGGCGAGGATCAGGTCACCCGCTTCATCGAGGAACATCAAAACGGAGGTGTCGCCCCCGAGTGTCAGGTGCTTGGGTGTGGGCAGCAGGTGTTGAAAAGTGCCGCGATCGAAGACCGAGATCCAGTCGGGACTGAGGGTGTAGATCGGGCCGGGATGATCGAGATCTTGGCTCGTGCCCACCATGGAAAGCAAATCGCGGTCTGATGCTGGGAGGTTTACTGGCAATAGAGGCTTAACGGTGTGGGGATCGAGTTGGAAGAGACCCTTGGAGGTAGCGGCCAAGAATCCCCTGTGTAGGCCCGATATGCGGCGGATTTTGCCGTAGCGGGCAAGACCGTCATGGACGGAACTCCACTGGCCCGCCTGGTAAAAGAACAGCTGATCACCGCAGAGGTAGGCGAGAATGGGTCCTGTGTCCGTTTCTGAAAGGGCCAGACGAACGGTCGTGACGGTGTTGTCGAGTCGCAAGTTGGGCGGGGCGGGTATGATTTCCCACTCGCTGCCCTGCCTGTGGTAGATCGGGCCCTTGCTGTCACTCGTGGCAAAGAACAGATCGCCCTTGGCGTCGATCTTGATTTGATGAATTTTCGTGACATCCATGGACTTGGGCAAGGGGAATTGGGTCAATTCGCCGCGGTCAAAAACCGCTACGCCCATGCGGGTCACCAGCCAGAGCATGCCCTCGTGATCCATGGCCATGTCGATCACGGTCGGCGAGGGCATGCCGTCGAGATCCGAATAACGAGAGGTTCGAAAATTCTGTGCGTGAGCCGACTCGACCGCGATGGTAAGTAATAGTGCGATCAGAGCTGGATTGATGATCTTCAAGGAATTCCCGTTGCACCGGGCGACCGATGCTTTTTCCGTCTTTTGTTACCCGTACTATCTTACAAGATGGACACCTATTGATTCAAGCGGCAAGCATTGGCGCTGATTGGCGCCGTTATTGCGGCTGCAGGCGGAAACGCAACAGTTGTGTGCCGTCGAAAGCCAGCCAGCGATCGCCCTCGAGCGGTTGGAAAAAGGTGAGATCCTTGCCGGCTGGCAGTGCGATGACGAAGGTGCGCCAGCTGTCGGACAGGGGCGCCAACAGCCGCAGGGCGCGCTCGCCGTTGCGGGACGGCGCTTCGGTCACGACAAAGCCGAGCTCGGGGTTGGCGGCGGCGCCGACGAGCAGGGCGACGGGCCTGTCGGGCAGTCCGTCGGTGGGACCGACCGAGGCCACGGGCAGGGTGCCGGAGGCAGCGACTTTGCCGGAAGCGAGGTCGAGCAGGGTGTAATAGAGGGTCGCGCGACGTCCGCTGCCGTTGATCGACAACAAGTGTTGGCCGAGCGCCAGGGTAACGATGCTGTCGGGCGGGACGCGGTCGTTGCGCGCGGTGGCGACGAGCTCGAGTTGTCGTGTTTGGCCCTGGTGTGTCCAGTGCAGCTGGACGGCACGACCGTCGGCCTCCGGGCTCTGATCGACGGCTTGCAGCTGGTTGTCCTGATCGCTGTAGAGGACCGGTTGGCGCAGCATCGCGCTGCCTTGGAGCTTGCCGGCCGAATCGTATGCGGTGCGGCGGTAGCCGTTCTGGTCGACGACGACAATCTGTTCTGCAATAGCGTACAATCCGCGCACTGCGGCAAGCGGCTGATCCTCGCCGGCACCGGCGGGTCGACCCTGGGCGCCAACCAGCCAAAGTCGGGCGTCGCCGTCGAGGACGTAGAGGCGATCCGGTTGCCAGAGCATGGCCTGGGGCACTTGAGAGGAGGCGGAGAATCCGTCGATCGGCTGAATATCCGTGACCTGCATGTGTTCAACCAGTTCGCCAGGCGCAAGGAGTAAGAGAAACAGCATCAGCGACATAAACCCTCCGAACCTCGAGTGAGGCATCCTAGTGTAACGCCGGGCTGGTCTCGGGTGCAAGCCGCGGTCAGTATTTGGCGCGCTGTGCGGGTCTGGGAGGGTCACGCGCTGAGGCTAAACGTGCAGTTGGTGGCCCAGTCCGAAGAATTGGCGGTAGTGGCGCTGAACCGGTAGATGGGAACTGTAGCGCAAGGCCAAGTCGCGTAGTCCGCAAATCAAGGGGTGTTCCAGTTGGCTAAGGCGACCGGCTTGGTGCGAAGTCTTTTGGATTTTGGTGGCGCTGGGCACGCGTTGGTTGTCGTAGTGGGAGAGCGCGCTGTCGAGGCTGGCGGCCTCGGCCAACAGCCGTGCGAGGACTCGGCCGTCCTCGAAAGCTTCGGATGCGGTCTGGCCGAGATCAGGGGTGGTGGGATGGGCGGCCTCGCCGACCAGGGTCACGCGGCCGCTGGACCAGTGCTTGAGCGGTTCGCGCTCGTAGCAGGGCTGGCAGTGGATCTGCTCCTGTGGCGTGCTCTCGATGAGGGCGGCGATCGGTTGGTGGAAGCGAAAGAAGCGCAGGACCAGGGCCTCGCGCGTGCGCTTGCCGAAATCGCTATTGGCGGGTAGGTTGATACAGGCGTACCAATAGACGCGATGCTCGTCGACGGCCATGGCGCCGAAACGGTGGCCGTTGCCGGAGGATTCGAACAGCACGCCAGGTTCGATCAGGTCGGGGCGAGGAGAGAAGCCCTGCCAGCACATATAGCCTGCGTATTTCGGCTCACTGTGACCGAAGAAGGAGGCGCGAACTTGGCTGTGCAGCCCGTCGGCACCGACGAGTAGGTCGCCACTCCAATGGCGGCCGTCGCGGAATTGGGCATCGACGCGATGTTCGTCCAGTTGGATTTGTGCCAGGGGACCGACGGATTCGACTCTGACGGGCAAGGCCTCGCGCAGCATGCTGCGCAGGATCGAGGCGCGCATGGCGAGGGGGCGGCGCTGCAGGGAGTCTTCGAGGGAGAGCTCGAGCAGGACTTCGCCGCTGGGCTTGCGGTAGGAAAAACGCTCGAGGGGGACGGCCAGGTGTTCGAGGCGTTGACCCATGCCATAGGCGCGCATGATGGCAATGGCGGCGGGATTGAGCACAAGCCCGATATCGTGCTGAGGTTCAGGTTGAGCGGTCTGGTAAAGATCGACCTGCCAGCCGCTGCCGTGGAGCGCGAGCGCAGTGCCAAGACCGTCGATCCCGGCGCCGATGATACCTGCTCGTCCCTTCATCGCCGTCTCCTGGGTGGGGCAAAAACGCCCTTGATCCATCCTAAGGATACGACGGAACGAACAGTGTCGCTATTTATAAATCGTTGGTTTACATGATTGTATCAAAACATCTCGCAGGGCGGTGGAAAATGGGGGAATCTTGCCCCTATCATGCTGGGAATATATGTCTTTCTGCGAAAACGGATCGCCTTGCCCAGCCGCTGTGAGCACGCTGCAATACGCTTCTAGCGACACCCATTCGTTACAAGTGCCGCAATGGCAGACGCCATCACGGCTCGAGCTCAAGTCCCTGAAAGCGCAAGTTCCATGCTGGCGCGCTGGCAATCCACTCAGGCTTTGGCCGAGTTTTCGGCGAGGGTCGAGGTCGCAGCTTCTTCATTTAACTGGATGAAAGATTTCTAGGGTTCTCTCCACTACCATTATCGAAGGGAAACCATTCGGCCATATGTGATTAACCGGGATTAGTGCATCCGGGTCGAAGTTCTGATCAGTGATCGCCGCAGGATATTCCCTTAGGCCGGCAGCCTTTCGAACTGCGAATGACAGTAAAAGAGTAACTAACATAGTCAACCATAACCATGAGGATCGCTCTCCGTAGCGATGTAGTAGGAGATCATGTCATGATTGAGCCGAAAGATGATGTTGTTCCCAATTGTTCCCCTGATTGTGATGTTCAGCTAGTGCCCGACAATGACCACCCTGACTATGTGCCGATGTTGATTGAAGAGGGTGAAAACCCGACGAATGCAGCGACATCGCCCATTGGTCCGTTACCCGGACCTCCAATTCCGATACCCGATTGGCCGATCCCAAACCTGCCTCATCCGTTTCCGCCGCTTCAGGACCATGGTCCTCTTCCACTAAAAATCTGTGGTCCTGTAAGTGGTCGATACGCCTATCGTCCTGCACCGCGATATGCAATGTACAATTTGACGGTACGAGTAGATGTGGATCGCTACTATCCACAAAAGCGCATTTCGATCGAAATCAATTACTACAATTTAATTTTCCCCAAACGGGCGCATGTGATTGCCGAAGTTACTACGGACGTGTGCACCGGCATTAACCGCCGCATCGTTACCGCCAGGATCACCTATCGAAATGGAGACACTGCGCTGTTTCAAGGTGACCAGCTCGTGTTCGAGGCGCGAAGACGCGCCAAGTTTGCCTATGAGCAATACACCCTCACTGCCATGCGCGACGGGGCCAGCGAATCCTACCCCTTGACCTTTGAATCGATCTACTTCGATAAGGTCGAATTCGAAGTCGACATCGCCACCAACGCAGGAGTGCCCGTCACCACCTACAAGACGGATACTCACCCGAACCGACCCGCTGGTTTGCCGGCCGAAACGCTTTCCATCGCAACCATCTTCCAAAGAGCGGGTTTCGATGTCTCCATGTCGACCCATACTTCCCTGATTCCAGCCAGCCAAGCCGGAGCCAACGGCACCTGGTCCGACAGTGAAATGCACAACGCCATGGTGGAATACTGGTCCCGCTTTGCCAACAAGCCCCAATGGGCACTCTGGGTACTTTTTGCCAAGCTTCATGACGAAGGTAAGGGTCTAGGTGGCGTCATGTTCGACGACATCGGCCCGAACCATCGTCAAGGAACCGCGATCTTCACCCGCAGTTTTATCGCTGATCCGCCCAGGGGTGAAGCGAACCCTGGTGCATGGGCGAACCGCATGATGTTCTGGACAGCCGTTCACGAGATGGGACATGGCTTTAACCTCGCCCACTCCTGGCAAAAAACGTTAGGCCAACCATGGCGCAATCTCGCCGATGGACCCGAGGCCCGCAGTTTCATGAATTATCCCTACAAAGTCGCCGGTGGCGAGCATGCTTTCTTCTCGAATTTCGGCTTCCGCTTCAGCGATGAAGAGCTGACCTTCATGCGCCATGCCCCCCGCCGATTTGTGGAGATGGGCAATTCAAACTGGTTCGTCAATCACGGCTTTGAAACACCCGAGGAGACCGCTTTGTCTGGCGCCTGGCAATTGCAGATTCGACCCAATCGCGAGTTGAATGCATTCCATTTCCTCGAGCCGATCGTGCTGGAACTCAAATTGACGAATGCTACCCAACAGGTGCGCGCCGTGAACGAAGGTTTACTCGCCGACGGTCACCACCTGCATGTCATGGTGCAACGCGAGGGTGCGCAAGCACGGCTGTGGCGACCACTGGTCGCATATTGCCAACAAGGTCAGCGCGGTGCGCTGGGGGCTGGCGAGTCGCTTTACTGTGCCCAGACCATTGGTGTATCCACCTCTGGTTGGCTTGTCGATGAGCCGGGCTTCTACAAGGTCCAGGCAGCCCTCGAGATCGACGGTGAAAATGTCGTGTCGAATGTGATGCGCTTGTATGTAACGCCACCCCTCAACCGCGAGGAGGCCTTGTTGGCGCCCGACTATTTCACGGAAGACGTAGGTCGTGCCCTCGTCTTTCACGGCGTGCCTGGTCTGCCCAGAGCCATGACGACCCTTGGTGAAGTCGTGGAACGCTGTCGCGACAACCCTGCTGTCCTCCACGCGAGGCGAGCTCTGGCGATGCCAAAAATGCGCGATTTCAAGCGGCTCGATCTCGAGGGTGGCCGTGGGAACATCAAAATCACCTGCGATCTGCCCGACCTCACGCAATCGCGGGCTGAGCTCCAACAACTGATCGCGGCCGCTGACCAGGCCGCCCAAACCCTGGGTCATATCGGCTATTACGACACTTTGGAATGGTTGGCCAAGCATATGCTTGCCGCAGGCGAGACCACAGATGCCAGGGCCATCATCCAGGCTTCGATCACTTCGATGAAACGCCGCAACATCCTGGCTCGTGTAATTCAGAGCACGGAGGAGAAACTGACCAGCCTTACTTAACAGGAACTTCCAAACCAGTGACTCAGGGGCGGCGTGCGTAGGTCTACCCTCAACGCCTGCCTCTAGTACTGGCACCCAGGCGGACCCGCTCGGTCGAAGTTGTGGGGAACGCATTTAGTTCGCGGAGAGTGTTCGTGACAGATGCACAGGCCCGTTTAGGCCTGTCACGAGCTCTGGCGCACCTTGCTGAAGGGTTCCGATGGGCATCAGGGCGATCGGCACACATTGAAACGATCCGAAAAGCGAGGTGAAGCGTCCTCCGCGATAGGTAACACCTATGGTCCCGCGGAGCCCGCCCGGCGCAAGATTGCATCTTGCGCTACAGCAGCTACAGCGCCTTCGGGACCTTTTCGGCTAGGCCCTGCCCTGATCACCAACCTGACAAAGTCGCACTAGGATTTATCACCCAATGCGAGTGCCAATTGAGCTCCAGTCGCTCGATACTGGTTTTCCCAGGAGCGTGATTGGAGAGCTGTTGGAGATTGGAGCGGGTGATGGGATTTGAACCCACGACTTCAACCTTGGCAAGGTTGCACTCTACCACTGAGTTACACCCGCGAATATCTCGCGCTAATTTCCAGGAATGCTCGTGACCACTTCCTGGTACCCGAGCCCGGGCTCGAACCGGGACGGCTTTTAAGGGCCGCGGGATTTTAAGTCCCGTGTGTCTACCGATTTCACCACTCGGGCAGAGGGTTGGAGGCGACGATCGGAGTTGAACCGATGAATGGAAGTTTTGCAGACTTCTGCCTTACCACTTGGCTACGTCGCCGTGCGTACTGGAGCGGGTGATGGGATTTGAACCCACGACTTCAACCTTGGCAAGGTTGCACTCTACCACTGAGTTACACCCGCTCTTCAACGCGACAAGGGGGGATTTTAGAGCGTCGCCCTGGTGCTGTCAACTATTTTTTTGTGTGATTTGACGAAAGTAGTGTTCGCGGGTCGTACGAGCTATTTGCCCTATCCCGAGCGGTTTCAGCAAATCATCTTGGAGAAGTCGACGATCTTTTTGCGCAACGCGAAGACGATCGTGTCCAGGGCGATCGCCTCGGTATAGCTGAAACGCCGGATCATGTTGTCGATGATGGTCTCGACCAGGCCGCGGATCTCCGCGGAATAGCCCACATAGGCGCTCGGGTTGTTTTTCTTATGGAAGAATGCATTGGTCAGGTTCTCCGCGTCGATGCCGTCGACGGATCGCCGATGGGAGAGCAGGGCCGCATACATGTTGTGGAAGCAGGTCAGCACGGTGTCGGCCCGCGAGTTCATGACCGTCTTGCCCTCCTCCAAATGAATCTCGCCACTGCTCTGGAGTTCGAGAAACTTCTTGGCGATCTCCTTGCGGTAATGAACCGGGTCGCGCTCGGGGGCAATGACTTTCTCCAGACTCTTCATAAAGGACAGGTCAGGTTTGTCGATCTTTTCACCGGTCTGGGGGTGAATGAAGCTGAACTTGGGTACCATGATATGGGCAAAGGCCTTGTTTTCTAAGGCGTTGGCCAGCAGTACGTACTGCAGGTAGCGGCGCAGATCGGCCTCGATCTGGCCCGGTTCGCGATCGACGGTGGCCTGGGTGATCTCGTGGCTGATGATGTTGTAATATAGGTATTGAACGACCTTGACCAGGCCGGCGTAGTCACCGTAGTCGCCTTCGCCCGGACCGAGGCGGAATTCGCCGATCTTGCGGGCGGGGATGGTGCGGTGTTCGGTGTTGTAGCGGCGCTTGCTGGAGAGCCAGTGATGGATCTCCGGGCCCTCGTTGATCATGTTCTTGAGCTGGCTCAAGAAGGTGCCGACGTGGATCTTGCGGCCGTCGCTGTGGGCGATGGTGTTGCGCATGATGTTCTGCAGCTGGCGCACGGAGATGCCGTGGCGGCCCTCGATCGGGTAGTTCTCGCGGTATAGTTCGCGCATGAACTCGTCGTCGATCAGGCTCAGCTCCTCGGTGGTGAACAGGCCGGTCTCATGCAGGGTCATGGAGTCGGGGTGGCGCTCGATCAGCGGTTCGAGCGACTCGGGCTGCTCGAGGTCGAGGCCCAGGCGCATGGCCTCGCTGCGGAAGCGGTGCCAGTGGGGGATCTTCTTGATGGTGGCGATCGGGTCCTCGGACTGGTAGGCGTACATCACCAGCTTCTTCTCGGGGGTGATGTCGCGATAGAGCTGCTTCTTGCGCTCGCTCCAGTTTTCCGGGAACTTCTTGCGATTGGGCGGCAACAGGCGCGTGGTGACGGCGAACTCGGCGGCGATGCGCAGCAGGTTGGGGTCGACCTCGTATTCGGTTTTCATAATCGCCATGTCGCGGCGCAAGATATCCATTTCGCTGTTGGCGTCGAGCAGGTAATTGACCGTGACTTTCTCGATGCGGTCGAGCAATTTGCTAGATGTCTGTTCCTTTTCTAGGCGCTCCATCTCCTCGAGGTTGGTGGTCATGATCACGGTGCTGTCGATGAAGGCCTGAGTTGCCTCGACGGAGGCCTTGCCGCTGCCCAGCAGCATCAGCAGGGGCCGATACTCGGCCTCGGCGTTGGCACGCAAGCCGCTGAAGCCGTCGTGAATGTGGAGGATGCCGCGGTTGGCGGCGACCATGGCACCGCTGTATTGGCGCAGTTGGTAGCCGGGCAGATGGTAGTCGAGGATGGCGCGATCCTCGGGTGAGAGGTCCTGGTTGCGCACGCTGACGCGCAGGTCGGCCATGTCGTCGATGTTGGCAAGGCCCTGGGCCTGGCCGTTGGAGAAGACGATCTCCTCAATGCGCACGTACTCCTCGAGGATGTTGAACAGGCTCTTGCCGCGATGGAGTGGGTTCTGCAACAGACCCTCGATGATATCGATCGAGCACTTGTCGAGGGTAGCGGTCTGGTAATAGGTGGGTGGCGTGAGCTCGGGATGTTCGACCTTGGCCCAGTCGATCAGCTCCATGCGCGGCCGCACGGGACGCTCGCCGCCGGCGAGAACGACGGGGAAAAGCAGGACTGGATTGTGGCGGAAAGTCGACCAGACCTCGAGCGAGCGGTCCTTGGTCTTGTTTTGGAACTCGAAAAAGAAGGAGTAAAGGTGGACGTCGCCCTCCTTGGAATACTCCTCTAGGGCGTGGGTGAGGATGTCGATGATGTTGGTCTTGCCCGAGGCCGGCGGACCGACGAGGACGAGGCCGCGGTTGGGCCCGGTCTCACGCCCGGCGCTGTTGATCGAGTCGACGATGTGCTTGATGGCGACGTCCTGACCGAAGACGGCGTTGGTGCCGTTGTTGCGCGCGTCCTTGAAAATGTTGTAGCTGATGATCGGCTCGCCGGCGCGGACGACGATGCTGTAACCGAAATGCTGAATGGCCTTGGTCAGCAGGGTGCTGCTGGTGTGCAGGAAGTCCTGCGGGTGGCGGATGAATTCCTCGATGAACTCCTCGAAACGCAGGGTGCGCCGGCGGGCGTAGCCGAGAACCGATCTGACGTCGAAATCGTATGCCATGTTTTCTCCTTGCCGGGGCCGATCCTCTGCTTGCACGTACGTACGGCGGCGTTTCGCCGCCGCGGATCAGCTCAGGACCAACGGCTTCTTGCCTTCGAGGATACGTTCCTGGACGACGTCGAAACCCAACTCACGGATCGAGGTTTCGCTGTAGCGGCCAGCGTGGTAACCGAATAGGGTGTTGCGGGAGATCAGCGAAACGCCGGCCTTCCAGAGGTGGCTGATGTTTTTGAGGGTAGGTTGGATCCAATTGGTGCGCAGGCGGCGGCCGTCGTCGCGATGGTAGAGCAGCAGGCAACCGTCCTCGAAGTCGGTGTCGATGAGGTAGATGCGCGGCCGGTAGTAGTGGGTAAAGAAGCGCAGCATCTCGCCCTTGATGCCGTCGGGCCGCAGCCAGACCCAGTGCTTGCTCTCCTGAATGACATCGCGCTTGCTGATGCCAAGGCGCACGAAGTCCCGCTGGGGAATGCGGTTGAGGTGGAACTGGTGGATCAGTTCGGGGGTGAGGAAGCGGCGCAGAAACTCGTAGTCGGTGACGGTGCGGACCAGGTGGCGCATCTTGAGGATGGGCTTGTCGGTGCCGCCCCTGTCCCAGTTCTCGCGGGCGTCGACGTCCAGTTCTTCCTCGAAGTCCAAAGAGATTTTGCCCTTGCGCAGCATATCCTCAATGTGGCACCACATGTAGAAACCGAGATGGTAGGGGTTGCGCTGGTAGTAGGGCCGGGGATAGCAGACACCGGAGAAGATCTTGGCGTAGTCGATGATGCCCTTGCAGGCGCGCTCCTTGAAGAGCTCCATCATGATCTTCTTTTCCCAGTACATGGCCCAGCCCTCGTTCATGATTTGCGTCTTCATGACGAAGTCGCCGGGGTAATGGATGGTGTAAAGGTAGTCGAGCACGGCCGACTCGGCGCTGGTCGAGGGCGAGAAGTTCTTGAGGAAGCCAAAGACATCCTGGCAAGGGGCGCGCAGGCGATAGCCCTTGCGGCTCAGTGTCTCCTGGCGCAATTTCGACTTGAGCTCGGTCTCGTAGGGGCTCTCGCTGGGCGGTGGCTTGAGCAGGCTGTCGAGGGTGTAGGAGGAGGGTGTGAACAGCGGTAGCGCCTCGGCTTTCTGCTCGGCGCGCTGCTTGATCTCGCGCTCGAAGACGCGTTCGGTTTCGATCGAGCGGGCGAGACTGTAGCGGCTGTTGGGGTTGAGCAAGGGCAGGGCGGATTCGGCGGCGTTCCAGAAGGCGGAAAAACTCTTCTGGCCCATCTGCTGGCGCGCCTGGTTGACCTTCTTGACCTGCCACATGACGTACTCGGTGCGGTCGCGGGTCGAGTCCTGGAGGACATTGAGCTCGCTGAACTCGCAGTGGCCGCAGACATGGGCCATGACGGTCGCCTGGACCATGGCGTTGTTGGTGTTGTTGAGGTAGGCGTATGAAGGGTTGCCGGTCTGCACGACCTCGTAGTAGAGGCTGGACTCCTGGCCGGTCTCGATGCGGTACTTCTTGCCGACCATGCGCTTGCCTTCCCAGATGTTGACGGGCGAGACGGGATAGACGCGCTTCTCGAGCAGGGACGCGAACTCGAGGCTGTCGAGGATGTAGAAGCGGATTTCGGGAAGGGTCATGCCGAAGCCCTTGGCCAGGTCGATGACCCGCTCTTCGAGGAACTTGAGCTCCGGCTCCGTGTGCAGCATTCTCATATCACTTGGCCCCGAAAAGGATTTTGATGACGTCCAGGATATCTTTCTTGTGTTTGAGTTGGCCCAGCCGAATGACGCGATCGCGCTTGAAGCGGGTGGCGATCTTGGTGTTGAGATGGCTGGAGCGGCTGGGTTGGACCTCGACCACGCCGACCCGGTTGAAGACGGGCCACATCTGCGCCTCGAGGATATCGACGATCTCCTTGGCGTCATCGGCGAAGAGCTCGCCATCGCCGAAATAGAACGCATAAAAGTTAGTGGTGGTGGTGTTGTACTCGTTCTTGGCGATCTGGCTGACCAGGTCGAAGACGATCGCCGCGCGGGTGCCGCCGGCGTTGGAGACGCGGTAGAAGTCCTCGGGTTGGACTTCATGCGCCTCCATGTCGTGCACGAAGAAGCGGTGCTCGACATTCTTGGGGCCGTAGTTGTAGTCCAGCCAGTTGTGGATGAACTGGACGATGCGCTTCTCCAGTTCCAGGCGCTCGCCGTAGGTGGAGTAGGAGATGTCGCCCATGTAGAAGACGACCGCCTTGAACTTGGGCTTCTCGACCCGTTCGGGCAGCTTGAAGCGCTTGTCGCGGCGGCGGAATTGGACCGTGAACTCGTTGTTGTCGGGGCGATAGCAGCCCAGCGCGACGGAGGTTTTGAGGGCGCGCTTGAAGGTGCGCTTCTTGTCGAGGATAATGCCCAGTTGCCCGAACGTCTTGAACTCGTAGGAGACTTCCTTGATTTTGCCCTTGCCCTCCTTGGTCAGGTCGGGCAAGCCGAGTCGGCCGCCTATCAGCTCCATGACCTTATCGAACGGCACGGAGAAGCTCATGCGGCCGCCGTCGTTGCCGGGGCCCGCGCCGCCACCGCCACTGCCCTGGCCGTCGTCGCCGTAGCTGAACGTGGGTGGCTGGATGTCGTCCATCTCGACGATCAGGTCAGAGCCGCGTTCGCCGAATTCGTGCATTTCGCCATCGGTGAGGATGCCGTCGACGAAGTTTTCGAGTTCGTTGGTGATGTACTCGTTGAACGCGCCCTCCGACTCGTCGGAGCTGATCTTGTCGCCGGTTTCGGGTACGAGACTCATGGCTGACTCCGCATCAGGTCACGATCGAGGAAGCATTGGCGGTGATCGAGAGCGCCTGGAACGCGCACTTGCCACAGTAGCCCTTGGTCTCGATCAGGTACTTGATCGTTTCGTTGAGCTGTTCCTGTTCCTTGGAATTGACCGAGGCGGCCGAGGTACCGCTCTTGATCCAGCCCAACAGTTTCATGTTCTCGCCCGACTTGAACTCGTTCTCGAAGACGTACTTCTTGACCGCGTTCTGGTAGCTGGGCTCGTCCTGCAGCAGGACCTCGTAGCTGACCGAAGAAATGGCGTCCGACAGCTCCTTGCGGAAGACTTCCTTGTCGGGAATGCCCAGGTACTGCTCGATCGTCTGCATGAATTTCTCGTCGGGCTTGACGTCGGCCTGGGTGACGTTGTGCTTGACAGTGGTGTTGTGGGCGTAGGCGCGCACGTGGTCGGTATACTTCTTCCAGGTCGTTTCGAGGACGCTGTCGTCGCGCAGGATCGCCGAGTAGACGTCCGACGAGATCTGCCCAAAGATCCAGTGCTTGGCCTGGGGCATGATCTTTTCGGCGTAGTGGGAAAGCTTGACCTTGTTATTGGCAAACAGGTCCTTGATGGCGCGCTCCATGCGCACGTAGAGGTCGAGCGGCGTGGCGCAGGGATTTTCCAGGGCGATCGAGGTCAGCATGGCGTGGTCGCCGCTCTCCTCGCGCAGTTTCTGGATGTTGGCGGCGTACTCGTTGATCTGGAAGTGTTCGGTGTTCTCCCAGATGTTTTGAATAAAGCGCGGGTCGAGGCCGAACGTGCCCTCGGTCGGTTTGACGAACTCGAACTCGTCGAGGATCTGCTTGGCCATGTTGTTGTCGACGCCGGAATCGGCGCGACCAGCGTAGATCAGTCCCTTCTGCAGCAGGCTGAGGTTGGGGTTCTGCTTGGACTCGTAGAGCCGCGACATTGAGGCCACCAACGAGAGGAACTCGAGGCTGTGGGGCGCGGCATGGCACATGTGCTTGCGGGCCTTGCTCCAGTTGCGCGCGGGGTTGGAATAGGTGAGGGCATAGATGCGCTCCTCGTCCTTGAAGTTGACGGATAGCGGCATCTCGATGAAGGTGGTCCGGCTGCGCAGTGCCTCGAACGACTCGTTGTCCATGAACATGTTGAATTCGTGAAAGTTGGTGTGGCCGATGATGACCCCGTTGAAGGGTATCGGCGGTTGGCCTTCTGGCTTGAAGAAGCGGTCCTGGGTGGCAAACAGCAGCTCGTAAAGGAACTTGTCCGAGAGCTTGAGGATCTCGTGAATCTCGACGAAACCGTTGGCGCCGGCGCAGAGCTCGCCCTTGTAGTCGTGGACCAGCGGGTGGGACTCGCTGCCGAAGCGCGGTAACAGGCTGTAGTCGATGTTGCCGACCAGCGAGCCGGCCTCCTGGCTCTTCTCGTCCCGAGGCGTATAGCTGCCGATACCGGTCTTGGTGCGGGCATCGAAAATCATCCGCTTGACCTTCAGGTAGCCCATCAGGCCGTTGAAATCTAAACCCTTGGCGCGCATGAAGTCGCTGAGCACATAGTGTGAGAAGGGGCTCAGCAGACCGCTGATGCGCACCGAGAACTGGCCGTCGTAGTGGGGATGAGCGGCCAGAAACTGTTCGAGGTTCTGAGTGTGCAGATTGCGATTGATTTCGTCGCAGAACTGCGCCCTAGCGTGGTCGGGGATCGCCTGCAGTGGGCGCTCGAAGGTGGGGCTCTGCAGGTAGTAGATGCCAGCTTCTTCGTAGACCGCGCGGTCGGCCAGGCGTGAGTCGACCGTCGGCAGCAGCAGGCTGTAGGTCAGACCCTCCTCAGACTGGGAGTAGCGGTTGAGCGCCGTCTTAATGCCGTCCATCGAGCGCGACTTGGCCGAACCTGGCGGACCAAGCAGGATCCATAGACGTTTGGAGGCTTCCAGGCCGCGGCTGGCGTTGTCGACCTTCTCGACCAGGTTCTCTTTGGCCTTCTGCTGTCCAAAGACGATGTAGGTCCCCACCCGCTCCTTGGTCTCGAAGAAGTGGTAGCGGTGCTTGACCGGCTTGCCTGGCGTCAGCGCGTGATCCACCCCCTGGCTGAGGATCATGTCGTGCAACAACTGGAAGGTGTCGCGGGTGACCCAGGGTTTCTCGATCACCAGATCCAGGTACTCGTCGTAGGTCAGGATCTTGTGGTTGTCGTGACGCGCGGTGGATTCCGCCAAAATCTTAGATAGCTTTTCTCGCATCGGTGGCCTTCCTATCTTGAATCGCTGTTCTGGACAAATTGATCGCAGGCGATCTGTGAAGCGGTTGTTCTATTGGGCTATCGGAACTTTTGAGAATTTGATTAGCCTGGGCTTGAAAATCAGGCCCATTGCGCATGGGGCCCACGGCGGTCAGTACAGCTACTTCATTAATATATACGTCGTCACTTTGGAGCGGTCTTCTCGATCGGTATCATTTTTCACGCTTGGTGATTTCTCCGACCTGAACGTTTGTGGGCAGGTGTTGGCGCGAAAATAGCTTGCGCCAGTCGACGGATTTGAAGCATGCGGGTGGAAAAATCTGTTGACAATTTTTTAGGTCAGGCGGAAACTTTTCCGTCGTGCAGGCGCCGAGAAGGGGAGGTTCGCACCATGGAACGAGGTTCGATCGCACTGATCGGGGGTACTGAGGAAACGGCGCCCCGTGAGGATATTTTCCGCGCGCTGCTGGCCGTATACGGCGAGGAACATGCCGAAATCCTGGTCTTGGCCGCCGCTTCTCACTTCGAACGCGAGCCGCAGCGCTACGTGGACCTGCTCGAGGAGCTGGGCGCCAAGCCGCGCCTGATTTACATCGAGAAGCGCAGCGATGGCGAGAACGCCGAGTTCCTGCGCGCCATGGACAGCGCCGACGCGGTCTTGCTGACCGGCGCCAACCACCTGCGCTTGACGACCAACCTCGGCGGCACCTCGCTGGCCAAGGCCATGCGCCGGCGCAATGGCGAGGGCATGCACATCGCCGGCACGGTTGCCGGCGCCGCCTACATATGTGCCCACATGATCACCTACGGCAATGTCGGCGTCACGCCCCGAGCCGGTCGGGTGACCCTGACCCCAGGCTTGGGTCTGCTCAACAGCCTGATCGTCGATCCCCAGGTCCACCGCCAGGGACTGGGCCGGCTGATGACCTCCCTGGCCTATAACCCTTTCGCCGTAGGTTTGGGACTGGAGGACACCAGTGCCGCCCTGATCGACGCAAAGTACGACCTGCAGGTGCTGGGGGAGGGGGCCGTCACCCTGGTCGATCCCTCCGAACTGGAGTACAGCTCGATCGACGAGGCGCGGGCCGATGAACCGGTCTGCATGCTCGGCCTGAAACTCCATGTGCTGATTCCCGGCACGGTCTACAACCTCAAGACCCATACGGCCAGCACCGCCGCCGACCAGCCCAAGCGCAACGGCTCCGCCCGCCCCTCCTCCTGGATCGGTTGAGTCTGACCATAGCCCTGTGCAGCGCGCGCGACCTCGCGCGGGTGGCGGGCGTGCGGCCTGAGCGCGAAGGCGCCTGGGCCGCAAGGCCGCGCCAGGCTTGGGCGACGCTTCGATGTGGTCGTTAAACGCGCAAAATTCTAAAAAAAGGCTTTCTCAACCACTATATGTCGTGCAATACTATGGCCGGAATACCATATCTAGGAAGCGTTTTTCTGAGAGACAACGGTGTTCCGAATCGCCGGGATGTTTGGATATACGAGGGGAGCGCATCATGATTCAATTCGGGGACGAGCAATCGAAATTGAATCTTCAATTTGAGGATGAAATGGTCACGTCGCCTGGGGCCAATATCAAGGTCATTGGCGTGGGCGGTGGCGGTGGCAATGCCATCGACCGCATGATTGAAGCCGGAGTCAGCGGTGTCGATTTTATCGCCGCTAACACCGATGCGCAAGCTTTGCGCCGCAACAAAGCACCCATCAAGATCCAAATCGGCAACAAGGTTACCCGCGGCTTGGGTGCCGGCTCTAAGCCGGACATCGGTCGCGAATCGGCACTGGAAGACACCAACACGATTGTCGAGCACCTCGAGGGCGCGGACATGGTCTTCGTGACCGCCGGTTTGGGTGGCGGTACGGGCACAGGCGCCGCGCCAATCATTGCCTCCCTGGCCTCCGAACTCGGTGCACTGGTCGTCGCTGTCGTGACGTCGCCGTTCTCGTTCGAGGGGCCGCGCCGCCGCCGCAACGCGGAACTGGGTCTGAAGGAGCTCAAGGGCAGCGTCGATACGGTGATCACGATCTCCAACGACAAGCTGCTGACGACGGTACCTGACAACACGCCCTTCATCGAGGCCTTCCGCATCGCCGACGACGTCCTGCGCCAAGCGGTGCAGGGCATCAGCGACCTGATCAACCAGCCTGGCGTGATCAACCTCGACTTCGCCGACGTCAAGACGATCATGGAGGGCATGGGCGTGGCGCTGATGGGCAGTGGCACCGCCACGGGCGCGAACCGCGCCATTGAGGCCGCGCAGATGGCGATCTCCTCGCCGCTGCTGGAAGATGCCAACATTCAGGGTGCCAAGGGCGTGTTGCTGAACATCGTCGGTGGTCCGGACCTGACCATGAACGAAATCAACGACGCCGCGACCCTGATCCACCAGGCCTGCGATCCCGACGCCGAGATCATCTTCGGCTCGGTCACCGACGAGCGCATGACAGGCAGCGTGACCGTGACCGTGATCGCGACCGGCTTCAGCACGCCCAGTCGTGAGCTGGGCGATACGCACAACAATGTCGAGCTGTTCCAGCCCCGCGAGCGCCAGGAGCCGATGCGCCGGCCGCAAGAGCCGGCGATCCGTCGCACGACGGCCCCAACCGACCGCGCGGTCGAGCCCAAACTGTCGCCGCGTCAGCCGGAACGTCCTGTGGCGCGCCCGGCGACCCAACGCACGGGTGGTCCGTTCGTGGATGCTCGTCCGGCCGCGGCGGTTGCCCGTGGAAACGCGGCCCTAGCCCGCAAGGAAGAGCCCGAGGAATTGACCGAGATGGTCGAGGAACCGCTGCCGCTCGAATCGCGCCAGGCATCGGACATGAACACGCCCGACGAGGTTGTCCAGGAAGTGATGATGACGCCGCAAAGCTACGGCGCCAACAACATGGGTTACGAGAACGAGAACGATCTCGACATTCCCACCTACCTGCGCAAGCTAAAAAAGAAATAAGCGCAACGAGGTGCCCAGCAACGGCTGGACACCCGTTCGCCTTTCTATTCCGTGCCCTGTAAGGGCACCATACGATAGGCCGTGGCAACGCCACGGTCACCATACGATAGGCCGTGGCAACGCCACGGTCACCATACGTGAGGCCGTGGCAACACCACGTTCACCATACGTGAGGCCGTGGCAACGCCACGGTCACCATACGTTAGGCCGTGGCAACGCCACGGTACGGCCGCGATCCCACCATGGGTTGGCCGAAAACGGGATCGCGCCATGGAACGGCCGAAAACGCGGATCCCGAAATGGCACGCGCGACAACGGGGTCGCCACGGGATGGCCGACAACGCGGATCCTATCGCGGCCCCGTGATCAATCAGTCTGGGTCGCAATTCCTGTGCCCAGGGCCGTCAAACGTGCTAGAATTTTTCAAGAATCGAGCACGCTCGCATCAACACCGGTAGCCCAACGGGGAACTGTACCCATGCAAAAACACATCATTCCCGTTTCCTCCGGCAAGGGGGGCGTGGGCAAAACGTCCCTTGCGGTCAATCTGGCGCTGCAGCTCTCGCGACAAGGTCGCTGCATCCTGATTGACCTCGACACGGGGACTTCCTCGGTGCGCAACGTGATTTCTGCCCCGGTCGGTCGCGACCTTTACCACTTTTTTAAAAAGAAAGCGAACCTCGACCAATGCGTCACCGCTTTGCCGGAATCCCTGGACCCCCAGGGCCAGTTCGCCAACTTCGGCTTCATCGCCGCGCCAAAGCACATGATTCAGGACATCGTCAATCTCGATCAAGAGGCGCGCAATCGCTTGATCGACGCCATCAACGAGCTGCAGGCCGACTTTGTCGTGCTCGACCTCATGGCCGGGCTCGATCCCCGCGTGATCGACTTCACACCCCAGTCGAACACCGGAGTGCTTGTCTTCACCCCCAACCACCCGGCGGCCACCCTGTCAGCCGCCGACATGGCCAAGACGATTATCTTTCGCAACCTGCGCAATCTTTTCGGCGTGAAGAGCGAGCTCTACCGCCACTTCAGCGGCATTGACCCACGCCTCGTCAATCGCATGATCGACATGGTCGAGGACAGTTACCAGGCGGATCTGCCCCATCTCGATGCGATGGTCCTGGCCCTGCACCAGCGCCACCCCGGCCATGCCTTCGTCAACATGATCTACCACATCGTGCGCCGCTTCCAGGTCTACTACGTGCTCAACCGTTTCAATGGCGTCGAGAGCAGCTACGAGACCGCCGTCAAACCCCTGGTGACGGCGCTCAACGACCACGTCTCCTCGCGGGTCAATATCAACCTGTTGGGCTGGCTGGTCGAGTCGGATGCCTACCACCAGGCCAATAGCCAGGGCCTGCCCTACGTGCTGGCGGAGAGCCAAAGGGTCGCCGCGGCACCGGTCAAGCCTAAGAAAAAAAGCACCGTCGACCGCCAGATGGAGGAGCTCTACGTCCTGGCCGGTCTCAAGAAGGGCGCGAACACCAGCGCCCTTGAGGCGCCCCGACGCGAGACCGGAGACGCCCTGGCCGACCAGCGCAACCTGTTGGAGCGCGCCTTCAAGGAAAGGCAAAAGGAAACGGTTCAGGAGAACCTTGAGCACGTCGTTGCCTCCATCAATTACGTGCTCGACAACAAAAAGGCCTCGGAATTCGGCACGCCGCGCATCCTCAAACCCGAGGAGTTGGTGCCCCGCCTGTTGGCCCGCAAAGACAAACAGCGCTGAGCTTTAAACCTAACTTGGTTCGCCACGTACCTACAGGTGGCCCCCAAGGGTTCACTTATCTTCCGAGGTAGACCATGGTTTCATTGCGTTCGCTTCTGTTTTCCTTGTTTGTTCTCGCGCTACCGGTATTCAGTCAGGAGCTCGACCAGCCCACCAGACACGCGGTTATTGGTGCCCTCGCCAAGCAACTGCGCGATGGCTATGTCTCCGAACAGGTGGGCAACCAATTGGCCGACCATGTGTTAGCCCGAGAAAAGGAGCAAGCTTATGCGCCGATCACCGATCCAGCGCTATTTGCGACGCGCCTCACCGAGGACCTCTACACCATTGCCCACGACAAGCATCTGCGCGTGCGCTTTAACAGTTCCGCGGCAGAAGTGAGCCAAGATCTCGAGACGGAACTCATCGACCAATGGAAAGCTCGCGCTTTGTTTCGCGAGCGAAACGAGGGCTATGCCGCCGTGCAAGTGCTTCCCGGCAACATCGGCTACTTGGAAGTGACGGGCTTTTCGGGCATCGAGGCCGTCAGACAGCGGGTGGACGCGGCCTTCCTGTTGCTTCAGGACGTCGATGCCCTGATTCTCGACTTGCGCCGCAACGGCGGCGGCGAACCGAGCGGCGTTCAGTACCTTTGCTCCTATCTTTTGCCGGAGAACGTGCATCTCAACACGCTCGTCTATCGGAACCAGCCCGATGACGTATCGCGCACCGTGGCGGTTCCCGGCAAGCGCTTGCTGGACGTGCCGGTGCTAGTGCTGACTAGCGCATATACCTTCTCCGGTGGTGAGGAGTGCGCCTATGATCTACAGACCCAAAAGCGTGCGACCTTGATAGGGGAAACCACCGGTGGTGGTGCCAACCCTGGCGGGATGGTGCCCTTGGGTCATGGGTTTGGCTGTTTCTTGCCCGGCGGCAAGGCGGTCAATCCGATCACCGGCACGAACTGGGAGGGCGTGGGCGTGGTACCCGATGTCGCCTGCAGTGCCGCGGATGCCTTAAACCTGGCCCAGACCCGGGCGACGGAGCTGATCCAGGCAAAACGCGATGCGGCACTCGCCAAATACCTGGACACACAACGCAACCTGCGAAAGCTGCTGGCGGAAAACACGGCCTATGACGCGCTGCTAGTTCTGATCAAAGCCGCGGTCGCGGATGGGCAAATGAACGAGGCAGAGCTCAACAATTTAGGCTACCGCTACATGTCTGAGAACCAGCTTTGGGCGGAGCAGATTTTCAGGGCCAATGTCGACCTTTTCCCAGACAGCTCCAATACCTACGACTCCTACGGCGAGGCACTGGCGGCAACGGGCAAACGCGAACAAGCGATCGCCGCCTATAAAAAGGCGATCGAGGTCGCCACGGCCCAGGGAAAACAGTCCATGGTCGAGTTGCACCAACAGGGCCTGGCGAGGCTGAACCCATGAGCGACGGGGCCGGCCTGTTCCAGCTCAGTTACTTGGTGCGCGACTACGCCGAGGCAATTGCTTATTTCACCGGCATCCTCGGCTTTGACCTGCTCGAAGACACGGATCTGGGCCAGGGCAAGCGCTGGGTCCGGGTCGCGCCTAGGGGCGGGGCACAAGGCAGCGCGCTGCTGCTGGCAAGGGCCGCGACGGCGGAACAGCAGGCCTGTGTCGGTCGGCAAGCCGGCGGCAGGGTCTTCCTGTTCCTGCGCAGCGCCGACTTTTGGACGGACTATCGGCGCATGCAGCGCACCGGCGTGCGCTTTCTCGAGTTACCGCGCCTGGAGCCCTACGGGTCCGTGGTCGTCTTTGAAGACCTCTACGGCCAGAAATGGGATTTGATCGGCTGAGGCGCGGTCGGCGGTGCGTCGCTTGCGGCGCACCGCCAGGCTGCGTTACTGTTCAGAGCACTGGTCGCCCATCTGGGCCATGGCGGCGGCCATTTCTTCGGGCGTGGGGTCGCTGATGTGGGTGGCCAGCGACCAGGTGTGGCCAAAGGGATCGATGAATTGGGCATAGCGGTCGCCCCAGAACATGTCGGTGGCGGGCATTTTTAAGGTGCCGCCGGCAGCGACCGCTTGGGCCAGCATGGCGTCGACGTCTTCGACGTAGAGGTGCAGCGTGACCGGGCTCCCGCCCAGCATGCCAGGACCTTTCGCGCCCCAGGCCTCGTTCTCCTCGCCAATCATGACGGTATTGCCTGCGAGCCGGATCTCCGCGTGTATCAACTTGTCCGTGCCGGGCATGGGCATCGCGAATGCCACCTCGGCACCCAGTGCCGCTTTGTAGAACTCCAGCGCTTCAGCTGCGCCTGCGACGACGATGTGGGGCACAACACCGTGGAAATGATCCGGAATCGCTTGAACGTGAGACATGACTGCATCCTCCTCGTGATCCAGGCGCAGAGGCCTGGCATTTTTTACCGAACGCTTCGGTATGGAAACCTAGCGCACATCATATGCATTTCCTGGGTACTTGTCAACGAAGAGACAACTGAGTTAGCCGATTTTACAATAATTAACACGTATGTGGTTGGTATGTCGTGCTTTCTCCAGCCAAATTGCTGTCGCGAACCATACGCTCCAAGTGAGGGCCAGACCTGCGCTGGATTTTGCGCCCGGATGCGTCTTGAGGATGTCGCGTAATATGCTAAAATCCCCAGGCTCGAGTACGGTTATGACGGAGTGTGAAACAGCGGTGAGCAACAAACAAGCAGATATCGACGCAATGGAGACAAAGGAATGGCTGGACGCCCTTGAGTCGGTCCTCGCCGCAGACGGGCCGGAACGCGCCCATTTCCTCCTGGAAACCCTGATCGAACGCACGCGCCGCCGCGGCGTCGATCTGCCCTACAACGCGAACACCGCTTACGAGAACACGATCCCCGTCGAGAAGCAGATCGGCTCGCCTGGGGACGCCAAGCTCGAGTGTCGCATCCGTTCCTTCGTGCGCTGGAACGCCATGGTCATGGTGGCCAACGCCAACCTCGACAACGAGGGTCTGGGCGGTCACATCGCCAGCTTTGCCTCCGCCGCCACACTCTACGAGGTCGGCTTCAACCACTTCTTCCACGCGCCATCCGATGAACACGGCGGCGATATGGTCTTCATCCAAGGCCACTCCTCGCCCGGTGTCTATGCCCGCGCCTTCCTCGAGGGTCGACTCAGCGAGGACGACCTGCGCCGCTTCCGCCGCGAGGCCCGGCCCGGCGGCCTGTCCTCTTACCCGCACCCCTGGCTAATGCCCTCGTTCTGGCAGTTCCCCACTGTCTCCATGGGACTGGGTCCGCTGATGGCGATTTACCAGGCGCGCTTCATGCGCTACCTCCACAACCGCGGCGTGATCGACGCCAAGCGCCGCCACGTCTGGGCCTACATGGGCGACGGCGAGATGGACGAGCCCGAGTCCCTGGGCGCGATCTCCCTGGCGAGCCGCGAGAAGCTCGACAACCTGATTTTTGTCATCAACTGCAACCTCCAGCGCCTCGACGGACCCGTGCGCGGCAATGGCAAGATCATCCAGGAACTGGAAGCCGTCTTCCGCGGTGCCGGCTGGAACGTGATCAAGGTCGTCTGGGGCAGCAAGTGGGATCCGCTGCTGGCCGCCGACCACAAGGGGCTGCTGCGCAAGCGCATGGAGGAGTGCCTGGACGGCGAGTACCAGACCTTCAAGGCCTCCCGCGACGGCGGCTACGTGCGCGAGCATTTCTTCGGCAAATATCCCGAGCTCAAGCAGATGGTCGCCCACATGACCGATGCCGAGATCCTCGATCTCAACCGCGGTGGCCACGACCCCCACAAGCTCTACGCCGCCTACGCCGCTGCAGCGGCCCACGAAGGCCAGCCGACCGTAATCCTGGCCAAGACGATCAAGGGCTACGGTATGGGCGAGGCCGGAGAGGCCCAGAACCCGACCCACCAGCAGAAACACATGAGTGTCGCGGCCCTCAGGGATTTCCGCGACCGCTTCCACATTCCCGTCCCCGACGATCAGCTGGAAAGCCTGCCGTTCTACCGGCCCGCCGAAGACAGCGCCGAGCTGCGCTACATGCTCGAGCGGCGCAAGGCCCTGGGCGGCTTCCTGCCCGCTCGTCGCCCCAAGGCCGAGCCGCTGGCGATTCCCGGCCTGGAGACTTTCAGCGCCCTGCTCGCCAGCAGCACCCGCGAGATTTCGACGACCTTGGCCTTCGTGCGTTTCCTCAACACCCTGCTGCGCGACAAGAACCTCAAGCACCACCTGGTGCCGATCGTACCCGATGAGGCCCGCACGTTTGGCATGGAGGGTCTGTTCCCCGCGCTCGGCATCTACGCGCCCTTCGGCCAGCTCTACACGCCCGTGGACAAGGGCCACATCGCCCCTTACCGCGAGGCGGCCGACGGCCAGATCCTTGAGGAGGGCATCAACGAGGCCGGTGCCATGAGCTCCTGGATCGCCGCCGGCACCAGCTACGCCAACCACGGCGTGCAGATGATGCCGTTCTACATCTACTACTCCATGTTCGGCTTCCAGCGCATCGGCGACCTGGCTTGGGCCGCTGGCGACATGCAGGCCCGCGGCTTCCTGATCGGTGGGACCTCCGGCCGCACGACCCTCAACGGCGAGGGCCTGCAGCACCAGGACGGTCACAGCCACCTGGTAGCCAATACCATCCCCAACTGCGTCTCCTACGATCCCACCTTCGCCTATGAGCTGGCGGTGATCATGCAGGACGGCATGCGCCGCATGTTCGCCGAGCAGGAGAACATCTTCTACTACATCACCACCATGAACGAGAACTACGCGCATCCCGAGATGCCCGCGGGCGCCGAAGTCGGTATCCGCAAGGGTCTCTACCTCTTCGCATCGGGCGGCGAGCACAAGCTGCGGGTCAACCTGCTGGGCAGTGGCACGATCCTGCGCGAGGTCATCGCCGCCGCCGAGATTCTCGAGCGCGACTATGGCGTCTCCGCCAACATCTGGAGCGCCACCAGTTTCAATGAACTGGCGCGCGACGGTCAAGCAGCCGATCGCTGGAACCGCCTGCATCCCGAGGCACCGCGCAAGACCGCCTACATCACCGAGGCCCTGACCCCGCACCCCGGCCCGGTCATCGCCGCCACCGACTACGTCAAGCTGTTTGCCGACCAGATCCGCGCCTGGGTCCCTCAGCGCTACCTGGTGCTGGGCACCGACGGCTTTGGCCGCAGCGACACGCGCGCCAATCTGCGCTCGTTCTTCGAGGTCGACCGCCATCACGTCGTCGTTGCCGCACTCAGCGCGCTGCACGAGGAGGGCCTGGTCGACGCCAAGTTCGTGGCCGAAGCCATCGCCGCGCTGGGGGTCGAGGCCGATCGTCCCAACCCGCTGACCGTCTGAGTTTCGTTGGAGGTTCCCGTGAGCTTGAATGAAGTGCGCGTTCCGGACATCGGCGAGGTCGACGCGGTCGATGTCGTCGATGTCTATGTCAGGGTCGGCGATGTCGTGACCGTCGACCAGCCCTTGATTGGTTTGGAGTCGGCCAAGTCCTCAATGGACGTAGTCAGCACCGTCGCCGGCAAGATTGTCGAAGTCAAAGTCGCCGCCGGTGGTCAAGTCGGCAAGGACCAGGTCGTGGTCGTGATTGAAGGCGATGGCGCCGTTGCCAACCCCGCAGCCGTCGCCGCTGCCCCGGCGCCCCCTGCCCCGGCCCCGCCGCCCGTTGCGGCCGCACCCACACCCGTCGCCGCTGCGCCAGCGCCCGCCCCGGCCCCTGCGCCAAGGGTAGCGGTCGAAACCAGCTTTGACCACGGCGCGCCCGCTAGCAGTCGCGGCCTCGGCCAGTCCCACGCCAGTCCCGCCGTGCGCCTGTTTGCCCGCGAACTGGGCGTCGACCTGAGCAAGGTTCAGGGCAGCGGTCGCAAACAGCGCATCACCAAGGAAGACGTCCAAAACTACGTCAAGTCCGCACTGGCCAGGCCGGCAGTGGCCGCGGGTGGCTTCTCCATGCCCGAAATGCCCACCATCGACTTTGCCAAGTTCGGACCCGTCAGCGAACAGCCGCTCTCGCGCATTCAGAAGCTCTCCGCCAGTGCGCTGCACCGCGGCTGGCTGCACGTGCCGCTGGTGACCCAACACGACGAGGCCGACATCACCGAGATGGAGGCCTTCCGCAAGGACAGCGCCGCCGACGCCCAGAAACGCGGCTTCAAGCTGACGCCGCTGGTCTTCCTGATGAAGGCGGTCGTTGCCGGCCTCAAGGAATACCCCAAGTTCAACAGCTCGCTCGACCCGAGCGGCGAGTTCCTGGTGATGAAACACTACTTCCATATCGGCATCGCTGTCGACACGCCCAAAGGTCTGGTCGTGCCGGTCATTCGCGACGTCTCCCAGAAGAGCCTGTACCAGCTCTCCGCAGAGCTGGCCGAGGTTTCGGGCCGCGCGCGCGAGGGCAAGCTCAAGCCCAGCGATATTCAGGGCGCCTGTTTCACCATTTCCAGTCTCGGCGGCATCGGCGGGACCGCCTTCACACCGCTGGTCAACCCGCCGGAGGTCGCCATCCTCGGTGTCTCGCGCTCGTCGATCAAGCCCGTCTGGAACGAGCGCGAGTTCGTGCCGCGGCTGATGCTGCCGCTCTCGCTGTCCTACGACCACCGGGTTATCGATGGCGCCGACGCCGCCCGATTCACCACCTTCCTGGCCCGCATGCTCGGCGATATTCGCCGGCTCCTGCTCTAACGCCGCGCCAGCCCGGACCATGAACCGAACGGAGGGGATCCATGAGTGATCTGATCGATGTGAACGTGCCCGACCTGGGCGGATTCAAGGACGTCGACGTCGTCGAGGTCCTGGTGCGCGAGGGCGAAGAGGTCCAGAGCGGCAGCTCACTGATGGTGATCGAGAGCGACAAATCCAGCCTCGACGTGCTCGCCAGCCACAGCGGCAAAGTTCGCGACCTGGCCATCAAGGCCGGCGACAAGGTCAACCAGGGTCAGCTGGTCTGCCGCATTGAAGCCAGCGCCAGCGCGAATCAGCCCCAGCCGCCAGCGGCTGCAGCGCCGCCGCCGTCGCCACGCGTCGCGACGCCCGCAGCCGCGCCGTCAGCAAGCGGCGACTACGATTACCAGCTACTCGTGCTCGGTTCCGGACCGGGCGGCTATACCGCCGCCTTCCGCGGTGCCGACCTGGGCCTCAAGACGGTGCTGGTCGAGCGCGAACTCAGCCTCGGCGGCGTCTGCCTCAACGTCGGCTGCATCCCCTCCAAGGCGCTGCTGCACGCAGCCAAGATCATTGACGAGGCCGCCCATTTTGCCGACAACGGCATCGACTTCGGCACGCCCAAAATCGATATCGACAAATTGCGCGGCTGGAAGGACAAGGTCGTCGGTCGCCTCACCGGCGGCATCGGCCAACTGGCCAAAGCACGCCAGATCACCGTCCTCCAGGGGACCGGTACCTTCACCTCGCCGCACACTTTGGAGATCGACGGACCCGAGGGCAAGCGCAGCGTCAGCTTCGCCCATGCGGTCATCGCCGCCGGCTCCGAGCCGGCCCGCATCCCCGGTTTCCCCTACGACGATCCGCGCCTGATGGACAGCACCGGTGCGCTGGCCCTGGCCGATATCCCTGGACGCCTGCTGATTATCGGCGGCGGCATCATCGGCCTGGAAATGGGCTGCGTCTATGAGGGCCTGGGCAGCAAGGTCACCGTCGTCGAATTGCTCGACCGCCTTATCCCCGGCGCCGACCGCGACCTGGTGCGGCCGCTGCACAAGCGCATCAGTGCTCGCTACGAAAGGATTTACTTGGAAACCAAGGTCGCCGGCATCAGCGCCGAGCCCGAAGGCCTGCGGGTCCGTTTCGAGGGAAAGGACGCGCCCGCCGATGACCTGTTCGACAGGGTGCTGGTCTCCGTCGGACGCCGCCCCAACGGTCGCCGGATCGGCGCCGAAGCCGCCGGCGTGCTCGTCAACGAGCGCGGTTTCATCCCCGTCGATGCCCAGCAGCGCACCAACGTGCCCCACATCTTTGCCATCGGCGACATCGCCGGCGAACCGATGCTGGCCCACAAGGCCAGCCACGAGGGCAAAGTCGCCGCCGAAGTCGCCGCCGGCGCAGAA
>CAYRFM010000058.1:0-6933 GCA_964423555.1 uncultured Holophagae bacterium | reverse complement strand
CCCCCGGCCACAAGTCCGCCTTTGTCGCCTCCGTCATTCCCTCCGTCGCCTATACCGACCCCGAGGTCGCCTGGGTTGGCCTGACCGAGGAGGAGGCCAAGCGCAAGGGCATCGCCTACGGCAAGGGCACCTTCCCCTGGTCCGCCAGCGGCCGCAGCCTGGCGCTGGGCCGCGACGACGGCATGACCAAGATGCTGTTCGACCCCGAGACCGGCCGCATTCTCGGCGCTGGCGCCGTCGGACCCGGCGCGGGCGAGCTCATCGCCGAGGCCGGCCTGGCCATTGAAATGGGCTGCGACGCCGCCGATATCGGTCTGACCATCCACGCCCACCCGACCCTTTCCGAGACCATGGCCTTCGCCGCCGAGGCCTTCGAGGGCACGATCACCGATCTCTACCTGCCGAAGAAGGAGCGCCATCGCTGACGTGCGAAGGGAGCGCGGTAGCTGGAAAAGATTCAAGCAGCAAGAACCAAGAACCAAGGTCCAAGAAACGCTGGCAGTCACGACCGTGCTGGATCCTCTAGTGCACGCTGCTGGCCCTCGGCCGCTTCGATTTGGGTCGTCGGGAAGACCGAGCTGGAACAGGGGAGCGGTCGTGGCGCTGCCAGTGCGCAACTGTTCTAAGTTACGCCATATCGTGTGGTGTTCCACCAACCATAACAGCGCTTTCCTGAGTTCCACCGCTCCCCTTGATCATGCCGCCAATGGAGGCGCTTCAGGCAAGCACAAAGTCGATCCTGAGATTCATGCGCACGTTGGCAGGTTTTCCTCCGTGGCTACCAGGAATGAAGACAAAGCGACTGACCGCATTCATGGCTGAAATCTCGAAACCGTGGCCCCACCCCATGGACTTGAGTACTTTTATATTGGAAATGCTACCATCGCTACCCAGTATTACCTCCAGGATGATATAACCCTGGAGCCGAATCTTGCTCGCATTTTCCGGATATTCCGGAGTTGCTTTCTCGGTAATGATGGGCACCACAATTTCTCCTGCCCGTGCGCAATCGGGTTCATATTCTAAGGACTGGTTGATCCAGAAAGGTACCTGGGGCGCTTCAAATTCGCCCGCGGCCAAGGCTTGTTGACGAAGCTCCTTGAGCTCGGAAAGGGGTGCCGCGATTTGCCGTGTTCGGTCGATGTCGGTCATGTAGTCCGGAAGGGAGGCGCCCTTTGCGACCAATAGGGCGGCAACCTCAAGATGTTCTCGAGAAAGGGCCGCGCCCAAGGCTGTATCACCCCCTGGCAATGCCTGGTTAGGGTTGACGCCCTTCGCCAGTAAGCGTTCGACACACGCGAGATTTCCCCGAAAAGCGGCGGCATAGAGCGGCGTCCATTGATACTGGCTCATCGCTGCACCGTTGGCCCCATGTTCCAACAGAACCTGAAGGATTTCGGCCTGGCCTTCTGTTGCCGCTACAAAGAGTGCTGTCTCACCGTCTGGATTGGTCTTTTCGATCGCCTTGCCTTTTGGAAGCAGGTGCATGACCTGATCGAGCTTGCCCGTACGCACCGCCTCAAAAAACGCATCGCCCCGCCAGCCGCGGTTCCGCACCAGTTTGTAAATTTCGCGGTTTCTCACATAACTCGCATAGCTTTGTGCTGTAAGGAGCGTCTTATCCTTGATCAGCGGGTTTGCGCCCAAACGCATCAGGGTGCTGACCGCGTTGACCTGCATTCCGAGTACCGCCTTTGTGAGCGGTGTTTGACCATTCTCGGTCAGGCTGTCAACGGCCATGCCCTGGCCGCAAAGGTATTCAATGGCTGCCACGGCACCGTGGCTCGCGGCATAGTGAAGCGGCGTACCTTGCCACACGTATAGTTGTTCAGGCCGGCAACCCCATGACTCCAATAGACGTAACGCCTCCACTTGATCAGCGCCAATAGCTGCCAAGTAGGGTGTCTCCATGTACTTGTTCTCCTCGTTGAGGGGGCATGCGAGCGTCTTCAATTGCTTCATGAGCTCGAGAGAGCCACCTTCGGCTGCAAAGTGAAAGACCGTATTGCCAAATGCGTCCTTAGACATGGGATTGGCACCATGCTGCAGCAAGAGGTCCGCAATGTCGGCGAAGCCCATTTGGGCGGCGAGCATCAGGGGCGTCCTCTGGTCTAGGTTCGGGTTATCCATTGCGATGCCAAGGTCAATATATTGCTTGATCCGGTCCAGGTCATGGTTGATCACCGCGAGCTCTAGCGGGTCATTCTCTGCCCATACCATCAGTGCCGAACATAAAATCATCATCTGAATCGCGCGCTTCATTCACTTGTCTCCAACGTTTTTCGCTGCCACTAGATACCCTAGCGCAAGCGGTTTCGGGCCAAGGAAGGTGCCTCTTCCCATTCATGCCCGTGTTAGCGTAGTGGAAGCAATTTACGGACCAACGCAAGCCCCATCTGTGCTGTGCCGAGGACCGCCCCCGCCTTTTCTACCACCGTATACCATAGCGCAGGTTGAAACACTTTTGGGTCAAGGAACTTTCATCATTCCCTTCATGTCACTAATTTCGTTGAGGTTCCAGCTGAAATGCCGATCCGTGAACGACCGCAACTGGCAGGTCGGTGGCCTCGAGGTAATCCACAATGAGTACCATCTTGGCGGCTGGCGCCACAGAGTCTTGCTCCATGCGAAGGGCTGTCGCTGGCAGGCTGGGTACTTATCTGGATGATTTCCACACTAGACAGGGACAGTGCAGGATTAGCTCCTATATAATGACAGGATCCAATAGTTGGGGAGGGGACATGTCTCAATCAATGCTCATTTTTGCCCTGTGGGGTGTTGTGGGGGGAGCTTTGGCTCAGGAAGCGCGCAAACTGACCATGGACGATATCTTTGCCAGCGACCAGTTCCGCGGCAACGGCATTGACGACCTGCAGTGGCTGCCAGACGGCAAGGCCTTCGTCTTCACCCGTTCCGGCGGCAAGGGCGGCACTGAGGTCTGGCTGCACGACGTTGTCAGCGGCAAGGAGCGCGCGGTCCTGCGCGACGAGGATCTGCTGCTCGACGGCAAACCCGTCGAACGCAGCGCCTTCCAGACCACCGGCGACGCCGATGTCCTGCTCCTCTGCGGCAAGCGCAAGCAGATCTGGCGCCATTCCTTCTCCGCACCCTACTACCTGTACCGGGTCTCGACCAAACAACTTCAGCCGCTGGCCGGCGGCGACCCCGACCTTCAGAACGCCGTGCTCTCGCCCGACGGCAAGCGCGTGGCCTACGTCAAAGGCAACAACCTCTACGTCGCCGATGTCGCCGGCGGCACCCCTCGCGCCCTGACCCACGACGGTTCGGCGGACGTCCTCAACGGCGTCTTCGATTGGGTCTACGAAGAGGAGTTCGAGCGCGCCGACGCCTTTCGCTGGTCGCCCGAGGGTGACCGCATCGCCTTTTGGTTCTCCGACCAGACCCGCGTCAAGAGCGTGACCCTGCTCGACGAGCTGCCCGCCTATCCCGAACCTTTCAGCCTCAAGTATCCCAAGGTCGGCGAGCGCAACAGCATCGTCAAGATCGGCATCGCCAACCTCGCCGATGGCACCACCACCTGGGTCGACCTGGGCGCCGAGACCGATATTTATGTCCCCCGCATCGACTGGAGCGGCAAACCTGGCCAGCTCATGGTCCAGCGCCTCAACCGCCATCAGAACCATCTCGAGTTCCTCCTCGCCGATGCCGCCACCGGCACCACCCGCAAAGTCGTCGAGGACATCTCGCCCACCTGGGTCTCGGTCACCGACAACACCTACTTTCTAGCCGGCGACGCCCGCTTCGTCTGGACCTCCGAACGGACGGGCTGGCGCCATGTCTACCTCAGCGACCTCGACGGCAAAACAACGCAGCTGACCCAAGGCGATTGGGAGGTCAGTGAGGTGCTGGGTGTCGACAAGCTCCACGGCCAAGTCTACTTTGCCGCGCTTCGCGACGGTGCCTTGGAACAAGGCCTGTTCAAGGTCGGCCTCGAAGGCGGTGAGCCGACCCGCCTATCCGCGCCAGGCGAATGGCATCGCGCCGTCTTCTCGCCCGACTTCGCCCACTACGTCGACTATGCCTCCTCCGTGCGGCGACCGACCCACGTCGAGCTCTACCGCGCCGACGGCAAGGCCCTGCGGACCCTCGAAGCCAACCCGATTGCCGCACTCGCCCACTTCGCCATGGTTTACCCCGAGTTCCTGAGTTTCCAGGCCCAGGACGGCCAATCGCTCAACGCCTACCTGATGAAACCTTCCGATTTCGATCCGACGCGCAAGTACCCCGTCGTCGTCTTCGGCTACGGCGGACCGGGCTCGCAGATGGTCGTCAACCGCTGGGGCACCGGCGAGCCCTTCCGCTCGCTGCAGCGCCAGCTCTGGCACCAGTACCTGACCGAACAGGGCTACCTCGTCTTCTGTGTCGACAACCGCGGTACCGGTGGACGCGGCAAAGCCTTCAAGAACCTGGTCTACGGCGACATCTCCAAATGGGCCGTGGCCGACCAGCTCGAGGGTGCCCGCTTCCTGGCCTCGCTGCCCTACGTCGACGCCAGTCGCTTGGGCTTCTGGGGTTGGAGCGGTGGCGGCTACTTGACCTGCCTGATGCTGACCCGCGGTGCCGACGTCTTCAAGGTTGGTGTGGCCGTGGCCTCCGTCGGCGATTTCCGCAACTACGACAGCATCTGGACCGAACGCTACATGGGCCTGCCCGACGAGAACCGTGCCGGTTACGACGCCGCCGACGTGTTGCGCACCACCGACCAACTCAAGGGCCGCCTGTTGCTCGTCCACGGTACCGGCGACGACAATGTTCATCCCGGCAACACCTGGCAGATCATCGAGAAACTGATCGCCGAGAACAAGCGCTTCGACATGCTGATGTACCCCAACCGCAACCATCGCATTCAGGGCGGCAACACCTCGCGCCACCTCCACACCGCCATGGCCCGCTATTTCATCGAAAACCTTTGATCGCCCCGCCTGAGCCTGTCCCTTGGATAGGACGACTCTGTCCCCTGCACGGGTGCCAGGTTCCGCGCGAGACTGTGTGTAAGAAATGTAACCCTCTTGAAGCTTGAGTCTTGCATCTTGTCTCTTGTTTGGCCCCAATGTTGCCTTGGCATTGGCGCCAAGGTTCCGCCTCTGTGCTATTAGGAATACCGGAGATTGCCATGAAAATTTTTTCCCTGATCACCATCGTCTGCCTTTGTCTAGCCCCGTTGGCTGCCCAGAACGACGTGGACAAACAGTTGGATATTGCTGAATCCTTCACTGTTTCCGCTGCCGCGGTCGAAGTCGTCGTGACCGACGCCAAGGGTCAGCGCGTCGCCAACCTGCCCAAGGACGCCTTTCGCCTTTACGTCGACAAACAGGAACAACCGCTGAGCTATTTTATGGAGATCCGCGGTCAGTCCGATCCGTCCGCTGCCACTGCCGCCCACGTCATTGATGAGGGCGACATGCCTCGCAACTATTTGGTTTTCATCGACGATTGGTTCACCCAGCGCGCCTACCGGGCCAGGCTGTTTAAGCGCCTGATCGAGGATCTCGACAGCATGCGGCCCAACGATCGCATGGCCATCGTGCGCTACCGCGGCAAGGGCTTGGAACTGCTCTCCGTCTGGAGTAGCAACAAGATCCAGCTGCGCGACATCATCGAGTCAGCCGCTGGACTTACGCCTGGCGAGCAGCTGCGCCAGGCCCAGGTCGACCACAACCATGTCGACAGCGTGGCGCCCATTTTCCGACCCGGCGACCCAAACCACCACGACTTTACCGGACGTCAGGACGAGCGCTCGCTGCAAAGAAAGGGCGAGGTCCTGACGACCCAGATCGAGGACAGCGCCAAGGTCGTCGAAGTCGCCATGCGCAGCTTCAGTGGCGTCGACGGCCGCAAATCGCTGCTGCTGGTCAGTTCCGGTTGGCCCTACGATATCGGCAACCTGTTCAACCTCAGCAACCGCATCGCGCCTAACCAGGGCGACCGCTACCACCTGCTGCGGCCCGTCTCGGATGCCGCCAACTTGCTCGGTTATACGATTTACCCATTGCTGCTGGGTCAGGTCGGCGACACGCTCGAGAACTCCGACCTCAACCGCGGCTCGGACTTCGCCATCAGCTACGACGGCATGCGCTTCCTGGCCAACGAGACCGGCGGCGCCGTCGTCAACAAGGCCCAATTCAAGGAGCTGCCGTTCTCCCAGGTCGCCGCCGACCAGCAAGGCTATTACACTTTGGGCTTCATCACCTCCGAGCTGACCCGCGGCGAGCGCCACCAGATCGAGGTCCGAATCCCAGGTACCGACTACAAAGTGCGCCATCGCCAGGACTTCCGCGCTACCACCGCCCAGGAACAGGCCGACTTGAGCGCGCGGGCCGTCTTGCTGACGGGTTTCTCCGCCGATGACCTAGACGTCACCTTGGGCACGCCACAGCGGCACAAGTTTGGCCAGCTGATCGTGCCGGTCACCGTCCAGATCCCCTTGGATTGGACCGGCATGGAGGCGGTCGGCGATCAGGTTGCCGTCAAGCTGATCCTGCGGGTTGCGGCCGAAGACAAAAACGGCCACCAGTCGGAAATGGTGCGGGCACCGATCGAAATCAAGGGGCCGCGCCCACCCCAAGGCGCGGTGACCAGTTACGACGCCCAGATCCTCGTCGCCAAACGCAAACAGCGCCTGGTCTTCACCCTCCAAGACCAAATCGGCGGCGCCACCAAATCGACCACCGTCGACTTCGTGCCCTAAACCGTGTGGGGCCGACCGCCAGGTCGGCCTGCTGTAGCGCAAGATGCAATCTTGCGCCGGACAGCACCTGAAGATTAAAGAGGTGTTGCAAATTGGCTGCAATCCCATCAGCGTCCCCGTGAAATGAATCCAGTTTCCGCGAAGCCTCGGTTGGGGGTGACCTTATTGGCTAGTACGACTTTGTCAGGCTGGTGATGACCCGCCGACTTACCCTGGTCGCAGGG
>CAYRFM010000057.1:408-52593 GCA_964423555.1 uncultured Holophagae bacterium | reverse complement strand
GCCCAACCTTGATGCTGATTGTATCTTGTAAACAGCGCAAGATGCAATCTTGCGCAGGGCGGCGGGTGCATATTAAAGCGGACTTTTCAGTAGAGCGTAACTCCGGGAGCGTCCCTCTGATATGATTCTGTTTTTTGCCAAACGTCGAATGGGGACGACCTTTTTGCCTAGATCTGGCTAGTCAAGACTGACCGCGTCGCTTCTGAGTTCCCTTCCGTGTATTCAGTGATTTCCGTGGTTAAAAAAGAGACGGAACCTCGCAGTGCCCGTACAGAAAGGAGGATTTTAACCACGGAAAGCACGGAGCACACGGAAAAGCAGGTGGCTCCTTTTCATGCCCCAATATATTTTGTGGTAAAAGCTTCTAAACTTAACATCATTGTGGCTAGTCAACCCAAAAACCTATTTAAACGCGCTCAATTTACCACAGCTCTTGGCCGATACGCCTAAAATATCAGAATTCCCTTCTGCGAGCAGGCTTCTTTGAAAATCTTTATCAGTTACTGCCACAAACAGGCCGCATGGGTCCAAGACACCCTCCTGCCAATCCTCGATGCCTCCGGTCACGAGGCGCTCATCGACCGTCGTCGCTTCACCGCCGACGAACGGCTGCTGACCCAAATCAACAACCTCCAAGACCAAGCCGATCATCAACTACTACTGCTGAGCCCCGATTACCTCGCTAGCAAAAACTGCTGGTACGAAATGAGCTGCGCACTTGGACGCAAGCTGACGATCGCCAAGCTGGCACCCTGCGATGTCCCTACCGAATTCAACAACCCGCTCTACCTAGATTTCACAATACCCGATCAGGCAGGCCAATGGGATTTGTTCGCCAGAACCTTCGAAATCAACTGGCCAGTCTCGCTCCACACCTGGATCACGACCCGCAAGGGCATCCTGGCTCACCTCAGCGATCGTGAATCGGTTAATCTGATCGCCTCAGACCGAAAGGCCCGCCAGCTCATGTTGGACTCGCTGCTGCGCGAAACCCAGCTGGCCCTTGGCTGTGTTGACTTCGACGACGGTCAGACCACGACCATCGAAGGTGCCGCCCAGGCCATCCTTGCGGCCGCAAGACTCAACGCCCCTGTTATCCAGGCACAGCAAGCCTTGATGGTCTTGTCCCAGTTGATGCGGGCAAATTCCAAGCCCAGCTACCAAATCTGGCTCCATTTCGACAACGCCATGGCCAGAGCACAGGAGTCCCCAGGACAGCACCTGTTCGGCCGCGACTTCTTTTCGGCGATACGCAACTTGACCACCCCGCCCTTTGGGCAACCAGGACCCCAAAAGCTGGTCCTGCTGCTCACCTCCCGCCAAGAAGTCGGGCCCTGGATGACTGCAACCTACGGCCTCTCAACAGCCGACTTCAAGACCTTATGGTTGCGCTGATTCCCGATCCCCAACTCGCCACCTGGCGTCTGTGGGACCATTTGGGTGCTTTGCGGCTGCTGTTTTTCCTCTATCGCAAGCCGTTTCAATTCCAGCAGCAGTTATCTAGCCTGGAGAAGAAAGAGCAGTTAGGTATTGGACTTGGCATGCAGCTCCATGCGCTACCTTGGGGCATCCTGATCCTCCCCCTCATTGACGCCCTTGGATTAATGCCCCTAGGCGTGACCTTCCTTGAAATGACAATGAGTTACACTTACCAGTACATCGCCATAGGCATCGCCGGAGGCATCGCCTTAGCCTTCGCCGTAGCCATCGCCAGAGGCATCGCCAGAGGCATCGCCGGAGGCATCGCCGGAGGAATCGCCTTAGGCATCGCCTTTGGCATCGCCTTTGGCATCGCCTTTGGCATCGCAGGAGTCATCGCCGAAGGCATCGCCTTGGGCATCAGCTTAGGTATCGCCATAGGCATCGTCTTCGGCATCATCAGAGGCATCGCCTTAGGAATCGCCAGAGGTATCGCCGGAGGCATCGCCGGAGGCACCACCTTCGGCATCGGCGGCGGCATCGCCTTAGGCATCGCCTTCGGCATCGCCTACGGCATCGCCGCGCCATTAACGCTTACCCGCGGATACTATCAACTCGTCCACCTTCTCTATCGCCTTTCGCCCTGGTGGCGAACTGCCTTCTACCGCTTTCACCCCATCGCCTGGGACGACTGCTGCGCCCTCCGTTTCCACGGGCTGTCGGACATCCTCCTCGACTTATGGGCACAGGAGCCAGCCTTTGGTCGACATGAAATCGCGCGCATTGCCACATACCCTAACCAAACCGAAGAGGGCCTGATTGCCCTGACCGCCGTGCAACTACGCGAAGCCACCAGCCTCGACCGCCTCGCCCAATTAAGCCTGGACTTGCCCGAAGGCAATCAGGGCTTTAGGGCCGAAACCCCAAAAGTCCGAGCGTTGGCTGCCGCCATTGCCCTCCAGGCCAGCCTGGTGGAAACAGCCACGCGTGCCTACGCACGTCAGCTTCACTATGACCTGCTGATGGAGAAACTCAACAACTTCGAAATCACCCTCAAAGGCATGCAACATCCCCTGCCTAGTGAATGCGCCGCCGCTGCCCGCGCCTGGCGCGTCCTGGCCGTAGCACTACGCCCCCACCAGCATAGCGCGAGCGACGTCATCCCCGCCGTCTTCCGGGCCGGTGAACAACTGGACGCCGATAGCGACGCCTTCCTCCACCGCCTGGGCCTGTTTGGCCAGCTCGAAGGCCAACTCAGCCAGCCAAATGGCTGCCCCGGCCTGGTGCTCTACGGCCGCCGTCGCGTCGGCAAGACGACCCTGCTGCACAACCTCCCCCACTTCCTGCCCGACACAACCCTGACCCTGCCCTTCTCCATGCAAGAGCCCAGCTTTTTCGCCGACTTTCCCAGCTTCGTCTCTAGCCTCCATCGCCAGGGCCAACTTTCCCCCCTGCTAGCCGCCATCGCGGCGCCGACCCGCGACCTCGCCGGCCTGTCGCAGCTGCTGAACCAATGGAACCAGGCACTCGGCAGCAAACACCGCCTGCTGATCCTGGTCGACGAGTACGAGAAGATCGACAGGAAGCTGACCGAAGGGGTGTTCCCCACCGAGCTCCTGGATACCCTGCGCATCTCAATCCAGCAACACCGCCAGATCACCTGGCTGTTCGCCGGCAACCACCGCATTGAGGAGCTCCAGGCCCCCTGGACCAGCCACTTAATTGCTTGCGAGACCCTGGAAGTGCCGTTCTTCGCCCTAGACGAAACCCAGCTCCTGCTCACCGACCCCTTCTCCCGCTCACCCCATTTTGGCAAGCGCGAGGACCGCCCCCGCCTCCCTGACTTCTGGGAGAATGGCCACATCGCCCGGATCCAGACGGAAACCGGAGGCTGGCCCTACCTAGTGCAAATGGTCGCCCAGAAACTAGTGGACCAGGCCAACGAGCAAGGCCTCACCCAAACCACCGGTGCCATGCTGGACCAGGCCCTTGAAGACACCGCCAAGTCAGCGCACAACTTCCTGCGCGAGCTGATCGTGGTCGAAACCAGCGAACCCCAGCGCCAATACCTGGAAGGCTTCCTCATCCACCCCGAACAACCGCCGCACCCGGACCGCCAGATCCAGCGCGCCTTGCTGCGCAGCCAGCTGATCGTACAGAGCGGTCCCCATTTCCGCCTGCGCGCCCCCCTAATGGCCCGCTGGATGAACGTGCACCTGTAGCCACGGCCCCTATTTCGCCTCGGGGCCGCACGCATTGCCATTATTCGTTGCCGATCCTGTCAGTGCACCGCGCGCTCTGCCATTATTCGTGACCTATTTCGTCAGGGCGCATTGCGCTCTGCCATTATTCGTGACCTATTTCGTCAGGGCGCATTGCGCTCTGCCATTATTTGTGACCTATTTCGTCAGGGCGCATTGCGCGCTGCCATTATTTATGACCTATTTCGTCAGGGCGCATTGCGCCCTGCCATGATTTGTGACCTATTTCGTCAGGGCGCATTGCGCGCTGCCATTATTTGTGACCTATTTCGTCAGGGCGCCGCGAGTTCTGGCGCTTTGGCTACCGATTTCAGACCCGACCTAAGACTTGAAACCCCAGGCCATCTATTATATGCTCGGGGCTGTCCCTGTACTGCCGAGCCGCGAGAGGTAGCCTTTGCCGAAACGCGCCGTTTCTCATGATCGCCTGTTCAAATGGGTGATCACCGCCTTTCTGGACGAGTTTTTTCTACTCTTCTTTCCCGGCATCAGGATCCAGAAACACCGGCTGATGGACAAAGAGTTCTTCCACCGCCTCGGTTCCGCAGGTCCCAGCTACGAGGCCGACCTGCTGATCATGGCCGAGCTCATGATCGAGGGCAAGTACTGGCATACCATGATTCTGATCGAACTCAAGAGCCGCAGGATCATGGCCCTCGACCAGATCCGCCACTACGTGCTGAGCGCTTGCCTGGTCACCGACTTGCCGGTCTGGCCGCTGTTGCTGTTCACCGATGACACCGTCTGGACCACGCCGCTCGAGGACCGTTTTCCCCTGACCTTTCACAGCGTCGAGGGTTTCACCCAGATTCCCTGTGATATAATCCGACTCAAGGACTGCAAGAGCGAGGATCTGATACGCAGGCACTCGCTCTTGGCCAAGTTGTTCGCTCTCAAAGCGGATGGCGGGACCGACAACCCCAAAGAGCTGGTCAGCGACATCTACGGTTTTTTGCGCGACCACAACGAACACCTGACAAAGACCCAAAAGGCGGCTGCCGAGCGCTTCGTCGCTGCTTATGCCAATCTGGAACCCGAACATATCGAAGCCATCAAGCGGGAGGTCGACATGAAATGGATGGGCAATACGATTGATGAATACTACACCATTATCGGCGAAGAACGCGGTGAAAAACGAGGCGAAAAACGGGGTCTTTCGATAGGACTCATTCAAGGCGAGCTCAATACCCTTGACCGCATGCTCAAAGAGGGAAAAATTGACCATGCTTACTATGCTAAAGCCTGCGCACCGCTTCACAAAAAACTGGCCAAGATCGAAATGACCGTCAACGCCAAACGCCGACCCAAAGCAAGTCCCTCGACGATCTGAGCCACCGGTTCGCGACTTCGCGTGAGGAGCCACGCAAGATTGCATCTTGCGCTCCAGTGGGTTCAGCTTAGGGTTACCTTTGCGGCTTTGGTGCCATCGACCCCGCGATCGGTCCAGCTCCGCGAACGCATCCAGCCGTTCCAAGGATTCGCCGCAGTGAAGATCCCATCGCTCGGGCGGCAGGTTCTGGTATAGCGCGACGATTCGCTCGAACTCGCGGGGTCCCGGCGGCTTCCGCCTCAGCGCCCGAGCAGATGCAACCCAAGCGGCAATGGGTCTTGAGGGACGAAGCTGGTGCACGTCCATCCCCATACACCCTTGGGGGTGATCTTGAGATGCGAGAGGCGGCATCGAAGGCCGCCTCTCGAAATAGGCAAAAGGTGGTTAGTGGGAAAACAGGCACCTTTGGGCCTGCTAGATGGGAAGGTCCCTCATTTCCTCGTATTCCGCCACGAGGAGTGGCGTGGCGCGAATGTCGATGGTGCGGGTTTTACTGAGGTGGTCATGCCAACCGCCAGGCTTGTTGCCAAAATAGGAAAAATGTTCAAACGGGATGACACGACATAGAGTGCGAAGCATCACCCTGGGAAATGAGGGCCTTTCGTGAGTATAGTTATCCACAACCCGTGTGCCTGTGATCAATTTTCCGATGGTGAGGCCGAATAGGCCTTCCATCAGGCCGTAATAAAGAAGCCAGACCACCACGTTGATCAAGGTAAACTCCAGGGTCATGGTCTCCAGCTCTGCTTCTCTCCCCTGGACAACCAGGAGGACGCCGAAGATGGCGCCGACGATCATCTGAAAAATGAAAATCACCACCAGGTCAATCAGAAAGTTAAGAAATCGCTTTCCATTCTTTGCTTCCGGGTAGGTTTGTCTTGAATCAGCCTCAGCGTTGGTGTGTCTCACCTCAGGGGGTGAAAAAAGATTATGTTCCATTGTAGTTCCTCATTTGATATATCTCCGCAACGACTCAATTTAGTAAGAATCAAGAAAAAGCGCAAGGCGTTTATGGTCCGTCAGGGTCCGTCAGGCGTACGCATGATCTAAACGCGCTCTGGTCTGCTTCTCCGAATTCAACTCCGTTGTTCCCCGCCGGCGCGAGGTTATGCGTCTTGCGTCTTGGGGCTAGCCCCTTGCAAAGCCTCGAAGCTGATGCGCTCCTGTTCCAGGCGTAGGTGATCGGCCCAGCGGTTGCTGCGCAGGCCCTCGTAGAGCTGACTTTCGGCTGCGGTCAGGCGGGGCAGGTCGGCGTGTTCCGGGCTGGGTTCCCGGACCCAGTGACGGCGGTGGGCCAGCAAGGTGGCTTCGTCCATCAACAGCGACTGCGCGTGAGGGAAGCTGATGCGCAGCTGGTCGAGGATCGCGAAGCCGTGGGTGTCGATGTCGCCCCAATAGTGGACCTGGGCGCGGTGCAGCCAGGGTGCCGCGGCGAGCTGCGAGAAACCGTAGCCGGCGCCAAAGATGACCAGGGCGTCCTTCATGGGGGGAAAGGCCAGGAAGTTGACTTCGTTCTCGGTGATGAAGACGCGGCTGACCTGGGGGTTCAGCTCGGCGAACGCCTCCTGGCTGACGGTCAGGTCCTGGTCCCGAACGCCGGGAAGCAGCCGCGCTTCTGGGTCGAGCAGGCGGAAGCGCACTCGGGTCGGTTTATCGCGAAAGCCGTAGCGGCGGCAGAAACCAGCGGCGCCACTGGCGCTGGCATCGATGACCTCAGGCGGTAGGACCTGGTCCAGCAGCTCCTGGAGCACGCCGCGATGCTGTTCAATCAGCTTGGTGTGCACGCCTGGCAGGTCGATCTGACGCAGGTAGACGGCGGGCCGGGGGTTCGCCCGCAGCCAGCCGACCACGGCTAGCAGCTGCGGCCAGTCGTCGGCCAGCTCCAGGGCGCGCAGGGCGCGGCGCGCGAGCCAGGGCAGGAGCTCAGCTTGCTGGGCGCGGGTCTGTTCCAGCACTGTCGCGAAACGCTTTGCCGCGGCGCGCTTGCCGATCAGCGCCAGCGCCTGGTCGAGGCTATCGATCCAGGCGGCGGCGGGCACCTCGTTGAGGCCAATCACCCGGTGGTTGACGGAGCGCCACTCGAGGCGGTAGGGACCCTCGGCCTTGGTCAGGCCGGCGATCCAGGTGCGCACCTCGGCGAAGCGCTCGCTGAGTTCGCGGCTGCTGGGCCCTTTCAGGGTCAGGGTGCGCGGAAACAACGGCTGCTCCTCACAGAGCGCGGCCAGGATCTGGCCGCGGTCCCAGAGCTTGCGGACCTGGGCCTCGAGCTCGGCCGGGCCGGTCCAGCTCATGACTGCAGCCTCCGCTTCTCGTCGCGGTACTCCTCGATCGTCAAGGTGCGCAAGACGGACTCGCGGCCATCGGCGTTGTAGACGAAACCGACGGAAGCGACGTGGGGCTCGATGATGTGGATCTTTTGCAGCGGGGTCACGATCAGCAATTGCAGGTTGAGCTGGGCGAACAGCCGCAGGCCGTAGTGGGCCGACTCGTCGGAGCCGCGACCAAAGGCCTCGTCGATGACGACGAAGCGGAACGAGCGCGAGCGCACTGCGCCCCATTCCAGGCCGAACTGGTAGGCCAGGCTGGCAGCGAGCACGGTGTAGGCCAGCTTCTCCTTTTGGCCACCGGACTTGCCGCCCGAATCGGCGTAGTGTTCGTGCTCGCTGCCATCCTCGCGCCAGCGCTCGCTGGCGGCGAAGACGAACCAGTTGCGCACATCGGTGACCTTGGCGGTCCAACGGCGGTCGAGGTCGGCCTGCTCGTCGCGGCCGCGGAAGCGTTCGATGATGCGCTTGACCTGCAGGAACTTGCTCTCGGAATAGAGCGCGTCCTCGGAGCCGGTCAGGGCGCCCTCGGTGCAGGCGCGCAATTCGTTCTGGAACTCGCGGATCTCGAGATCCAGGTTCATCTGGGCCTCGAGGCTGATGAAACGGCCGGGGTTGTAGTCGATCTGGGTCAGGGACTCGTTGATCTGGGCGATGCGCTCCTTGATGGTCTCGCGCTCGCGCGCCAACTGTGACTGAAAGTTGGCAACCTCGCGGATGGTGTTCTCGTTGAGCAGGTCCTTGAAGCGACTCTCAAAGCGCGGCAGATCGTCGGCGCGCAATTGGTCGAGCATGCGGGCGTACTCGGGCGCGGCCGCCAGGGCCACGTCCACCTCGCGCGTTTCCAGCACCCATTCCTTCTTATACTCGGCCATGGCGCGGATGATGCGCTCGCGCAGGCGGTCGAGCTTGTGGTCCTCGGCGTCGATGCGGCGCTGCAGCCAATCGCGCAGCTCGCGCTCGCGGGCATCGCAGGACTCGACCATCAGCGCAGCGCCGCCAAGTTCTTGGCGCATGGCCTCGAGCCGGGGGAAGCGCGCCAGGACCTCCTCGGCCAGCTCGGCGAGCAGTGCCACGGCCTGCTGCTTGAGCTCGGTGGCGACGCGGATCTTCTCCTCGGTCTTGGAGCGCTTGTCCTTACGCTCGTCCAATTGGCGCTCGGTCTCCTGCAGCTCGAGCTCCAGCGAGGCCAGCTGCTGAGCCAGGGCCTTGAGCAGGTCGGAAGCGGCCTCAAGCGCGCGGCGCTCGTCCTCGAGGCGGGCGATCTCGACGGCCAGCGGCTGCCAGTCGAGGTCGCGGAAATCCTGATACTCGTCCAGTTTAGCGAGATTGGCAAGGCGTTCACGCAGGGCCGACTGGCGCTTCTGCAAAGCGGCGTAGCGGCCGGCCTGCTCGACCAACTCGGCCTCGGCGCGGCGCGCCTTGTGCTCGAGCGCGGCGATCTTCTCGGCGTTGGTCCAACCCAGTACGTAGCGGGCGCGATCGTCGAGACGGTGGCGGTCGTCCTTTTCGTGGCGCTCGCCAGGTGCCTTGACCTGGCCGGCACGGGTGACGGCGTGGGTCTCGCGGCGGAACTGTTCGGCGTTGGCGCAACATGCCAGGTTGAAGCGCTGGGCTAGTTCGCGTTCCAGCCAGGGATAGAAACCGGTATCGGGCTTGATGAGCAGCTTGCGCACCAGCGAGTCGGGGTGGAGCGAGCGCTGCTCGCTGCGGACGTGCTCGCGCACGCGAAAGTAGACGAGACGGCCGCGCAGGTTGGTGCGGTCGACCCAGTCGGCGACTCTGGCATAGTCGCGGTCGGGGATCAACAGCGAAAGGCCGAAGTTGCGCAGCAGGCGCTCGATGGCGCCCTCCCAGTCGCGCTCCTCGTCGCGGATGCGCAGCAGTTCGCCGACAAACGGCAGCTCGTCCTCAGCCAGGCCGAGCGCCTTGCAGAGCTCAAGGCGCAGACGAACCTGAGCGGCGTCGATATTGCTGCGGCGAGCCCTGAGGCTGTCCAGCTCGGCGCTCAGCTGGGCGTGCTCGGCACGGCCCTGAGCGATGGCGACGCCCAGCTGGGTCAGGTCGTTCTGAACGGTCGCTTCCTCGTCGCGGGCGCTCTCGCGCCAGTTCGTGATCTGGGTGCGCTGGGCCAGGAAGCTGTCGAGGCCGGTGGCGGGCGCCTCGCCCAGGGCGCGCAGCAGCTGCTCGTAGCGGTTGGCGCGGGCCTGACGACGGCTGCGCTCCTCCTGCTTGGCGGTGATCTCGGCCGCCAGGGTCTCCAAGCGGTCGCCGCCGCTCTCGGCGATGTTGCGGCGCAGTTCGCGCTCGTGGTTTTGCTGCTCCCGCCGCTTTTCGGTGAGGCGGGCGATGACCGCCTGGTGACGAGTCAGCTCCTCGTCCAGGTCGGTCAGGCGCTTTTCCAAGAGGGCCCGCTTGAGCGAGGCAAAGTACGGCCGCAAGGCCTCGCGGCAAGCGCGCAGTTGTTCGGCCTCGTCGAGGAGCTCGCGGTAGCGCCCCCAGTCGGCGACGAGCGGCTCCAGCTGCTCAACTTGGCGCTTGGCCTTGAGCACGGCCTCGTGGGCGCGGTTGAGGTCGTCGAAGTGCTGGATCAGGGCGGTGATGCGGTCGGCGACTTGGAACGGCTCGAGCATGTGGCTGCGCACGAAGTCGGTGAGGTTGCCGACGGATTTGAGCGAGACGGTTTGATGGAACAGCTCCAGCGCTTGTTCGTTGTCGATGCCGAAGCGCCGGCGGAACCAGGAGCCATAGGGCGGGAAGCTGTCGAAGAGCTCGACCTCCTTCTTGCGCAGCAGCTTGCGCAGGCCGTTCAGCTCGGTGCCAAAATTGGAGAAGTCGGCGGCGATCGAAAGCTCGCGCTCGCAGGCGGCGTAGAGGCGGGCGGGCTGGCCGGCGGGGTCCTTGATATAGAAAACCTGGGCGAGGGTCACGGTCTTGTCGAAACCGGCGTTGTGGAAGACGCCAAGGATCGCGGAGTAGCTGTTAAAATCGCGCAGGGCGACGGGCTTGGCATTGCCCAGGGTTTCCTGGCGCTCGGACTTGTAGAAGCCGAGAACGTAGGAGCGCAGACTGCGCTCGCGACTGTCGGCGCCGGCGGCCTTGTTGTAGGCGATGCGGTGGCTGGGCACGAGCAGGGTGGTGACGGCGTCGACGAGGGTCGACTTGCCGGAGCCGATATCGCCGGTCAGCAGGCCGTTTTTGCCGTCGAGCCGGAAACTCCAGACCTTGCGGTCAAAGGTGCCCCAGTTGAGGACCTCGAGGCGGTGCAGGCGGAAGCCGGCCAGCTGGTCGTCGTCGATGAAAGAGAGCTCGAGTTCCTCACTCATCGGCGCCCTCCGCGGCCTGGCCACCGAGCTGGCGATACTCGGCGAGGCGGGGGGCGAAGTCGGCGAGCCACTGAGCGTCGACAAAGGCCTTGAGGATGCGGCGCACCTCGAAGATCTGGGCCTGGCCGCGCAGGCGGCGCACGAAGCCGAGCTCTTGGATCTTGTTGAGGGTGGTGTCGATCTGGTCGATCAGCTTGACCTCGTTGCTGCCGGCGGGCAGAAAGATGCGAATCAGCTCGACAATTTGGTCGCGGCTGAGGATCAGGCGGGTGTCACCGCCACCGGCGTCGTGCTCGGCCAGTTTCTTGCGCAGCAGGGCCAGCAGCAGGCTGACGGGGTAGGAGAGCTGGCGGCGGGCGACGAGGCGCGGTCCGCTGGGCTCGTCTTCGCTCTCGGGCCGGGCGCGCAGGAAGGCGTAGCCCTCGGCCTCGTCGAGGACCAGTTCCAGGCCCAACACGGCCACATAGGTGCGGACGTGGGCCTGAACGTCGAGCAGGCTGCTCCACTGGGAGGCCTGGTCTTCCTGGTAGAGCACGCCCTTGAGCAACGGCACGACGATGTTGGAGAGCTCGGGTAGGGGGGACTGGTTTGCCGGCGCGGGGTTCTGGTGTCTCATGAATCTTCCCTAGCGAAAATGAAGCGGGGCAGGGTGGCCTGGCGGACGAGACCAGGCTCGGCCTGCCAAGCGACCTGTTCGCGAACCTGTTCGTCGACGGCGCTGTGGGGCCATTCGCCGGCCAGTTGCAGGTAGGTGACCAACTCGGCCAGGCCGTGCTGGAGCGGGTGGCGTCGCAGGATCTCGGCCAAGCTGACTTGGCTGCGGGCCTGGAGCTCGCTGCGGATGTGGTCCAGCAGCGCGGCTCGGTCGACGACGACTTGGGCGTAGAGGGCGGCGGTATCGACTTCGGCCTCGCCGGCGGCGACGACCAGATCGGCGAAGATGGGCTTGAGCGAGGGGCGGTAGAGCGGCCGCTCGAGGGGGAGCTCGATGGTGGCGCCGGTTTCCGCGAGCTGGGTGAAGTCGCCGCTGGGGGCCTGTTCGCGCAAGGCTAGGGCGTGGGCCTCGATGCTGTGGAGGATCTCCATGATGCGGCGGTTCTCCAGCCAGGCCTGGTCGTCGAGGAAGCGGCGCAGCTGTTCGGAGAGTTTGGCGACCGTGCGCTGGGTGTGTTCGCCGGCCTCCAGCCAGTCGTAGTGGACGCGGCGCAGGCGGTGGTCGGGCTCGAGCGCGCGGATCGGGGTCAGGGCCAGGACCTGGTCGAGCAGCTGGCTGAGTTCTTCCTGGCGGGATTGCGACATGAGGAAGTCCCAAAAGGCGCGAAAGCTCTTGCCCTGGTCGGAGTCGGCGATGGCGTCGCGCTCGCCCATGATCTGTTCCAGCAGGGCACCCTTAGCGCCGGCCCAAAGGGCGATGCGCTCGCGCACGCGGCGGTCGAGCATGCGGAAATTGTGTTCGACCTCGCGGAAATCGGCGAGGAGCTCGCGGGCGAGTTGGAGAAACTGCTGGAAGCGGTCCTTGAGGGCGGTATCGTCGAGCAGGGGCAGCTCGCCGGCGAGGATGCGGGCGGTTTCGGCGTCCAACTCGGCGCGGCGGCGGGCCAGTTCGGCCAGGCGCAGTTGTGGGTCGGTCTGGCTGCCTGCGCTCATCTGGCGCAAAAGCTCGAACAGCGTGAGTAGGCGCGACTCGGTACCGACAAAGGGGCGCTCGGTCAGGCCTTCGAGCCAGGACAACGCTTTCTCGGTGGCGGGCGTGAGGTCGTAGTGGGGTTCGTCGGTGCCGACGGGGTAGAACTTGCGCAGCCAGCCCTTGTCGTTCTCGGCCCAGTCGTTGAGGTAGCTGAGGGCGGTGCCGGGAAAGGCATTGGCGCCCAGCTGGTCGCGCAGGGCGAAGAGCTCGTCCTCCAGGGCCTCGACCAGGTCGGCTTGGGCCAGATTGCGCAGGTTGGGAACGAGGAAGACGCGATGGAGGAAGCTGGCCACGAGGGGCGCGTGGTTGGCGCAGAGCAGGCGCCAAGCGGGGTGGTTCTGGCGCAGCAGGTCGAGGGTGGCGAAGTCCAGGGCCATCAGGAGCATCCCGAGCGCGATAGGCGAATAAAAAGGAGGAATGGGGCGCTAATTTTTATCATGTCTCGCTGTCTTTTCCCTGCTACCAGGGGTTTCAGTGCAGGGCGAATATAACACTCAGGCAAATGGCAAGACAAGCAACAAAGACGAGAATTGCCCGCCGACAAGCCCAGCAGCTTGTGCCCCAGTGGGTACGGCTTCTGGCGTTTGCGGTCGAGTGATCATTGTGGGCTTTGTTGAACCATTGATCGGCAAGCGCGCCACCGCCAGACCGTGCGCAATTCAATCTCGACACCCAACGACATGGGCCCTTTCTTCAAAAGAACCCGATCAGCCCTGGCCGATCTTGCCGGACTGGAGGTCTATTAAACGGATTCCCAGACTCCAAGCGAAAGGGTGGACACAGGCCCTTACACAGGCACCCAGATCCCTACAGGCGACTCTTGAATAGCCACCATGTACATGAACTGAATGCCTTCATTGACGCAGTACTAGAGTTTGTGCCAAAAGACGTCATTGAAAGGTGCCAACCAAACGGCGCCCTGCTTCCTGAGAACCCCAATACCCTCGGGTGCGTACACCTCCTCGAGGTTTTGGCCCAGGTTTTTATACAAAAAAGGAACATGTCTATGCATATAGTGCTGTTGAGTCTTACCTTGCTATTTCAAACTGCCGTGACCGGAGAGGGGACCAAAACCCTTCCCCCGCTTTCCCCCAGGGCGGGTCTTGAAACCATCACCCTGCCACCCTCTCCCACTGTTGCCAACACCAGCCTCGTCAGTGATTATCGCGTGTTTGCCCAAATTGAGCGGACCTACACCGAAACGCCAGCAGAGACGGAGCAAGGGCGCTGGCGAGAGACCTATGGGAACAGACCCCGTGCCCGTCTGGACGCCGATTTTAAAGCCTTGCCAGGTTTGACCTCCTGGCGACTGCGCGGCATTGATGACGGGGTCGACACAGCCAGTTTGCGCCTGGTATTCAAGACCCTGTTCGATCTCGAGGCACCGATACTTGAGTTTCAGTACCAGCCCCAGTGCCAGAGGCAGTTAGCGGCACTGGCCCGCTACCTCGAGGACCTGCCGACCACGGACCAGTTGGTGGCACTGCCGGATCTCCAGCTGAAGTGGTCGGAAGAGATCCTGCTGCCCCCAGATTTTGTGTTGGCTTCGCCTTTAGCTGAGTTTCAGAAAACCTATGGCCCGGTGGCTCTCCATCGCACGGCAAAGCGCCTGCCAGGCAGGGTCCAGATCGCGACACAGTGTACCTTGACCCAAACCAGCGTTACATCAACCCTGCTGGCGGAAACCCTGACGGCCTTGAAACAGCTAGCCATCGACCCGCCCTTGACCTTCCAGGCCAAGGTGCTCGACGCGCTTGCCACGGAAGCCGTGATTCCGGCGATGGCGGCGCTGCGCGACGAGACCGCTGATTCGGAGCTGGCCGCCTGGGCAACGATTCAACGAGCTGCCGCGTTTCGGGAGCTCTTCCTGCCAAAACTCGGCGTTGCCGTGCTAGACGCGGCTTTGGAAAAATCACCCAAGGAAGTTGACCTGCTGCGCGCGCGAGTGATGCTCGGCCTGCCCCTGCGCCATGGCATGAGAGCTGCGCGTCCGCAGATGATCGCCTGCTTGGACCGCCTACTCGAAAAGCCCCCCTTGGACGCGGCGCGACTGCGACTGGAGTTCGCTAAATACCTGAGTCAAGCAAATTTAGATGAACCAGAACCCTCCCTAAAAGAGCTTGAGCGCGCTGCCGAGATATGGGGTGGATTGGGACCGGAGCACTGGGACCACGCCTACAGCAAACTCCTCGTGACCCTCGGTGATTTCGAAGCCATGGCGCGCCTCCTCGCGCAGACCAAGGTCGGATCAGAGGGAGATCGGCGCATGCTCAAGCTATGCGTCCTGGCCGGTCGCCATAAGGGTCCGGAGCTCGATCAGTTCTTGAGTGAACTCGAACCCGAAATCGCCAAGTCAGCCCTTGAGCAGACGTATAGCGCCTTGGTGGCCTGTGGCCAGGTCGAAGTGCTGAGGGTCTTGGGCGAACACGCGGGTGCCTTGCTCGAACCCAAGCAGTTGGCCGAAATCGAAGCCGGCGTGCGCGAGGCCAGAATCCTGCCATCTTCCAACTCAGCCGAGGGTATGTACCGTCAATGGCTGCGCGCCATCAGCGGCCGAGATCGCGACGCCCTCGACCGCCTCGTCCGACCGAAGTCCCTGGCCCTCGACCGCACCTTTTTCGAGCAATATCTAGAAACTGGGATCAAGGATCATGGTTTGAAATGGCCGTTTGGCATGGGCGAAATGAAATGGGAGGGCGATCCCGACACAGGCTACCGACTTGAAGCCAATGGCACCAACTATTTTTTCACGGGTAACCAAGAGGGTTACCGCTTGGTGACAATGGCTCGTTCACATCATCTTGCCGGACAGTACATCCTTGATCTGCTCGATCAGGGCAAGCTGGAGAGTGCCTGCCGATGGTTGGACTGGTACTTTCCCGAGGGTGGTCTGCGCCTAAAATGGATCATCGAGAGTAAGTCCTTTTGGAATGATCAGGTTCCGCGCACAAAGGAGAATGCAGTGCTGGCGGCCCAGGCCATGGCCCTCACGGGACCGGGTCGAGAGCGCGCCCGTCAGGCGATGCGTACAGCGTTCGAGGAGGCGACTGGCCTACGCCGCGACGAACTAGCCTTACTGTTCGTATACACCGAGACCGAGCTGGACGACTGGATGCTGCAAGCAGACTTCACACTTTCCACCCATTCGCGCGCCTCCTTTTTGGTCGGCCTTTGGCAATGCTCGGTCCATGGTCGCTGTGAGATGATCGATGACATGTGCGAGGACAGGTCTGATGATATCAAATGCAGACTCATGGCGACGGGCATGACGTCGGGGTACGCCGCCCTTCTCGCGGCCATAGAATCTCTCGAAGAGGCGGACTGGCAGGACCCATACGGCGAGATGCTGCTACATTTCGCGCTGCTGGAGCCAGAGGTACCCGAGATACCCGGCCAATACTTGCCGGAACGGCGCCAGCCGGACTTGCTCAGTTACTATGCCGAGCGCAACATGATTGAAGAACTGCTGTTCACCCTGTCAGACTGGCAGGCCCGACCAACCCAACAAGACTTTGAAAACTATCTCTTGGGCTGCATGGCCGAAGCTTTCAGCGAGCCCCACCTGGCCCGTGCCTTTTTCACTAGGCTCCCGAAGAATGAACTGGTCCTTGGGAAAAAGGAGGGCCTCTACTACTTGGCCTCAAAACACCTGGATCGACTGGGACACTAGGTTCAGGTTGGAGGCCGGGGCCGAGTACTTGTCGCGTCGGCCTCACTGCGGCAGGATCAACACCTCGGCGGGGTAGAGCGTCAGCTTGCCCCTAGCGGAGGAGCTTAGTGTCAGGGTCGCTTCAGCGCCTGCCGCCAGCCCTGGAGCCAGGTCGTAGCGGTAGCGGTCCTTGCCGTCTAGCGTCGGCGCAAAAATCTCGCCATCGAGCGCGAGCTCGTGGATCGGCGCCTCGGCCTGGTCGCCGAACTGCCAGGCAAACAGCGCCCTTTGGTCTGCTAGGGACATGCGGGTCCTTGGAGGGGCTCCTCCTTCCTCGGCGAAACGACCGGTGGGGCCCGCACCCTCCGTCAACAGGTGACTTGGCCGCTGGCGGCGCGCAGCGCCAGCCACAGCGGTTTGGCCTCCAGCCAAGGTGTCGGGGTACCCGCCAAGCCCGTCAGCTGGGCGTCGAGCAGCAACTCCGCCGCGGCGATTCTGCCCGGCGGGCGCGGAGGTAGGACGAGCTGACGCTGCTCCCGCTGGCGGCCCTCGAAGCGCACAACCACGAAGGGGCCAATCCAGTCGCGGAAGGTGATCTCGATCGAACTGCAGCCGCTGCAGTGGACGGCGGTGGTGGGATCGCTATCGGCCTTGGCCAAGGCGAAGACGAAGGTGCTGTGGTCGCGCCAGCCCTGGATAGGCTTGACCACTAAGTCACGGCGCATCACGGGCGGTGTCTTCAAGTATGCGTTGTCTACATAGCGGCGCAAACTGCTGACATCGGTGCAGTCGTACTCGGCGGTCAGCAGCTGGAAGGCGCCCTGATGAAAGGCTTCGACGGGTGTGGCGGCGGCGAGGATGGCGCTGCTCATGGGCAGCGCGGTGCCAGGCACACGCCCGGTCAGCACGGTCGAGACCTGAAGCTCGTCTTCGTCGCTGACGCCCTCGCCCTGCTCGGCGCGGAAAGGTGATGCAGCAAAAGGCCCCCTCGCCAAAGGGCTTTCACAGAAAACACGCTCCTTAAGGAAACATTTTGAGCTTTTTCCCTAAACTTTACCGCATGCCCATATGAAGCAGAGACATTCCTGGCCTGGTCTGGGGAAACACTGTCAATGCGGCTCAACGCGGACGTCAACACACTTTGATGCTGCTCCTCCCTTTTGGGTGTAGAACAATGTACCTAGAATTAGGCTTAAGTGAAATTTTCATTCCCCTTTTTGCCAAATCCTTAGGTCTGCAGCCCTGTGGTAGCTAGCGTAGCAGCTATTGATGGTGAGGAGTGACCAAATGCGCCAGATGATATCCCAATTCTGTTTTGTGCTGATAAGCACTTGTCTGTTATGGTCAGGCCTGGGGACGGCCATGGCCCAGGTACCCGATGGTTTTTATTTGGATCGGTTTGACTACCCCATCGGCGAACGTGGCTACGAAGGTGTAGTTCCAGTGCCTATCTCGGAACAACTTCAACCAAATCCCAACAATCTGTATCCAGAATATACAGAAGGGGCACTGCCAAACCGATTTCGTGAAGTAGGGGGGGAGAATTGGTGGAATAGCAATGATGTTGGAAATCATGTAGCCGAAAAGCACGGCATGCACCCGGCTGAGGACTGGAACTGGACTGGAGAGACTCCAGAGGTCGGTCAGCTCGTTTATGCCGCTGCAAATGGCAAGGTGATCAGCAAAGGACCGGTTGTCCCCAATAATGAATCTGCTTGGGGTTATTACCTGGTTCTTAAGCATTCGGTTCACCCTGATGACGCTGCAGACTATGATCCTTATGACACCTTTTACACGGTCTATATGCACATTGCTCCCAAAACCCGTCTTGATGGTCGTTTTAATAGTGCAGGAGTCATCCACGCCGGATTTGATGTGGAGGTTGATGACTGGGTTCGGCGCGGAGATGTAATCGGTGTGATTGGGGATATAACTCAACCGGGCGTGGGCGACCACCTCCATTTTGAGCTACGTCACTCTTGGGGTGAGTCACTCTATCCCAATGACAACGGTAGTGGCTATTACGGTTATACGAAAAACAACACCATGAACAGGGAACAGATTTTAGATGGCATTTCGAAACTAGCCCTCGACGGCTTTGAGGACCCCTCGGATTTCATTGATAAAATTCACAATGATGAAAATCACCATCGCCCACGTGCCAAGCAGATCCTGGTTAATGGCGGATGGGATATCTACGGTGGGACCCTTGATAATTCTGAACTTTTCATTCGGTTCAAAATCATTGGCGATCCCCAGCGGTTTGCGCTGGAGGGTATCAATCAACAGTCCCTATCCAATTTTAAGCTTAGTCGAATTTACCGAGAGAATAATGCAGTACAATACAGTGAGCTGGCTCATGAGGACGCATTCTTTATTGTGCCCGGCTCCTTCGAGCAGCACCCAGCCGGCATATACACTTTTAAACTGCGCATCATTGAAAACCATCTGGCTGCCTTCGGCGCTGAGATGGGCATCAAGTATAGCCTTGGCTTCGATATTAATAATGGTTCGGCTACCCTGCGCGCCTTTGCTCGGGACAAACTCTATTTTCTGAATGCCGAGACTTTTACCGACATGCCGGCGGAAGGTGATGAGGGTGATTGGGTAATCCCTTATATCCGGGCCGGTGTAGCTAATGGGCTTTTCAAGGGTAGCGGTGCGGTCTTTGACCCCACTCGGCAAGTAACCCGGGCAGAGATGGCGGCCGTGATCATCAACACCCGGTTCCGTCTGACTTGGGACGAGGACCAAGCATTTTTTAATGCCAATCTGGATCCATTCTGGCTCCCCGGAAGTGGCCAGACACCAGCGGAAGGCTATTTCACGGATGTGGATATCTGTCATCCCTTCTTCCCCCAAATCCAGACCTTGAGAAATGCGGGCATCATCCAGGGCAAGAGTAATAACAGTGGTGTGCTGCTCAATGAGTTCGGACCCAACGATTTTTTGAGTCGGGCTGAACTTTCCAAACTCCTGGTGGCGGCCTTGGAACTCACGATGCCCAATAATATTAACACCAACGAGGACCCCACGGATAATAGAAACTCCAGTGCCGATGGCTATTTTTCGGATGTGAACAGCGCCGATCCCGCCGGGAATTGTGCAAGCACACCCAACCCCTGGTATTTCTGTTATGTGCGGATTCTTGCCAACACGATCATCACGAATTCAATAGGCGAAGAAGAGGGCAAGGCCTACCCGGACAGGATTGTCTCGGGTACGGTCCGAAACCCGGTCCCGACTACCCGCGACAAACTTATCTTCAACCCGAATAGTTATGTTACCCGTGGCGAGGTGGCAAAGTTCGTGACTAATACCTTCTTATATAAGGAAGAAGCCGCCAACTTAACCAAAAATGAAGAAGCCTCCAAACACGCCACAAGCGAAACCGTTAACCTGATCGGTTATAACTTTGAGCAGATCCAGGTGGGCAGCGGCCACGCACCTCAACCGCTGTTGTTAAACGGTGGCACCTCAGCATCCATCTACGATAATGAGACCCTGGCCCTGACCTATCCGTCCGATGTGGATCAAGATGGCGACCGCTTGTTTTTCTTTTGGTTCTGTCGCGGAGGGACACTGGTTTCAACACTGGCCAACCACCGCAGGGTAGTGTTCACGCCACCGCAGGTCAGTCAGCCGACCACCTTCAAGATCTTCACGTTGGCGGGAGATTTCGAGGGCCATTCTGCCCCCAGTACTCTGCGTATTTCGGTATTCCCGAGAAATACCAATCAAACGCCCAGCTCGATATCGCTCACAGCCAGCTTGAGCCCCGCTTCTGCCAACGCCAATACAGCCATCATGGTTTCTGGCCAGGCCACCTATAATACCGGTCTCGCGGTTGGTTCTGGCGCGGTGACCATCACCACCAGTCAGAATACCTGGACCGCAGCGCTCAACCAGAATGGTCAGTTTTCGCGTACCATTACGGCCCCTAACACGTCACAAAATGTCAGTATTAGGGTTTCCGATGGAAGCTTGAGCAATTCCATTACGAGGCCATTCACGCTTCTGGGAACGGGCTCTACCAGTGGCTTTCGGTTGCAAACAGACATTGTCCATACATTTGACGACAATGGCTCTGCCGGGGTGGAATGGTCACCGTTTGTCACCGATACCTTCCGCACAACCGACGAAGATATCCTGCTGATGGCATATTTTGATCAACTGAATATTAGCCAAGACCTGGATTTGAATGGAGCTTTTATAATCCCGATGGCAGCAAATATGGCGACATACTCCAAAACAATGCCATTCTCGCCAGCTGGGAGTGGGGTTGGTCTGTACAGGGATTCGTTATCGAACCCAGCATGAAACTTGGCAAGCATAAGGTTAACTTCTATGTTGATAACAGTCTGAAGGCAACCCATTACTATACGCTGGCCTGGGATTTTACCGAACATCGGTTATCAAAAGATATGGTGGATAACCTGCCTGTAAATGAAAGCAATACATTCCTCCAAACCGATGATCGGGTCTATACCTGGAGTAATTTTGACAAGGTCAGTCAGGCGGGAGAGTTGCGCTGCGTATTCTATGAACCTTCCGGCGCTGAATACTTGACCATTGATGGGTCCGAACATCCGGCCTACGCCTTTGAGGACCCTTACGATGGGGTCCAACAAGACCACTGGGATTGGTACCGGGTATGGGCCTACATCGATATTCGCGATAACAGTGCTGCCTGGAAAACCGGTAACTGGCGCTTGGAATTTTCCATCAAAAATCCCTTCACCAACCTGTGGGAACCCTATTACGATGACCATTTTCAAATCTTGGAAGCGCCAAACGTAATTCCCACGGTGGAGATCCAGCCGGGGGCGGCGGTTGCCGGTTCGAACCTCGTGGTAACTATTCTGGCAGCAGACAATACCTATCTAGGTGAAACACGCTTGTATTGGAGTGTTAATGGTCAGGTCCAGGATCAGCGCTGGCCGAATTTGAACAGCCCAAACTTCAGTCGTTCCTACCATATCCCCAACCTGGCTGCCGGAGATTCGCTTCAGGTCTGGGCCGAAGCCTATGACAATTCCGGGAATCGGGGTACCTCAGTGATCCACACCATTCCGGTTGCAGCGCCACCCACCCTAGCCCTTGCCCCTTCAGGGCAGACAGTATCCGCAAGAAGCGGTCAGGTAGCCCTGAGTGTGGCCAATACGGGTGGTGGACTGCTGACCTGGACCATGACCACTAATGCTCCCTGGCTGAGCTTAAATACACAGACGGGCAGTAACAACGGCATGGTGGGGATTAGCTACCCTATCAATAACGGGCCCCAGCGTCAGGCGGTCGTGACCGCCACGGCGGGAACCCAGCAACTAAGTATGACCCTGATCCAACAGGCCTATCAACCGCCTGCTTTTAGTATTCTGGAACCCAACGCCAACACCCTGGAGGTGGACGAGCTACTGACCATTGTCTGGTCCGATGGCGAGGCCACAGATCACCAGATTCAATGGTACTACGACACAGATGACCAGGGCTGGGATGGCCAACCCATCGGCGCCAGCCTGCCAACTGCCAGTGCCCAGAATTCAGTGGACTGGAATACAAGTGCCATTCCTGAAGGAACCTATTTCCTGTATGCGGTCATATCCAATGGGGAGCATGCGCCAACACGAGCATACAGTCCTGCCGTGAACATCAGTCACGCACCGTTGGAAGCCGACCTTTCTATCAGTATCAGCAATGGCGGAACGAGTCTGGTCCCCGGTGCCCCTGTTGTTTATCGCGTGGAGGTTGAGAATCTGGGCCCTCGTTCGGTTTCCCAAGTCAGCTTCAACCATCTGTTGCCTTCTGCACTGACTCAGGTCAGCTGGAATTGTCTGACGCCCGCATCTTCCAGCTGTACGAATCAGGGCACCGGCCCCTTGGACGGTATCGCCCAGCTGGCCGTGGGTGATACCGCCCTATTTACCATAGGCGCGATCATTGATCCAACCGCCAAGGGCAATCTGGACCACCAGATTGAAGTCGTTGGACCGAATGGGATGGTGGACCTGCACCCGGAAAATAATACTGCGCGGGACCTTGCCCCCCTGACCCCTTCGGCCGATTTGGCCCTGATCATAACGGGCCCGCTCACCGCTCTGCAGCCAGAATCCTTAGTTCGCTTCACCTTGAAACTCACCAACATGGGTTCCAGTCAAGCCGAAAACATCAGCCTGAGCCTCAGTCCCGATCCATCTTTTAGCAACATTGTTATCGATGCCCCAGGTTGGACCGTCACGTCTACGGGCCCAGAGACAGTTCTGGCAAGAACCAACCTCCTTCCGGGTATTGAGACCCTTCAACTTGTGGCTGACACATCCGCAACCCCTGGTGATTACATTATTAGCGCCAGCCTGAGCGCCGACACAAATGATCCCTTGACTGGCAACAATGCAGCCCAATTTCAAATCCACCTGCTGGCGCCGGGCGAATGCCAGATTGGAGATGTAACTGCCAATGGCGAGATCACCGCTTTTGACGCGACCCAGGTTTTGAAACATGCTGCGTTGCTGCCAACCAGCTACGATCCTATTCCGCTCTGTGCCGGTGATGCCACCTGTAACGGTGAGATTACCGCCTTTGATGCCACCCAAATCTTGAAGTATGATGCACAGTTAATCACCGAATTGCCCTGTGTCAGTGCCAAGCAGGGGCTTAGCGAACCCTACCTTTCCACATTGACGCCCACCTTAGAAACCTTGTTCTTGGACCAGGCAAGCTTCGCCCTTCCCTTGATATTACTGACTGATGATCACTCAGGGATCGAAGCCATTCAAGGGGTTATTGATTACGATCCGGCCCTACTTGAGATTGACGGAATTTCGCTTGTGGGTACCCAGACAGCTGCCTGGCTTTGGGTGGTGAACAATTCACAGCCGGGCCAACTCACATTCGGAGCGGCAGGACATAAGCCCTGTGAATCTGGTGATGTGGTGGTTAAGCTCATCGGCAGACCGCTTTCCCATGGGCAGACTTCACTGGAGATTTCTTCAACCCTTTTTAATGAAGACCCTGGTCAATCTGATGGGTTCCCGCTCACCCTACGTTATTGCCTGTTCCCCAAAGATTTCCTGGAAAACCTGCCACTCTGGCAAACCCAGGACATCAGAACACTGTTACCCCTGCTCCAATGCGAGTCTGGAACGCTGAATTAAACGGACGAACTGCAACCCCTCAGATTTTGCTGAGGCGGGTTACCTGATGCCAAGAGGAGCTGCTCTGATGCGATGCCTGTATGTATTACCCTTCCTTTTTTCACTGACTCTATGGGGTCAGGTGCAAGTAAGCGCACCTGCATTGAGCTTCTCCGAAGGCGAGGCATTCTCCTTCCAAATTACTGTTGGAAACTTAAACGGTTTGGCGGTTGAAAGTTATGCCCTCCAGCTGGCCTACGACCCCAGTATCATCAACCTAAATGGGGTCACCTTGGCAGGCACCTTGTCTGCCGGTATCAACGTGGTGACCAATACCGAACAGCCAGGTAGGTTAATCGTATCGGCGGCTACAGTGAACCCGCTATCCGGCAGCGGTGCGTTGCTCAACATTACGGGTACCACCCTTGCCTTGGGACAAACCAACCTGAGCTTTCAGTCCTTTGTCTTTAACGAGGGCTCCCCTGGAGTTACGCTTCAGAATGGCAGTATTGAGGTTTTGGGCAACCAGTTCCTGGTTTCCCGTTTTGGTTTTGATGGGAACTTTAATGATCTCAGCGGCAATAGCCATCACGCTCTGGCCAGGGGCTCGGTCTCTTTTGTACAAGGGGTGGCGGGTCAAGCCGTTCGTTTTGATGGCAGTGAGGATAGCTTCCTGGAAATCCCCGATCACACCAGCTTTAACACCCCCACCTACACTATTTCGGCCTGGTTCCGGGCCGAAGAGGCGGTACCTGCCGCAATTATTGCCCGGGGGGAATCCTATAATACAGACAAAATGCATTATGCCTTGATGGTCAATACGACAACACCCCATCAGGTAGAGGGCTGGTTTGAAGCGGCCAACGACGCCGACTTCTTTGTCTATTCCAGCACGCGGACGCATGTGGGGCAATGGTATTTTGCTGCCCTGAGCAGGGATGAAAGCGGCGTTTTCAAACTATATATCAACGGGGTTTTGGAACAGCAGTTAAGTGGTACCCCGCCGCCACCATCTCTTAATCACCCCATTACCATCGGCTTACGCACCAATGTAGATAATGGTCGGCTCATCCCCTTTCAAGGCGCGGTGGATGAGGTGCGCTTCTATAACCGGGCACTCTCCGACCAACAAGTCCAGAGTTTGTTTGAGGCGGTGGGAACGGCACCCTCTACAGGAATGGTCATCAACCAGGGAGCGCCCACCACCGCCCGGACAAGGCTGGATTTGGAGCTATTCCACCAAGATGCTCGCCAGATACGTGGCTTTTATCTCAGCGAGTCTGCCCTTGTACCCAGCGGGAATGAAGGCAGTTGGGTTAGTGTGACACCCACTTCGGCCTTCCATGTTTCGGGTGTACCTTTCCAGACCGGTGACTCGCTGGGAACCAAGCAAGTTTTTGCATGGTTTCGTTATGGTGATGGCAGTATCTCCAATGCCATCTCCTCGACTATCACGTTGGCAAGCCAACCTGCATGGGTTGCCGTGGGCGAAGATCTGCCAGGGGGTTTACAATATTTGAGTTTGGATAGTCAGGATTTACCCTGGGTGTCTTTACGAAATGGAGATGCTCATACCTATCGTTTTGACGGTTTTGAATGGCAATCGGTGGGTGGTCGGCCTGTTTCTAACGAACCCGTCAGCGAGGTCGCCATGGTAATGGATGACCAAGACCACCCTTTTATGGTATTTGATCAGGGTGGACCTAATCGCATGTCGGCCCGCCAATGGGACGGCTCGCAATGGCTGGTACGCGGAGATAACATCACACCGGACTCCTTTAGCTGGGTGGCCTTGGGCCTGGATCCCGCCAACAAGCAGCCCCATGTTTTGTATAACGATCATGATATTGCGACAAGCGGGCGACTCTCCATGCTCAAATACCAGGGAGGTATTTGGAGTCAGGTGGGTAATGCTGGTTTTTCCAACTACAACGGCGCGGATACCTCGATAGCCTTTTCGGCCAATGGCCTGCCCTATGTGGCCTATCGCGAGACTTACGAAACAAACTCCTGGCTGAGGGTGAAGAAATTTTCCGGAACCCAGTGGCAAGATATGCCCATGACAGGGCTTCCGCCAAGCACCTCTGATGTTAAGCTTGTAACAGATTCAGCCCACAATTTGTACCTGGCTTATTCCGACTGGAATCTGGACGGCAGGGTTAGCGTGCGGCGTTTCAACGGCACAAGCTGGGATGCCGTTGGGCCTTTGGGTTTCACAGGTACGTTCACTGAGAACCTGTATCTGGCCGTGGCCCCCGATGACAGCCTGATGATTGTCTATGATGACCTGAGTCGTAGTCGTCATCTTACCGCGCGTCGCTTTAACGGCCTTGATTGGGAAATCGTGGGAGAGCCCGCCTTCTCTCAGGCAGCAAATACCATCAGCACGCTTGCCTTCGACAGCACCGGCACCGCTTATGTGGCCTCCCACGAACAGTCTGGTGGAAGTGCTGGCAGAGTTTACAAATACGCTACCGTGGCCCTACACAGCCTGCCACCCGAAATTGACTTATTGGAGCCCAATGGGCAAGCAGATGTAGTGGCGAACAGCTACACAATCGTCTGGCAAGATGGTCGCGCCGGCTCGAATGCTTCGATTTCACTCTACTATGACCGTGAAGGACCCGGTGGCGTGGGACTGATCATAGATGGCTTGTCGGAAAACGATCCTAATGACTACCATATCTGGAATGTATCGCAAATTCCCAACGGGAACTACCAGATTTTTGCCATGATCGACGACGGTATCAATCCGGCACGAACAACCTACAGTCCCGGTATGCTGACCGTTGCCAATCCCCAAGCGGTCACCTTCACCACTCAACCCCAGTCAGCCACGCTCTGTGCGGGTCAAAGCCTGGACTTAAGTGTGCTTGCAGACGGCACCGCACCCATCACATATCAATGGCGCTTGAACGGGAGCGATATCCCCAATGCCAGCCAGGCCGTTTTCCATGTGGCCTCCGTGACAACCCAGGATGCTGGTGAATACTACTGCCTTGCAACCAACCCCTTGGGCACTACTGTGAGTGCTGCCGCCTACGTGGCTGTGAACCAGCTGCCGCGTATTCTCCAGCAACCGGAAACACCCATTGCCTGTTCAGGTCAAAATCTGACGATTACCGTGGTCGCTGATGGGCCAAACCTTGTTTTTCAATGGCAAAAGGACGGTCTGAACCTGGCAGGCGCCACTCAGCCCGCATTGTTCTTTGAAAACATCGACTCCAGCGATACCGGTATATACCGCTGCGTCATCAGCAATGGTTGTGGAACCCTTACCAGCTGGGATGTGCCGCTTATCGTGGAGCAGTCGGTGCAAATTACTCTCCAACCCATAAACACATATTTGAAGTTGGAAGAAAGCTTGACCCTTCGCGTGGCGGCCAGCGGTTCACAGCCCATTAACTATCAATGGTATTTTCAATCAGAGCCGATTGCCAATGCTACGGGCCCCAATCTAAACATCGCGCACCTCCGTTTTGATGATATGGGCTTCTATTTTTGTAGGGTTTCCAATGGCTGTGGCTCCCTTGACAGTAGCCTTGCCCTAGTGAATAGCTATAACCAGGAGCTTTTTCCTACTGATGATGTACCAAACACACACCTGGGTAATGCAGTGATCATTGAGGGTGATTTAGCCGTGATCGGTCGCTTCGGTGATGGGGAGACGGCAGCAAATTCCGGTGCCGTATACGTCTATCGCCGCAGCAATGGTCAATGGAGCCAGGAGGCGCGCCTCAGGCCCACGCCGCCTATTGTTAACGGCTACTTTGGCGCGACGCTGAGCCTATATGGTAACCGAATCATTGTGGGCGCTCCTGGTGAAAACAGTGTCTATATTTTCCGAAATGACCCGAGTGCCTGGGTCTTGGAGAGCCGTCTCGTGGGAGGCGCCGGAATTGGATTTGCAAGTGCTGTTGCGCTGGGTAATGACTATGCGGTAGTCGGCGCGCCTACTTATTCCGGTCGTGGCGGGGTTTATCTAATTACGAATTCCGCGGGTGTGTGGACCCAACGTCAGATTCGGACTCCGAATACTGCGGCCAACCAGGGCTATGGCACCTCTGTAGCGATTCACGGAAACACCGTTGTGGTTGGTGCGCCCTATCAAGCAGTGGGCGGCGTGGCAACTGGCGCCGTCTCTATTTACAACTTTTCCGGGTCTAGCCTTGGCTTTGTTAGTGAGTTCGTGGCCAGTAGCTTAAACGCTGGTGATTGCTTTGGCAAGGCTGTTGCCATTGATAACGAAATCATTGTTATAGGGGCCAATAATCATGACGCACCAACAACTAATATTGGCGCTGCCTATGTCTTCCGGGGCGGCGGTAGTTCATGGGTGGAGGAGCGAAAACTCAGTCCAACCTTCAGCACGAATAATCAATTTTTTGGTTCATCAGTTGCGGTTGGTCAAAATAGGATTCTGGTGGGCGGCCCAGGCAACTCTTCACGCCCAGGCCTGGCCCATCTGTTTGAATATGCCAATGGCGTGTGGTACTCCTTGAAGGAGATTATCCCAAGTGTTGCGGGTACCGCATTTGGGCAGGCTGTTGACCTCAGCGGCTCCACTTTACTCATCGGTGCTCCCAATGATAGCCAACTGGCCAGTCAGGCTGGAGTTGTGTATATTTACGAATTTGGCAGCCCGTCATCTCAAGCCTGTCCCAAACCCCTGATAACCACCCATCCCCGTTCTGTGAATCTCATTGAGGGGCAAGCCCATAGCTTCGAGGTGGAGGCAGTTACCACTGGCAACGCCAGTTACCAGTGGTATCACAATGACCGCCCTGTGAGCGGTGCCACTCAGCCGGCCCTCACTCTTGAGTCCGTGTCTCCCAACCATCAAGGTGTGTATCACTGCCGTATTCTCGATACATGCGATGAGGTGTTATCTGCCGCAGCCTCCTTAACCGTGGGCTCCCTTCCCCATGGTTTCGCCTTCGACATCCCGGAACTGGAAAGTGCCGATGGCCTTGGACCGGTGGCTGTCTCCGGCAACCGTGTGATCATCGGAGCCCCTGGCGATGATGATTTTGGCGGGGCCGCTTATATCTTTGCTTGGGATGGGCTCGCCTGGGTTCGGGAGGCGAAACTGCTGGCACCACCTCCCAGCACCAGCTTCGGCAGTGCCGTTGCCCTGGCCGGGGAACGAGCCGTAATTCGGGCCGGAAGTACGCTGCATGTCTACCATCGCCAGGCGGGTGCCTGGCTGTTGCGTGCCTCCCTGGTTGATTCTATTGCCAACTCCGGGTTCCCAGCGGACTTTGTCATTCAAGGTAACGAAATTATGGCGGGGGCAGACCTGCGAGATGAATTGGGCAGCAATGCCGGTAGAGTCCTTGTTTTTAAATGGGATGGGCTATCCTGGCAGTTCAGCGAAGAACTGCCTCGCCGGACCGCCGCTGCCAATGACCGCATCGGCCTCAATCTGGCTCTCTCCGGCGATCATCTTGTCCTCGGTGTGTCCAGCCGTTCAAGTGCAATCGTCTACCGCCGTCGCAATGGTGACTGGCAATTGGAAACAACACTCGCCACACCTGATTATCTCAGTGGCAACCTTTTTGGCAACGGACTGGCAATCAATGGGGGTCTTCTGGCCATTGGTGCACCGAATGACGACGAATTCGCCTCTAATGCAGGTGCCGTATACACCTATGAGAATGAGCGTGACCAGTGGTTCTGGCAGGATAAATTTTCAAGCACTATTGCCAATGATTTTTTCGGAACCTATCTGGCAATGGACGGGCAGCGATTGCTGACAGGGGTACCCAACCATAGCGAGCGGGGCTTGGCTGCCGGCACGGCCTACCTTTATGCGCTGGAAGATGACCAATGGCTACAAAGGGCAAAATACCTGGACCCACTCGGCAAAGCGAATGATCAATTTGGTCAATTTCTTGACCTCGCGGGCGAGATGGCCCTAGTAGGCACAAACCTCGCTGACCAGGATGGAATAAACTCAGGCAATCTGCTGCTGTTTCTGGCAGAGGGAGTGAACGTCAATTGTCTGGCCGGTGATGTAACCGCCAATGGCAGTGTTTCGGCCTTTGATGCTGCCCAGGTTCTGACAGCGGCGGTTGGCTTGCCTACCGACTACGACCCCTTGTCACCCTGTGCGGCAGACGTCACCTGTAACGGCACCGTCTCGGCCTTTGATGCCGCTCAAATCCTGCGCTACACCACAGGCCTGATTAGTGACCTGGACTGTGCGGAGCAACCTCGTGGTGGGCAAGCCTCTGTTTTCTTGGAGCTAAGTCAAACCGGTACCGTGCCTTTTTCCTTGCCCCTATTGTGGCGTGGTACAAATACCCTCTCCTTGCGATTAGAACTTTCGTACGATCCCCAGGCCCTCGCCCTGATCGAACTTGACCATCAGCTACCCGACGGCTGGACCATGGCTGTTAACCAAAATCTGGGGACGCTGATTATTGCTGTGGCAGGAGCCCAACCCCTTCCTCTTGAAGCAACGCTACTCCGACTCCAGTTCCTGCCTCTGGCCTCGGGCAACACGAGTATTCACCTGCTAGACGTGGAAATCGACGAGCGGGCAAGGCCAGACTTAAATCAGGATCTTGTCTTCGAACTGTTTCCTTGTTTGGGCGGGCCCTGGAACCAACGACTTGACTCCTGGCCGGGCGCGAACAGCAGCTTGGATTTGATCAGTGCGCTGAATTGTGTACCTGTACCCTAAACGCCAAACCAAAGAGAGGCAAATAATGAAAAGCATTAACATCCTGCTCCTATTCCTCAGCGGTTTGGTACAGGCCCAGATTCAAGTAAGTCTTCCCATGTTAGTGGCAGAGCCCGGAGATGGTTTGGAAGTTCCCATCCTGGTGGACGAGGTGACGGGGGAAGGCATTCTCAGTTTCACCTGCCAGTTACAATACGATGCCGGTGTTGTGGAATTGAACAATGCTCTATTGCAAGGTGGTCTTGCTCAGGGCTGGAGCTTGAGTGTAAACAGTCAACCCGGCCTGCTGCGACTCTCAGCCGCGGGTACCAGGCCCCTTAGCGGCCTAGGTGCACTTATTCGCGTCACTGGCAGCGCCCTTGCTAACGGTGTTTCTGATTTGACGTTGTCCGATTTCGCCTTCAACGAAGGCCTTCCAGACGTGCAGATTCAACAGGGGCAAATAGTGGTTTCCGATGGAACAACGGGCCCCATTTTTCACGTCATTGCTGGTGATGTCCGTGTCCACCCTTACGAAAACTTTTCATTGAGCCTGCAACTAGAGCATCCGGGGGAGGGCGAAGTCTTTAGCTTCGATGGGGTAATCAGTTTCGATCCAACCCTGATCACTTTGGATAGTGTGAGCCTGGAGGGAAGTCTTATAGAAGACTGGAACCTAGTGATCAATACCAATAACAGCGGTCAGCTGGTTCTCTCAGCAGCAGGTTCGGTGGCAATCGGCTCAAGCGGAACATTACTCACGCTCCAGGGCACGGGCCGCAATTTGGGAACCTCGCCCATATCCTTGCAGGATTTTACTTTCAACGAAGGTACTCCTGAGTTGGAAACCCATAACGGCCAGGTGATAGTGACCGATCAAAATATTCCAGGCCCGCTCGTCTCCATGGGCTCGGTTGAAGTGACAACAGGGCAAAATTTCTCGATGCCCCTGTTCATAAGCGAACTGGACTCGGCTCAGATACAGGCCCTGAGTTTCCAACTTGAATTCAACCCTCAACTGTGCCGCTTCACTGACTACCAGGTGGAAGGCCACTTGCTTGAAGGATGGTCGATCGCCTACAATACGCAAACCAACGGGCAGCTGCAACTCTCCGCAGCGGGAGCCACTGCTCTACCTGCAGAAGGCATCCTACTTCACCTTGAGGGCGAGGCCCTTGCCAGCGGACAGACTGCCCTTCTTTTGCAAGAGCTTGAACTCAATGAAGGACTGCCCCTCGGTCAAACCCAAAATGGCCACTTGGCCATTTCTGATAACCGGCCACCCTCTGTTTTGATCACCGCCCCGGAGGCTGACCTGGTCGTCAGTGTCGAAGAAACCGTGCAATTCGCTGGCGTTGCCCAAGATCCCGATATGCATTACCCCCTTCATTGGAACTGGTCTTTTGGCGGTGGTTTTTCGAACCGCAATGATTCCCTACCCTTTGAGATCCCCTTCTCTAGAGCGGGAACCTATAGGGTGGAACTCACTGTTTCCGATAGCTTAGGTCTCTCCGCCCGTTCCATGCCCCGGTTCGTTACCGTCGTGGAGGGCAGCGCCCCCGACGGGATCATCAACCTACCATTGGAGCCAATTCTTGCTGTATTGCCCGGCACCTCCATTCAGTTTCACGGGACCGCCGTTGATGACGATGGCGAGACCGCCTTTACCTACCAATGGCAGATCGGTGATCAACAAACAAGCACTTTGGCCACGCCAACTCCTGTTATCTTTAACCGGTTGGGAGATCACCTTGTGCGGTTTACGGTCACAGACGGCAGTGGTCTTCGAGATCCCACGCCCGCCCAATGCATCATTAGAGTTACCACCAGCCTACCGCCACAAAGCTCCATTCAATTGCCTATCCAAGATACCTTGATTACAGTCGGGAGCAGTGTGTCATTTGCAGGGTCTGGCTCTTCTCCAAGCGGCTCTATACTTAACTATTATTGGGATTTTGATGGCGTTGCCCCTCCGTCCCGGCTACAAAACCCAGGCTCCATACGGTTCCCGTCGTTAGGAACCTATCAGGTAAGCCTTAACGTTAGGGACCTTCAGGGTGATGTCGATCCCACGCCTGCCATACGCAGAATTACCGTAGTAGAAAGCCTGCCTAGCGCAAGCATTATCAGCCCTGCTGCAGATCTCGTCATTCAACCAAACCAGGGCGTTTTGTTTCAAGGGGTGGGCTCTGGACTGGGCGCACTCGCTTATGAGTGGGACTTCGATGGCGGCGCTCCGACCTCCTATTTACGAAATCCTGGTCTGGTGCATTTTGCCATTCCCGGTAGCTACCTGGTTACCCTCAACGTGCGCGATCAACAAGGTTACCTTGACCCACATCCTCCACAAAGAAGGATTACCGTTAGCGGAAACCAACCACCACGAGGTTATATTCAAGAGCCCTCCATCGATCTCACCATCCTGGCTGGTGAGACCTTGAGTTTCAACGGTTTTGGTGAGGATGCCGATGGTCATTACCCTCTTTCGTATCGTTGGGACTTTGACGGAGTGGTGCCTCCCGTTTTTGGCCCCAGTGCCCAACAGGTGATTTTTCCAAATCCCGGTGTCTATACTATTAGCTTCACCGTGAGTGACAATCTGGGCTCTAGCGACACCACCCCAGCCTTGAGGACCATCACTGTAATTGGCGATGAACCAGTACCCATTATTGTTACTCCCGCCATCAACAGTGTTGTTTATCAGGGAGAAAGCTTGTATTTTCGGGGCATTGTGGACGCGGAAGAACGTCAGCAACCCCTTGCTATTCTATGGCGTTTTGACGGTGCCGCGCCCGAAAACTATAGCTTGGAGCCGGGCGCGGTTGTTTTCGAGAATCCTGGTGACTATCTGGTGACCTTTGAAGCCTCTGACCGCTTTGGCTATCATAGCTCCAGCCCTGAGACTCGTCTAATAAGGGTAATGCCCTGCCCGCTGGCAATTCTCTCTTCTACAGAGCCACAGGGGTTGTCGCCTATTACTCTGCAAGTGGCTTTCCCATGTCCCTTATCAGGTCAGGTTTCCTGGTATTGGACCCAACTGTCAGATGGGATTTCCTTTGGGCATAACCAAAACCCATACCAACTAAACAGTTTCCTAACATCAACCAGTGATTTTTCGTTCACTCTTGAACAAAATGCCCAGTTGGCCCTCCAGCGCAAAATCCGAATTCTTGTTCCATACCAGGCCCGTTTCGAAGACTTCAATGAAGATGGGATCAATTCAATGCAAGATTGGTACGCGGCTTTGCCTTATTGGCAGTCACTTGATCACGATGCCGATGGGGATGGCATTTTCTCAATCATCGATTTAAGCTATATTTGCACCCGTGATGGCAACTAGCCCTAAGCGCCCAAACCTGAGGCGCCCTGGAGTTTCGGCTCAACTAGTACTTGTCGCGTCGGCCCGCGTCGGCCTCACGGCGGCAGGATCAACACTTCGACGGGATAGTACGACTTTGTCAGGTTGATTCCGGAGGCAGAGTCTGGCTCCCAGGTGTACTCGCTAGGTGGTAGTCGAGGGGAACGCGTATGGTCCGCGGAGCCAGGAAAAGTGAGGTAAAGCGCCAGCTTTGCCTTGGTCGCAGGGAACACGTATTGTCCGCGGAGCTTGGGGAGAGCTCTTTGGCAGTTTCAAGGGTAGGCTTTTTTGTTCGCGTTCATTCGATTGTACAGATGTTTTTTGTTGATATTTTTGATTGGTCGTGCTAATTTAATGTTGCGATTTGGAGGGGTTTGGCACCCTACACCAGGATGCCAATTTTTAGAATCCCTCCTTTTAGTCGCGGATACTTTCCTGCGAGACACCAAGATAAAGCTCGGGCGGAGCCCGAAAGGCTCCTTCTTCGCTCAGACGACTGGATTCACAGATTTTCCAGTCTTTTCAAAGCTGGCAATCATCTTCTTTCTGATCGTGCTCGGGTCTACTTCCGTGGCCTCATTCAAGCTGATCGCGCCAATATCGAGCGAATCAGTTACATAATTCCCGATTCCAATTACCAGAGGATTCATCACTTCATTTCTGAATCGCCTTGGGATGATGGGGCTGTTCGTGCCACCAATACACGTATTGTCGATCACCTGCTTGGAGGAACGCCCTTCAGTGGTTTACTCATTGATGAAACTCCGATCACCAAAAAGGGTCGCGAGTCAGTGGGTGTGGCTCGTCAATGGAACGGGCAGCTTGGGAAGGTGGACAATTGCCAAGTAGCTGTTTTCACTGCGCTAACCAATTGCGATCACGCTACCTTGATCGGCTCTCAACTCTATCTACCTCAAGAGTGGGTCGATGACCCCCAAAGGTGTTCTGATGCGGGAATTCCTCCTGATCGAAGCCGTTATCAGTCCAAAACGGACATGGCCTTGGATCTAATCGATGAAGCCGACGCACTTGGCGTCAGGTATGAATGGATTGGTGTCGATGCCGGATATGGCAAACACCCTGGTTTCCTCAGAGAGTTGATCGCCCGGGGAAAAATTTTCTTTGCGGATGTTCACAAAACAGAGCGCATCTACACGACTAACCCCTCGAAACGGCGGCGGGTGCCCCACTTGAAGAGATTGTCTACCACGCCAAAGCCGATGACTGTAGCCGAATGGGTGGCCAAGCAGCCATCGCGGAAATGGAAAAGCGTGATCATCCGCAAAACACCGCACAAGACTATGAGAGCCAAGATCCTGCATGGTCGCGTCTGGGTCTGGAGTCAGTATGATGAGCGCCCTCAAGCCTGGCACCTCATTGTAAGACGGCGAGGCGACAAAGCTGATAAATACACGCTGAGCAATGCCCCTGGCGATATCCCAACACCAGCGCTCGCGTGGTACCAGGCCCAGCGTGCCAAGATCGAGCAGGCATTTCAGGAAGCGAAACAATTGCTGGGGTTGGGCGATTATCAAATTCGTGGATGGCGGGCGTGGCAACACCACGTTACGCTTGCCATGATGACCATGGGCTTCTTGTTGAACGAGAAAATCCAGTTTGGCCGCGAGTATCCAGGATTCACGCTCCCTGAAGTGTGTGACCTCCTCCTTTCTTTAATGCCAAGCCCAAATTTCAATTCGACGTTGAGACGAATCGTCAAAAAGCGAATGAAATGGTCAAAAGTAGACGAAGATCCGCCTCCGATTTGATCTGAATTCAGCCGCAGAACGACCTTAGAACCAGGAAAATCGCGTCCTGAAGGCATCGCCATGCCCAAAAGCAGCTTATCGTGGCCAAGTTGGCAGCGGTTATGCCGGACTTTGTCAGGTTGAACGCTCCGCGGACCATACGCGTTCCCTGCGACCAAGGCAAAGCTGGCGCTTTACCTCACTTTTCCCGGCTTCGCGGACAATACGCGTTCCCCGCAACTACGACGTAGCTGGACGCCTGAGCGCTTGACCCACCAACCTGACAAAGTCGTAATAGAGAGTGAGCTTGCCCTTGGCCGACGTGCTAAGCGCCAGGGTCGCCTCGGCACCCGTAGCGGACAACCCTGGAGCCAGGTCGTAGCGGTAGCGGTCCTTGCCGTCTGGCGTCGGTGTAAGGACCTGACCATTGAGGGTTAGCTCGTGGATCGGCGCCTCGGCCACGTCGCCGTACTGCCAGGCAAACAGCGCCCTTTGGTTTGCGAGGGACATGCGGGCCCTTGGAGCGGCTCCTCCTTCCGCGGCAAAGCGCCCCGTGGGACCCTCGCCCTCCGTCAACAGCCAGGTGACTTGGCCGCTGGCGGCGCGCAGCGCCAGCCACAGAGGTTTGGCCTCCAGCATCAGCGGCTCGGGCAACGGCGCATTCCACCAGTCGTTCGGGGCCGTCGCCAGATCGAGCGTGAAAAGGGTCAGCACGCGACCGCCCGGCGTGCCCGCATGATCCTCGCGCAGCACGACCTCCAAGCGAGCGGGCAGCAGCTCCGCGCGCAGGCCGAGCTGCAGGCCATGGACAAGCGCGCCGGGACCGGTCACGGCCGTCGCTGTCCAGGCCGTGGCATCGACCAGGAGACCGGTTTTCAATCCCGCTGGCCAAGGTGTCGGGGTGCCCGCCAAGCCGGTCAGTTGGGCGTCGAGCAGCAACGCCGCCGCGGCGATTCTGCCCGCCGGGCGTGGGGGCAGGACGAGCTGACGCTGCTCCCGCTGGCGGCCCTCGAAGCGCACGACCTGTTTTTCCACCGTGGCAAACAAGGGCACGGCCAAGGCGCAGGTGAGCTCGAGGCGTTCCACCACCACCGCACAAGGACTGTCGGCGGCGATGACGAGCAGCAAGTGCAGCGGGCCGGCGCCGTCGTGCGCGAGGGCGATACGGTTGGCCGCCTCGGCCAGTTCCCTGCTCGCCTGCGCGCTTCCCGCCCCTTGACCGCGCCAGAAAAAGTCGATCTGGTCGGGTTGGTCGGCCACGGCCAGGCCCAGTCGAGGACCCATAACCGCGGCATCCAGATGGAGACCCAAGAGGTCCGCCAGGGCCAAGGTTCCGGCAGGTGGCGAAAGCACGAAGGCGGCACCCGTGAAGGCCTGGTCCGGGACCAGTTCGCGATGGCTGGATGGCTTCGAGGGCAAGGCCGGCGTATCCGACTTGCCCTGCAGAGGACGGCGATCATGACCGGGCTTGCTAGGCCGCTCGGGCGCCGGTCGCAGCAGCGTGGTGGCCGCGGCGGCCAGGGCTTGGCCGTCGCGGCGAAAGACGCCCAGCTGGGTTTGGTGGGCGACGGTGACGCTGTGCAGGGGCAAGATCGGATCCAGATCGACCCTCACTCCGGGCGGGTGGCTGGCGACCAGGGCGATGCCGGACTCGACCAGGGCATCTAGCCGACGCGCCTGGAAGCGGAACTGCACGTCCGCCGCAGGGAAACGCAGCTGTGCGCCCCCTGCGCCAGGATCGATCAGGGCGTGCAGGTCGACGCGGTAGCAGTCGCCGACCCGCGCCCCCAGTGGGGCCGTCCAGGGCAGCGCCAGCGCGATGCCTTCGGCGGTTGTGGCAAACCTGGTCATGATTCAGTTCCCGCCCGTTTTGGGCTTGATGACCGGACCGAGCACGACCGGGTTGACGACGATGGGTCTGCTGGGCGTCTCGGGTGTGACGATCGGCTTGCGGATCTCGATGATGCGATTGCCCAGGTTGAGGTTGAGTTCCCGCAAGGGCACGAAGGGCGAATCGGCCTTGGGCGCCAGAAGCTCGGGCAACTGTTCCTTGAAGTTGGGCACACGCTTGCTCAATTCCTGGAGATTGGCGTCCAGCGCGTGGCGCAGGATGACCAGCGCCTCAGGATCCAGCTTCTTGGCGGCCGTGGCGGCCACTTGATCGACCTGACGGCCGAGCTGGCCCAGCGAATCACCTAAGCCCTTGACGCTGGTTATATCCAGGGATTTCAACTGCTGGCCCAGCTCACCGCGCATTTCCTGGCGCAGGCCACTGAGGCCGGCCGAGGTGGCCGCGACCCGACCGCCCAACACGGCACCGGCCGCGCGCAGGCCGCGGTCGAGGTTGCGCCTGAGCTCCGGGTTCAGGCCGCCCAGACCTTCGCGTATGAATTGGTCCAGAATCTCCTGGGCGTGCCGGCGCGCGGCAAGTTGACCCAACCGGCCCCGGCTCGCTTCGACGAAGCGATCGACCTGGCTCTGGCAGCTGTCCAACAGGTCGACTCTGCGCCGCACCCGAGTCTGATGGCCGAGTTGACCCAGCAGGTCGCCCGCCTGGCCGCGCAGGCTCTGGAGCGCTCGCATGAGCGGCGCCAGCCAGTGGCCCAGCGCCAAGTGCAACAGGCTGGCGCCAGCGATTCCCTGGTGGTCGTGGACATGGAGCGTCACCGCCAGTTCTTGGGTCGGCCAGGCGCTCGTCCCCGCCACCTCTGACGACAGCTGCGATGCTTGCGCCTCGCCAAACAGGCGATCAGTCGCCTCGCGGAAATCCACGGCCGACTCCCAGTCATAGGCGCGTGCAAGTTGCTCGGCCACGGCATTGAGCTGCTCGGTGCTCTCAGGAAGCGGCGCGATACGCGCCAACTGCGCCTGCAGCGCATGCAGGTGGCGGGCTTCGAGCGCCTCCACCGAGGGCGGCAACAGGCTCACCTGGACCTGGCCAAAGGCGTCAGTGCGGGCGCCAACCACCTGACCCTGACGAAACTGATAGCCCTCACCGAGCCGCAGGATCCCCGTAGTCGTGGTCAAGGTCACGGGCTGATCGACCAGGCCCTCGCCGTCGAAGGGATCCGTCACGGTCCCGGTGAGCAGCAGGGTCTGCCCCAGGAGGGCGCCCTCGCGGTCGGCGCTCAGTCCGACCCGCGGGCGTCGGACCTGCTGCTTGAGCCACGCCAGCTGTTGAGCCAGCCGCGCCTGTTCCGCTTGCAAGGCGCTGAGTTCCCCTTCTTCCATTGCCTTTCCCCTACTTGAGTTCCAGGACTTCTAGGCGGTTGGAGAGACTGCCGATCAGGCCCAAGCTCTGATTGACCTCTCTGATGTTGATCTTGGAGAAATCGCCGATCTTGGCTTCCAGGTCGAACTGCCGCGACTTGAGGTCCTGGGCGCTGGTTTGGATCTGCTTGGTCTGGTTGTCGAGGGTCGCGACCTGACCGCGCACGGCACCGACCTTCTGGTCGACGTCCTTGATGCCGCTGGAGAGGTCGCCGACCAGCGTCTGCAAGCGCCCAATATCGCCGCGCACATCCAGCTTGACGACTTTGACCTTGAGGTCCTCGACCTCGGCAGTGGCCTTGTCGAAGTCGGCGCGCAGTTGGGTCAGCAGCGGGCGGGTATCGAACTTGAGCACCTCTTTCTCGAGCGTCTTGATGCCCTCGAATTCGAGCTTGACCTGATCGATCTGGGCGATCGCCTTGCCGACCCGGTTGTCGATCTCGGCGGTCGAGGCGTCAGCCCGCACGCTGGAGTCGGCGAAGACGTCGAGCACGACTTCCTGACCCTCATCGTTGCCACCCAAGTGGACGCTGTCGAGGGACTTTTGCAGGCTCACGGCATCGCGGATCGACTGCTTGAGAACTGGCAGGAAGTCGGGTGCATCCTCGACCTCGAGCTGGTCGATGGCTCGTGTCACGGCGCTGAGTTGGCGCAGGCGCCCAACCGAGCCGCGATCGCTGACTCTGCGCTTGATGACCTGCTTGAAGTTCTCCACGGAGGCGCGGAGGCCCTTGCCCAAACTGGCGCGCAAGTCACGAGTCAAATCGACGGTCAGGGGGTTGAGGTCATTGAGGTACTGTAACTGCACGAAAGGACCAATCCAATCGCGGAAGGTGACTTCGATCGAGCTACAGCCGCTGCAGTGGTCGGCGGTGGTCGGATCGCCGTCGGCCTTGGCAAAAGCGAAGACAGAGGTGCGGTGATCGCGCCAGCCCTGGATGGGTTTGATCACCAGGTCGCGGCGAATCACGGGCGGTGTCTTCAAGTACGCATTGTCCACATAGCGGCGCAAACTGCCGACATCGGTGCGGTCGTACTCGGTCGTCAGCAGCTGGAAGGCACCCTGGTGAAAGGCTTCGACGGGGGTGGCGGCCGCGAGGATGGCGCTGCTCATGGGCAGCGCGGTGCCAGGTACGCGTCCGGTCAGCACGGTCGCGACCTGGCGCTCGTCCTCGTCGCTGACGCCCTCGCCCTGCTCGGCGCGGACCAGGACCCTGGCGACGCCGGCAGCATCGACCTGGACGCTGAGGCTGCGCTCGCCCTCGCCGCCGCGGCTGACAAAGCCCGGTGCCGGTTTGAGCAACCCCCAACTGGCGACAAAGTCGATCCAGGGCCGGTTGGCGACATCGGCGAGCTCGAGCCGTTGGCCGCGCACGTCGGCCAGCTGGGCCTCGATCTCGGCGGCACCGCCAACGGGATAGCGCAGGGCCGTCGTGCGCAGGGTCAAGGTCAGGTACTTGTCGACCCAAGTCGCCAAATCGGCGCTGACCTCGTCCAGGCGTGTCGTCAGCTGGTCCAAGTTGCCCCGAACCTCGGCCAGGTCCGTCTCCAATTGATCCATGCGGTTGTCCTGTTGCGCCTGATGGTCGGTCAGGGCCGCGGCGGAGGTCTCCAGGCCCTCGACCCGAGGGACCAGATTCTCCTCCAGCGCGTCGAGAGCGGCGACGAGCCGGTTCCAATCGTCGTGGCGGATCAATTGACCGGCCTGTTTGTTACCCAGATCTGTCAGCAGTTGTCCCATCATATACCTCGCACGATCTTTTCTTCGACAGCCAGCAGGACGCGCACGCCCACGGGCCTGACCCGCTCGATACCCTCCCAGACGACTTGGATCAGCGCGTCGTCAAGGATCTCGTCGGGGCGATAGGTGCCGAGCCGGACGAGCACGGTCAGCGGCTCCTGGTGGGGAAAGGAGAACCAGACGCGGGCCGCGGGATTGAAGGCGAACACGGCGCGTTCAAAGACGCTGGCCGGCGGGGGGTCGGGCAGACTCCAGCGACCCTCCCAGGGCAGTTCGTCGGCGGCGGGCAGGACCAAACGCCCCTCGGGGTTCCAGTAGGGCCCGGTGCCGGGAAGCGGTGGCGACGGCTCGACGTCCAGCAGGCGCAGGTAGCGCCAATGGCTGGTGCCCGGCGACACGGACGGCATGGCGGCGATGCCGCCGTCGAGGCTGCGGTCGGGCGTCGGCTTGCAGCGCACCCGCAACTTGTTGGCCGCGACGGCAGCGACGGGCGTGAAGGTCGTACCATCCCATTGGCCGCGGTCGCCGTGGGCCAAGCCGATCCAAATCAGCGCGGTGGCAGCGGCGCGGTTGGTTGTGCGCAGCGCTGGCGCATCGCTGGCCCAGCCCGTGCCGAAAGACTCCCAGTGATCCAAGCGGTAGCGCCAAGCGCCGCGCGGGCGCGGCTGGCCGTCGTAGCGCTGTGCGGCGCGGCCCAGTTGGCGCCAGCCGTCGGAGCGTGGCTGCCACCAGTCGCGGCCGTCGAAGCGCAGCGGCCCCCGCTCGGTGGCAAACCAGGTCTGACCGCGCGGGTCGGCGGCGACGGCGGGGACAGGCCCGCGACTCAAATCGGGAAAGGCCTCGAGCACGGTTTCGTAGGTCGTACCGCGCACCGCCCGCGCCAGGTAGCGGGCAATCCCGGCGGAGGTCCCCAGCCACAGGCTAGCATCCTCGCCGCGCAGTACCGCCAGCACGGGCGGCAGGAAGACCTTTTCGCCCTCGGGCAGTAGACCGCCGAAGCGGACCCAGTCGGGTTCGCTTTCGGAATGGCTGCCGCCCGCAAACCAGTACCAGTGGTTCGGGCCGGGTTGGTACTGGAACAGACCCAGTTCGCAGCCGACGTAGAGGTGGCCGCTGGCATCGCGGTGGAGGGCGTGGCAGAGCAGCTCGCTGCCCAGATCGCGGTGAAGCCCAAACGGCGTCGCGGTCCCGACAGCGCGGTTCCAGCGCACCAGACCGAACTGGCAGGCAATGATCCAACCCTCAGCCTCTTGCAGCAGGGCGTTGATCCTCAGCCCGGCTAGCTCGGCGACCTGCTGGGCGACGAAGGGTTCGGGAGCGACGGGGAACAGATGCATGCGCAGCAGGCCGGCGTCGGTGCCGATCAGCAGCTCGTAGCCCTGCACGGCCAGGCAGCGAATCTGCGCCTGCTGACCCAAGGCATTCAGCCAGTTCTGGCCGTCGTGGCGCCAGAGCTGGCCGACGGCTGCTTCCTCGACGGCGACCCAGAGCACCAGATCGGGACCCTGGCAGAAAGCGGTGACCCGGCCTGGGGGCGCGCCGCTGACGGGATTCCAGGGGCCTGGGGCAGTGGGGTTGGCGGGCCCATCGCCAGGCAGGGAACGGGCGCGTCGTGGGCCATTTTCGGTGCCCAACCAGCAGGCATAGCCGGGACGCAGACGCAGGCACTCGTCGGGTGCTAGGACGTCGTCGTAGGCTAGGCCCAGGGGCAGCGGGTGATGGGCGTCGGGCAGGCGCTCGATCAGGGGCCGTTGTGTGGCATCGATCTGGCCGGGCACGGGGGCCACGCCCTGGATATAGAGCGTCGGCAGGACGGCCCGCACGCCCTGGTGGTCCAGTGACCAGCGCATCAGCGGGCCGACGATGCGGTCAGGCGCGCCCAAGGTCGGCGCGGCGCGGACCAGGCCGGAGAGGTCGGGCTGGAGTTCGACCAGGAAGGGGCGGTCGCGCTCCTCGGCGGGGCGATCCAGGGCGACGGGCAGCAGGGCCTCGACCATGTCGCGCAGGGCGGGCAGGGTGCCCAGGCCATTGCGGTAAACGGCGACGACACGAGCGAGGCGCAGGCGGTAGGCCTCGACGGACTCACGCAGGCTGGCGGGCAGGGTCCTGGGCGAGACACCAGCGAGCGCGCCAAGGCGAGCCAGGTCGATCAGGTAGGGGTGGTCGGCAACGGGCAGGGCCAGCAGGTTTGGGAAGACGCCGAGCAGCAGGTCGCGGTTGAGCTGAGGCGCGGACGGCAGCGGGCCGAGCTCGACCGCTAGGGCCTCCAACTCCGGCGCTAGGTCAAGCCCGGCGAAGCGCTCAGGCGTGTAGAGCGAGGGTCCGCGCGCGACCCGTTCCAAGGCGGCGACCAGGGCGCGGCGCAGGTCCTCGACGGGCGTGCTGGCGGCTTTGTTCAGACTGGCCAGGGCCGCTGCCGTGAAGTTTTGGCGCAGGGCAACGGCCAGCGGGGAATCGCCTTTGAGGGCCACAGCCAGCTTGGCCGGGTCGCGGACATCGAGCAGTTGACCCGCGCGCAGCACCGGCAAGCCGGCGCGCAGGCGGCGCAGGCTGGCGTAGGGCTGGAAGGCCGCCTGATCGGCGGTGGTGTACCAGTGGGCCTGCATGATGGCAGCCATATCACCACCATACACATCCAGGGCAGCGCCGATCGTGGCGAGCGTGCGCCGCAACAGGGAATCGTCCTCGGGGTCGGGCCGGTACAGGCCTGGCAGGCGGTCGATCAGGCGGTCGAAACTGCTCACGGTACCTCCCGGAAACTGACATCGCCGAGGGCGATGCGTTCAAAGGCGGTCATGGGATAGGCGTCGGCGTCCTCCTCGAGCAGACGGGTCAGGCCGCCGGGCTGGACGAGCGTGAAGCTCAGGCGCCAGGGTGCGATCGTCGCTGCGGTGGCGCCGGCCATGTTTTGACCGGGCAAGGGCACGGCTCGCAGCAGGTCGAGGAAGCCCGGCGCGCGCGCGGCCAGCGCCGCCGCCAACTCGGTGTCGCTCAGACCGGGCAAGAGTTCGTTAGCGTTGGCGCTGTTGAAGGGGGCCAGGCGCGCCTCGAGCGCGGCGATCACGACCGCTGCGGCGGGCAAGGTCGCCGCGGCGGCATGACTCACGGCCACGAACAGACGGGTGGGCAGGTTCGGATCGGCCAAGGCCAGTTCGCCCAGCACGGTCGGCGTGCCCGCCAGAAGCAGGCGTCCGCTCTGGACATCTAGGAGCGAGTCAGGCCCAGGCGGGGCACTGGCGGCCAGCAGGCGCACGTCGCGCAGGCGCGGGTCGCTCAGCAGCAAGCCGACCACGCGGTTGATCGAGCCATCTTCACCCAGCGGCAACTGGCGCAGGTAGTCGGCGACCTTGGCGCGGACTCGGTCCTGAACGGCGAGTAGATCGACCTCGAGCAGGCCACTGGCGGTGGTCAGCAGCAGCGCGAGGTCGATGCGCCGCGGCACCTCTGCGCCCCGCAGATCGACGACGATGCCGGCCGGCGCCACTTGGCGCAGCGCCGTCAGCAGGCGCTGGTGCTGCTCCGGGCTCAAGCTATCGACGTGCGGGGTGACGGCGATATGACCCACCTGACCGGGCGCCTCGTCAATCTCGGCCTTGATGCCCTGGCGGGCCAAGACCTCGTAGAGCGCGCCCAGAGTGGCGCGCTCGCTGCCGTGGAGGAAGTTCTTGGCGCGTTCGCGCAGCTGCTCGTCGGTCTCACCGTGGTTGGCGATCGTCGTCGGCTGCGGGTTGGTGACGCCCGCGATGCCGGCGATCGGCACGGGCAGCAGGGTCAGGCTGTCAGCGGGCAGGCCATCGTTCTCCTCCAGGTCACGGGCAGGGACGCGCACACTGTTTTGGGCGGCAAACATGGTCACCGTCGTCTCGGTCTCGTACTCGATCTCGCCGTCGACGGTGATGGCGCGGGTGCCGGCGGGGATGGTGATATTGCCAACGCTGCCGGGCACGCGGCTGAAACTCAGATCGCCGGCGGGCCGACCTGGCGCGATGCGCTCCAACCCCAGCAGGGCGACGACTTTGTCAAGTGCCGAGCCACTGGCGGTATCGACGAAGCCGGACTGGTAGACGGCCTCCAGCTGGGCGTCAAGGCGAGCCACCTCAAGGGCCGCCGTCTCGATCAGGGTGCGCACGACACTGCCGGTCTGGATGTCGGTCAGGACCGGCAGAGCCGTCTCGGGGTAGTAATTGACGGAGATCAGGGTGCCGGGATCGGGCAGCTGGGCGCCCTCTTTCCAGACCAGGGCGTCGGCGGTGAAGCTGTAGTCCTTGTCGGCGCGGAACAGGTGGGGCTGGCCGCCGCGCGAGCCGTGGACAGAGACGACCCGCTGGACGGGCGTCTTCAACAGGCGGTGGCGATCGCGCTCCTCGGGCGGAAAAGGGTGCGGCTCTGCGGAAACACCGCGCGTCAACGCAGTCAACATGTTGTCGAGGACTTCGGGATAGGTGCGGCGGCGATAGGTCATGATTGCAACCTCAGGGAGAAGGGCGCCAGCGCGAGAGCGGCGTCGCGACCGCGGGGGCGCAAGCTCAGCTCGACCTCGACGACATCGCGGTTCCAGGGATGGGGCGTGACGGAAATGGCGAGAATCTTCTCGATACGAGGCTCGTGGGCGAGTGCTTCAAGAATAAAAAGCCGCATGCGGTTGCGGGTGGTCTCGGTGTTGACACTGCCCACAAGCTCGTGGAGGCGACTGCCGTAGCTGGGATGGCCCAGGGCTTCCAGCTCGCCGCGCGGCGACAACAGGCGCATCATCACTGCCTGGACGAGGTTTTCATCGCCGGCGATGGTATCGAAATCCTCGAGCACGCGACGGCCGCCCTCGGTGGAGGACACGGCGCGCTGCGTGATCGCAGCCGTATAGACCGGCCGGAAGCGCTGGTCGCCGAGGCGCAGGCGGATGTCGGTTTCGGGGTGCTGTTGTGGGGCCATGTCAACCTCCGATCATGACTGTCGCAACGGCCACCACGCTGCCGATCGGCAGGTCGGCGGGGTCGTTACAGGTCAGGGCCTTGTCGCCGTTGCGGGCGGCGGGCTTGCCGTTGATCATCACCGAAGTGCTGCCCAACTGGATGGTCGCCTTGTTGCTCGGCGGTTTCTGGAACGGCCCACCCTGAGGGATATGGGCAGGCGTATTGCTGGCGGTGCTGCCCTGGACGGCGGCCCACTTGTCCATGATCTTGACGTCACTGCTGAGTCCGCCGTCCAGCTGGCCGGTGAACGGGTGCGGCAACGGGGTTGGCACGGGCCCACCCGGCGACGAGATCATGATGATGTGGGTGTCGGTGGCGAGCACCTGGTCTCCTTGTTTGGCGGCGGGTTGTCCCATCGGCGACTCCTAGTTGAGGTTGATCAGCGAACCCTTGAGGTTGAGTTCGCCGTCCGCTTCGATCTGGATCTTCTTGGCCTTGACGCCCAGTTCGCCGGCCTGGATCGCCAGCTCGCCCTGGGTCTCGAGGGTGACTGCGCCGTCGGCGGCGATGGTCAGGGTGGCCTTGCCGTCACCGACCTTGAGTTGGACGGTGGGGTCGTCGTCCTGAAGCAACAGCTCCAGGCCCTTGCCCAGCTTGAGCTGCAGGCGGCGTTTGGCGGCGCTCTCCAGCTCGAGGTGGACCGCCTCGTCATCGGCCGCGGCGAGCGGCAGATGGCAGACGGCCAAGCCGTCGTCGTTGGCGGGTGGGCGGTCCTCGTCGTTGTAAAAACAGCCCGTGACGACGGGGCGGTTGAGATCGCCACCGAGGAACTGGACGAGAACCAGCGCGCCGACGGGCGGGATCGCGGCGAGGCCGGGCAGCCCGGTCAGCAGCGGCACCTTCTCGAGGACCAACCCGCTGTTGCGCAGCTGGACGGTGAGGCCGTAGTTGTCCTTGTCGCCTTCGTCGGCGTGGGGAAACAGGGCCTGGACGACGGCCAGCTCGGCGGTGCAAAGGCGGCGCAGCTCATTGCGGGCAATTTGCTGGATGGTGGCTAGGAGATCGCTGTTCACAACAGACCTCCCAAGGAAAGGCCCGCCGCGCCGAGCGAGCGCAGCTCTAATTCGGTGGTGAAGCCACGGCCCTTGGCGAGCCGGTGGGTGGCGGCGCAGATCAACCAATCGCCATTGGCCTCGGCGTTGGGCAGCTCAGCCAGAGAGACCGACTTCCCTGGCAGGGCTGCGGCTGTGCCAGGCACCAGCAGGCGCGCACGGTCGACGACCTCACCGGCGGCCAGCCAACCGGCGGCGGCCGTGTCGATCGCGGCCTTGGCCCGCAGTCCGCCATCGGCGTGGGCACTGAAGGGCGCCTCGCCGGCCTCGCCACGCACGGCATCGACGGACTTGGTTAGCCAGCACCAGGCGTCCTGGCCCTCTGCGCCGGCGGCGCCCTCACCGGTGACGCGGCGACCGGCGATGGACGCCGTGCGCTGATGGAACGCCAGCGCCAGCAGGTCGACGCCATAGCGGAACTCGGCTACGGCCTCGCCAGGGGCAATCGGTCCGAAATAGAGGGCGCCCTCGGCGTCGAAGTGAGCGACATAGTCGGAGAGGCGCGCCAACTCGGCGATGTGTTCCAGCGCGGTCAGGCCGTCGCCCAGGGCGCGGAAGGCAAAATCGGCGCCGCTCTCTACTTCGGCGGTATCGACGCCGGCCTGGGAGGCCAGATCAGCCACCAGATCACCGGCCGCCTGCTGGCTGTAGCTCCAGTGCCCTCGCAGCCGCGCCAGCTCGGCGGCGCCACTGGCGACCTCAACCCGGGTGCAGCCGTCGAGGGTATGGCGCAGGGCGATCAGGCTGCCGCTGAAGACCTGGCTCAAGCCACTGTCCTGATAGCCCAGGGAGAGCGTGCAGCGGTCACCCAGCGCGACCTTGGGCGTCTCGGCCGCACCGGCCCCGAAGACGGCGCAGAGCACGTCGACCGCTGGCGCGAAACCCACGTCCAGGCGCAGCGAGATCAACGATTGGTTCCAGGCCTCGCTGGAGCCGCCCAGGTCGAGCTCGAAGATCGGTTTGCGCACGGACGGTGGCGCGTCGGCTAACAGGCCGAGAAGCGACATGGGGCCTCCTAAGTGGGCGGGAAGGGCACGTTCTGGCCCGGTAGCAATGGGTTAGGGTTGATGGGTTGGTAGGCGCCAAAGAACCTGGCGTCGGTGGCGGGCGGATGAGCGCGCACGGGCATGGTGGCGATGCTAACATTGGCTCCAGACCGCAACAGGGTGAAGGCCCGACCATTGCCATGGTCGTAGATCGACCAGGCCTGACCCGCGATCTCGATCAGCACGGTGACATTGGGGTCGAGCGGCACGCCCCGGGCAGAGAATTGGCCGACCAGGGAACCGGGAATGCGGGAATGGTCCAACTCGCCAGCCACGCCGGCGCCGACGTGGAACAGTTCGGCTGGCGGCCCGGTGACCGATGCCTGATGGGCGGCGATCTGGCCGGCATCGCCTGGCGTCGTCACGGCCAGCACGGGTCGCGGGGTCTCGGCTTGAACGGTCAGGCCTGCGGCGGTACGCGCGATCAGATAGGTGATCGTGGAGGCGCGATCCAGGATCAGCCAGCGGTTGTTGATCCAAAGAATATTGAGTTCGGCGTCGGCACCCAAGGCCGCGCCGGCGGCGGTGAAAGCGGCTCTCAAGTCGGCGGAGAGGTTGCGGGCCGCCAGGTCGGGCTGGCGCGCTGCCGGCAGGTTGAAACGCTGGTTGAGATCGGCGATCACATCGCGCTGGATGTAGATGAAGCGAGCCAAGCCCGTGATCACCAAATTCGTGCCGTCGACTCTGACCGCCCAATCGAACTCGCCGCGGTCGTGATGGAGCGTGGTCAACCAGGCACCGAGGCCGGCGACCCCGTTGATATAGGCCTGGCGCAGAGGTTCGGTCGTTAGGTCGGGGAGCGCGGCGACGTTCGGGAACGAAACCGTGTAGGTGAAGGCCACGTCGTCGGTGACCTCGCGATAGAAATCGCCAGGATAGCGGGCCACGGTCCTGGAGAGACCATCGTTCCAGGGGAGGTTGGGGAAGCTGGCCCCGTACTTGGCCTGAAACAGCGCCGACACGGTGGCCGCGTTATAGGCGATGCTCATCTTCTGGGCGACGGCCCATTTCTGGGCCAGCGATTGCTCGGCGATGTCGAGCCTAGGCGGCACGGTGGCGGTAATGCGCTGAGAGTACATCTGCAGGAGTTTGGGAGCCCGCACGGTCGGCATGGCGCGATCGTCGGCGGTGGAGGCGGCGAAGGCCCGCGCCAGGCGCTCAAGGAAGAGTGTGTTCTCGCCAATCTCGCAGCCGCGCACGTAAATTTCGGACCGGGGGTCGAGACGGTCGTCGGCCAGGGGTGTGAAACCGCGGGCGTTGGCCCCCGGCAGGGCATCGATATCCGTGTTGGCGACATCACCGGTGATCAGCTTGGCCAGAATGAAGCCAGAGGGGTTGGCGTGGACGACGATATTGACCTCGCCCCAGGGCTGGTTGCCGATGCGGTTGTTGTCCAGGTAGCGGCGGATATCGTTGAGCGACTGGATATTTTGTTGGAGCGGATTGGCGAAGGGAAAGACGCGCGTGTTGGGATTGAGGCCGAAATAGGCGACGGCGCTGTCGTAAAAGGCGTCGCCGCTGCCCATGATAAACGTGATGCTGGACCGAGGCCCGATCGGCGCCGCGATCAAGGCTTGGAGGCCGAGCGCATAGTTGCGCACCCGCGAGAAGTAGGCGATGAGCGGACCAGGCGGGGCAGTATTGAGCAGTTCCAGCAAGCGCGCGGGCGTCATCATCTCGAAGCGCCGGCGAAAGCGCTCCTCGGCCAACAGGGCGGCGTCGATCGTGCCGCGCCAGAAATTGCGCTCGAGGGTCAGTTCCGGCTCGGCCAGCAGCTTGCGGTAGCGGCCAGCCTTGGTCTTGACACCGCCCTCAAGGCTCGAGTTGGCGCGATTCCAGACCAGCTCGAGCCCGAGGATACTGTACTGCGGCCGGCCTTCGGCATCGGCATCGACGCGCTCGTGGAAGATGCTGTAGGTAACCCGATCGCCGTCGATGCCTTCTAGCGCCAACCAGACCAGCGTCTGGTAGTCGAGGAACCAGCCGACGTGTGGCCGTTGACTGATCCGACCGTTCTGAGGGGCCGCGTTCTGGCCAACGGCGCCGACGATGTAGCCTCTGGCGGCATCGATCAGGTTGACGGCGTATTGGTCGCGGTCCCGTCTGCCGGTCGGCCCGTTCAGGTAGTCGCCGCTGGCATCGCTGCGGTAAGGCTGGCTATCGTCGCCCAGCAGGACCTCCTGCCAAAGCGTATCGCTGCCGGGAGCGACAGGTTGCGTTGCCCGCCACTCGTGGTCCTGACAGACGGAGAGGACGATGCCGCAGCCATAGTCCTGGCGCCAGTGGCCGCGCCAGCGACCTTCGAAGAATTCGAAGGCAAAACGGGCATAATGGGCAGCTTGGGCGTGGCTTGCGGCAGCGTTGCGCCCCTCGGCCAGGGCCGCGCTCACCGCCTCGCGGGGGTACGGTGTGTCGCTGACAGAGCCATCGAGCTCAGGCAAGCCGACGTTGGGCAAGGCGGCCGGCAAGGCGGCCGCGATCGCCTGGCCGTCGCGGTAGATCGCCTGGTACTGGTCCCAGATCTGGTTCTGCGGCGCGGCGCCTGGCCGCGTCTCGGCACTGGCGGCGACCAGTTCGTCGCGCAGGCCATCTAGGACGGCGCGCTCCGTCTGGGCGGCAGGTGGCTGGACGGAGAGCTCAAGGCTCAGGCGGACGGTATCGCGGATGACCACTTCAAGCCTGACGTCATTGGCGCTCGCCGATTGCGTGACGCCATGGATCGCTAGGTTGGCGGCGAAGGCGCCGTTGAAGGCTCGCTGGGAAGGACCACCGGCACCGTCAAAGCGGACCGAACCGCCGCCCGCGAGCGAGGTGAAGCGCAAGATCGTCTCGCTGGCGGAATCGGGACTCCGCCAGCTGAGGTTGAAGCGCATGAAAGTCGTCTGACCCAGGGGCACGGGCGAAGGGCAGTAAAGGGCCATGGTCGCGAAATGGCTGGACTGACAGATTGTCGAGCGTTTGATTTCCATTCCATCGCGGGTGACGCAAGGCATGACGAGCTCCGGTTCAGGGTTCGATGACGAGGGTGACGGCGCGGCGCACTTCGGCACCGAGCGCTTGGCCAGCGCTGCGGCCCAGCGCGGCCAGGTAGGCCTTGCGGGCGACCGTCAGCAGGTCGTCGCTGGCACTGGGGACAGCGGTGAAGGCGGGATCCTGGTAGAAGTTTGGCTGGTAGCTGACGCTCAGCGTCCACTCGCGCGGCTCGGGCACGGCGGGCGCGGTAAAATGCAGGGTTTGGCGACCGTCGGCGGCGGTGGTGGCGTTGTGTTGGGCGAACGGGTCGCGATGGCCACGCACGTAGGGCGCACCGGAGGCCGGCGCCTGAAGCGCGCCCAAATCGGCGTTTGGGCCGCTCAATTTGGAGAACAGGTTATAGCCACCGAGATCGTTGCCCCAAGCGTCGCGGAGGCGGGCAACCAGGTCCAGCGTGTCACCGGCATGCAGGGTGATTCGCACGGGCGCAGCGGCATCGCCCCGGCTGAGGGTCAGGCGCGGCACGACGAGGTTGTTGAGTGCGAGAATCGCATCGAAGTGGTCCAGGTAGACCGGTAAGTGCTGGACGAAGCGCGCGCGCAACTGACGCAGGTTGGCGAAGACCGGGCGACGTGCTTCCTCGTCGCTGGGGTCAGCGGGGAAGTCGCGCAGCGCTTGGCGGAACAGCTGGGCGTAAAGCGTGGCCAGGACGGTGCTGGGCGCGTTGTTGTAGCGGTAGTGGTAGGCAGGGTGATCGGCATAGACCATCCCTGGACAGACGACCAACTGGTGCAGCTGGTACATAACGTTGGCGTAATAGCCCTCGACGACCAGGTAGGACTCGCTTTCGCTGAAGAGGTCGGGGTCGACCACGTGATTCTGATGGTCGTCCAGACGGAACGGCTTGTCCAGACCGCCGCGGGCGTAGCCTCGCACCCGATCCGCGTCGCCCTCCCAGAACAGGGCCAGGTACTCGGCGTAACCCTCGACGATCGCGTGGGACTGGTGCGTGCGTTGGCCGCGTCCGTGGCTGTCCTGGTCATAGGCGGCCGAAACACGGCTAAGGGTCGTGCTCGGCACCGATTTGGCGAAAACCCAGTGGGCCATTTCGTGGACGACCACGTCGTCGTCCCAGGTATCGGCACCGCGACCGCTGCTATCCGTCGCCAAGCGCAGGACGTCCTTGTTCCAGGGCTGGCTGCTCCAATTGGTGTCCAGGGAAACATCCGCAAGCAGGTGGTAGGCATGGGCGTCCCAGCAGTGCTCGCCGTCCTCGCGAGTATGGGCGATCAGCCACTGCTGCAGCTGGCGGATGGCGCGCATGGTGTTGGCGGCCTCGTTGAAGCGGCCCGCGCCGGCGTAAGCGATGCGGCGCTCGTAGCGGTCGCCGGCGAAGTTCTCCTCGTGTTCCTCGCCGGCGACGGTGGCGTGCTCCAGTGGCGACTCGCTGCACCAGGTCTCGTCGCCAACAGTGACGGACAGACTCAGATCAGCGCTCCAATCGGCGCGGGCTCGGGTGTGCAGGGCGACATCGGGGAAGCGCTCGTCGGGCTCGAGCACGATCGCCCGCAGGTCGGTGTGGATGCCCAACAAGTGGATGCGGTCGCGCGCCGGATCGGCGACGAACATCTGGCCCTTGCCGTCGGTGACGGCGCGTGCCGGCTGGTGGAGCAGGAGCATGCGCGCCAGGTCCTGCTCGTAGATCTGCTGATCGGGCGTGGCCGCGAGCCGGTCCTCACGCTGGACCCGGGCCTGGTGATCGACCAACAGGATGCTCTTGACCGGCAGATCGATGACCTGGGGCGAGCCACTGGCTTTGGTCAGGGTCAAGCGGGTCGGGCTGGTGATCTCCCAAGCCTGGCCACCATAATACAGCTGGGTTGGGCGGCGGTGGTCCGGATCGGCGAGGGTCACCTGGCCGGCGTCCTCGGCCTCGTGGACGACCCGCAGATTCTGGCGCAGCAGCTGCTCCATGTCCCAATAGGCGAGCAGCGCGCCGGAACTGTCGAGCATGAACACAGCGTGGCGGCCCTTGTCGGTGAGGTAGACCCTGCCGCGGGCATCGGCCCAGACGCCGGTCGGCTCCTGGAGGGCCTCGCCGCCGCTGACGGGCATGGTCAGGTTCTGGGCGCGCATGGGCGTGTCCCAGGCCTCGTCGGCGCCGAGACTGAGCAGGCGCGGCGGTTGACGCTCGAGCACCCAGGTCTTGCCGGCGCCGTCCTGGCAGACGTCGG
>CAYRFM010000057.1:0-398 GCA_964423555.1 uncultured Holophagae bacterium | reverse complement strand
CCGCCGCCGGGCGGGTGCAGCTCGGCGACAGGCGCGCCGTCCAAATCGAGCACGCGGACCTGGTTGGCCTCGATCGCCAGCAGCACCTCGGAGCCCAGCTTGCGGGCGCAGCACAGCCCGGCCAGGCCGTTGGCGTTGCGGATTGCCGTGCCGACCAGCGGCGCGCCGGCGAAGCGCTGGATGCGGTTGGCGTCGGCCTCGGCCACGAACAGGCGGCCGCCGCGGTCGCTGCTTGCGGCGACGGGTCGGGCGAGCCCACTGAGCGCTGCGGCGCGAGGCGTGAGCTGGCCGTCGCGGGCGATGTCGAAAGAGAGCAGGCGCCCGCTGCCGCTGTCGCAGACCCACAGGTGACCGGCATCGTCGAGCGGGATGCGGACCACCTCCGCCCATGATTCGCG
>CAYRFM010000056.1:0-52984 GCA_964423555.1 uncultured Holophagae bacterium | reverse complement strand
AGGGCGGAGCCGGCCTATAAGTGTTGGCCTAGCCAACCTGACAAAGTCGTACTAGGCGCCTCGACCGGCGCGAGCCGGCGTTTCAACCACGAGGTGCGCCTGGGTCGCAGCCTGGAGTTGGTCTAGCCTGGTCGGAGCCAATGGGGGCAACAGCGACTTTTTGATTTGTTCTTCTCGGCGCGCAAATACACCTGTTTTGTCAAAACAGTCTAAATAGCTTGCGCGAACGACACATTACCGCGACTACCTGGGGTGACCAGTGAAAAGCTCATAGCAGGATAGGTTACAAGAATCTGGCGTGCAGACTCCCCACCAACTCATCTGACATTCTGCCGCTTCCCAACGTATTGGGAACGGATCGCCTGTGCCTGGATCATAACAGATTTTTTCACAATAGTAGATAACTGTTTCTTCTGAGAACCACTGGGTACTAGATCTGAGCGCGAAGCTTGGACAAGCTGTTGCTATGACTAATGAATAAAGGATGGTGTGCCAGCGTTTTGTCATGAATAGTCTCCTGGATGGTTTCTTCAGTAGTATCCTAGTCTGAGTAAGTCTAGGCATGAGACGTAGCAAGAAAATGCAGTACATGAGCCCCACCAGCTATGTTGACATTCAGAAGATTCGAAATTAACGGGAACAGGTAATCTCGTGTCGGGATCGTAGCAGGTTGTGATGCAGTAGTAGTGCATTGTTTCCTCATAAAACCATAGCCTCGTGGGTGCGAGTGCAAAAGATTCGTGCGTGATCAACAATCCACACAGAAAGAGCAATAGCCAAGATGTCTTTTTCATTGGAATCTCCTTGTTAATTGTCCCATGCTGGCCGTCTGAGGCAAAGTATCGGATTATTTCGACTATCGTGTTGTTCATTCCATCCAACTGCCCTGAGCTGCGCTATTTCTTGTGGGGTGTAAAAATCGATCGGCAAGTCTTCAGTTACGCTGATGACATAAATTTCTGACGCGCCTTTGGTCAGGAAAGAAGGTGGGTCTAATTTGAGAGATGCTTTCAATAGATCGCCGTCGAGATTGTAAATGTTGTAAATCTGAAGGCGTCCACCCGTCAAGTATTGAACAACAATGTTCTCGAACTGAAATAATTGGAAATTGGAAAGTTTCCTAAGTCTCAACATTCGAACACGTTCACGGTCAGGCCCTGCCTCAAGGTAATCCTCTTCGGTTATGTTGTTGGGGTTGCTGCCTTTGGCCGTCTTGTAAATACCGCCTTCTTTATCAAAAATTTTAATGTCGGACCAAAGCGGATTTGCTGCCCAATACCTACCCTCTATTTCCTTGAAACAACTAAAATAATAGTGAGAGAGCCGGCCCTCGTACATCCAGCGCTGATGGTCCGGCCAACGCGTGCCAAACCCAAACAAAACTTTTCCTTCTGGGTTGGTATAATCCAGGACGACATGCTGTGGGACATCGGCAGTATCTGCTTGAAAATCAGCAAGTACCATTCTGTCTGGATTGTTCCAAAGCACTGCATCCCGAATAATGAAGCGGCTGCCATCTCCTTTGCCGGATCCTGGCACCGGCGTCTGACGAATGAACTTACCGTCGAGATCATAAACAATGATACGGCCACTCATCCAATCCAGGAAGGCGATATGGTTATTGAAAACAGCATGGATATCCATTACCTTGAGGTATTCTCCAGGGCCTTGACCTACTTGTCCCAGAGGGTGCTCAAACTGACCCTCTTCGTCAAACATCAAAACTTTGTTCCCCTGCGTATCCAGAATAATCCAATGGCCATCAATGTAAAGAACGCGATTTATCATTGAAATGAGCGATCGATCGGTTGTTTCAAGCGGGATACAATGGTCAATTGGAAAGACATCACGGGCTTCATTTGCGTTGCTTAGAATATGCAATTGCTTGGTTGTTGGTGGCTTTAGTGTCGTGCTGTGATCCGTGCTTTTGCGCTGAACTTTAGGGATGCTCCGATAGAACTTAAAATGCGAACGGGGGTCAGGCTGGCTATTACATCCCGTAACCATCACCATAATGAACAACCCTAACTTTATACGGTTCGACAATGTCTCGGCTCCCATTGTTTTTCTGAACACGTGATCCTATCAGCGTGGAATTCAGGGGTCAAGGGGAAATTTTTCCTTTTTGGCGATCTTGATTCCTTTTCACGGCCTGCTGGGGCGGTGTCTTGGAGATTCATTTCGCTGGTTGAGTGCCGGAGGGGCCGTCAAAGATCTTTGCAATGCTGGACGCACTGACACATTGTCCTGGCTCCGCCATCCAGACGCGGTCCCCGCCACCAGGATTTAGTGGGCCGGTGGGGGCCTGGGCGCGTTTACCAGGCGCGCCCGCTCTGCCCGCTGGCGTAGCTCAAGCGCACCAGTAGCGCGCCGTCCTGCAACTTGAGCCAGACGACCTGGCCGGCGAGGAGGTCGGCGACCTGTTGGTCCTCCAGGCGTAGGGCCAGCGGCTGCTGGCCGCGCTCTGCGATGATTTTGAAGTTGCGCTTGGCGCCGCGCAGGTCGGGCACGTGGAGATCGTGCCAGCTGGCGGTCTTGAGCGTGTCTTCGCTCTTGCCGACGGCGACGAGGATCTTGCCGGGCGCTTGGGCCAATATCAGACCGAGGATCAGGACATGTAGCATGGGACACCTCCACGGTCATTCTAAGGGATGGTGGCGCGCGCTGCTGTGATCCCCGCCGCAGATCTGCAGATTCAGCGCTTGTCGAGGGTCAGCGACTCGATCAGAATGTCGCCGTTGGGGTTGGCCACCAGGCTCAAGGGTTCATTGGTACTCAAGGTGAGCTTGACGTCTGGGCCGTCGAGGGCAAGGGTGTGGAGCGTGTCGGAGCCGTCCTCCTTGATCAGGATCGGCAGGTCGAGCTGGAACCAGTGGTCGGGATCCTGCTTGGCCTCGATGGTCAGCTGGCGACTGGCCTTGGACCAGGACCAGGTCAGGGCCAGGTTCGGCAGCTCGGGGCGGTGCAACCACTGATCAAAAAAGCGCTGGAGCGATGTGCCGACGGTCGTTTCGACAACCTCTTGGAACTGCTCGGTGGTGGCGTTGCGGTCGTGGAAGCGCTCTAGGTAGGCGTGGATGCAGCGCTGGAAGGCGGCCTCGCCGATCTTGAGGTTGAGCATGTGGAGGACGTAGCCGCCGCGCTGGTAGCTGTTGGCGTCGAGCAGGCCCATCAGGTCCGCCTCCTGGCGGACGATGGGCTTGGCGTTGCCCTGCTTGGCCTCGAGGATCTTGGCGCGGGCGGCGGCGAGGTTCTCGACCAGGGACGCCTCGCCGTCGGCGTAAGCCTGGTAGCGCCAGGAGAAGTAGGTGGCGAAGCCCTCGCTGAGCCAAATGTGTGGCCAGTCCTGCTCGGAGACGGAGTCGCCGAACCACTGGTGGGCCATCTCGTGGGCGACGAGGCCGCCGAGGGGGCGGTCGAGGGCCTGTTCGTTGTAGAAGATGGCGCCGGCGTTTTCCATGCCGCCAAACTTGGTGCGGCTCTGCACAGAGGCCAGTTCGCGGTAGGGGAAGGGGCCCAGGTAGGCGGTCAGGTAGACCATGACGTCCTGAGCGACGCGATAGCCCTCGAAGCCCCTGTCGCGGTCCTCGGGGAAGACCCAGGTGCTGAGCGGCACGCCCTCGGTGGCACCCAAGTGCTGGACGGCGAAGCGGGCGACGCCGATGACCATGACCTTGGTGGGCAGGTCCACCGGGCTGGTGTAGGCGGTGCGGCGCATGCCGTCGGCCAGGTCGGTGCTCTCGTGCTGGACGCCGTTGGCGATGACTTGGTAGTGACTGGGTGCGATAACTTCAAAAGAGCACCTGGCCTTGTCGGCGGGGTGGTCGACGCAGGGGATCCAGTGATGGGCGCGGTTGGGCCAGTTATCGGCAAAGAAGGTGCGGGCGCCGTGTTTATTGGTGGAAATGATCAGGCCGTCCAAGGGGATGCCGGCATAGCTGATTTCGAGCTCGAGTGTGCTGCCGCTCGCGGCGGGCTGGTCGAGGTCGATGGTCAGGCGCTGCTCGTCTTGGCGGAAGGCAAGTTGCTTCTGGTCGCAGCGGACGCCGCTGACGCGCATGCCTTTGTCGCCTTGGGGACCGACGAGGTCGAGGGTGATCTGGCTCAGGCTGGGCCGATCGGTGCGCAGCTGGATGCGGGCCTGGCCCTCAATGCGGTCGGAGGTATCGCTCAGGGTGATGCGGTAATGGTAAGCCTGGACATCGATGGCGCGGTCCTGGCTGGGCTGATCTGAATAAAACAAAAGCAAGTAGAGAAACAGCATTGGGGAACCTTTGGGGCTGAAAGGATACTTGAGTGCCGAATTTAGGCAGCGCAATTCTGCTAAGTGTGGTGCCTGGCCGGTTCGGCGTCAAGCCTGGAGCACATGTTTTTCTGAAATTCGAAGGGCCTGTCGCGTTCCGCTAAAAGGCATTGGGCTGAGCGGAATTGGCTAAAAATACGACCAAGGCGTTAGATTTTTCGGCCCGTGCGTGCCTTCCTGAGTTAAACTCACATCTGTCGGTATGATTGGCCCCCAGTGGGGGAAAGTGAAGCGTATGTGCAGGTTCCATGAGTCGTAACAGTTCGTCGGATACCGCCGTTTTGGATTTGTTGGTACAGAGCGACAGTCCCAAAATGGGCCTCGATTGGAAAGAGCGGCGCTATCTCTTACTCTTCTTCGACCTGATCGCGCTGGGTCTAGCCCTGCTGCTCAGTTTTCTGCTGGCAGGTCGCGACGCCTCGGTGTTGGTGGGCGAGCGCTATTACTGGGTCATCTCCTATTGCGCGATGTGGCTGGCCGTGGCCACGGTCATGCAGTGTTACGACATCAAGCGCAGCGCCGGGGCGCGCTCGATTTTCGAGGCCGGCGTGGCCGGCGCGATTACGGGCGTGATCTATCAGATCGTGCCGCTGTACTTGATTACGCCGACCTTCCCCTCGCGGCGCCTCTACGCGCTGCTCCTGCCGATTCTCTCGTTCGTGCTGATCGCCCTGTGTCGCTGGGCGCTGGCGCGGATCATCACCCACGCCATTTTTCAGCGGCGCCTGCTGGTGGTAGGCGCGGGACGGGCAGGGGAGACCCTGATCAACGAACTTAACGAACACAATGAGGAAATGGCCAAACACCAGGCAGAGAGTCTCGATGCCTCGGGCTACAAGGTCCTGGGCTTCATCGACGACGCGGCCGAGGCCGGCGTGCAGGGCCACCCGCTGCTCGGCACCCACACCTCGCTGGTGGCCTTGGCGGACAAACTCAAGCCCGACGAGATCGTGGTGGCGATCACGCACCTGGAGCAGATCTCCGATGCGCTGTTCGAGGCGATCATTCGCTGTCGGGCCAAGGGCTACGTGGTGACGACGATGGCCTCGTTCTACGAGCGCCTGACCAACAAGATTCCGCTCCAGCACGTGGGTCGCAATTTGCAAGTGCTGTTGCCGCTCGAGCCAGACCCGATCTACCGCCTCTACGTTTTGCTGAAGCGGTGCTCCGATATCTGTTCCGGGCTGCTGGGCCTGGTGGCGATCGCGCTGTGCGCACCGGCCATCGCTCTGCTGAACCGCATCTACTCGCCGGGACCGCTGTTCTTCAAGCAGGAGCGGGTCGGCCTGTTGGACAAGACCTTCACGGTTTGGAAGTTCCGCACCATGTCGGTGGACGCGGAGAAGGAGACGGGTGCGGTCTGGTGCGGCGATCACGACCCGCGGATTACGCGCCACGGGCAGTTCATGCGCAAGACGCGGATCGACGAGATCCCCCAGCTCCTCAACGTGCTCATGGGCGAGATGACGCTGATCGGGCCGCGGCCCGAGCGACCGCAGTTCGTCGAAAAGCTGGAACAGGCGATTCCCTTCTATCGCCTGCGGCACGGCCACAAGCCCGGGCTGACGGGCTGGGCGCAGGTCAATTTCCCCTACGGGGCCTCAATCGAGGACAGCTTCCAAAAGCTGCAATACGACCTCTACTACCTCAAGCACCAGGGTTTCGTGATCGACCTGCAGATCGTGCTGCGCACGTTCTCGGTGATCCTGGGCTTCAAGGGGCGCTGAGCGCGGTCAGGCGGGTCGTCACAACCAGGTGGTTTAGGACGTCGAGCACATAACGGGCGACGAGGATGGGCTGTTCCTGGAACCAGCTGGGGCTGTAAGTGCCGGGCTCGAGGGTCGGCTGGCCGGGGCCATCGAGGGCGAGGCGCAAGCAGTGGCCGTCGGCGAGGGTGATGGCGAGGCCGCCGTCGTGGCGGACGACCTGGCAGTGGGGCGCGAAGTGGAAGGAGAGGGTCACGCGGTAGCGGCCGACGCCCTCGAAGCGATCGCAGAGGGTCAGGTTGCCCAGGCGATCGAGGGCGACGCGGCGGCGGTGGCGGACGGAGGCGGGCAGGCGCAGGTAGCCGTCATGCTCGGCCTCGACCTGGTCGCGGTCCTCGCCCAGGCCGACGTCGCAGAGGCGGGCGTGGGCTAGCTCGGCGATGCGGAAGGGGCCGACAAAGCGCGCCTGGTCCTGATCGTCGACGGTGGCGGTGTTGTGGCCGAGGGTGCCGCGGTAGGCGTCGCGCTTGGGGCCGGCGGCGTACTGGTAGGTACCGCAATCGACGAGCACGGGCAGGTGGCCGTGCCAGAGCTCGATGGCGAGGATGTCGGCATGGCCGTGGCCGGGGCAGTGGTCGGGGCCCAGGTCGCCGCAGTCGAAATACAGGGTCGTGTCAGCCTTGCGCAGGACGGCGTAGCCGGTATCCGCAAAGACCCGCGAGCCGGTGGCGGGTTCGGGCAAGCTGCCGAGCAGGCGGCGGTGGAGGGCGCGCAGCGCCTCGAGGGGTAGCGGTTCGCCCAGAACGGCATCGCCGAACATGGGCAGCTGGTCGGTGGGCGTGGTCAGCTGGGCGGCGAAGTCGGCCATGCGCGCCACGGTCGCGCGGGCGGCTGCGGGCAGCTCGTGGCCGGCGGCCTCCAGGCAGAGCAGGGTCTCGAGGGCGTCGAGCCAGGTGGCCAGGTGATAGCTGCTGGAGCGCTCGAAATGGCCACCGTCAGGGAGGACGTGGCGCTGGAGCAGGTGGAGGAGGGCCTGGCGGGTGCGGGCAGCCGCGGCGGCAGGGCGCAGGCCGGGGCAGAGCAGGTCGAAAAGTGTCAGGGCCTTGAGGTTGGCGAGCAGGTGGTTGTTGTCCAGATCGCGCTCCAAGTTGTGGGCCAGGTAGCTGGCCGTGCGCCACAGCAGTGGCAGCAGGTCGTCCCAGCGGTGGAGGCGGATAGCGGCGCTCCAGACGATCAGGCGACGCGAGCAGGCGTAGGGATTCCAGGCGAAGCCCCGACCCAGGGGCTGGGCCTGCCACCAGGCGGTGATCAGGCGGCGCAGATCCGGGCTGCCGTCGCGCACGAGCGTCCAGGCCCAGTCGAACTCGTCGAGCCGGGTGCGCCAGAGCGGATCGGCGCAGGGCGCGGGCTGGCCGCTGGGCTGCTGCAGCAGGGGAAAGCCCGGCTGGTTGAGGAGGACGCAGTGGCCCTGTTCCGGGTCCCAGCGGTCATGACTGGCGGAGGCGCGGGTAGCGGCGATCAGGCGCAGGACGTCGGCGATCGGGGGCGGCAACGGCGCTGCACCGGTCGGACCAGGCCGTCGGCTCAGGCGTGGTCCGAGCCAATAGGGGTTCAAAAGGCGGGTGGCGAAGATGCGCTGGAGGCGGTAGCCGCAGCGGACCAGCCCGGCGCGGCGGGCCGGGCGCAGGAGGTCGCCCAGGCGGCGGTAGAGACCCATGTTCAGCGCTTCCGCTTGGCGGCGGTCTCGGCCAGGATCCCCTCAAAGACGGCGGCCAGCTTGAGGGCCAGCTGGGGCCGGTCCAGGTTGTCGCGGACAAAGGCGAAGCCGGTCTCGCCCCACTGGCGCATGCGCGCTGGGTCGGCGGCCATGACTTGAAGAGCGGCGGCCAGGTCCTGACCGTTGGGGTCGGCCGCGAGCCCGCCGCCGACGGTCTCGACCAGGGCGCGCGCCTCGCCGCCACCGAGAAACAGCAGTGGCTTGCCGCAGCCCCAGGCCTCCAAGAGCTTGGAGGGGATGGCGTCGTCGATGTTGGTGTTGGAGAGCGGCACTAGGGCCAGGTCGGCGGCCTTGAGCATGCCGGGGATGGCCTCCTTGGGCAGGGAGCCGAGGAAGCTGACGTTGTCGAGGCGGCGCTCGGCGGCCAGTTGCTCGAGCTGTGGCCGCTCGACGCCGTCGCCGGCGATGAGGAAGTGGAAGGGGCCGCCCTTGAGGCGTTCGGCGGCGTCGAGGATCATGCCGACACCCTGGCAGATGCCGATCAGGCCGGCGTAGACGCTGACGAACTTGCCGTCCAGACCGTGTTTGGCCCGCAGTTGGGAGTCCGGCGGGGCGGCCAACAGGTCGAGGTCGACGCCGTTCTCAACGAGCGCCAGCTTGGCTGCGGGCACGCCGCGGGCGCGCAGTTTCTCGACCTTGCGACCGGTGACGGCGACGACCCTGCGGGCGCGGCGGTAGAAGAAGCGCTCGAGCCGTTCGCTGACTTTGACAAACAGGCTGTCGCGGGCATAGGCGCCGGCCTCGATGGCGACTTCGGGCCAGAGGTCGCGGACGTCGAAGACGAGGGGGACGCGGCGGATCATCGACCAGCACACGCCGGCCAGACCGATGAACAGCGGCGGCGAGGAGGCCATGACGACGTCGTAGCGGCGCCAGTGGCAGAGCGCGGCCATGCTGGCGGAGAAGACGAAGGAGAAATAGTTGGCCAGCCGTTGCCAGCTGCGGCGGTACGGTCGGGCGAAGACCCAGACCCGAAGCAGATCGACGCCGTCCTGGTGCTCGTGGGCCCAGAGTTTGCCGCGGTAGTGGGCGGGCACCTGGCCGGAAGGGTAGTTGGGGAAGCCGGTGATGACGGTGACCCCGTGGCCCTGGTCGACGAGCCAGCGGGCCAGGCCACTCAGGCGCGCTGATGCGCCGCCGGTCTCGGGTGGGTAGTAGTGGGCGAGGAAGAGGATGCGCATCAGGCACCACAGAGGTGTTGGGCGATGCGTTGGCCGGTGCGGCCGTCCCAGAGGTCGGGGATGCTGCCCTGCTTGGCCTGACCGGCGAGGACGGCTCTGACCTCGCGGCGCAGGAGCTCAAGGTCGTTGCCGATCAGCAGATTGGTGCCCTGGGTGACGGTGATGGGTCGCTCGGTATTGGGCCGCAGGGTGAGGCAGGGCACGCCCAGGTAGGTGGTTTCTTCCTGGACACCGCCGGAGTCGGTGATGACCAGGCGGGCGGCGCGCTGCATGGCGAGGAATTCCAGATAGCCCTGGGGTTCGAGCAGGTGCAGGGTCGCGGGCGCGGCGGCGCAGAGGCCCATCTGCTCGAGTCGGGCGCGGGTGCGGGGGTGGACGGGGAAGACGATCGGCAGCTCGGCGGCCAGGTCGACCAGGGCCGACCAGAGCGCGGCCAACATCTCGGGCTCATCGACATTGGCGGGCCGGTGCAAAGTGACCAAGGCGTATTGGTCGCGCACGGGCATGGCGGCGGGCAGCACGGCCAGGGGCAGCAAGCGGATCAGGGTGTCGATCATGACATTGCCGACATACTTGATGCGCCAGGGTTCGACGCCCTCGTGGAGGAGGTTGGCGTCGCCGTCGGGGGAGGGCGTGAAGTGCAGGCTGGCGATGCGGTCGGTGAGGATGCGGTTGATCTCCTCGGGCATGGTGCGGTCGTTGCTGCGCAGACCGGCCTCGACATGGGCGACGGGGATGCCGAGCTTGACGGAGACCATGGCACAGGCGATGGTCGAATTGACATCGCCGTAGACGACGACCCAGTCTGGGCGGTTGGCGAGCACCACCTCCTCGAAGCGGGTCATGATCTGGGCCGTCTGCCAGGCGTGGCTGCCGGAGCCGACTTCGAGGTTGATATCGGGCGCTGGAATCCCCAATTGCTGGAAGAACACATCGGACATGTTGTGGTCGTAGTGCTGGCCGGTGTGGACGAGCACCTGGGTGCAACGCGATGCGAGGGCGGCCATGACGGGCGCGACCTTCATGAAATTCGGCCGGGCACCGACCACGTGTAGGATTTGCATGGAAACCTCTTGCGGATGTCAGCGACCACGGCAGTGACGACAGGTGCTGAAACGCGATCAAAGTCAGCCCATTATACTAGATTTGGCGAACTTCGCCGCCAAATCACGCCCTTTGCAGAGCAGCTGACGGGTCATTATGGGTTGAGTCTGCGGTGGGTGTCCACTATACTTGCCATTGAAGTCTTATCCCTGAGGGAACGCCATGGAACTCTTGAGGCCCTTGCCCCCCACCCGCAGCTATCAACAAGTGCTCAATCATTTCCAGGTGGAGAAGGCCTTGGCCGACCGGCTCAAGCGTGCGGACCCGCAGACCTGCAAGCGCATTTACGCGACCATGTACGACGAGTTGTTCGCAAAAGTACCGGACCATCCACGCCTGACGCTGCGCGAGAGCGCGGCCGAGTTGCGCGTGCGGATCGGCAAGAAACTGGCCCTGTGCCGGCGCTTCGTCACGCCCAAAACGCATTTTGTCGAGTTTGGCGCCGGCGATTGTGCGCTTTCTGTGGCCCTGTCGCGCTATGCGGCGCGGGTCAGCGCCGTCGATATCTCGGACCAGCGCAGTGCCGATTTGGTCTGCCCTGAAAACTTCCGGCTGGTCGTCTACGACGGCAGCGCGATCTCCGAGATCGCCGCGGCCTCGGTCGACACGGTCTTCAGCGATCAGCTGATCGAGCATTTTCGACCCGAGGATACCTTGGCGCACTTCGAACTGGTTCACCGCTTGCTCGTGCCTGGCGGCATCTATGTGTTCCGCACGCCGCATCGCTTCACTGGTCCGCACGACGTGTCCATGTACTTCTCGGACGAGCCGCAGGGTTTCCACCTCAAGGAATGGACCTATGAGGAACTGCGGTCCGCATTGGCGCAGGTCGGGTTTCGTCAGTTCAGGACCTACTATTCCGCCTACAAAATCCTGGTGCGTTTGCCGGCGCTCTACTACCGCGCCTGCGAAGCCCTGCTCGGCCCGCTGCCGAGCCGCCTGCGCCGGTTTATGTCGCGCTACTTCATCCACACGATCTGTATCGCCGCGGTCAAGTAGGTCGCGGATCAGCCCAGACCGCGGAGCTGGGCGGTTTGCTGGATCAGGTCGAGCCAGCGGTCGGTGAAGCTTGTCTCGGACAACATGCGCTCGGCCTGGGCGCGGCCCTCGAGGCCCATGCGCCGTTGGCTCGGTTCGTCCAGCTGGGCGAAGGCGACGATGGCCTGGGTCATGGCGGCGTCGCTGCCGGCCGGGAACAGCAGGCCGCTTTTGCCGGCCTCGACCAGGGCGGCGTTGTCGCCGACATCGGTCACCAGTTGCGGGCGCGCGCAGGCCAGACCCTCGCAGACGACATTGGAGCAGCCTTCGTAGAAGGAACCGAGCAGCATGGCATGGCAAGCGGCCATGGCCTGCCTGGGATCCTCGAGCGGGCGGTGCAGGCGAAAGCTTTCGCCGAGGCCGGCCTCAGCGACTGCGTGGCGCAGCGATAGGTAGGGCTGGGCGAGAGGGTGACTCGAGCCCAGGGCCTCGTAGGTGTCGCCATACCAGTCCAGCGAAAGGGGGCGGTCGAGGCGGGCTTGGGCCTCGCGGAAAGCGGCGAGCACGCCCAGCGGATTCTTTTCGGCGCTGTAGCGGGCCAGGACCAGTAAGCGCAGCGCTCGACCCGGTGGCGCCGGCAGGGGCTGAAAATGGGTGAGGTCGACGCAGTTGCGGATGACTTCGGTCTTGCGGGCCAAGGCGGGCAGGGTTAGGGCCAACTTGTCATGCATGGCCGAGGAATTGGCGACGAGCAGGTCCGCGCGGTGGTGCAGGCTGAGACGCAGGCGATCGCGCCAAGGGATGTCACCGGCGAAGCCGCTGCGCTCGGAGGCGATCAGGCCAAAGCGACGGTAGGGCAGCGTGGCCAGCTCGGCATAGACGGAGGGCGCGGTCAGGAAGGAGATCACGATCTGGCCCTCGCGTCCCCGCAAGCGGCGGTAGAGCTGCAGCAGGCGGCCGAGCTTAGTGCTGGTGGCGACTTCCTCATGGGTGATCCCGGCGGCGTCGATCAACGGTTTGAAAAAAGGGTCGGGGCGGTAGGTCAGCAGGGCGACATCCAGGCCGCGCTGTTTGAGGTTCTTGGCGAGCAGGGCCATTTGCCGCTGTGCGCCGCCGGAGCACAGGGAGTTGATCAGCCCGGTCACGCGCATGGCTCAAGCGCTCCGAGCGGGCCGAAGCGAGAAGCGTCCTGGTCGATTGGGAAGCTGCGGCGGCAGGCCATGGTCGGTCGCGGTCGCAGCCTGGCGCCGCAGTTGGTGGGCATAGTCCATGCGACCGATGAGCAGGCCAATCGTCAAGCCGATCATAAGGTTGTGGAAGCGGTGCGAGAACACGGCGTGGGAAGAGAGGCCGGCCATGGTGAAAACCAGGGTGTAGTTGATGCAGAACTGGCGCAGCATCGGGTAGTCGCAGGCCAAGGCCGACTTGGCGAGGCGGAAAATAAAGAAGATCAGCAACATCAGGGCGAAGATCCCGGCCTCGCCGGCCACCATCAAGTAGTTGTTGTGGGTGCCCAGGCCCATCGCCTCGGGCATGGTGTGGAAGGTTCCCAAGCCCTGACCGAAGAACGGGGCCTCAAAAAACTTTTTCAGGCCGACTTTGAACAGAAAGGTGCGGGCGGTGGTGGTTTTGTCGTTGATGTCCAGGTTATAGATAATTTCGCGGATCTCCAAGAGGCGCTGGAGCTGTTCGGCCTTCCAGTCGAACATGTCGATGCCGAAATTGAGCAGCCAGAAGACGGCGGCGAGCACGGTGATGGAGCTGAGGAAGATCTGCACGCGATTCTTGATGGTGCTGCCGCTCAGGGTCAGCTGCATCAGGGCGACGGACATAATCATCAGCATCGACATCTTCGAGAAGGTGCGCAGCGAGCCGACCGCGGTGACGGCCAGGCAGAGCCACAGGAGGACGGTGTGGCGCCCGGTTCTCAAGAGGGCAAAGCCGATCGCGAAGGCGATGGCGGCAACGGAGCCGGCGTGGTTGGGATTGGTGAAGAAGCCGGAATCGCGGACCGCGGTGCCGAACTCGGCAGTCGACTCACGCAAGTGGGCGGAGAAGAAAATGCCGATGACGGACAGCAGCCAGACGCCGAAAAACAACAGCATGACGGTGTCGAGTTTGGGACGGTGGGCTTGGCGCCAGCCGACCATGATGGCGGCGACGGCGACGACAATGGTACCCAAGAGCTGTTGAAAGTAAAAGAACATGTCCTCGACATCCAGGCCAATGATGCCGGAGACGACGAGATAGTAGGCGAAAAACGCGAAAAAGAGGAAACCGAGGCTGCCCAAAGCGCGGGTCAGGGGGACGCGGGCGGTGAGGATGCAGGCCAAGCAGAGCAAAAAGATCAGGCCGGAGGCTGCGCGCGAGACGCCAAAAAGGACGCGGACGACCTCGTTGACGTTGAGGATGCAGAGGATCGAAAGGCCAAGGAAGGAGGCGATATTCAGGTCGGGCCAGGACCAGACCAAAGCGCGCTGGAGCCCTCGTGGCTGGCTCATCGGGTGGCGTTCAGTCAGGCTGTGCAAGGTCTCCTCCTGAGCGCGGTCCCGAATTCACGTTGGATCCTCTCCTGTCGCTGACATCAAGCCCAGGGCGGAAAGCATAGCGCCGGGGCCCAAGTGGTTCGGCCTTATTATAGACGACAGTCTGCCTACCACAAGTACAAAGTCAGCGCGTGGAGCGTAAGGAGAGTATCTGGAGGGGTTTGCGCAGCAAGTCCAACTCCTTCTGGTCGAGGCACCTGAACTTGATCAGCAGGGTCAGGGTGACGCTGCCGTAGGCGGTGCCCTGGAGCAGCAGGCGCAGGGGCAGGGCCAGGTCGAGTTGCTCGAACAGGGGCATGAACAGGGCCGGCCCAACAGCAATCGCCAGCAAGGGCCACAGTTCGCGCCAGGCGATGATCGTCCAGATGCCCTTGCCCAGGCGCTGTTTGATCGCGAACAGGCAGACGGTCATGGCGACGGCCTGGGCGAGGACGGTGCCGATGCTGGGGGCGATGAAGGCCAGCACGGTGCCCTGGCCCAGCTCGATCAGGGCCCAGCTGAAGGCGACGTTGACGATCAGGCCATAGATCTCGCTGGCCGCGATCGGTTTGGTGTGGGCCAGGGCCCGCAGCATCGCGCTGTAGGCGCCGGCCCGCAAGGGCAGGATGCAGAGGAAGACGCGGAAGGGCAGGGCGGCGTCGGCATATTGGGGGCCGTAAAGCAGGGTCATGAGGTCACCGGCCACAGGGAACAGAAAGGCGCAACAGGGGAACATCAGGAGCGCGCACTTGTGCATGGCCTTCTGCCAGAGGGCCAGCATGTCCTCGACACGGCCCTGCAGACCCAGCTCGACAAGGTTGGGCATGATGGCGCTGGCGAGACTGGTGATGAATATGCCGAACAGCGGCGTAGCCATGGCGCCGAAGGCGTAGAGGGCGTAGGTCTCTGCATTGAAGTATTTGGAGATCATGACCTTGCCGATCTGCATGTTGACGATGACGAGGACCGAGGTGATCATCAGGGGCGTGCAGTAGTCGACCTGTTCGCGCAAGCCGGCCAGGCTGACCTGCCAGCTCGTGCCCTTGGCGAAGCGCATCATGTCGAGGGTGCCGAGCAGGCCGACGAAGCAGACGGTGACGACGATGCCCTGGAAAATGGCCGCCAGATCGCCCTTCATGAAGAGGATGACGACCACAATCAGCAGCTTGGTGATGGCGCCGACGAAGATGTAGAAGGCGGCGCGCAGGGCGCGGTCATGGCTGAGCATGAAGCTGGGGACGAGGATCAGCAGCTTCTCGCCGAACGGCAGGAAGGCCAGGATGCGAATCAGCGGCGCCAGGCTGGGGTTGTTGAGGTAGCCGGCGATCAGGTCGGCGCCGAAGTACATGACGGCAGCGGAGAGCAGGCCCATCAGCAGGGTCAGGTAGCAGCTCTGCAGCAACAGGCCGCCGAGCCGGGTTTTGCGCAGCATTGGCACGAAGTAGAACAGGCTGACCTCGAGGTTGAGGGCGAGGATCGAGCTGACGGTGGAGTAGACCAGGAACGCCTGGTTGTAGGTGCCCACATCGTTCAGGGTCATCATGCGCACGAGGATCAGGCCCAGGACCATGACGTTAGCCTGGGAGATGACCTTGGCGAGCATGAGCAGCAGCGTGCGGGTTTTAAGACTCAAGAGTGACCTCTGGGCGTGGCGGCCTCAATCAGGGGCGAAGCTGCTGGGATCCTGGCGCTGCCAGCTGGGTTGGTCGCGCTTGTCGAAAAGGCAGTCGCCCATGACGAGGTAGTCCATTTCGGTGTTCATGAAGCAGCGATAGGCGTGCTCGGGCGAGCAGACGATCGGTTCGCCGCGCACGTTGAAGGAGGTGTTGACCAACAGGCCATAGCCGGTGTGCGCCTTGAATGCGGTCAGGAGCCGGTGGTAGCGGGGGTTGGTGCGGGCGTCCACGGATTGGATCCTGGCGGAAAAGTCCACGTGGGTGATGGCGGGGACGTCGGACCTGGGGAAATAGAGGCGGCGATACAGTTCCCAGTTTTCGTATTCGGGCGGCAGGGCGACGCGGCGCGCGGCGGTGACGGGGGCGACGAGCAGCATGTAGGGCGAGGGCCGGTCGAGTTCGAAGTAGCTGGCGATGTCCTCGACCCGGACCGAGGGCGCGAAGGGTCGAAAGCCCTCGCGGTACTTGATCTTCAGGTTGAGCTTCTTCTGCATTTCCGGGTGGCGGGGATCGCCGAGGATGCTGCGGTTGCCCAAGGCGCGAGGGCCGTATTCCATGCGGTCCTGGAACCAGCCGACGACCTGGCCATCGGCCAGCAGGGTGGCGGTGTGGGCGGCCAGGGCGTCGAAGTCGGCGAAGCTGCGGTAGGGCGCCTCGAAACGCCGGGCGACCCGGTCGATCTCGTCCTGGCTGTAGCGCGGCCCAAGGTAGGCGCCGGCCATGGCGTCGCCTGGCCCGCAGACGCGGTCGCGACCTTGCCACAGATGCAGGGCCGCATAGGCGGCGCCGGCGGCGCCACCGGCATCGCCGGCGGCGGGCTGGATCCAGAGGTCCTCGAACAGGCCGGAGCGCAGCAGCTGGCCGTTGGCGACGCAGTTGAGTGCCACGCCGCCGGCGAGGACCAGGTACTTGGCGCCGGTCAGGCGCTTGGCCTCGGCCGCCAGGCGCAGCATCGCCTCCTCGGTCAGCTGCTGGACCGCCAGGGCCATGTCCATGTAGGCCTGAGTCAATTCGGACTCGGCGGCGCGTCGGGGAATGCCGAAGAGCTGCTGCCAGGCGGCGTCGCGGCACATGCTGAGGCCGGTGGCGTAATCGAAGTAGGCCATGTTGAGCAGCAGTGAGCCGTCGGGCCGCAGGTCGACGAGATGCTCGAGCATCAGCTTGCGGAACCGCGCGCAGCGCTCGCCGTCGACGCCGTAGGGGGCCAGGCCCATCAACTTGTACTCGCCGGAATTGACCCTGAAGCCGCAGTATTGAGTCACCGCCGAGTAGAGCAGACCGAGGGAGTGGGGGAAGTTGAGCTGGCGCAGGAAGCGAATCTGGCTGCCGATTCCATGGCCGATGACGGTGGTGGCCCACTCGCCGACGCCGTCGACGGTGAGGATCGCCGCTTCCTCGAAGGGCGAGGGGTAAAAGGCCGAGGCGGCGTGGGAAAGGTGGTGTTCGGGGAACAGCCACTGGCGCGGGCGGCCCAGCTCCAGTTCGTCGAAGGCGTCGCGCAGGAGCTTGCGGGTGAAGACTTTTTCCTTGATCCAGAGCGGCATGGATTTGAGGAAGCTGCGCAGGCCGCGGGGCGCGAAGCCGTGATAGGTCTCGATCAGGCGCTCGAACTTGAGGAACGGCTTGTCGTAGAAGGCGACGGCGTCCAGCTCGTCGACCCTGATGTTGGCCTCCTCGAGCACGTAGCGGATGGCGTTGGCGGGAAAGGCGGCGTCCTGCTTCTTGCGGGTGAAGCGCTCCTCTTGAGCGGCCGCCACGAGCACGCCGTCGACGATCAGGGCCGCGGCGCTGTCGTGGTAAAGGGCGGAAACGCCGAGCAGGGCGGATCTCAAGGGGGCCTCTCCTAAAACAGGGTGTAGATGAAGGGTGCGATCGCGGTGCCGCTGGTCATGACGACGATGCCGCCAAACAGCAGGAGCGCGAGGATCAGCGGGATCATCCAGTATTTCTTGCGCTCCCTGAGGAAGCCCCAAAGGTCCGTGAAAAATTCCATGAGCTTTCAACTCCTAATAGGGTCGTTCCAGGTGAGCGGGCGTCCAGGTATCGTCGCGGACGACGAAGACGGACTCGGTGCCGGACTTCCAGCGGCGCAGCAGCATGGGGTCCTTGCCGGCCAGGCGTCGGATCAGGGCGACGGGCAGGAGCACCAGGCCGTAGAGCAGGGTCAAGACGACGCGGGTGGTGATGAAGCCGAGACCGTGGGAGAGGCCGAACCACAGGCGCGCGGGCCAGCTGAACAGGCGCGGCACGGTCATGGTGGCGACGAGCAGCAGGGTTGGCAGCGCCAGCTCGCGGTTGCCGCGTGCCCACAGCACGATCAGGGCCAGCAAGGTCAGGGCCATGCCGGTGTCCCTGGCGCGGTCGAGGCGTTGACGTGGGTTCTGGGTGTCGCGTTGATTGGCCGCGTTCATGGATGCCTCGCCTCGTTGGTGCCCCATGGAATCATTTGGGCCAGGATGGGGCTAGGATAGCGACCGGGTCCAGGTTTGTCAAGAACACCACTGCGGGCGGGTGCCGCGGGAGCGGGCTTTCCCAGGTCGGGGGCGATCCTGACTGGAAAAACACGGTCGTTCGTCGCATAATGGGGCCTTCGGTCCGGGCCAGAGCCCTTGCGCGGGCCAGGTTGACCATACTCGCGGGGTCGTATTTGTCAGCGATGGATTTTATCAAACGCCAGCGCCTCCTACTTGGCTCCCTGCTCTGGCTTGGCGCCATGGCGCTGATCTTGTGGGCTTATCCGCGCTACCGCCCCGCCGGGCAACCCCTGTTGCAGACCGATTTCGAGAGCGGTTTTTCCGCTGCTGCGATGCGTCAAGGCAGCCTGTCGTTGGTCGCCGACGCAGCGCACAACACCTATCTCCGTCTGGGCGGGGGCGATCGCGCCCAAGTCGGCTGGGATCTGGCGGTCCAAGGCGGGGCCTTTCACTTGCATCTGCGCTGTCGGCTGCGCACCCAGGACCTGATCCCAGGCGCGCGCGAGTACGAACGGGCGCTGGTGACGGTCTACGTGCGCGACGCGCAGGGCAAGAACATCGCGACCCTGCCGAACTTCGGCTTTCTGGATGGCAGTCATGACTGGCATTGGCTGGATCAGGTGATTATCCTGTCCGAGCACGCGCACACCTTGCAGGTGCGGATTCGCAACCTCGGAACTGGCGGCACGATGGAAGTGGACGACTTCAGCCTGGAGCCGGTCGCCGATCATTTGGACTTCCGCCTGCTTCAGGGCGCTTTGTTGCTGGGTGTGTTCGCCTTGGTGGCGGCCTGGCTACGGCGCATGAACCCACCACACGACTTGTGGGCGGTGCTGCTGGGCGTGCTGTTCCTGACGGTGGTATTCTCATCGATCTGTTCCCGGGCTCAGATTGTCGCGCTCTCTCGTCACATTGGTTCGGTGCTGGCGCTCGACCACAAGGCCGCCAACCCGCCTGCGGCCCCCGCCCCTGCCGCCAAACCGGTCGACCCCGAGGCCCTGTACGTCAAACCGGTGCCCCTGACGAAACTCGGTCATTTCCTGCTCTACGCTTTGCTTGCGCTGTTCCTGGTGGTCTGGACCGCGCCCGACCTGCGGCGTATGGGCCCCTGCACCGCCCTGTTCGCCTTTTTAGCGACCGCCACCGAGATCTTCCAGATTGCGGAGATCGGCAGGACGCCTCATCTCAAGGACATCGTCATCGATGTGTTGGGCGCAGCCACGGGTGCGGCGCTCGGTTGGGTTGTTCGCCTGCTTGTGGCCCGGTTTCAGCGTTCCGGCTCAGGTTTATCCGCGTCGGTCGACGGCAGCACGTAATCGTTCTTGGACTCGGGGAAAAGGTCGACTTGTCGCTTGTAATAATGGTAGTGCCAGTCCGCGCGGATCTTGTCGAAGGCTTGGCGATCGGCCTCGGGTAGCCAGGGCCGGTACGTGGCGAAGAGGAACATCCAGGGCGCGGTGGCGTGAGCATTGCTATTGTCGCCCAGATCGCCGATGGTTTTGGCCATGGCATGGAAGCGCGCATAAGCTTGGGGGTCGAATTGGTTGGGGTGGGCGATGCGCTCCTCAATGATCTCCAGCATCAGCATCAGGGTGAGGCCCTGCACGCTGTAGATTTGATCCTTCAGATGCTCGAGGACATAGGCGCGGATCAGGGGAATCCGCTCCTTGGTGAATTCAATGGGCGGATTGTAATTGAAGATATCGGAGAGCTCGCGATCGGCGGAGAGGAGCGCGGCTTCGGAGAAGCGGCCGTAGCGGAGCTCGCGCTCCTCCGGGTAGGATTCGGCGTTGCCAGCATCGAGCGCGGTCGGCAGGATCGAGGCGAGCACGGTCACGGCGCCCAGGACCAGGGGGGTGAAGCGCCAGACCTGGTTGCGCGTATCGCGACAGGGGAACTCGTCGGGCTTGAGGCTGTAAGCGACGAGAATCAGGGCCAGCATGCGGATCGAGGTAACCCGCAACGGGAAGCTGATCGAGGAATCGGCGCAGAGCATCAACACCAGACCCAGGGCCACTGCAGCCATGATGCGGGTCTCGAACTTGCGCTCGGCGAGATTGACGATGGCCTCGCGCATCAGCCAGATGACCAGGCCCAGGACGACCAGTAGGCCAAGGGGCCCAAACTCCACCAGGTTTTGCAGGAAATCGTTGTGGAACTCGCGGAAGGTGGTGGTGCGATAGGGCGGCTGGGGAAAGCGCTGGTTGAGGATGCCTTCGGTCGAGCCGAGTCCCGTGCCCAGGTAGTGCATGTCCTGGAGGATTTCCCTACCGGAAACCAGGCACTGGATGCGCTGACCGGTTTGGACGCCGCGATCCTCGAACTTTTGCAGGGCACCGGTAAAGGGTAGCAACAGCAGGGCGATCAGGGGCACAGCGAGGGGCGCGGCCCAGAGGGCGTAGCGGAAGCGGCCGCGGTAGGTGGCGACCAAGGTGGCGCAAACGACAAAGATCGCGATCGTCAGGTTGATCATGCCCGAGCGGGAATAGGCCAGGCGAAAGCCGGAGAGCAGGATCAGGAATGCGCCCAACAGGGCCACCGCGCCGAGGAGTTTGCGCGCGCAGGCATCGATGGGGGTCGGTTTGACCTCGCGGTAGAGTTTTAGGGCGCGGCGGATCAGAATGATCGCCTGGGCGAGCACGGGGATCATGATCAGGATGGCGTAGGTGGCGAAGTGGTTGGGGTTGACGAGGGCGCCGAGCGTGCCTTGATAGAAGGAAATGAGGCTACTGCTGTCGATCAGGTCGTTGCCGGCCATATTGGCGAGCACGCCGAAGACGACGGCCAGGAGGAACAACCAACCGCGCAGGGTGTTGCTGCTGGGGCGCGGCGCCATCAGCAGCAGCGCCAGGGCGTAGCAATCCAGGGCCAGGCTGGCCAGCTTGAGCAGGTGGAGTTCGGGCATCATGGTGAGTTGGGTGCTGAACTGGACCTGTGGGAAAAGCTCGTGGGCCGTGTGGCTGACCCGCGATTTCAGAGGCGCCAGGGCCTGGAACAGTCCGGGTGGGAGCGGCACCAGCTGGAGGAGCGCGACCAGCAGGATCGGCACGACCAGATAATAGTAGGGTTTGGGGACTGTGGCGGTGCGCTGATGGGCCAGTAGGGCGGCTGTGGCGAGGATCAGGAAACCCGCATGAACCATCAGGTCGAGGACCGTCAGCCCGCCCAGGCGCAGGGCCAGGTAGAATGCGTCCATGAAAAGAAAATGCCAAATGAGGTTCGTTTTGTATTTGACCCGCATGATGCTCGTGAGCCCCGCCATGTTCTTCGTTGCAGGTCATTGTAGCGTACGCGCACTAAAAAAAAAGAGATAAAAGTCCCACAATGACGCTTGAATTTGGCGACGGGGCCGCCCTTTTGGAGGGCGCGGCGGATCCAGACCCGCGCCGTTGGGCACTCGGACCGCGATTTTCTGTTATAATCCTCTGCTCGTTCCGGAAACCTGGTCTTGGAGTTGCCTCATTGAAAAAGCCCGCCCTTTTGCTGCTTGCGCCGCTGCCCATGGACAAGGATTTTATCGGCGGTGCCATGGTCTGTTCGATGACGTTGCTGGAACAGTTTCAGCGTTCGGGCCAGTTTGGGCTTGAGGTCGTCAATCTGTCGCGGCCCCATCACTTGCATACCGGCCTGCGGCGCCTGTGGGTCAACCTGATTGCCCTGGGTCGGACCTTGGCGCACAGCCTTTGGTCGATGCGCAAGGTGGATCTGGTTTTCGTCAACATCAGTCCGGGCGGATCGCCGGCTGCGGCAGTGCTGTGGCTGCTCTCCCGTTGTTTTCGCAAACCCATGGTGCTGCGCTTCTTCGGCGGCGCCTACCACCTGGCTTTTCAGCGCCAGCCGTGGTTGATCCGCAAGCTCGCCCAATGGACCTTGCTGCGGGCGGAACTGGTATTATTGGAGACACGGCAACAGTACGATTATTTCTGTACGGCCGGCAATGTCGCGGTCTTTCCCAACACGCGGGCGATCGCACCGGTAGGCAGCCCGCAGAGCAGGGTCCCCAGGAAATTGTTGTTCATGTCGCAGTTGCGACCCGAGAAGGGCGTGCACATCGCCATCGCCGCGCTCGAGCAGTTGCCGCAGGATTTTTCGCTGGACTTCTACGGACCGCTGATGCCGGGCGTCGAACTGCAGCACTTCGACGGCAATCCCCGGCTCCACTACCGCGGCATCGCCGCGCCCGACGAGGTGCCCAGTCTCTTTGCCCGATACGACGTGCTGTTATTCCCCAGTTACTATCCTGGCGAGGGCTATCCGGGTGTGGTCATCGAGGCCCTGCAGTGTGGGTTACCGGTGATTGCCTCGGCCTGGCAGGCGATCCCCGAGATCCTCGATGGCGAGCGCGGCGGGCTATTGGTCGCGCCCCAGTCGGTCGAGGCTTTGGTCGAAGCGGTACAGCGCTTGCGCGATGAGCCCGACCTCTACTCGCGCCTGATTGCCTCGGCCCTGGCACGTGGCGACGAGTTTCGCCTGGACCGCTGGCACCAGGCGCTCGAAGCGAATTTGGCGGACCTGATGGCCGCGCGTCGGCCGGCCTGGTTGCAGCCAAAGTTGCCTGGTGACAGGTGAGTTAACCTTGCTGGCCGGCCCGCGCGAGGTCGGGCTGGTCTTCCTGGGCCATTGACCTGATAATGAGGAGAGAGGTGCCTCGCGCCATGGATCATCCCAGCTATCTTCACGATTTCGCCGTCGTCCTCGGCGTTGCCGCGCTGACCAGCGCGCTCTTCCGCAAGATCAAGCAGCCCAGTATCCTCGGCTACCTGCTTGCCGGCTTTATTGTCGGCCCCTATCTGCCGATCCCGCTGTTCGCCGACTTGGAGCGCATCTCGGCCCTGTCCGAGTTCGGCGTCGTGCTGGTCATGTTCGTGATCGGGCTGGAGTTCCAGATCGGCAAGCTCTGGCGGGTTTTGCCCAGCTCCGGCCTGACCGCCCTGATCCAGATGGGCAGCCTGCTGTTTGTCGGCTATGAACTGGGGCTGGTGTTGGGCTGGACCCCTATGGAGGCCCTGTTCCTGGGCGCATCGATTGCCATTTCCTCGACCATGATCGTGACCAAGATCTTCGAAGACGATGAGCCCCAGGCGGCCGTGCGGACCATGGTGCTGGGCGTGTTGGTGGTGCAGGACGTCGCCGCGATCGTGCTGATCACGGCGATGTCGGCGCTGGTCGAAAGCGGTCACGTCTCGACATTAGGCATGTTGATGACTCTGGGTCGTCTGGGCCTAACTCTGGTCTGCATGGTGGCCTTTGGCCTGCTGGTGGTACCGCGGCTGGTGCGCGCCGTCAATGCGCTCAATAATAAGGAGACGCTGGTCATCACCTCGATCGGGCTGTGCTTCTGTTTCGCCCTGCTGGCCAAGTTGCTCGATTACTCGGTTGCGCTGGGCGCGTTTGTGGCGGGTTTGCTGGTCTCCGAGTCGGGTCGCGGCCACGATATCGAGGTGCTGATCACACCGGTCAAGGACATGTTCGTGGCGATTTTTTTCGTTTCGGTGGGCATGAGCATCGATCCGGTGCTGGCCTTGGGTCAGCTGGACGTGGGCCTACTGGTTTTTGGCGTGGTGGTGCTGACGCAGCTGCTCAGTGTCGGTGTCGGCGGTATCTTGTCGGGCCACGGCTTTCGCCAGTCGATCACGGCCGGTTTGGCGTTGGGTCAGATCGGCGAGTTCGCCTTCATCATTTCCGCGATCGGGGCCGCAGGGGGCGTGTTGGGGCCGACGATCCAACCGATCATCGTCAGCGTCGCGATTCTCACGGCCTTCAGCACGCCCGTGGCGCTGCGCCACGCCGCGGTGGTGATCCGCTTCCTCGACCGCCATGTGCCGACGCGGGTCAAGAACATCCTCGTCTTCTACGAGAGCTGGTTCGATCGCTCGCGCAAGCAGAACGCCCGCAAGGGCGTTTCCCGCACGCCCGCACTGCGAGCGGTACGGGCCTTGGCGCTCGACACGCTGATCTGGCTGGCGACGCTCTGGGCGGCCATTTTCTGGCGCAAGGATTTGATCGAAGTCCAGATTCCGCGTCTGGGCATCGCGGCCGACCAAGCGGATTGGCTGTTCCTGGTGGCGCTGGTGCTGGTTTCCCTGCCGCCGGTGTGGGGCATCGTGCGCAATACCAATGCCTTCGTCTTTCACTTTATGGAACGCCTGGTCAACGGCAGTGCGCGCCGCGGCGTGATCATGACCCAGACCAGTCAGGGTTTTCTGCGCATTGTGCTGCGGCTGTGCGTCGTACTCGGTGTGGGCGTGCCCCTAGCGGTCGTCCTGCACATGGTCGTAGGCACCAATGCGGTGGCGCTTTCCCTGTGCGTGGTGCTCTTGATGATGCTGTTCATGGTCTGGAAATCCGCCGGGCGCCTGGATCTCGAAATCGTCTCGGAGGCACAGCGCCTGGTCGAGTTTCTCGATAGCCAGCGCGCCGTCGGGGTCAGTGGGCACACGAATCCCGGCGACTTCATGCCGGACATCTCCAGTATGGATGCGGTCGAAATTTCTGCGAATTCGGCTTGGATCGGACACAACCTGCGCAGCCTGGACCTGCGCGCGGCCACCGGCGCCCTGATTCTGGCGATTCACCGCGATGGCCGCGATGTAGCCATGCCCACCGGTTCCGAGCGCCTGTGCATCGGCGACTTGCTGATGATCACGGGCAGCGCCGGCGCCATGGCCGCGGCCCGCGCCCGACTCCACGACGGGCCCAAGCCGTCGAGGCAGAGGTAGCAACGATGTCCGAGCGACGCCTGTACGTCTTGGGTACCAGTAGCCAGGTGCCGACCCGATACCGCAACCACAATGGCTATCTGCTCGATTGGGAAGGGCGGGGCATCCTCTTCGATCCCGGCGAGGGGATTCAGCGGCAAATGCTGCTGGCCGGCCTGCCGGCCTCGCGCATTCACCACATCTGCATCACCCATTTCCACGGCGATCACTGTCTGGGCCTGGCGGGGATCATCCAGCGCCTCTCGCTGGATCGGGTCACTCGTCCGGTCCATGTCTACTACCCGGCTTCGGGGCAGGTCTACCTGGACCGGCTGCGCGCGGCCTCGATCTTCGTGGATGTCACGAACCTGGTGCTGGTGCCGATCAGCGCGCCGGGCGTGGTGTTTCGTGATGAGCGCTTCCAGCTGGAGACTGAACCGCTGGACCATACGGTGGAGAGCTGGGGCTACCGCCTGCGCGAACACGACAACCGGCGTATCGTGGCGGAGCGCTTGCCGGCCTTCGGTCTCGCGGGCGCGGCGGTGGGGCGCTTGCAGCGCGAGGGCGCGGTAGAGCAAGAAGGACGGCGGATCACGCTCGAACAGGTCAGCGAGCCCAGACCCGGTCAGGTCTTCGCCTTCGTCATGGACAGCCGCGCTTGTGACGGAGCGCTGCGATTGGCCCAAGGGGCCGACCTGCTGGTCTGCGAGTCGACCTATCTGAGCAGCGAGGCCCGGGAGGCCAGAGAATACGGGCATATGACGGCCGCGCAGGCCGCAAGCACGGCGCGCGAGGCGGGGGTCGAGCTGCTGGTGCTGACCCATTTCTCGCAGCGCTACGAGGCGCTCGAGCCGTTTCTGGTCGAAGCGGGCCAGATCCACGAACGGGTCGTCGCTGCCCGCGACGGCGATGTGATCGCTTTTCCTGGCAGAAAGGGCGACGGTTCCTGAACCTGGACTTTGGTCGGGATGTACTCGGGCAAAGCGTTTTGACCTTGGTGTTTTGAGGGAGTGCGGGTAGGATGAGCCCTGAGCCGGTATCGGACTCGCGACAAATTCCCTGGGTGTCCGCATGACTGGAAAATATGGATTGGTGCTTCGCGCAGTCGGCAAGTATGTCCGGCACCTCGTTGGAATTGTTTCGCTTTACCTGCTGGTCACCTGCTTTTCATTGTGGTTCCCCAAGGTGCAGGGTCAGTTAATCGATGCGCTCACAGAGCGCAACACAGCGGCGCTGCGGGATACCACGACTTTGATCGTTTTCATCATCGCCTGTTGGGTGTTGATTGGCTGGTTGTGCGAAGCCCTGGCTTATGCCTATACGACGAAGGTCAAGCATGCACTGCTGATGGAGGTCAGCACAGGGTTGGCGCGCAAGGAGCTGCGCTTTTACCGCAAATACGACGCTGGCTATACCTCGGCGCGCCTGCTCGAGGTCCTGCAATTGGAGCCGCTGTTTGGGTTGACCTTGATTTCGGCGGCGATGACGCTGATTGCAGGGGTGGTCAGTTTGATCTTCCTGTTTCGCATCGATCTGACGCTGTCGCTGATCTGCGTCTCAATGGCGCCGATCTATCTAGTGGCATCAACGGTCTATACTCGCCCACTCAAGCAGCGGACGCAGGTCCAACAGGAAAGCCTGTCGTTATTGCAGCAAGTCTTCGTCTCCTTCTACCAGGCGATGATCTCGCTGCGGCTGCTCAACCGCGCCGCCTTCTTCGAGGGCAAGATGGAGCAGCGTGGCCAGACCTACTTCCATGCCGAGTTCCGCACTAGCTTTCTGCGCTCGCAGTTCAATATGTTCAGCAAGATGCCATCCCAAATCGCACCGGTGCTGGTGTTGGTCGTCGGCGGCGCCAAGGTCATGGATGGCACCCTATCGGTGGGCCGGTTGTTCGAGTATTTGGGCTACCTGCCGCTGATCTACCTGCCACTACAGACCTTTTCGAACTACTACATCACCTTCATCAATGCGCGGGTGCTGCTCGAGCGCATCAACCACATTTTGCTCGAGGAACACGACCACAGCGAGGGTTCGCGCCTTGCTCTAGAAGCGCCCTTGCGGACCATCGAACTTGAGGGGGTCGACTTCGCCTATCCTGGCGGCAAACTGCTATTGTCGGGTTTCAACCTGCGCCTCGAGCGCGGCGACGTGGCGGCCCTGGTGGGTCCCTCGGGGACCGGCAAGACGACCGTGCTCAACCTGATCATGGAGAGTCAGACGCCCGATCGTGGGCGGGTGCTGTTCAACGGCACGGACTATCGCGCATTCAGTCGCAACAGCAAGTTCGCCCGCATCCTCTACCTGCCCACCTCGCCCCACCTGGTCAGCGGCAGTCTGCGCGAGAACCTGTGCCTGGGCGAGGCCTTCACGGACGACCAGTTGGAGGCCTGTTTGCGCAAGGTCAACCTCTGGCAGAAGCTCTCGTCGTTGCCTCATGGGTTGGAAACGTCTGTTGGCGAACTGCAGGGCACTCATTTCTCGGAAGGCGAGAAACAGCGTCTGGTGCTGGCGCGCGTCCTACTTCGCGACGCTGACATGCTGATAGCCGACGAGACGACCAGCAATCTGGATCCCGGCAACGAACAGGCGATCATCGAGATCCTGCATCGCGAGTTCAAGAACAAGATCCTGCTGTTTGTGTCGCACAATCTCAAGGACTACTACGGCATCACCAAGACGATCCCGATGGTGGCGAACTCGGACCATTGAGTCAGGTTTTCCCTGGGGTTGCCGATTCCTGGTGGCCGCAAAGTTTTGCGGTGTATACATGTTTTTGTCCGTATGCGGGGTGGATTGTGCTATCCTGAACATAGATAGTTCCGCTTATAGGAGGAAAACATGTGGCGCTATGCCTTCGTAATTGCCGCGTTCGTCAGTCTATTTGCCTCGGCTTCGGGGTCGGAAGTGGTCAAGGTCGATCCAGCCATGAAACCCTATGCCAAAGTGGACGCGCTATCGGGCAATTTGAGAGCCGTTGGTTCCGACACCCTGCACGACCTAATGGTCAACTGGACGGATAGCTTCAAGAAAACGTATCCCAAAACCGTGATCGCGATCGAGAGCAAGGGCAGCAGCACCGCGCCGCCGGCCCTGACAGGTGGCAGCTGTGAGTTGGCGCCGATGTCGCGGAGGATGAAGGACGACGAGGTGGCGGCCTTCAAGGCCAAGAAAGGCTACCTACCCACCGAGATTGGCGTGGCGTTGGACGCGCTTTCGGTGTTCGTGCACAAGGACAATCCGACCGACGTACTGAGCCTGGACCAGTTGGATGCGATCTTCTCGAAGACCCATAAACGCAAAAGCGGTGATACCGCCACTTGGAACGCCGTCGATGCCAAAAGTACGCTTGGCGACAAGAAAGTCAACTTGTACATTCGCGACAAGGTCTCGGGCACACATGTCTTTTTTGCCGACATGGTGCTGATGGGCGGCGATTTTCGAGAGGGTGCCAAACTTTTCGCCGACAGTGGGCAGCTGGTCAAGCAGATCGCCGCCGACCCCGCCGGCATCGGTTTTTCCGGGATTGGCTTCGATATTCAGGGCGTCAAAGCGGTCAAGCTGTTCGACAAGAAGGGCAAGGATCCGGTCGAGCCGAGTTGTCAGAATGTGCTCAATACGACCTACCCACTGAGTCGGATGCTCTACGTCTATGTCGACAAGGCGCCCGGCAAGCCGTTGGCTCCGGCGGTGGAGGAGTTTCTCAAGTTCGTCCTCTCCAAGGAAGGTCAGGAGATCGTGGTGGCGGCCGGTTTCATTCCGGTCTCCGCCCGGGCGGCCGACCTGATCATGGGCAAGGTCAAGAGCTCCTGAGAAATCCCTCTACTTGGGGTTGTGCAACACCGCCCTCCGTGGTACATCCTGGGTAACTTGGATGATCGCGGAGGTGCCTGTGTTGGCGCTTGTTCTGTTTTATTGCAGTTGGGTGGTTGGCGGCGACGCGGCCAGCTCGCACGCGCGCTTGGAGTCGCTATTCCAGCGCGACTGGACGTTGGAACTACAGCGCGACACGGGTTTTGCCTCGATGATGGGGCACAGTGCCTTCGACACTGTCTGGGACGACGTCTCGCTCAAGGCACTGGAGCAGGATCACGCGGCTAATGCCGCGATTCTGGCGGATCTGCGCGCGCTCGATGCGGCGACGCTGTCGCCCCAGGACCGCCTGAACTACGAGCTGTTCGCCTGGAAACTGCAGATGCGCGACGAGGGCCATGCCCATGGCTGGGCGCTGGTGCCCCTCAACCAGCGGGGCGGGATCCAAACCGCGAGCGAACTGGCGGACCGCCTGGCCTTCGAGGGGCTGGCCGATTACGAGCACTGGCTAGCCAAGCTCGGCCAGTTCCCGACTTACATGGAGCAGACGATCGCCTTGATGCGGGCTGGCATCCAGCGGCAGCGGTTGCTGCCAAAGGTGGTGATGAAGCGCGTCGTCGGTCAGATCGAGGCCCAGATCGTCAACGACCCCAGCAAAAGCCCCTTCTATGTGCCGTTTAAGCACATGCCCGAGACCTTGGTCGAGCGCGGCCAGCTCCAGGCGCGGGCCAAACAGGTGATTGTCGAGCAGGTGGTGCCGGCCTTTGTGGCGTTCAAGAAATTTTATGAGGAAACCTATCTGCCGGCTTGCCCGGACCAGGTGGGCATCTGCCACCTGCCTGGCGGCAAGGAGATGTACGCCTATTTCGCCCGTCGCCACACGACCACGGACCTGACGCCGGAACAGATCCACGAACTGGGCCTGAAGGAGGTCGCCCGCATCCACGCCGAGATGGAGCAGATCGTCAAGCAGGTCGGATGGCAGGGCGACTTCGCCTCCTTTCTCCAGGATCTGCGCAGCAATCCGCGTTTCTATTACAAGAGCGGCGCCGAACTGATGGCGGCCTATGAGGCGCTGGCCAAGCGCATCGACCCGACCCTGGTCAAGCTCTTCCACCTGATGCCGCGCACGCCCTATGGCGTGGCCGCAATTCCCGACCAGATCGCGCCGGACACGACCACGGCCTATTACCAGCCGCCCAACCCGGACGGCACCAAGGCCGGTCTGTACTACGTCAATCTCTACAAGCCCGAAACCCGGCCGATCTACGAGATGGAGGCACTGACCCTGCACGAGGCGGTGCCTGGCCACCATTTCCAAATCGCCTTGACCCAGGAACTGGGCGAGCTGCCCAATTTCCGGCGCTACGACAACCTGACCGCCTATGCCGAGGGTTGGGCGCTCTACGCCGAGAGCCTGGGCGACGAATTGGGGTTGTACCAGGATCCCTACAGCAAGTTCGGACAGTTGACCTATGAAATGTGGCGTGCGGTTCGCCTGGTCGTGGACACGGGCATCCATTACTACGGATGGGACCGCCAGAAGGCGATCGACTACTTCATGGCCAACGCCGCCAAGACAGAAAATGACATCGTCAACGAGATCGACCGCTACATCGCCTGGCCCGGACAGGCCTTGGGCTACAAGATTGGCGAGCTCAAGATCAAGGAGCTGCGGCACTTGGCCGAGCGCAAGTTGGGCAAGGACTTCGATGTGCGCAAGTTTCACGACGTAGTGCTGGGCAGCGGTTCGATGCCGCTGGCGGTACTGGACAAGCAAGTCCGCACTTGGATCGAGGCCGGCGGCAAGTAAGTTGGCGGCACGTGCTCAGAGGGTGTTGCCGTTGGTCAGCATGCGTTCGACCAACCGGTAAACGGTGGACACCCCCGAGTGTGGGGTCTTGCGACAGGGCGGTTGATCGCGGCGCTTGGCGCGGGTAATCGCCTGGCGCACGTGGCCCAGCTCGAACGCGTTTTTGGGTAGGCTTTTGCCGTACTGGGGCAGGTAGTGCTTCAAGCGATGGCGACAGGCCCTGGCGGTGTGGGTCTTGCTGGGGTCCTCGAAATGCCAAAGCAGCCACAATTCGAAACATGGGTTGCTGATGGAAAGACCGAACTGATCGATTTGACTGGCCCAGGTGTGGAGGGCGTTCAGGTGCTCCTCCGGCCATTGATCCTTGTCCAGAACCAGCCAGGCTTCGTCGCCGGGGCGCAATCCCTCGGCGGCCAGGTGGGTCTTGAGACGGTCCAGGAGCTCCAAGGGCGCGCAAGCGCGGTAGTTCTTGAGGCAGTGAATCCGGACCGCGCATTCTTCGCCAAGCATCTTGAAGTATTCGGGTTCCGTGACCTTGCCTTCAACGGCGAGGGTGAACAGCTTGCGCGGTTCCCGGTGCTGTTCCAATCGCGTAAAGTGTCGTCGTGACATGGCTGCTCCTAAACCCAGTTCGTCAGCGTGATCCGAGGGATACCGCCAAGCCGGCCTTGCAAGTAGCTCTTGCGCAGGTCCTTGTCGTAACGCAGACCACGGTAGTCGCTGAAGGAGAGCAGTTTCGAGACACCGCGGTGGTCGCGTTCGGCGACCCACATTTCGTCGCGGCGCAGGAGGTCCTGGTCGATCAATTGGAGGTCGTGGGTGGTGAAAATCAACTGAGCCCGGTGCTCGTGGTTGCATTGGCCCAGAAACATATCCAGGAATTTCCGCGTGACCAGGGTATGGAGCCGGCGGTCCAACTCGTCGATGACCAGGACGCCGTCGGATTGGGCTTCGCAGATCCAGGCGATCAGCGGCAGCAGCTCGAGGATCCGGCGTGTTCCGTCGGATTCCCGACCTAGTTCAAAGGTGATCAGCTCGCCTTGGCTGTTGCGGTGTCGGGTGACCGTCTTTTTGGCGGTTAAGGTCTCCTTCTCCATGGAGAAGCGGATCAATTCACCTTCGGACGACCAGTAGATCATGGGATAGGAGGGACCCACTTTCTCAAACAGCATGCTCTTGAAATATTCGGGCAGTCTGATGCGGTCCAGGGGTACCTCTTGAAGATCCAAGTCCTCTACGCCGGTATCGAAGGCATTGAGCATGTCGCTCAACTTGGTATAGCCGGGGTGGTCCTTGTCCAGGAACTCGTCGCTGCCCAGCCCCATTTTCGGGGTGATGACCAGCAGTTTCTTTTCAAACCAGTCATAGATTGGGCGAAAGGTTTCGACCTTTTGGGAGATGGCGTTGGTCAGGAACAATTGGTTTTCGCGGGTGCCGCGGAAGGCGAAGTCGAGGTACGGCGTGTCTTGGAATTGGTCAGCGAAAGAGATTTTTTCGCTTTTGCGTTCGTAGAGTACGGTTTCGCCCTTGGGCGCGATCTCGACGAGGCGTTCCTCAAGGACCAACTTGCGAGTGACAGCGAAGGAGAACTCGTAGATCTTCGTGCCGATCAGAAGTTCGAGCATGAAACGGGTGGGCTGGTCCGCGGCCTCGGGGGCTAGCTTGAACGGTTCTACAAGAATGGGGCGATCAGGGCGGGTACCCATCACCACAAAGCGTTGAATAAAGGCTAATGCCTTGATAAGGTTTGATTTGCCGGACGCATTGCCACCGTAGAGCGCCGCCAGGGGCAGGATTCTGGTCTGGTAGGAGCGCAGTTTCGTGATGCGTTCACCGTGTTGGCGCTCTTTCCCTGCGACCATGGTGAAGGTGGTGCGATCGCGAAAGGACATCCAGTTTTCCAGGGTCATAGTCATGATCATAGGAGCCTCACTCTGCGTGTTACCCGCGTTGGGCTATGCTTCAAGATAGGAGGTTTTGAATGAGTTGTCAAGCAAAAGAGAAAAAATCTCGTCTTTGATGGTTGGTGTTCGGGGCATAAAATGAGCCTCTGTGGGTCTAGTGCTAGGTACCAAGCAGCGGCTCTGGTTCCCGTTTGGCCTAGCCTGACTCAGACGGGCTCTATGTGGGCCTGGATTCTGAGTAGATGAGGGCCGACTTGTCCACGTAATAGTGGCCGTCGCTGCGAATGGTTCGAAAATCGGATTGGCCCATCCTGATGGAGCGACGCACGACCACCTTCCTGTTCGATGGGCTTAGGTTACCATACTTGGCCTCGAGCGCATGCCCTGACAGGCGGGGCGCAAGGTGCGGGCTCACAGCTCGGCGGGGTCGACTCTTTGGCCTTGCCACCATTCCTTGCCCGGGGCGATCTTGTAGCGCTCCAAGTAAAGGCGGTGTTGGGCGGAACCAAGCAGTGTGCCGCAGCTCAGGGTTCGGCCCTTGGTGACGGTAGCGGCCAGTTCGCTGAAGCCGCCCAGGCCGATGCAATCGGTACCGCTCTCATTGACCAGGTAGACGGTCAGACCCATGCTGGGGTTGTTGAAAATCTTGACGACCTCGCCGGCCATGGGCGCAAAAACCTGAGCCTGGTGCACCAGCTCCACTTCGCGCTGGCCGTAGTCGTTGAGGCGTTGGCCCCCAATCGCGGCCGTGCCATCCAGAGCGCGGCAGGGCGCGTCCGGGGTCTGAGGTGGCAAGGGCAGGTCCGGGTTTTCTTCCTCGACGGTGTAGCGCGACGGCGACTGTTCCTCGCTCGGGGCCGCGCCGGGGTCTTCGGTCGGCGAGACGCTGTCCTCGATTACGGTCGGCGGCTCGGACGGCGACTTGCTGCCCGCTTCCGCGAAGCTGCCCTCCAGGATCGCCAGGCGCAGGTCGTCCTCGCGCAGTTCGAACTGCAGGACCAGGAAGGCGAGCACGACGGCGGAGATCGCCAGGAATGTCCAACCACGCAGGACTTCTCGCCAGGCTTTGTTGTAGATCATGTCGCCTTCCTTGTCGCGTTCGAGGGAGCGTTCAGTCCCAACTGTGGCGCTGAACGAGGGTCAGGATCGAGTAGGTGGCCACCAGCTGCTCTTTTTGGTTGGTGACGGCGACGGCCCATTCGACCACGCCGCTGGGGGTCTCGTCCTCTTCCTTTTTGAATTTCTTGGTCTTGCGTTTACAGGTCAGGTCGACCTGGAGGGTGTCGCCAATATAAACGGGTTCGATGAAGCGCAGGTTTTCCAGGCCGTAGTTGGCCAGGACCGGGCCCTTGCCGGGATCGACGAACAGGCCGGCGGCGGCACTGATCACGAAGTAGCCGTGGGCGACGCGGTCCTTGAAGATCGGCGATTCCTTGGCGGCGATGGCGTCGAAGTGGGCGTAGAAGTGGTCGCCGGAAAGGCAGCCGAAATTGACGATATCGGCCTCGGTCACGGTGCGGCGGTGGGTTTTGAGGGTCTCGCCGATGCGCAACTCTTCGAAGTACTTGCGGAAGGGGTGGACCCGATCGGCCGGTCGGTCGGCGCCCTCCATCCACTCGCGGCAGATGTGGCTGAGCGTGGTCGGGCTGCCGGTCAGGGCGGTGCGCTGCATGTAGTGCATGACGCTGCGGGCGCCGCCCATTTCCTCGCCGCCACCGGCGCGGCCTGGGCCGCCGTGGACCATGTGGGGCATGGGTGAGCCGTGGCCGGTCGCCTCGGCAGCGGCGCGCTGGTTGATCAGGTAGAGGCGACCGTGATAGGCGGCGGTGCCCAGGACGATCTCGCGGGCAATCTCGTCGTCGGCGGTGAACAGGCTGCCGACGAGACTGCCACGGCCGAGCTTGGCGAGGGCGATCGCGTCCTCGGTCGTATCGTAGGGCATGACGGTGCTGACCGGGCCGAAGGCCTCGACATCGTGGGGTTCGCCGTGGTCGAAGGGGCGCTCGCAGAGCAGCAAGGTCGGTGGGAAGAAGGCGCCCTTGGTGGGGTCGGCGCCGATCAGCTCGCTGGTGAACTCACCGCCATAGACAACCCGGCCGGCGCGCTTGAGCTCCTCCAGTTTCGCGGCGACGTCGCGGACCTGGCCCTGGCCGACGAGCGGGCCCATCTTGACCTGTTCCAGCGCGGGGTCGCCGATCGGGGTGGTGGCGAGGCGGGCCGAGAGCGCGGCCAGCACGGGCTCGAGCAGGTGGCGCGGCACGAACGTGCGGCGGATCGCGGTGCAGCGCTGGCCTGCCTTGGTGGTGAGCTCGCGGGCAACTTCCTTGATGAACAGCCCGAACTCGGGGTGTTCGGGGGTCACGTCCGCGCCCAAGATCGAGCAGTTGAGCGAGTCGGCCTCCATGTTGAAACGGACGGCATTGGCGATAATGCTGGGGTGGCTCTTGAGCATGCGGCCGGTCTGGGCGCTGCCGGTGAAGGTGACGACATCCTGTTCGGTGAGGTGCTCGAAGAGGTCACCCAATCCGCCGCAGACGAGCTGCAGGGCGCCTTCGGGCAGGATGCCGCTGTCGGCGATGATGCGCACCATGGCTTGGGTCAGGTAGCAGCTGTCGGTGGCGGGCTTGACGATGGCGGGCATGCCAGCCAAGAGGGTCGGCGCCAGTTTCTCGAGCATGCCCCAGCAGGGGAAGTTGAAGGCGTTGATGTGGGTGGCGGCGCCCTCGAGCGGCACGCACAGGTGGCGGCCGACGAAGTTGCCGTTCTTGCTGAGCGGTTCCATGGGGCCGTCGACGTAGAAGGTCTCGTTGGGGAAGTCGCGGCGGCCCTTGCCGGAGTAGTAGAAGAAGGTGCCGAGGCCGCCGTCGATATCGACCCAGGAGTCGCCCTTAGTGGCGCCGGTCTGGGTGGAGATCGGATAGAGTTCTTTGCGGCGCTCGTTGAGGACGAGGGCGATCTGCTTGAGCATCAGGGCGCGCTGGTGGAAGGTCAGCTTGCGCAGCGCGCTGCCGCCGACTTTGCGGCCGTAGGCGAGGACCTGTTTGAAGTCGATGCCCTCGCTGGTGACGGTGCCGAGTTCGGCGCCGTTGACGGCGTGGAAGACGCGGCGGCCGGCGCCGGTGCCGGAGACCCAACGACCAAGGACGTAACTATCGATGCTGCTCATGTGTTCTCCTGTGGACGCGGCTAAGGGCGCCCTGAATTCCGGACCGCGGTCCGAGTCTAGGCGTCGACGCGCTCGAACAGCGCGGCCATGCCCTGGCCAACGCCGATGCACATCGTGGTCAGGCCATAACGGCCTTGGGTCAGGTGCAATTGCTCGATGGCGGTCAGCACCAGGCGGGCGCCGGACATGCCGAGCGGATGGCCGAGCGCGATGGCGCCGCCGTTGGGATTGAGGCGGGGATCGTCGTCACGCAGACCCCAGGCGCGCACGCAGGCCAGGCTCTGGGCGGCGAAGGCCTCGTTGAGCTCGATCACGTCGACCTGGTCCATAGTTGCGCCGGCGCGGGCGAGGACCTTGTTGACGGCCTCGATCGGACCGATGCCCATGACCCGCGGGGCCACGCCGACGGCGGCCGAGGCGATGAAGCGGGCGCGCGGTTTGAGGCCGTAGCGGGCGACGGCGCGCTCGGAGGCGATCAGCAGTGCGCAGGCGCCGTCATTGATGCCGCTGGCGTTGCCGGCGGTGACGCTGCCGCCCTTGCGAAAAGCGGGCTTGAGCTTGCCTAGGGCCTCGGCGGTGGTTTCGGGGCGGATGAACTCGTCCTCGCTAAACAGCAGCGGCTCGCCCTTCTTCTGGGGGATGGGCACGGGCGCGATCTCGCGGGCCAGGCGACCGCTGGCGCGGGCGGCGGTCGCCTTGGCATGGGACCAGGCGGCAAAGCGGTCCTGGTCTTCGCGGGCGATGCCGTGGTCCTCGGCGACGTTCTCGGCGGTCTCGCCCATGCCCTCGCTGCCGTAGTGCTCGTGCAGGCGGGGGTTGACGAAGCGCCAGCCGATCGAGGTGTCGAAGAGTTCGGCATTGCGGCCGAAGGGGCTGTCGGTCTTGCCCAGCACGTAGGGCGCGCGGGTCATGTGCTCGACGCCGCCGGCGATGAAGAGCTCGCCCTCGCCGGTGGCGATGGCGCGGGCGGCGTGGACGACGGCGGCCAGGCCGCTGGCGCAGAGGCGGTTGACGGTCTCGCCTGGGACGCTGATCGGCAGACCGGCTAGCAGACCGGCCATGCGGGCGACGTTGCGGTTGTCCTCGCCGGCCTGGTTGGCGCAGCCCAGCACGACGTCGTCCAAGGCGGCGGGATCGAGGTCCGGATGTCGCGCCATCAATTGCGCGATCACATGGGCGGCCAGATCGTCCGCCCGCACGGCGGACAGGCTGCCCGCGAACTTGCCGATCGGCGTGCGCACGCCATCCACGATATATGCCTGGTTCATTGCGGTTCTCCCTTGTTCTTAGACCGGTCCCTCACGAGAGGGCCTCGTCCCATTGTTGGCGGCTACGGTAGACGGTGCCGCGGAACAGGCCGACCCTTGTTCCGTGTTGGTTGCTGACGGTGACCTGGTAGTTGGCGATCGGGCCGCCGACGGCCAGTTCCTCGGCCTCGGCGATCAGCTGGTCGCCGAGCTGGACGGGGGCGGGGTAGGAAATGGCGTTCTCGATGCTCTTGGCCTGGGGACCGTGGCTGTTGGAGGCGAAGGCCAGGGCGCTGTCGGCCAGCGAGAAGGTCAGGCCGCCGTGGCCGACGCCGAAGCCGTTGAGCATGTCGGCGCGCACGGTCAGGCCGATGCGGGCATAACCGGGCCCAATTTTATGGATCTGGATGCCCATCCAGCGGCTGAAGGCATCGCCGGCCATCATCGCTGCGACGATGGCCTGGGCGCGGGCGACGGGGTCGCTCATGGTTCACCTCATTCGAAGAAGCGGCGACCCTCGCGCACCATGCGGCGCAGCAGCACGCAGGCGCGGTAGCGGTCTTCATGGTAATCGGCGTAGAGTGCGTCGATGCGGTTGAGCACCGTCTCGAGGCCCAGGCTATCGGCCCAGCGCAACAGGCCCTGAGGGTAATTGACGCCCTTGACCATGGCCAAGTCAACGTCGCCGGCGCTGGCCACAGAGCAATGGACGGCGTCGACGGCTTCGTTGATCAGCATCGCCAGGATGCGGTCGAGGATCATCTGGCCGAGGGCGCGGTCCTCGTTGGGTGGCGGGTTGCGGGCGTCCTCGCGGTAGCTGTAGAAGCCACGGCCACTTTTGCGACCCAGACGGCCGGCCTCGACCAGGCGTTTCTGGGTCAGGCTGGGCTTGAAGCGCGGGTCGTAATAGAACTCTTTAAAGACGGTCTCGGTGACCTTGTAATTAACGTCGTGGCCGATGAAGTCCATGAGTTGGAACGGGCCCATGCGGAAACCGCCCAGTTCCTTCATGGCCCAGTCGATGGTGAAGACGTCGGCCAAGCCCTCGTCGAGGATGCGCAGGGCCTCGCCGTAGAAGGGACGGGCGACCCTGTTGACGATGAAGCCGGGTGTGTCGCGGGCCTGCACGGTGACCTTGCCCCACTGGTCGATCAACTGGCGCGTCGCCTGGGTGACGGCGCCGTGGGTGGCAACGCCGGGAATGATCTCGACGAGCGGCATCAGCGGGGCGGGGTTGAAGAAGTGGGCGCCGAGCACGCGGCCGGGCAGCTGCAGGCCGCCGGCGATCGAGGCGATCGAGAGCGAGGAGGTGTTGCTGGCGAGGATGCAGGAGTCGGCGACGATGCGCTCCAGGTCACCGAAGACTTTCTGCTTGACGTCCAGGTGCTCGATGACGGCCTCGATCACGAGACCGACATCGGCCAGGGTCTCGAGTTCCGTGACGAAGGACATGCGCCCGAGCAACGCTTGGGCTTCGGCGGCGGTCAGTTGGCCCTTCTCGACCTGGCGCTCGATGATCTTGCGCAGGCTCTCGCGGGCGTGGTTCAGCGCCTCATCGCGGATGTCGTAAAGCTTGACCTTGTGGCCGTAGGTGGCGGCGATTTGGGCGATTCCGCTGCCCATGGCGCCGGCGCCGAGCACGGCGATCGGCGTTTCCTTCGAAAGTTCAATCATTAGGTACCCCGGTATTCGGGCGCGCGCTTCTCCAGGAACGCGGCAACGCCCTCGCTGTAGTCGTGACTGCGGCCGGCCTCGGTCTGTAGGTCGCGCTCCAGGTCCAATTGTTGGTCGAGCGAGTGGGACCAGGAGGCGTTGAAGGCGCGTTTGATCAGGCCGAGTCCGCGGGTGGGCTGAGTGGCCAGGTAGGTCGCCAGCTCGAGCGCCTTGTCGAGGAAGGTATCGGCGGGCTGGACCTGATAGATCAGGCCGAGCTCGAGCGCTTGGGCGGCGGTGAGTTTTTCGCCAAGCATCGCCAGGGCGGTGGCGCGGGCCATGCCGACCAAGCGCGGCAGGATGAAGGTGCCGCCGCTGTCGGGCACCAGACCGAGCTTGCAGAAGGATTGCACGAACGAGGCTTTCTCGGAGGCGACGACGAAGTCGCAGGCAAAGGCGATGTTGGCGCCGGCGCCAGCGGCGACGCCGTTGACGGCGCAGACGACGGGTTTTTCCAGATGGCGCAGGCCGCGGATGATGGGGTTGTAGGTGGCCTCCACCGTCTCGCCCAGGACGGGTGCGGGTTCGCCGGGTTTGGGCAGAACCTCGACCAAGTCCTGGCCGGCACAGAAGCCGCGGCCGGCACCGGTCAGCAGGACGGCGCGCACGGCTTGGTCAGCGGCGGCGTCGGCCAGGGCCGCATGGAGCTCGCGGGCCATGGCGCGGTTGAAACTGTTGAGGTTATCGGGCCGGTTCAGGGTGATCCGCGCCACACCCTCGGCCACCTGGTACTCGATGAATTCGAAGCTCAATCAACGCCCCCTGTGCGCATCGCAATGGCCTGATTCTAGCGCAAGGGCGCCAGGCTAGCAAGTTATCCAGGCTTGGCGGTGAGCCATGCCGCCATGGTTAGCGAAACCCAAGGGAAGCTTGAGTGGCGCGACGCTGGCACTTCTCCTTGCAAGGTCGGGGCGACTAGGATGGTATAAGCGTTCGAATTCGACAGATTTTTTGGCACGAATCCTGGATTGGCGTAATATTGTGTTAGGGAATCTCCTTAACGGTTGAATGTGAGGCACGTCATGAAAGTGAAGATCCTTTGGCAGGTTGTGGTGCCGATTGCGACCGTTGTCATTCTCGGTGTCCTGGGGAGCCTGCTGTTGTTCCCCAACTTCGTGCGGACTTCGATGGTGCGCGAGGCGGTTCAGAGTTCGACGCAGACGGCCAACCAATTCAAGACCTTGAGAGGTTACTACACCGCCAACGTCATCGCCAAGGTCGTTGCCGAGGGCCATATCAAGCCCTCACCCGATCACGCAGAGGATCCGCTGAAGGTGCCGCTACCGGCCACGATGATTCACGATCTCAGCAAACTCCTGGAAAAGAACGACGTAGCTATTTCCCTCTACAGCAAGTTCCCGTTTCCCATGCGCCGCGACCGGGTGCTGGATGCGTTTCAGCTGGAGGCCTGGGACTATTTGAATCAGAACCCGGAGGGGCGTTTTGAACGGGTCGAAAAGCTCAATGACGTGACGACCCTAAGGGTCGCGATCGCCGATACGATGTCGGCGCCCGCCTGCGTCAACTGCCATAACAGCCATCCCGATTCACCCAAGCTCGACTGGAAATTGGGCGATGTGCGCGGCGTGCTGGAGGTCCGCACCAATCTCAGCCAGCAACAGGCCGCCAGTCGCGCGTTGGCCCAGCAGCTGGCGCTAGTTGTGCTCGTGGCTGGGTTGGTGATCTTGTTCACCACGGCGCTGACGGCGCGGCGCATCGCCAAGCCCCTCGAGCTCCTGGCGGCGAAGATGAAGGCGATTGCCACCAGCGATGCGGATATCGAGGTCCCCTATCTGGATCGCGGCGACGAGATCGGTGGCATTGCCTCCAGCGTCGCCAGTTGCGGTACCACAATCCGCGAGCGCCGCGTCCTGCGCGAGGAGCAGGAGCGCCTGCAAGCCCAGGGGCGCGAGGAGCAGCGATCCCACGAGCGCGAACGCCAGGCAGCGGTATCCGCTCAGCGGGTGCAGCAGTTGTCGACCTTCAAGGGCCAATTCACCGGCGTCGTGGCCGAGCTCGAGCTGGTGACCCGGCAGATGACCGAGGTGGCGGGACGGGTCAATAGCCTGGCCCAGCAGAGCCAGCGTCTGACCTCGGCCGCGGTGGGCTCGACGACTCAAACCGACAGCAGTATCGAGGCGATGAGCCAGTGGAGCGAGAGGCTGGCCGAAGCGCTGGAGCAGATCGCCGGCAAGGTCGAGCGCTCGACCGAGATATCGCGGACGGCGGTCGCACGGGCCGAGGCCTCCAGCCACAGCATCGAAGGTCTCAAGGAGGCCAGCAAGCGCATCCAGCAGGTGATCAAACTGATCGATACCATTGCAGCCCAGACGAACCTGTTGGCCCTGAATGCCTCGATCGAGGCGGCGCGGGCCGGTGAGGCCGGCAAGGGCTTTGCGGTTGTCGCCAACGAGGTCAAGACGCTGGCACTGCAGACGACGGATGCGGTCAGCAAGATCGATCACCAGATCACCGAGATGGAGGCGGCGACCCAGGATGCGGTCGGCGCCATTGAGGAGACGACCAAGGTCATCCACCAGATGAACGAGTTGTCGCAGGTCATCGCCGAGAGCGCTGGCGCCCAAGGCACGAGCATGGAACGCATCAGCCACCATGTTGGCGAAGCGAACGTCTTCACGACTCAGGCGACCCAGCATATTCAGGCGGTGACCCAAGCGGTTGAGCAGAGCGGCAGCCTTGCCACGGAGGTCGGTGCCGTGGCCGTAAGCCTGGATCGCGCACTGCAGGACCTGCGACAGGCGGTCAATACCATCGTCAGTCAACTCGAGCGGGATTGACCTCGACGCAAGACCCTCGCCTTAGCATAAGCCCATGCGTTTGCTCACTTTGGCGCTGGCTTATGGCCGGGATCGTGGTACACTGGGCTGCGATTTTCAAAGCTCGTACATGGCCTCTGCCATGTAATTAATCAGCTGCACGGTTGTTGCCGTGGACTTCTCGCAAGGCGGTTTATCAATGAGCATCCTCAAGGAATTCAAAGACTTCGCTGTCAAGGGCAACGTCGTCGACATGGCGGTCGGCGTCATTGTCGGTGGCGCCTTTGGCAAAATCGTTTCCTCCTTCGTGGCCGATGTGGCCATGCCGCCACTGGGCATGTTGCTGGGTGGTGTCAATTTTGCCGAACTGTCGATCACCCTCAAGGAGGCCGTCGGTGAGACACCGGCGGTCGTCCTGGCCTATGGCAAGTTCGTGCAGACGGTGATCGACTTCATGCTGGTCGCCCTGGCCGTGTTCCTGGTGGTCAAGAGCATCAACGCCACCAAGCGCAAGCAGGAAGCCGCGCCGGCCGCGCCGGCCGCACCGCCCCCGCCCAGTGACGAAGTCGTCCTGCTGCGCGAGATTCGCGATTTGTTGCGCAAATAGAGCTCGATGTAGGAGGGGGCGCGCTTAGTCGCCTCCTTCTCCGAATGCATCAGTCTCAGTTTTGAATGTTACGCCCGTGGTTTTCAGTCGCCTGGTTAGAGCCTAGCCCCGCCGCGCGGCGCAAGATTGCATCTTGCGCTACAGCAGCTACAGCGCCTGCGGGACCCTTCCGGCTATGGCTAGAGGGCTTGCCCAGCATCGACCCTCCGTCCGGCACAAGATTGCATCTTGTGCTACAGTGCCTGCCGATCTCTCAATTGAATTTCAGCGAGAAGGGCAGGAGCGCGTAGACCTTGTTGGGTTGGTCGAACAGTTGGAGCTTGCGGTAGGTCTCCTGCAAGCTCTCCAGGCCTTGCTCCATGGGGCCTTTGGGGGCGGCAATGTAAGTGTCGCGATCCTCGAGGGCTTCCATCAGTTCTTCGGCAAATTTCTTGGGGTTCTGGTACTGGTACCACTCGTACTCGTCCAGTTTGGCGCGTTCGGCGGCGGCGGTGACCGCTTCGCGCAGGCCGCCGAGTTGGTCGACCAGCCCCAGTTCCTTGGCGCGCACGCCCGACCATACCCTGCCTTGGGCGATCTCCTGAACGTGCTCGCGCTCCAGCTTGCGGCCATCGCAGACCCTGTCGATGAAACTGTCGTAGGCGTGGTCCACGATCGTCTGAAGGCTGTTGAGCTCCTCCTCGGTCTTGGGCCGGAAGGCGGTCAGGGCATCGGCCATGTTCGAGGTCTTGGCCACATCGACGGTCAGGCCGTGGTCGTTCATCAGTTGCTTGAAGTTGGGGAACATGCCGAAGACGCCAATCGAACCGGTGATGGTGGTCGGCTCGGCCCAGATCTCGTCGGCGTGGGAGGAGATCCAGTAGCCGCCCGAGGCGGCCAGGTCGCCCATGGAGACGACCAGCGGTTTCTTCTGACGCAATAGCTCGACCTCGCGGCCGATGACCTCGGAAGCCGTGATCGTGCCGCCGGGGCTGTTGACCCGCAGCACGACCGCTTTGACGCTGTCGTCCAGGCGGGCGCGGCGCAACAGCGCGGCGGCGTCGTCGCCGCCAACTTCGTCGCGGCTGTGGCCGTCGACGATCTGTCCCTCGGCATAGACGACGAGGACGCGGTTGTCGGAGCGGTTGGCGGGCGTGCTGGTGCTGTTAGCCTCGGCGTATTTGCGCAGGCTGATCTGCTCCTCGAATTCGCTGGTCTCCTCGCCGTCGACCATTTTGCGCAGGCGGGTCAGGACCTCGTCGTAGTGCGCCAGGTCGGTGACCAGCTTGGCCTCTTTGGCTTGTTCGGGTGTGATCAGGGTCTGGCCATTGGCGAGCGCGCGCAGGCTGTCGGGCTGAAGGCCGCGATCGGCCTCGACGGACGTGAGAAAGTGGTCGAAAATATCGTCCAACAGCAGGGTCAGCTGTTCGCGGTTGGCATCGCTCATTTTGTCGAGGAGGAAGGGCTCGACGGCGCTCTTGTACTTGCCGACTCGGGTGACCTGGACATCAATGCCGTACTTGAGGAAGGCATCCTTGAAGAACAGGACCTCACTGGCGAACCCGTTGAGCTCCATGACGCCGCTGGGGTGCATGAGCACTTCGTCGGCCAGGGAAACGAGGTAGTAATCGACCTCGCGGAAAAACTGGCTGTAGGCGATGACGGGCTTGCTGGAGGCCTTGAAGCGTTTGATGGCCTCGCGGATCTCGCAGAGGTTGGGCCAGGAGGTGGCGGTGATGTTGCCGGTCAGGTAAAGGCCGTGGATGCGCTCGTCGGTGGCGGCCTCGTCGATGGCATCGACCACCTGGTTGAGGGTCATGGTGTGGGCCGGTTGGCCCTGGACGTCATGGAGAAAGGATTGGAAGTCCTCGGTCACGGGCTTGTCGACAATGGGCATGCCCATGTTAAAGACCAGAATCGCACTGCCTGGCACGACGACAGGCGGTTTGCCGGAGGCCAGGGTTGCGGCCAGGAAGAGCAGGAACATGAAGAAGCAGGCGCCACCAACGATGGCGAGCGCAACAAAATTGGCGAGTACGTACTTGAGAAAGTCCTTCATGGTGTCCCCTTCAGGCGATGGTCGGCTCCAAGCCGCAAACATCGTCGCAGATCGAGGGCGTTTTTTCAACCTTTGCGGGAGGGCGATGGTGGTTTTCCCAGGATCCGTCGCGGCACGGGGCGCTGGGATCGGACTCGGAGGAGCGGTTGGACGCGCTGGCGGTGACGGCCTCAAGGGCCTGGCGTCCCTCGAAAATCACGGATCCCCCCTAAAAAGCCCGCACGGTCCGCTCCGCCGAGTGTTATATAATGAATCGAACCAAGCCCGGTTATGAGTCGTGCACAAGCAAGCGACGAGGTTGGGGCCGCCATTGGTTCGCTGTGATTTTTCTGGTAGTTAGCGAAAAATCCGGGCAGCACCCCCACTGGGGCGGTGTTTTGAAGGCAAGTCGTTCCTGAATGAGAGAGGACATTTATGGCAGACAGCAATAACAACAGCACGCTCGAGGAACGCGACGAGTGGCTGGAGGACGATGGCATCGGCATGGGACTTTTCGGTCGTGGCGACCTGATGACCCAGCTCGAGGAAGGCAAATCGGGTAGCGAGCTGGACGATTACATCGAAGACGTCAAAGCTGGCGCGCGCGTGGCGATCGACCAGTCGATCAGCATTCTGACGCCTTGGTTTTTCTCGAACATGCCCCAGTTCTACTACCAGACCACACCCCGCGAAGAGAAGGTGCGCGATCTGCACGCGGTGATCACTGGCCATATTTTCGAGAGCAAGCAGACGCTGCAGCTCTGGAATCGCAACCGCACCAAGACGACCTTTTTGGCGCCAGGCAACGAGGAACGCGTCTTCCAGAGTGTCGCCGATTCGATCGCCAACCTGGACGTCAAACACGGCGCGATGTTCACTTCCAACGACCGCCTGCTGCTGATTTCAAGCTTCTGGACCAACAACTATTGTCGCGTCGACATGAACAACGAGAAATGCGTGCAGAAGCTGGAGCTGGCCCGCTCGCTGCTCGCTGACGCCGATCCTGCCGAGGTCGAGGAGTACCTCCACAACCTCGACCACGACATGGTCGTGCACGGCACCGGCCACCGCCTGGTGCGCATGTACAAACTCTACCAGTTCGCCAAGGATCGCGAGGACGCGGTCACGCACCTGATCCCCGATTACAATCACGAGTATGCGCGCCTGGACATTGCCTACAAGAAGATGCCGATCAGCAGGACCATGAGCAGTCTGCTCTACCTGTTTGAGCGCTATGGCTTTCAGGTCAACCGCTCCGTCATGGTCACCGTCAACAACCACACCGAGTCGCCTGTGACGATCCTGACCTTCATCTTCCGCCACCACACCGGCGTGCGGGTGGACGAGCGCTTCGTGCCGTTCCTGAAACTCAACAAGGCCGCCAAGTCGCTGCGCTGGGTTGACAGCGACCAGTATGACGAGTTTTGGAAGTCGACCGCCAAGGGGGCCAGCCCATACTCGCTCAACGAGATCAACCTGGTGCGCGCGATGGCGATCTGGAACCAGGTCTTCCTCTCCAAGCGCAATCCCTACTACTATTCGGAAGAGCGCATCCGCAAGAGCTTCGTGCGCCATGACGAGGTGCTGAAAGCGCTGGTCGAATACTTCAAGTTCCGCCATGACCCGCGCACGCGTGACCGCGAAGAGAAGCAGGAGCAGGCGCTGCCGGCCCTGGTCGCTCTGATCGAGGAAGTCTCCGATCCCATCGCCCGCGACATTTTCAACGAGTCGCTCAACTTCCTGCGCAACATCCTGCGCACTAACTACTTTTTCCCGCGCAAAACCGGCTTGGCCTTCCGCATGGATCCCTCCAGTCTGAACAAGGAACACTTCCAAAACACGCCATTCGGCTTCTTCTTCATGGTCGGTCGCGGCTACCGTGGTTTCCAGGTACGCTACCGCGACACCGCTCGTGGCGGTCTGCGCATCGTCATGCCCAAGGATGCTTCGGCCTACGAGATCGCCTTTGCCGGCCTCTTCGACGAAGCCGTCGGGCTCGCCTATGCACAGCAGCTCAAGAACAAGGACATCCCCGAGGGCGGCGCCAAGGCGGTCGTGCTGCTCAACCCCGGGGCCGATCGCTGGACCTCGGCCATCGGCGCGGTCGGCTCGATTCTCAACCTGATCACAGTCGACCCTCAGACCGGCAAGCTGGACCCCTCGATCATCGACTACTACAATAAGGAAGAGTACATCTACGTAGGTCCCGACGAAAACGTCACCAACGACCTGATCGACGCCTTCGTCGGTCTGGCCCGCAGCCAGGGCTATCGTTACGCCAACGCCTTCATGTCCTCCAAACCCGGCGCTGGTATCAACCACAAGGTCTACGGCGTGACCAGCGAGGGCGTCAACGTCTATCTGGAAAACATGCTGCAGGAACTGGGCATCAACCCGCGCAAGCAGAAGTTCACCGTCAAGATGACAGGTGGTCCGGATGGCGACGTGGCCGGCAACGAGCTCAAGATCCTGCACCGCGAGTACGGCGAAAACGCCCGGGTGGTCGCCGTCGGCGACGGTTTCGGCGCTGCCTACGACCCCAATGGCCTAGCCTGGCCCGAGCTCCTGCGCCTGGTCCACGAGAGCCTGCCGATCAGCAACTTCCAGAAAAGCTTTCTCTCCGATGCCGAGGGCGCGTTTGTGGTCGAGGCCAATACCAAGGAGACGATCCGCCTGCGCAACGGACTGTACGCCGTGACCGACGCCGACGTCTTCATCCCCGCCGGTGGCCGCCCCTATGCCGTCAACGGCGACAACTGGCGCGGTTTCATCAAGCCCGATGGCACCCTGACCATGCGCGCCATCGTCGAGGGTGCCAACATCTTCTTTACCGACGAAGCCCGCGAGCGCCTGCAAGAACACGGCGTGCTGATCTTCAAGGACAGCAGTGCCAACAAGTGCGGCGTCATTTGCTCTTCTTTCGAGATCAACTCCTCGTTGATCCTCGAACCGGAAGAGTTCATGGCGATCAAGGACACCTACGTCAGCCAGGTCATCGACAAGCTTAGGGACAAGGCCGATCTCGAGGCCAAGATCCTGCTGCGCGAATTCCGCGAGCGCGGTCGCAAGGTCAACCTGGTGGGGCTCTCCAAGGTGCTCAGCAACGTCATCAACCGGGTCACGGACCTGGTCGACGCCCACCTGCACCACCTCTCGGAGGCCGAATTCCGTTCGCCGCTCAACGACCACATCATCCTCAACTATGTGCCTAAAATCCTGGCCGAGAAATACCGCGACCGCATCCTCGAGCGCATCCCCCGCAGTTATCGCCAGGCGATGATTTCGGCGGATACCGCCTCCCGTCTGGTCTATGCGGAAGGGGTCTCGTTCTTCGAGAACCTGGCCGACAGCGATGTCGTCAAGACGGTCGAGCTCTACCTCGAGCAAGAGCAAAAAGTCTTGGCGCTGATGGACGTTGTTTCGAACAGTGGCCTGGCCAACAAGGACGACATCAACTACATCCTGCAGCGGTCGGGCGCCCGCACCCTCACGGTTCGCGCCATGGCGGCTCAATGATGTAAGCCCGTGGGCGGTCTCAGGACCGCCCACGGGCATGCTTTAGCTACACAACAGGTCGGGAGGATTGATGGCTGGAAAATCGAGAACTGCGCTCGTGATCGGTGCGGGCCCAGCGGGCTTAACCGCGGCGCTCGAATTTCTTCGAGGCACTGATATCGTACCAATTGTTCTTGAAATGTCCGACTACATGGGCGGTATCTCTCGAACAGTCGTCTACAAGGGCAATCGCATCGACATCGGCGGCCATCGCTTCTTCTCCAAGTCAGATACGGTAATGGCTTGGTGGCAAGAAATCATGCCGCTTGCACCTCCCAAAGACCTCGACAGGGGTGAACTGGAGATTTTCTACCAGAATAAATCCCGCAAGGTCGTGGTGCCCGAGAACCCGCCCGATCCAGAGCGCGAGGACCAGGTGATGCTTGTGCGGGAGCGTCTCTCGCGCATCTTTTTCCTGCGAAAGTTCTTCGATTATCCGATCACGCTCAATCTCAACACGGTCCTCAACCTGGGCTTATGGCGCATGATCAAGGCCGGTTTCAGCTACCTATGGGCCATGGCCTTTCAAATCAAACCCGAGAAGCACCTCGAAGACTTCTTCATCAACCGTTTCGGCGGCGAGTTATACCGCACCTTTTTCCGGGACTACACGGAAAAGGTTTGGGGCGTCAAGTGCACCGAAATCACGCCCGATTGGGGGCGACAGCGCATCAAGGGGCTCTCGATCACCAAAGCGGTGCTGCATGCGCTCAAGTCGATGTTCCGGCGCAAGGGCGGTGGGATCGACCAAAAAAATGTGGAAACCAGTTTGATCGAGCGCTTCATGTACCCCAAGTACGGACCAGGTCAGATGTGGGAGCGGGTCGCGGTGATGGTGGGCGAGCGCGGTGGCGAGGTGATGGTTAACCAGAAGGTGACCGCGCTTCATTTGGCGGACGGCCGGGTCGCCAGCGCCGAGGTCCTCGACCTAAACAGCGGCGAAAAGCGCCTGGTCGAAGCGGATTACTTTATTTCGACCATGCCGATCCGCGAATTGATCGCCTGTATCCACGGCGTGGCCATCCCGGATAACGTGCGGGAAGTTGCCAATGGACTGCTCTACCGCGACTTCATCACCGTCGGCCTGCTGCTGGACAGGCTCAAGATCAAGGACCATTCCAACCCCAAGGATCTGGTCGCGGATAACTGGATCTACATCCAGGAACCCGATGTCAAAGTGGGCCGGTTGCAGATCTTCAATAACTGGAGTCCTTATCTGGTCGCAGATCCCGATAAGGTCTGGATCGGAATGGAGTATTTTTGCAACGAAGGCGACGAGCTCTGGAGCATGGACGACGCCCGCTTTGCTGCATTTGCCGTCAAGGAACTGGCCTCGATCGATATCATCGAGGCCCAGGATGTCGTCGACCATGTGGTGATCCGCATGCCCAAAACATATCCGGGCTATTTTGGCACCTATGATCGATTCGACGAGATTCGCGCCTTTCTCGACCCCATTCCCAACCTGTACCTCGTTGGTCGAAATGGCATGCACCGCTACAACAACCAGGACCACTCGATGCTGACGGCGATCCAGACCGTGGAGAATATCGCTGCAGGCCGGACCGGCAAGGACAATATCTGGGCCGTGAACACCGAACAGGAATACCACGAGAGCAAGGAGCGCCAGTGAACGGCCATGCACCCACCTCGGTTTGGAGCAAAATCACAAACTTGGTTCTGAGTTTGCTCTCCTTGCTGTTCGCCTTGCTGGTCTGGCATCTAAGTCGGCATAAGTTCTATGCGATTGATGAGTTTCAGTACGGTCACGCCGCTTGGCTGGTTCATCAGGGCCAAAGACCCTATGTCGACTTCTTCGATCACCATTTCCCTTTGATTTATCAACTGTTTTCGCCACTTTTCGGGCTGTCTGGCAAGGCCGCAGAACTCATGGGGTTACTGCGCATCGTCATGCTGCCGGTGATCGCTCTCTGTCTGGCGAGCATGTTTGCCCTGCGCAAGGGGCGCGTCACCGAGGCCCTTTGGGGCGTGCTGCTGTGCCTCTCCAGTGCGGGCTTGATGACGCGAATGACCGAATTCCGGCCCGATACGCTGGGTTTTTGCTTCCTGCTGTTGGCACTTGGGCCGCTCTTCCTCGAGACCGGGCCGCGTTGGAAGGGCTTTTGGGTGGGTGCCATGGTGACCCTTGCCGTGTGGAGCACTCAAAAAGCGATGGTCTACGGCTTGCCCTTTGTTCTCGCTTTCCTTCTCGACGCAGGGCGCGCCCTGTTCCACAAGGAGGGGCGCTTGCTCGGGCAGCCATTGTTCGTCGTGATCGGCGCCCTGGCGATGCTGTTGACCTTCCCCCTGAAAATGGTGCTCGAAGGTGGAATTGAACCCTGGTACCGGTGGTGCATACTCTGGCCCATGGCTCACGAGCAGGGGGCCATAGGATTTCCCTGGCACCAATTCTTCATGCCGATCTTTGTGCGCGATTTGTTTTTAGTCCCACCTGTTCTGGTGGGGGCCTGGCTCCTGCTGCGCGAGGTTTGGCGCGAACGCGCCTGGACGACGCATCCCAACATTTTGTTTTTGGCTATTGTGCCGCTCACCTTCGTCTCTTTTGCCATGCAAAAGGCGGCTTACGCTTACAGTTTGATTCCCTTTTTGCTCTGTTTCTACATGCTCGCTGGCGTCGGCTTGGTTGGGCTGGCAGGGTTTCTGCACGAGCTTGGCCGCGCCATTCAGGTGGGGGGATTTGTCCTGGTCACGGTGCTCCTCGCCTGGCGCGCGGTCCATTTCCACCTACCGACGAGCGAAACGAACCATTATCAGAAGTACATCTTGTCCGAGGTGGCGCAGCGGGTCGGTCCCCAGGATCCTGTTTACGACAACAGTGCCAGCACTTTGGTCCAGCCCTCCATTCACTATTTCTATTTCACGAGCCTATATATCCGCACGTCGGAAGCCCAGCGCCTGACTCGAGAAATTCCTCTCGCGATCGAAAAGCGTGAATGTACTTACGTTTTTCTCGATAGTCGCTTCAACGACCTATCCCTGACGTTGCGGCGCTGGCTTTATGAACGTTTCATTCCCTGTCAAGGCGAGCTCTGGGTTTATGGCAAGCAATTTGGCGCCGAGGCGGGCGTGCAAACATTCGAGGCGATACGGTCAGGGCAGTATTTTATCTGGCCTGCGGAAACTGCGGGGTCGTTGCGTCTGGACGGTCAGCCGGTCGAGGGACAAATCATTGCGTTGGAACGGGGTAGCCATCAGATCGAAAACGCCTCTGGTGGCCGGCCCTATCTGATCTGGCTACCCTACGACGGCAAGGTTTTCGAGCCTCAGCCCAGGTTGCCGCAGCGTTTCTCCAGGATCTAACCCCTGTGCGTTGGGCTTGGATGACGCCATTCGACTTGGTCACCCCATGGGCCTGTGCTAATATTGGGCTGTTTGAAGATCTGAACGAGAGGTATATGGAGCGATGATGAAAACTAAATTACAAGGGAAAATGGACGTTCTTGGTCAAGTATTCGCGTTGATCTTTTTTCTATTTGCCTGCAATCACATTCAACTGCTGTTACTCACTTCGCTAGGTGACGTCTACGGTCAGCACCTAGGTTTTCGACTCTGGCTCCCTTTCGTGGTCTTGGGACTATGCTTTATTGTGTGTGTCCAGCGGAAGTGGATCGCGATAAGTATTGCCTATTTCTCATTCTATCTGATTCTCCTGATAGACCAATTGTACTTTTCGTTTTTCGGGACCATGCCCGTGGTTGGTGGGAAGATACCTCTTACTCAGGGTTTGGATATTGCAGACAGCATCCTCGCTCTGCTGCGGCCCGTTCATTTGTTTGGGGTCGTTTATTTTTTTGCGCTGTTGATTTTTGGGATCTGGTACTACCGCCACCAACGCGAGAAGCAGCGGGCGTTCAAAAGGTTTCTGATAGGGCGCTTGATGGGTGTAGGGATGCTACTGGCTGGCTTGATTTGTGTCGTTGCTGGTGCGATCACACCGATCCCCGAGAAAACCTACGAATTCTGGAAGCCGTTGAAGAAATTACCTTTCGAGCATTGGGGCGCGCGCTATTCGGTGGTTGATTACACTCGCGTCTTTGGTGCCCCCATCTATCATGTCAAAGACATCGCCACCTACTTCAATCAGGAACAGCCCGCTCCCCTGAGCCCTGGAGAAATGGCGCTCTCCAAGCAGCATTTTGAAGCACTGCGCAAGGCGGATGGGCAGGGCCCTCTTTTCGGAGCCGCGAAAAATGCCAACGTGGTCGTGCTTCAGCTGGAGTCCTTCCAGTTTTGGCTGGTCGGCAAGAAGATCGATGGCGTCGAGATCACACCGTTTCTCAACCGACTTTACAGGGAGCAGCTCCACTGGAATAATATTTACGACGTGACTGGCCTGGGTCGCACTGCGGACGCGGAGTTTGCCTTCAATACCGGGATGTTGCCTAATCCCGAAAAGGCCTCCTGTTTCAATGACTTTGCCAAAGACTTATTTACCTTTCCGCGCACGCTACGGGAGGACGGCTATCAGACGGCTTCGTTTCATGGCTATAAACCTGATTTCTGGAACCGAACGAATACTCATCCCTTTTTCGGGATCGACAAAATGATGTTTATCGAGTCATACCCCAAGACACCCAATTTGGGACTGGGTATTCCCGACAAAGAGATACTACCACATGTTGCCGATTACCTGGCGACAACACAGAATCCTTACTTCGCCTTCATTATTACCCTGAGCTGTCACTACCCCTATCACGAGGTGCCCAGCGAGGAGCTGGATAACTTCAAAAGCTTGGATAATGATCCCGCCTTGATCTATCTGCCTGGTTATATCCGACTCGCCCACTATACAGACCAGGCACTCGAGAGATTTTTTCAGGATATGGAGCGCAAGCATCAACTCGACAATACCATCGTCGCGCTTTTCGGCGATCACGACTTCAACAGCATCGGGATCAGTCTCGAGGCGATGATTTCTTTCACAAACGCCGCTTCCAAGGTCCTGGGCACCAATCCGATGGCGGTCAATGAAGACAAGGTGCCGCTGGTGATTTGGCTCCCAGAAAAGCTGCGCGCCGCGGTGCCTGATCCCAATGCTTACGAGACCGTTCCGGGCACGCTTTGCGATGTTTTCCCTTCAATTTTCCATCTGCTAGGCCAACCCGTGCCACCTGGCGTCCTGGGATCCCATCTCTTTGCTCCCGACCGCGATGCCTTTCCTTTGCCCAGGTTTTTCGACACTACTACCTGGAGTGTCGGATACCGGATCTACGACAAGAATGGCCTTTATTACCTGCGCGGTAACACTTCACAGCTCTTCGACAGCAAGGGCTCTGCCGTGACCACCGTCGGGACGCCCTTTGCGCTTGTCCGAGATGCGAACCGCTTGGCTAGAATCAACGAGCGGATCGTCGAAACCAACCAGCAATCGCTGTTTCGCCAACAAGCGCAAAGCCAGCCCTCCCAAACGCCTTGATCGCAGCGAACAGGGTCATGCTTAGGACAGAATTTGCATGACCCGCTGACGGCGCTGAGTGTTCAGTACTGGTCTGAGAGTTCAGTGCTGGTCTGCTGGTCTGACTGTGACTCTGGTTTGGGTGTGGGCGACGGTTTTCGGTTGCGCATGGCGCCTTGGGATGAGCAGGTCGAAGCAGTGCGGGTGTAAGGAAAGAGTCATAAAAAGGCCATCTTTCGCGTTTGAGCAGAGTCGGCCTCAATAGAGGGCTAGTACGACTTTGTCAGGTTGATTGCGGAGGCAGAGTCAGGCACCCAGACTCGCCAGGTCGTAGTTGTGGGGAACGCATATAGTTCGCGGAGAGTGGAGAGTGCTCGTCACAGATGCACAGGCCCGTTTAGGCCTGTCACAAGCTCTGGCGCACCTTGCTGAAGGGTTCCGATGGGCATCAGGGCGATCGGCACACATTGAATCGATCCGGGGACACATGGGAAAGGTGCTCGCCACAAGTGTATCGGCGCTTCCGATAGGCGG
>CAYRFM010000055.1:15153-54024 GCA_964423555.1 uncultured Holophagae bacterium | reverse complement strand
ATTTTTCTCTGCTCCATTCTAAAGGGTTACTCGACGACTTTGACGAGACCCTGGGCGGACTCCCAGGCGGGTTGCGGAATCCGCCGCGCCAGTGGTGCTGTTTGTCGGTAGTCATGTTCACTCCTTAGTGAAGCGAGGGCGAGGCAATAGCAGGTCCAACCGGCGACGGTTTTGGGTTTGTCTGATAGGGTACACGGCTGTTTTTGGTGGGGATTAACTGCTCACGCACCAGTGCTCAGCAGCATCGAAATGCGATCTGAGCACTGGTAGACGGTATTGAGCCAGTCCGATTACCCCAGATGTTTGAGGGGAGCAGAGCACCCGAAGAATGCTCTCTCCCCGTTCGGGGCTAGGGTGCGGCGGGGGCGCCGCCGCCTAGGGCTTTGTAGAGGGCGACGAGGTTGGCAAGGCGGCGCTTTTCAATCTCGATCACCCGCTGCTGGGCGGCATAGAGCGTGCGCTGCGCGTCGAGGACTTGCAGGAAGCTGTCGATGCCGCTCTTGTAGCGGGCGTAGGAGAGGTCGTAGGCTTCCTGGGCCGCCGCCGCTTGGGCTTGTTGCGCCTCGCGCTCGTCGACCAAGGTCTTGCGCGCGGCCAGGGCGTCGGCCACTTCCCGGAAGGCGACCTGGATCGCGCGCTCGTAGCGGGCCACGGCGATGTCGGACTGCAGTTCGCTGTAGCGCAGGTTGGCCTTGAGCCGTCCGGCCTGGAAGATCGGCACCGTAATCTGGGGGATGAAGCTCCATGCCGTCATGGCCGAACTGGAGAACAGGTCGTCCAGCTCGGCGGAGGCCAAACCGACGCTGCCGGTCAGGGCGATGCGCGGGAAGAAGGCTGCCCGGGCCGCGCCGATATCGGCGTTGCGGGCCTTGAGCTCGTGCTCGGCCTCGCGCACGTCGGGTCGCAGCAGCAGTACCTCGGAGGGCAGGCCTAGCGGCAGGTTCTCGCGCAGCTGGACTTGATCGAGACCGTGGGCCTCGAGCGCCGCGCCGCCGGGCACGCCCATCAGCAGTCGCAGGGCGTTGGCGTCCTGTTCGACCAGCCGCGCGTAGAGCGCCCGGTTGGCCTTGGCCGCTTCAACGGCGATCTTGACCTGGGCTAGGTCCAGCTTGGAGGAGAGCCCCACCTGCTGGCGTTTTTCCAGCAGTTGATAGGAGTCCTCCTGGGCCTTTTGAGTTGCCTCGGTCAGGCTGAGGATCTGGCGATCGGCCAGCCATTGCAGGTAGGCGTTGGCGGTCTCGGCGACCAGGCTGACCTGAGCCGTGTCGCGGGCCGCGCTGGTGGCGAAGTAGCGCTCCAGCGCCGCGGCGCTCTGGCTGCGCAGGCGGCCGAAGAGGTCGAGCTCGAAGCTGGTAGAGGCCAGGTTGGCCGAGTAGTCGGAGTTGGTCTTGTCGGTCCCTGCTTGGGCCTCGGTGACATGTTGGTGGGAGGCCCGGCCATTGACGTCGACGGAGGGCAGTTGGCTGGCGCGCTGAACCCGGTAGAGCGCTTGGGCGGCCTCGACATTGAGACTGGCGACCCGCAGGTCACGGTTGTTCTCGAGCGTCGTGCCGAGGATCTGGGCCAGCTCGCCTTCGCCGAAGAATTCCTGCCAAGTCAGCGCGTTCGCCGCCTGGCCGCCCTCCGCCGAGAGCGGCGTCGCGGCCTGTTCCGTCCAGTTAGCGGCCACCGGTGGCGCCGGTTTCTTCAGTTCGGGAATCATCGTGCAGCCGGCCAGCCCGAGGCACAGCAGCAATGGAGTCATGGAAAGACGTGTCATGAGGCAACCCCTGCATCAGGTTCGGGCCGCGAGGCCTTGGTGAGTCGGCTTAGCGCGATGTAGAACAGCGGTACGAAGAAGATCGCGATGAAGGTTGCCGCCAGCATACCACCGATCACGCCGATGCCGATCGCGTTTTGGCTGGCGGAACCGGCGCCGTTCGCCAACGCCAGTGGCGTCACGCCCAGCACGAAGGCCATGGAGGTCATGATGATCGGCCGGAAGCGCTGTTCGGCCGCGCGCAAGGTCGCCTCCCTCAGGTCCACGCCCTGCTGGTAGAGCTCCTTGGCGAACTCGACGATCAGGATCGCGTTCTTGGCGGTGAGTCCCATGGTCGTCAGCAGACCGACCTGGAAGTAGACGTCGTTGCGCAGGTCGAAGAACTTGGTGGCGACGACGACGCCGAAGATGCCCAGGGGCACGGTCAGCATGACCGAGAAGGGGATCGACCAGCTCTCGTAGAGTGCGGCCAGACACAGAAAGATGACCAGCGCCGAGAGCGCGTACAGCGCCGGTGCCTGGGCGCCCGACAGCCGTTCCTCGTAGGACAGGCCGGTCCATTCCGTGTCCAGGTCGGCCTTCAGGTCACCGGTCATGCGCTCCATCTCGGCCATCGCCGTACCGGTACTGATGCCGGGCGCCGGCGCGCCCTGGAGGTTGACCGAGGGGTTGCCATTGAAGCGTTCCAGCTTGGGCGAACCAAAGGTCCAGTGCGCGCTCGAGAAGCTGTTGAACGGCACCATCTCGCCGCGGCGGTTGCGCACGTACCAATCGTCGACGTTCTCGGGCATCATGCGGAACGGTGCATCGGCCTGCATGTAGACCCGCTTGATGCGGCCCTCGTCGAGGAAGTCGTTGACATAGGAGGAGCCCCAGGCCGCTTGTAGGGTCTGGTTGATGTCGGCCAGCGACAGGCTCTGGGCAGCGGCTTTCTCGTTGTCGATGTCGATTTTGTATTGCGGCACGTCGTCCAGACCATTGGGGCGGACGCCGGCCAGTTTGGGGTTCTGAGCCGCCATGCCCAACAGTTGGTTGCGAGCGTCCATCAGCGCCTGGTGGCCCTTGCCACTGCGGTCGACGAGCAGGAAGTCGAAGCCCGAGGAGCGGCCCAGCTCACGGATCGGCGGTGGGTAGAAGGCGAAAACGCGAGCGTCCTTGATCTGACTGAAAGCGCCCATGGCGCGGCCGGCCAAAGCGAAGACCGATTTGCTGGGGTCTTGGCGTTCCTTCCAGTCCTTCAGGCCGATGAAGCCAAGCGCCACGTTCTGGCCGCGGCCGGCGAAACTGAAGCCCGTAACCGTGAACAAGTGGTCGACGGTATCGGCCTCCTGGTTCAACAGGTAGTCCTCCACCTGGACGACACTCTCCATCGTGCGCTCAACGGTCGATCCCGGGGGCAGGCTGACCATGAAGTTCATCGTGCCCTGGTCCTCGTCGGGCAGAAAGGAGGTGGGCAGCTGTCTGAAGATCCAGAACAGGCCGCCGCAGAGCACGATGTAGACCAGGCCGAAGCGCACGAAGCGTTTGGCCACACCACCCGCGCCGCGCACATAGAGCGTGCGGCTGCGGTTGAAGTTGCGGTTGAACCACCCGAAGAAGCCGGTGCGGGCCTCGCTGTGACCTTTCTCGACCGGTTTGAGGAAGGTGGCGCACAACGAGGGCGACAGGACCAGGGCGACCAGGACCGAAAGCGCCATGGCCGAAACGATCGTCAGCGAGAACTGCCGGTAAATGGCACCGGCCGAGCCGCTGAAGAAGGCCATGGGCACGAAAACGGCTGACAGCACCAGGGCGATGCCGACCAACGCGCCGGTGATCTGGTCCATCGACTTGCGAGTCGCTTCCTTGGGTGAGAGGCCCTCGCTGCTCATGATGCGTTCGACGTTCTCGACAACGACGATCGCGTCGTCGACCAGCAGGCCAATCGCCAGGACCATGGCGAACATCGTCAGCACGTTGATCGAGAAACCGAAGGCGGCCAGGGAGGCGAAGGTCCCCAAGAGCACGACCGGGACCGCGATACTGGGGATCAGGGTCGCGCGGAAGTTCTGCAGGAACAGGTACATGACGATGAAGACCAGCAGGATCGCCTCGATCAGGGTCTTGACGACCTCCTCGATTGAGAGCTTGACGAACGGCGTCGAGTCGTAGGGGTAGACGACCACGACCTTTTCAGGCAGGAACTTGGCCAGGTTCGCGATGCGCTCCTTGACCGCCGCCGAGGTGGCCAAGGCGTTGGCGCCCGAGGCCAGACTGACGGCGATACCCGCTGCGGGCTTGCGCTTGTAGCGCACGACCCGCTCGTAGCTCTGGGAACCGATCGCGACCCGCGCTACGTCCGCTAGGCGGACCTGGGAACCGTCCTGGTTGACCCGCAGCACAATGTTTTCGAAGTCCTCGACCGTGCGCAGGCGCGATTGGGCCGTGATGGTGGCGTTCAGCTCCTGGCCTTCGACAGCGGGCAGACCGCCCAGCTGGCCAGCGGAAACGTCGGTGTTCTGCGCCTGGATCGCGTCGCGGATGTCCGAGACGGCGATGGCGTAACTAACCATCTTATTGGGATCCAGCCAGATGCGCATGGCGTGGGCATCGCCGAAGACGGTCACGTTGCCGACCCCATTCACACGGGCGACGGCGTCCTGGACCTTCGAGGAGAGCAGGTCGCCCAGTTCTTGCTGGCTGATGCTGCCATCCTCCGAGTAGAAGCCGGCCACCAACAGGAAGTTGTTGTTGGCCTTGGTCACGGTTACGCCTTGGCTCTGAACCTCGCGAGGCAGCAGCGGCATGGCTGCCTGGACTTTGTTTTGGACCTGGACCTGGGCGATGTCGGGATCCGCTTCGGGCTCGAAGGTCACCGTGATCGCGACGTTGCCGGCCGAGTCGCTGGCCGAGGTGAAGTAGCGCATGTTGTCGATGCCGGTCAACTTCTGTTCGATCACCTGGGTGACGCTGTTCTCGAGCGTTTCGGCCGAGGCACCGGGGAGGTTGGCGTTGATCGTCACCGAGGGGGGCGCGATGTTGGGGTACTGCTCGATGGGCAGGCTGCGGATCGAGAGCAGTCCAGCGAGCATGATGATGATCGTGATGACCCAGGCGAAGACGGGTCGGTCGATGAAAAAACGTGACATGTTTACTCCCTGCCTTGGGCGTTCTCGGCCGGGAGCTGGACAAACGTCGGGTTGACCGGGGCACCCGGGCGCAGGTTGATGTGGCCGTTGAGGATCACCGCATCACCGGGCTTGAGGCCCTCGCGCACCAGCCAGGACGAGCCGACCGCGCGCACGACCGCAATCGGCACCGGGCGGGCCGTGTTGTCCTCGGCCACGGTCCAGGCGGCCAGGCTGCCGTCCGGCTGGCGCTGGGTCGCCCGTTGGGGCACCAGCAGCGCGTCGGAATAGGTCATTTCGATGCGAGCGCGCACGAACAGGCCGGGCAGCAGCAGGCGATCGGGGTTGGGGAAGACGGCTCGCAACTTGACCGAGCCGGTGGAGGGGTCGACGGCGACTTCGTGAAACAGCAACTTGCCTTTCTGGGGGAACGGGCCGGGCTCGTCCTCGAGCTGCAAGCTGACCGGCAGCGCTTCCTTGCTCGAAAGGCCTTGGCGGATGCGCATCAGGTCCTTACTGGATTGGGTGATGTCGACGTAAATCGGGTCGAGTCGCGTAATCGTGGCCAGGGCCTGGGCCTGGTTGGCGGTAACCAATCCGCCCTTGGTGATCAGGGAGCTACCGATGCGACCGGAGATCGGGGCGTAGACCTTGGTATAGTCGAGGTTAATCTTGGCGCGGGCGACGGCGGCCGAGGCGACCGCGATATTGGCCTTGGCCTCGGCCAGGTCGGCCTTGAGATCATCGACTTCCTGCTGACTGACGGCTTCGATCGCCAGCAATTCCTCGAGACGGCGGGTCTTGGTTTCCAGTGGCAGAACCTGGGCCTGAGCCTTCTGCAGGTCGGCTTGGGCACTGTCGTAGACCGCTTGATAGGGGGCGGGGTCGATCTGGTAGAGCTGGGCGCCGGCCTTGACCTCGCTGCCCTCCTCGAACATACGGGCGGTGATGATGCCGCTGACCTGGGGCCGGATATCGGCGACCTCGTAGGGCGCGGTACGGCCGGGTAGCTCTTGGGCGGTCGTCACCGTCTGCGGCTCCAAACGGAGTGCATTGATCGCCAGCGGTTTGGGCGGTGTACCGCCGGGTCCGCCTTTGGGGGCCTGGGCGAGGGCGAGGTTCGCTCCGCAGAGGAGGAGCGCAAAAACCGAAACAACGCGTTTCATTTCAAGCATGGTTCGTTCCGTGTGAGACCGGGATAGGGACGACAGCGAGTCGGTCGAGCGACGGGGCGTCCAAGGTGATGAGGAGTATACATTCTCGGATGTATGTTTGTCAACCGAGAGCTTTGAGAGGTCCTTGTTCAGCTGGGTAAAACCCTTATGGGGCTTTGCTTTGTCGAGGGTTGATCTGTGAAAAAAAATCCGCATTTCAGGCTCCGTTGCAGGGCGTTCCGAATTGCGCGCCCGACCGACACGCGTTTCTCTACTTGGCATACATACGGTGATGTATGTATAATGTTTTGTCAGGTTCGCTCCAGCGAGCCGGGCAGCTGACTGAGGAGCGTGCGTCATGGCCCGAAAGACCAAAGAGGAAGCGGAGAAAACACGAGGGGCGTTGTTGGATGCTGCTTTGGACGTGTTTTATGAAAAAGGATTCGTGCGTGCGACCCTGGACGACATCGCCCGTGCCGCCGGCCTGACGCGGGGCGCGATCTACTGGCATTTCAAGGACAAAGCCGCCCTACTCGAAGCCTTGGCGGACAAGATCGGCCAATGTACCGCGACCAGGCATGAGGACCTCATGCATTTCGACCTGCCTACCCTCGAGTCCCTGCACGCCAAGGTCATCGAGTGGCTCAGTCACTTCGAGGACGACGCCCATTTCCGCCGTTTCTTCGAGATCATCAACTTCAAGATGGAGCACCACGCCGAGCTGGAACCGTTTCTGGCCCGCAAGCGCGCCGAGAAGCGCGAGGTTATGAAATACTTCGCCGACTGCTTCACCAAGATGCAGCGGCAGGGCGCGATGCGCGAGACCGATGCCTGGAACGCCGCGCTGATGATGGTGACCTTCGTCCACGGTATGGTCGATATCTGGCTCAACGACCCCAGTCTGTTCTCGATCCGCGAGACGGCCTCGAAGCTACTGGCCCAGTTCCTCGACCATTTCAAGCCCCTGCCGGTCGCCGACCGCGAGACACGCACCCCAGGCCGCGCCCCTAGTCTGCTGGAGCTACCCACGATCGTTAAATAGATGCCGCGCTGGTGGCGCTTTTTGCCATCGGGACGTTGCCTTATTCGGGGCTAATAAGCTCAGAGGGGTCTTTGGCCACATAGGCTTGGTCGACCCAGGCATAGATATCCTCCCAAGAGGCCGTATCGATTTGCTTCGCCAACGCTTCTGGCATTTCCCCAAACTTCAAAGAGATGAGACGGCGCAGCATCTGTTTGCCATTTTCGAGGCCTTCCTGACGACCTTCCTGACGACCTTCCTGGCGTCCCTCTTGCAACGCCAGAACGCGAATGTTGCCGTGAATGCCACCTGTCCATTCCATACCCGCCTCCTTCATGTTTACATTTATACGCTCTTTAAGCTCGTTGTCAAGTTCGGGCGGTAGGCGCATCAACCAATCGATGAACGCCAGGACCGTTGCTGCGTCTCGCGGGGAGAACCTGCCCTTCAGGCGTAGCGCCCTTAGGAAGTGAGCGCGTTTCCATTCGAACGGGTCGGTGTCCGCGCGCCGTCGCATGAGATCCAGATGGATGGCTGCGATCATCGCGAACGGGTTCTCCTCTTCCTTAGCGCGTAGTAGGTCTTCCAATGCCAGAAGTTTCACGCATGGGTAGGCGAAGCGCAGATGCACGCCGTGGCTCGTTTCTTCGAAAAAGCTCGGGTGCCAGTTGGGGTTGAGGTCCGGGAGCAGGATCAGGCAGGTGACCCCGGCCTCAAGATGGAATTTGTCGCGCAGACGATAGTAGATCGTAAAGACCCGTTCGGGAAAACCGGGATCGCGTTTGTTCTGGGCCTCGACGTGGATCAAGAGATAACGATCCCCACCAGAAATCAGACGAACCTTGACCAGCTTGTCGACAATCCTTGCACCGCGTCTGCGCTTGCCGGCCAGACTGGGCAGCTCCTGGTCGAGGAATTCGGGCGGCACCGACCAGTCGATTTCGGCGGCCAATGCCGGGTTCAAGAGTTCGATCATCCAGCGAAACAAGCGTTCAATCGCGTATTTCCAGGCACCGTCAAAATCGATCATGACCCGTCTCCAGTGGACTGACTTGGACCGCCAGTCTACCTTGGATTTCCGCCAAAGGGCCAGGCCAAAAGTGGGCTGCCGACAGATCGCCACTCACGTCTGCGCCGGCAGCGGGGGCCTACTCCGGCAGCGTGTACACGAAGGTGTAGAAGTGCTTGCCGTCTTCGATCTTGATGTCGAGCGTGCCGCTGATGCCGGTGAAGCCGTCGGTGCCCGAATCGGGGATGACGATGATGTTCAGCATCGGCACGCCGCGGTTCATGGTGGCGTTGTGCTGCAGGGCAAAACTGCCCAGGCGCTCGCCGATCTTGCCGGTCACGCGCTCGATCGCCACATAGCCGGCCGAGCCCTTGATCGTGCCCATCATCGACAGCATCTGGCCCAAACTTGTGCCAGTCAGGTCGCCGGCAAACGTCTTGTCGATCGTCATTCGGCCCAGGCCAGGATCGCCGCCCTCGTCTTTCTGCGGCACCAGTTTGACCTCAAAGGTCCCGCTCGCCGTGTGTTTCGTCGCTTCCGTCGCTTCCTGTGCCATCGCGCTACACCCCACCAGTAACCCTAAAATGATGAATTTCATCCCTGCCCTCGCGTCAGGTCCTTGGGACCCGCTTGGTTTGCCGCATGCTCGCTTGCCCATCATCCCCGATCCCAGGGCTGATTGCAAGGCCTTCACCCGCAAGCACGGCCTGGGGTCAAGCGCAGGCTATGGACGGAAAAACGGATCTTTAGGGTAGTCGATATTTTTGGAACATGGGAAAATGTGGGAACACGTCGAGGAGGCTTTATGAATCGCCACGGTTTGTTGCCCTCGGAGAAACAGCTCGTCGCCCTCTACGGCAACGGGCTTGAGGAGATGGAGTATCAGGAACGCCGCTTCCGCCATCTGGCCGAGTCCTTTTTTCACTGTTTTTCCACGCCAAACGGGACCTGGTTCAGCGTGCCTGGCCGCACCGAGTTAGGCGGCAATCACACCGATCACCAGGGTGGCAAAGTCCTAGCTGCCAGCATTCACCTCGACGTCATCGCCAAGGCCGTGCCGACCGACGACCGCCGTATCACTATCGTTTCCGAAGGCTTCGCCGGTCGCTTTGTCGTCGATCTCAACAGCCTCAATCCCCGTGCCGCCGAGCGCGCCTCGACACTTGCGCTGATTCGCGGCGTGGCCGAGGCCTTCGCGCTCAAAGGTTTGGCGATTGGCGGGTTCAACGCCTGTCTCTCCAGCGACGTCAAAATCGGCTCCGGGCTCAGTTCCTCGGCCGCCTTCGAAGTCCTGATCGGCACGATCCTCAACCATTTCTACAATGGCGGCTCGGTCACACCCAGCCATCTGGCCGGCATCGGCCGTCACGCGGAGAATGCTCATTTCGGCAAACCTAGCGGCCTGATGGACCCCATGGCCTGCGCCCACGGTGGCGTCGCCGCCTTCGACTTCGAGGACGAGAACCGGCCCAGCGTTCAGCCGATCGGCTTCAACTTCGAGAAGACCGGCTACTGTTTGGTGATGGTCGACACCGGCAGCGACCACGCCGACTTGACCGAAGAATACGCTTCGGTGCCCATGGATATGTTTGCCGCGGCGCGCGCGCTTGGTGCCGAGCGCCTGGCCGACCTCTCCCTAGCGAGGGTGCGCGAGGGCATGACCGCGATCCGCGCCCTTGCAGGCGACCGTGCCTGTCTGCGGGCACTCCACTTTCAGACCGAGCAGCTGCGTGTCACCGGCCAGGTCAACGCGCTCAAACGCGGCGACTTCGCAGGCTTCTTGCAGCTCGTCAGAGAGTCCGGCAACTCCTCGTGGAAGTGGCTGCAGAACGTGCTTGCCCCCGGCTCCGACCGCCGCCAGCAGGTGGCGCTGGCCCTGGCCATGAGCGAGCTGTTTCTGGGCGAGGACGGCGCCGTTCGCGTCCATGGCGGCGGCTTTGCGGGCACGATCCAAGCCTACATGCCCCACAACCACGTCGAGGATTTCCGCCAGTTCCTCGAGCCCTGCTTTGGCCCTCACAGCGCCATGATCCTGCGCATTCGCCATCAGGGCGCGACCGTGTTCACGGAATCGGCGCCCGAATCGTCAGGGTAGCTCAGCGCGTCAAGCACATCGACGACTTGGGGTTCCCCAGTCGTCGATGATTGAAGTCAAACTTTATTTGGGATAACCAGGAAAATAGTTACCAGCATGCCACCCGTCAGGTTCAGTTTGGCGACGATTTCGGGCCTCGCCGAGTAGCCTTGCCAGGCGTTTTCAAAGGCTTTGGCATCCGCTGTATATGCGACTAAGCGACCACCTGGCTTGAGACACCGCTTCGCTTCTGCTGCAAAGGCTTGGTAAAGTTTGTGATTGCTGCCGTGCTTGACCCGGAGCCCGAAAGGCAGGTTGGCGATCATCACATCCAGCGTACCATCCTTCAGGTCCAACCTCGTCATGTCCCCTTGTTTGAGCGACAAATTCGTCATGCCACTCAGGTTACGACAGGACATCGCGACCGCTCGAGGGTCCAGATCGAACCCATAACGATCGCCACGGAGGCCCAGCCGGTCCCATTCCTGAAGGATGGTGCCCGCACCACAGCAGGGGTCGGCCATCGTCAACGGGGTCTCCTGGTCGCTGCGGTAATCCAGTGCCACCAGACAAAGGCTTGCCGCCATTGAGGGGTGAATCGATGCTGGCGCTACTTCGCGGGTATCTGGGCGATCTGCCCGTCGCCAGCGGCTGTAGCGCCAAAAGAACCTGGGCTCGTCATCCTTCAAACCCTTAATCTCAATGAGCACCTCATAATTGGAAGGGCTGTTGATCCAACCGACCTTGTCACCGATCAGCTTGCAACATGACCTGAGTAGCTGCGTATCGAATCTGTTGGACCGCTTTGGTAGGGCGAGGCGATAGGTAAGATCTTTCGGCAAACCATAATTTTTGACCAGATTTGCGATGTTGGTTTGGATGGCTTTCGCCAAGTCCGTCGCCTCCGACGACCAGGGTTCGAGTTTGAGCATACCCGTCGGCGTGCGCAGTTGGGTCAGTAGGTCCACCGCGGCAACGTCGAGCTGATGCAGTAGCACCCAGCCTGATCCCATGGTACGTTTGCCGTCCAGTCCTTTCATGTTGCATTCGCGCGCCACCAACTTTTCCGCGCCAGAATAGCATTGTAAACAGTAGTCTCCAACCGCTGGCGTCAGCTTCTCCTTGGTCTCGGTGTGGCTCCGCTTGCTGTTGATCGCCTTGCGCAGCGCTTCACCCAGCGGGCCGTCGTTGCCAGACGCCTGCCTCATCTCCTCTGTCCACTGAGAGAAGCCGATACTACCAAGTGCAAGGGCGATCGAAGCTTTGACGAATCGGTGCTCTTCGTGCTCAAATGCATCCAGGAGTATTGGGCAGTCATTTGGTTCGCCCAAATCGCCAAGCGCAGCTGCAATGCGACGCCTAGCTTTGACATCCACTTCGACCTTAAGCCGGTCCAAGAAAAAGCGCACAATCTCTCTGGTGCTGCCCTGCCGGCGCAGGATTTCTATGGCGAGGCGACGAACTGCAACATCCTCATCTGTGGCCGCTGTTTTAAGATCTGCCAAATGGTGCGGGGCCTTGCGTGCCAGTACCTTCTCTGCTTGCTTCCGTTCTGCAAACTCTAATCGAGCTGTTGTCTGAAGCTCATGTAAAAACTGCCTCGAAGTTGACATAACCCCCCCACCCAAAGTGGGCCATATTATAGCCAACTCCCTCCCCGCTTGCCATGTTTTCCCCTTTGGATTTGGAAAAATAGCCGTTGCCATGTTTCGCTGCAAGCCTCAAAAAAGGGCAGCGCTCTGGCGCTCATTGCCAATTTCCGATCCTGTCTCGGGAATGCGTCACGCTGGCATAGGGCATTAGAAAGAATCTGAAACCAGTCAGTTTCGCTGGCTGCAAATATAGGGGAAATATCGCTTTGTGCCAGCTCAACAAAGGGCCTGACGGGACTACACACCGAGCGGATACCCATGGCGGCAAACTCGATTACTTTGAGCGGCGTCTTGCAGCGGTTGTAGCAGTGATCCTGCATGGGGATGAGGGCCAAGTCGAAGTGCGAGAAGCGTTGCCAGTAAGTCTCGTAGGGCTCCCAGGGCAACACAATCAAGTGGGCGTCATCCAGAAAATCGAAAAGCGCCGCGTACTTGGTCGAACCACCGATGATCAGGCGAAACGGCTGTTCGACGCAAGCCTGGAGCTTCTTGAAGACGGGCACTAAGAGCTCGAGGTCAGTCCCTACACGACTTCCACCCATCCAACCCAACTGCAGCAGTGTGTCGACGCGCTCCGCCAGGCCTGGAGGAAGGCGGCGGCATGGGTTTTGAAAATCGAGGCCCGTTGGGGCTACCAAGACCTGTCGTGCACCGTATTCGCTCACGACCTCGGCCAGTGCCGGCGTCGAAACCACCACTACTTGGGCCAAGGACAGGAGCTGCTTGTGGGCCTTAACCCGCATGTGGGCATCGTGGTCTAGCTCATCAATGCGGCTCATGGCAATCAGCTGCTGAAGCTGTGGACAAAAGAGATCGTCGTCCAGTTCATAAATAACCACCCCACCGGCCAGCGTGAAGGCCTGCAAGCGCGTGCAGCCTTGCTCAAGGGTGGGCAGGTCTGGAAAGGGCGCTCGCTGTAGGACAACTGCGTCCAGGTCCTGGAGCCCCGCTAAGGTAGTGTCGAGTAAATGTGTCTCGATCAAGCCCTTGCGCCTGATCTGCGCGAAGGGCTCATCAAGGCGAATGGGAAAGACAAAGTTGTTCGGATCGTGGGGATCGCCTTCCGGGAGAATGCCTACCTGCAAAGCGGGCATACTAAACGACAACCTGGCTGGCTTCGAAGTCGTAGCCGCGATAACAACTGGTGAAGCATGCGTTGCAGCTTTGGTACTGCTGGTGCAGGGCGCGTGTTCGGGGGGCCGCCCAAATCGCGTCGAAAGCCGACTCTCGGATATTGCCCAGAATCACGCTTTGATCGTGACACAGCCATAAATTCCCCTTCGGGTCGATGCTGGCCACGTGCTTGATCGAATGGCAGGGCAGGTCGAGTTCGTCGCGCTGCCACCGCACGTAGGCTTGAGAAAAAGGGTCCTGCGCATGCTCGGCCACTTGATTAATGAGACGCGCGTTCGTGACCTTCAAGTTGCTGTCGTAGATTTTGCTCTGCGTATAGTAATTGATGCCAAAGGGGATGTCGTTCTCAAGACAAAATCCGGAGGCGGCCAGATAGTCTTCAAACGTGGATAGCGGGCTAATCGTGATACCTACGGAAACCGTAGTGAGCTCTTTTAGGACGAGTAGGGACTGGGTCACCTTTTTAAATCCGTCCACCCCCCGAATGCGCTGATAGCCCTGCTTGCCGCCGTCGAGCGAAACAGTCACAAAGGGCACCGCATGCCGTTTGATCAGCTGGATGATTTTTTGTGGTGCGAGTAAGTTTGTGAAAAGGATAAAGGATTTATCTCGCACCAACTCTAATATGGCGTCAGCCTGTGGGTGCAGGGAGAACTCTCCGCCCTGAATGGCAAACCAGGTTTTTTCGTCAGCAAAGCCTGATGATACAATCGGGGCTATATCTTCCACACGCAGCATCACCTCTTGGTCCATGCGCCAGAAATCGCAGATGGTACACCGTGAGTTGCATGCATTATTGCAGTAGAGGTTGACGTATCTCAGCTTTGCCAATGGCGTATTCAAAGAGCAACTCGCTGGCAGGTGGTGGCCTCGTAGCGATCGACAACTGCCGATTGTCCGGCATCGCGCAAGGAACGCATGAGGTTGGCGATCATGGGTTCGGCTGCGTATTGAGCGAGGTTACGCTGTTGATGAGCGGTGACCTCAGCATAGAACTCATGTTCGCCGCGATAGTATTCATCGATCAATCGCTCTAAGTGTTCGTAGGCGGTGTCGGTGTCAAATGGGTCACAGGTTAACTTTGCGACGGTTTGGTTGCAATGGCTCAGATTGCTGCCTACAAAAGGGATGTCGGCTGCGGCACAGTCCAGCGCATAGCGTCCCCAACAGCGCCGATCGTCCATCACTAAAGTCGCGAAGGCTTGTAGATGTACGGGGAAATAATCCCACCAGGAACGGGGGCGCACAAATGACGCCTTTATTCCCAGGTCGTTGATCATGGCGAGCTCGCGCTGATAATAGTTGAATATCAACCCTGTGACAGCGGGATAGTTCTTTTGCAGTTTCTTGAGGACGAACAAGTTCGCGATTCCGTTGCGCGAGTCCATTGCCGATCCCAGTTCGATCAGCAGACGGTCGCGTGTCCGTTCTTCCGCCGCCCTGGCTCGTGCCCAGGAGACAGGGTAAGGAATGCCAACCCACTGCACCTTTTCAGGGCGGTCGACATAGAGTCGATAATAAGATAGCGTTCGCGCAACGAGGATGCCTAACATGTCTACATCATCAACAACTTGACAAAACTCAAACAGGCCCTCCATGTCTTGAGGCGAGCGCACCACATACTCGACGCGGCCCTCGACCAGTCCAATGCATGCGATCTCTGGATGGTGCTTTTTGATGAGCCTTGGGAGACGGTGGGTTTTTGGTGTCAGCTCCACCATCACGAGATGATAGGGACTTAAGATCTTAGGTGTGTGAGCCACTTCCTGGTAGTTCAACACGTCGCCGTTAAGGATGCGCATCCATTCACGAGAGTCGTTCGTGGGCGTGTTGAAGCCGAGTATCTGCTTGGTATGGGCTTGGCCCACCAAGCAGGCCTTGAAGCGGTTCATCACGCCTCCTTGCGCATGCGCTCGTGCGTCGGCGTCGTCAGCGCAAGGTAAAGGTCCGGATCCAGCTGAGGGTCTTGAAGTAAGCGGCGTACGGCGTTTGTGGTGTCCAGTGTGATCTGGGCGGGCTTGAGAAAATTTCCGTTCTCAAGCAGGTTCAAGCCAGGGCAGTGCCCGACCAGCTGCAATTTACCCTCCGGGTCATCCAGCGCGATATCCCGAAGTCTCTGTCGCCTGACGTGCTGGAAGACCTCTGACTCGTTCCAGATCTGGCTGAGTTGGTCTTTGCGAATATTGCCGCCGACCAGGTGAAACTGGCTGCAAGGCAAGATGTCACCTTCGGCAGTGATCGAGCACATGCTGACGCCCGCGGTGCAGATACGGCCCTGATCGTCCCTAGGATCAGGAAGCGCAAAGAAGGCGGGTTGGTCTCTGATGGCCTGCTCCAGCTGGTCTGGGTCGAGGCGTAAACTGTGAGGGGTCAGGTTACCGTCGGTTTGAGCCGTGATCGGATAGCCCAGCGCCAAAGTCACGCCCAGTTCGGCGCACATGGCTTTTAGTTCTTGGAGATGAGAGACATTATGGGGCAGGATGCTGCAGGCGATTTCTACTTCGATGCCCGCCTCGACCAGCATCCGCGCCGCGCGCAGGGAGCGCTGCCAAGAGCCCGCTTTACCCGTGAAGCGATCGTGCGTGGCCTCCTCATGACTGTAGACGCTGATTTGGACCCGGCCAATGTTGACGGCTTTGAGATACGCCACCTTTTCGGGTGTCAAAGGGGTGCCACTCGTGAAAAGCTCGATCACAAAGCCTCGCTCATGAGCCGCCTGGATGATTGCCAGCATGTCCTTGCGCAGAAAAATTTCGCCGCCTGTGAAAGTGACCAACAGACAGCCCAGCTCTTTCAATTGATCCAGCAGATTGACGATCTCGGCCAGGTTCAAGCCCGGCGTGGGCGTCGTGATGAAGTCTCGATTCACTTCGGGGATGTAACAGTGGGCGCAACGCAGATGGCATTTGGTGTCGATTTCAATCTTGGCCCAAACAGGAGCGCCGTAAGTCGCCCCAAAACTATCCAGGGTGTCTCGCCACTCTTTGAGTGCGATTTTCCCTTTTTCTAGGGGCTCGCGATCGCACGGGCGAACGAGATTGCGTTCGAGAAAATACGCGAGGATTTCATCGATATCTTGTGCTAGCGTCGCTATGGTCACGTCGGGGAAAAGCATAGAAAAATATTCGAGTAGTTCTGCGGTCGAATGGGGTGTATTTAAATAGTTTAACGCCAGACCGGCGGTCAGATTTAAATGAATGAACTGATTGTGAATGGTGTTAACCAGGATCGTCTCATGATTGATGTCGCGAGTTAGCACACACGATTCGATAACGTACTTCATCGCGCCACCTATTTTGTCCTAATGAGCTTGGCGGGGTGACCGCTGCTTGGAGGTAGGGAGGCGACCGAAGTACGGTCGCCTGATTTCGGGTCATTTCTTGCTTTGGGTGGAACAACCGGGCAATTCCATGGTCTGGATAGGAGCGGGTTTTACATAGCTCATGTGTCTAACTCCGTAGTTTTTGTTGTCATCAATCCCAAGCATTATAGTTTTTGCCCTGTAGCGTTATAATCTATAGCGCAGGAGCTGGACTACAATAGCGTCAGATTTTCAAGGCCGACTGTGGGAGGTGACGGTAGGAATTGTAACACTCAGTCAAGAGGGGGGCAAGTGTTTTTTTTCGAGTACTTTTTATGGCGAAATAAATCTCGCAGCACGTCACACATCTGCTTCGACACGTCCTAAGCATCCGCAAGGCGAGCGCTTGTAATCGAGCATTAGCGCGCTTTCTCCATCACAATCAGTTGGATATCGTCCTTGTCGGTCAACATGCCAACTGCCTTCCAGCCGTCTGCTGTAAGCTTCCCCAGCACCGATTGGAGGTTCACGTCCATTTCGCTGATCAGAACCTTGTACTCGTGGGTCGGCGTCTCGCCATTGCGCTCCATCACGGCCTGGAACATTTTGTTGCCGATCAGGCGACCGCGGGTCATCAGCGACGTAGGCACTAGGTGATAGCCCTCGTCACCGGCTTTGGCCAGTCTGCCCTTAAAGGTCGAACGGTCCGCTTCGGTGATGATGCGATAGTTGGGACCCGGCGCCTGCCCCTTTTCCAACAAGAGATGCATTTCGTCGTCCTTGTTCATTCCAGCACTCATCACGCGATAGCCGGCCTGGGCGGCCTCGCCGAGCAACTCTTCCAGACGAGCGGGCTTCTTGTGGGTCAGCAGCAGGTAGGGAGCATTCAGGTCCAGAGTATCGCCGGACATTGGTGCGGCCAACCATAACAAAAGCATCGATAACGACATGACAAGCTCCTCTTCGGGTTCTAGGGACGGCCCAGTATACCCAGCCCCTGCCGACAGATCAAGCGACCTGCCTGGAAATCCACGGCTCGCTGAAAAAAGATTGAATCGCTTTGCCCGTTTGCCGCGACTGGATGGGTGGCGGCTTCCATCTTTGCGCTTGCAGGTCCCGCTCACTTGCCGCCGACTTGTTTTTCCTGGAGTATTTCATGTTACGTTTGTGCACTGTTGCCATCCTCGCGTTCGCGGTTGGCCCACTTGTCGCTCAGGAGAAAGTGGACTGGGAGACGATGTCCCGAATCCGCCTCGAGGCGACGAAGAACTCCAAGGTCATGGAGACGTTGAACCATCTCACCGATAAGATTGGCCCCCGTCTGACCGGTTCGCCGGCTCTCAAAGAAGCCAACGAATACACGCGCAAGACCCTCGAATCCTGGGGTTTGAACGACGCCCACCTGGAGTCCTGGGGGCCCTTTGGCCGCGGTTGGTCCTACAGCACGTGCAGCGTTCAGCTCGACACCCCGCGGGCCACGCCACTGCTGGCCCTGCCCAAGGCCTGGACGCCTGGCACCGACGGTCCCGTCAGCGCGCCCGCCATGCTGGCCGTGCTCGACTCCGAGGCAGACCTGGAAAAATTCAAAGGCAAGCTGGCCGGCAAAATCGTCTTCCTGGACAAGGCACGCGACTATGAACCCAAAATGGAGGGCTTCAAGCGCTACGACGAACACGACCTTGAAGATCTCTGTTCCTACGATCTGGACGAAGAGGGTGAGCGCAGCGCCGATACCCGCTCGAACAACAGTGAGCGCAACAATCGCCTCGCCCGCATGAGCCTGTACCGCAAGCTCAACACCTTCCTGCGCGAGGAAGGCGCTCTAGCCTCGATCAGCATCAGCAGCCGCGATGACGGCATTATCCGCGTCATGGGCGGTGGCTCCTACGAAGAAGGCGGCGACGTCGGCGTCACCAGCCTGGTCATGGCGGCCGAATACTACAATATGGTCGTGCGCAAGCTCGAGGCTGGGGAAGAGGTCAAACTGACGATCGACCTGAAGGCCCAGTTCCACGACGAGGACAAGATGGCCTACAACACCATCGCCGAAATCACCGGCACCGACCCCAAGCTCAAGCACGAGATCGTCATGATTGGCGCCCACCTCGACAGCTGGCACGGTGGCGCGGGTGCCATCGACAATGGCGCCGGCGTGGCCGTGACCATGGAGGCGATGAGGGTGCTCAAGGCCATCGGCGTCCAGCCCCGCCGCACCATCCGCATCGGTCTCTGGACCGGCGAGGAGCAGGGCCTGATGGGTTCGCGCGCCTACGTGCTCGAACATTTTGCCGACATGAAGATGCCCGCGGACCTGGATCCCAACCTGCCCGAGTTCATTCGCTCCCGTCGCGGCACGCCGGTGCCCAAGAAGGACCATCCCAACTTCAGTGCCTATTTCAACCTCGACAACGGTACCGGCAGGATCCGTGGCATCTACGCCCAGCAGAACGCCGCGGTTGTGCCGGTCTTCCAGGAGTGGTTGAAACCGTTCGCCGACATGGGCGCGACCTCAGTCACCGTCAACAACACGGGCGGCACCGACCACCAGTCCTTTGATCGGGTCGGCCTGCCGGGCTTCCAGTTCATCCAGGATCCCCTGGACTACTCGCCCAAGAACCACCACACCAACCTGGACGTCTACGACCACGTCCAGGCCGCGGACCTGCAACAGGCCTCGGCCGTCATGGCCGGTTTCCTCTACCAGGCCGCGCAACGCGACCAGAAACTGCCGCGCAAGCCCATGCCCACGCCGCCCCCGGCCCCCGCCGGCCGCGGCAGTCGCCAGGCCCAGTCTGGTGAGTGATCCGTGCGTCGGGTTCCCCGCGGGGAGCCCGACCCTTTTCCGGGCGGCTTAAGCGCTGGCAGCCTCGGCGAAACGGTCCAATGCCGTGTGGATCTGGGCCAAACTCTCGACGGTAATCGCCAGTTGGCGCAGCTCCGCGCCTAGCTCCAGCTCGCGCACGACCTTGAGCAGGTACTTGCGAAAGGCATGACTGGCGCTGCGCTCGTCGCGCGAGGCCATGGCCATTTCGGCAAACGTCTTCCAAAGCGTCAGTTTCTCCTGGAACGAGGCGATCGGCGCGCAAAGGGTCTTGCCCTCGAGCGCGTCGGCGATCGGCGTCAGCACCCAGGGGTTGGCCACGGCCGCGCGACCGACCATCAGACCGTCGAGATTGCCGAGCGAGGCGCGCGCTTTCTCGGCGCCGTCGATGTCGCCATTGCCAAAGACGGGGATGCGCAGGTGGCGTTTGAGCTCATGGATCGGCGCGTAAACCGCCTGACCGTCGAATTTCTGCTGGTAGGTGCGGCCGTGGATGGTGATGCCATCCAGACCATGGTCCTGCAGGCGCAAGGCAAAGGGGATGAGCTTGTCGTGGTTCTCCCAGCCCAGGCGGGTTTTGACGGTGACCGGCACACTGACCGCGCGTTTGACCTCGGCAATGATCGCGCAGGCCAGGTCGATCTCCTTCATCAGCGCGCTGCCGTGGCGATGGGCGACGACCTTTTTAGCGGGGCAACCCATGTTGATGTCGATCCCAGCGGCGCCCTGTTGTTCCGCCAACCGAGCGGCCGTGGCGAAATCGCTCGCGTCCTTGCCGTAGAGCTGGATCACGACCGGTTGCTCGTCGGCGAAGATCTGGAACAGACTGGCGGCCAGGCTGGGTTTGCGGGCCACTTGCGTGGCCGGCAGAAACTCGGAGAAGACGACGATCCGCGGTTCGACCCGCTTGGCAAAGCGTCGAAAAGGCGGATCCGTGTAACCGTCCATCGGCGCCAGAATCAGGCGGGGATGTCGTTCGTCCAACCAAGTCACGGCGCACCACCTCAAAAGATCGCGCCAGCGGCGCGGCCTCATTTTAAGTCAAACGCCAAGAGAAGGCACGAAAAACCCATGATAAAGTCAGCTGATTCCCATCTAGGTTGCCGCGCTCCGGCAAGAACATGCGAGAATAAGTCGTCCTGTGCTTGCAATAAACTGAACGTTCATTCAAAATAGCCTCCGGTGAGGATGCCGCCCCGCGCGACGCTTCGCAATCAGCTTTCCTAGGAGTCTTCATGGAACCTGCCGCTTTGTCTCGCGTCGTGCTCGTCGATGGCTGCCGCACGCCCTTCTTGCGCGCCAATTCCGATTTCAAGGACCTGACCTCCTACGACCTGGCCCGCTACGCCCTTGAGGGTCTGCGCAAGCGCACCCACCTCGATGTCGCCCTCGTCGAGCGTTTGATCATGGGCACGGTCATCAGCAACCTGACCACCTCTAATGTCGCCCGCGAGGCCCTGCTCGGCGCCGGTTACGACCGCCGCACACCGGCCCACACTGTGACCCAGGCCTGCATCTCCGCCAACGCCGCCATTGCCACCGGTTTCGACCTGATCGCTTGCGGTCGTGCCCAGGTCGTCGTCGCCGGTGGCACCGAGAGCATGAGCGATATCCCCATCCGCTACCGCAAGCGCCTGCGCGATCGCCTCGTCGCCAGTCAGCGCTTCAAGAGCCCGCTCCAGTACCTCGGCCTGCTCAAGGGTCTGAAACTGAAGGATCTGCTGCCCGAGATCCCCTCCATCAGCGAGTTCTCGACCGGCCTGACGATGGGCCAGGACTGCGACCGTCTGGCGGCGCGCTTCGACGTCTCGCGGGTCGACCAGGACGCCTTTGCCCTGCGCTCCCACCTGGCCGCGCACCAGGCCGCTCAGGACGGCATCCTGGCCGAGGAGTTGGAGCCCGTGCTTTTGCCGCCTCATTTCAAGGCAATTGCCCTCGACAACGGCGTGCGCGGCGACTCCAGCGCCGAAAAAATGGCCGCGCTCAAACCGGCCTTCGAGCGCAACTACGGCACCGTCACCGCCGCCAACGCCTCGTTCCTCACCGACGGCGCCGCCGCCGTGCTGCTGATGAGTGAGGAGAAAGCCTTGAACCTGGGCTACTCGCCGAAGGCTCTGCTGGTCGACTATGTCTTTGCTGCCCAAAGTCCCAACGACGAGCTCCTGCTGGGGCCAGCCTACGCCATCAGCCAACTGCTGGCGCGGCGCAACCTGAGTCTGGCCGAGATCGACGTCTTCGAGCTGCACGAGGCTTTCGCCGGTCAGGTGCTGGCCAACCTCGAGGCCATGGCCAGCGACGACTTTGCCCGCAACCAACTGGGTCGCGACAGCGCCGTCGGCCGCATCCCCATGGACAAGCTCAACCGCCACGGCGGCTCGCTGAGTTTAGGCCACCCGTTCGGCGCGACCGGGGCGCGGCTGGTCACCACCGCCGCCAACCGCCTGCGCCGCGAGGGCGGCCGCTATGCGCTGGTGGCCGCCTGCGCTGCCGGCGCCCAGGGCCATGCCATGTTACTGGAACGCTTTCAAGGGTAAGGGGACGAATCGATGACGCACTTCACTTATTTTCAGCTCGAGAAACAGGGCAACGTCGCCCTGCTGTGGATCGACGACCCCGCAGACAAGATGAACACCCTGAAGGCCGCCCTCATGGAAGAGCTGGCCTCTGCGCTCGACCAGATCGAGGCCGACCGCGCCATTGAGGCGGTCGTGCTGGCCTCGCGCAAGGCGCACTGCTTCATCGCGGGCGCCGACATCAATATGTTCCAGGATTATCCGGAGGCCGATGAGGCCAAGCGCCGTGCGCGCAAGGCCCACGACCTGTTGTTGCGCCTGAGCCGCCTGCGGGTGCCGACCGTGGCCGCACTGCGCGGCGTCGCCCTGGGCGGCGGGCTCGAGGTCGCCATGGCCTGCAATTACCGCATCAGCGCCAGCGATAACAAGACCTTCTTCGGCGTGCCCGAGGTCAAGCTGGGTCTGCTGCCCGGTCTCGGCGGCACCCAGCGTCTGCCAGCCCTGATCGGCCTGCAGGCCTCGCTCGACATGTTGCTGACCGGCAAGAACCTCTACCCTTCGAAGGCCTACAAGCTGGGCCTGGTCGACGCCCTCCACCACGGCGAGGGTCTGATCGCCGCGGCCGTTCAGTTCGCTCGCGAGAAACTGGTCAAGCCGGGTCGACGCCCGCGCAAGCGCAAGCTGGCCGAGGCCGCCCTCGAAAGCGCCCTGCTCAACGGCGTCGTCTTCAACATGGCGGCCAAAACCGTTCAGCGTCAGACCTGGGGCAACTACCCGGCGCCGTTCGCGATCCTCGACTGCGTGCGTACCGGCTGGCGCCAAGGCCTCGAGGCCGGCATCGCCCGCGAGATCGAGCTGTTCGACAAGATGGTGCGCAGTGACGAGAGCCGGGCCCTGGTCAACCTGTTCTTCGGCATGAACGACAGCAAGAAGAACCCCGCCAAGGACAAGGCCGTCAAGGTGCGGCGGATGGCGGTGCTGGGGGCCGGTCTGATGGGCGCGGGCATTGCCGAGGTCAGTGTTCAGAAGGATATCCAGGTCGTGCTCAAGGATATTTCGCTCGAGGCCTTGGGCCGCGGCAAGAAAGCGATTCACGACAGCCTGAAGCAAAAAGTCGATCGCCGCATCATCAGCGCCTTCGAATGCGATCGCCAGCTGGCGCTCGTGCAGGCCTCGACGGAAAACGCGCACCTGGCCGGCGCGGAGCTGGTGATCGAGGCCGTCTTCGAGGACCTGGGCCTCAAGCGCCGTATTCTGGCCGATGTCGAAGCCCATGCGCCCGAGCGCTGCATCTTCGCCACCAACACCTCGGCCATCCCCATCGCCAAGATCGCCGAGGGCGCCAAGCGGCCCGAGCAAGTGGTCGGCATGCATTACTTCTCGCCCGTGCCCAAGATGCCGCTGCTCGAGATCATCGTCACGCCCCAGACGGCGGACTGGGTCGTCTCGACCGCGGTCGAGGTCGGCATCCGCCAGGGCAAGACCGTGATCGTCGTCGGCGACGGCCCAGGCTTCTACACGACGCGCATCCTGGCGCCGCTGATGAACGAGGCCGTGATCCTGCTTTCCGAGGGCGCCGACATGCTCGAGGTCGACAAAGCCATGCTGCGCTGGGGCTTCCCGGTCGGTCCGGTCAAGCTGATGGACGAGGTCGGCATCGACGTCGGCGCCCACGTCGGCGAGACCTTTGCGCCGATGCTGGCCGCGCGCGGCATCGTCGCGGACAACATCGTCCAACGCCTCTACGAGGCCGGCTACCACGGGCGCAAGAACGGCAAGGGCTTCTACCGCTACGACGTCAAGAAGGGGAAGGGCAAACAGCCCAATACCGAGATCTACGGCTTCTTCGGCGGTGCCGCGCGCAAGTCGGTGCCCCACGGGGAGATCCAGGAGCGCCTGGCGCTGGCGATGATCAACGAGGCCGCCTACTGCCTGCAAGAGGACATCCTGCGATCGCCCGTCGACGGCGACCTGGGCGCCATCCTCGGCCTGGGCTTCCCGCCGTTTCGCGGCGGCCCCTTCCGCTACATCGACCACGTCGGCGCCGACCAACTGGTCAGCCGCTTCGAACACTGGGCCGCCCAAAAGGGTCCGCGTTTCAAGCCGGCCCAGATCCTCCTGGACCACCGCGGTCGCAAATTTCACAGTTCCTGAACTGGGCCTCGCCGCGGCCAAATTGGTTCGAAGCCAGGTCCCATGCTACAATGGGCTGACTTCTAAGCGGTGAGGAGCATTGATGTTAGATTCCATGGGGCTTCGCGATGTCGGCCCAGTCAAGAACCTCCAGATCGATTTGGCGCAAAGACTCAATTTCGTGACTGGCGACAACGGCCTAGGCAAAACCTTTCTACTTGATATGGCTTGGTACGGCATCACCCGATCTTGGGCCGGCTGGCCCGCCAGGCCTGACAAGGGCAGAAAAGGCGAGATGACCTTCAAGGTCGGGCAAAAGAAAATAACGTGCAGCTATCATGCAGAAAAGCGAGATTGGATTTTTTCGCGCGGGGCGCCCTTGCGCCAGGGCATCCTGCTCTACGCCCAAGTAGACGGCGGCTTCTCTGTTTGGGACCCTGATCGGAACGCTGCTGAGGATGATGAGAAGGCTCCGGCCTTTCACTTCTCGGCCCGCGAAATTTGGTACGGCTTGAGCCGAACGGTCTCGGTGGGCAAGGAAAAAATCGAACAACTGCTCTGCAATGGTCTTTTGCAGGACTTGATTATCTGGCAGACGCGCGGTGATCGCCAGTTCGAGCTCTTCAAAGGGGTATTGCAAGTCATGTCGCCGCTCGATGAACCCATCCGCCTGGGGGTGCCCATGCGCCTGGGTAACGGTGATCCCCGCGAATATCCGACGCTGCTCAATCATGACGACGTTCAAATCCCCATCATCCATGCCTCTGCCGCGTTCCGGCGAATCCTGTCTCTCAGTTACCTTCTACTCTGGGCGTGGCAGGAACACGTTTTGGTCAGAGAAAACAAACCCGCGCGCAATCTCCTTTTTTTAATTGACGAGTTGGAGGCCCATCTCCACCCGCGTTGGCAGCGTACCATCGTACCCTGTCTACTCCAAGTCGCCAACCAGCTTCTGGGAAGACAAGCAGAGGTTCAGTTTTTGGCGGTCACTCACTCGCCTTTGATCCTCGCCTCCTTGGAGCCACAATTCAATCCTAAGATAGACCGTGTCTGGGCGTTGGAAAGAACGAATAGCGTCGTTTCCCTGGAACAAAAAACCTGGCTCGCCGTGGGGATGTCGGAAGTTGGCTTTCCTTTTTGGGGATTGATAAGCCCTATTCAGTGGAGGCCGAACGCGCCCTGTTAAAAGCTGCAGACCGTTTACAAGGATAGGGCTCGCTCAGGCGCGCGCCAGAATCCTGCCTGGGTAGTCCGCCAGCTGCGGGAAGCGGCCCTCGTCGAAGGCCAGCTGGCCGTGGACCCAGACTTGGTGAATGCCGATGGGGTTGACCAGCGGGTCCTCGTAGCTGTTCTGCTCGGCCACCCGCTCCCAGTCGAACAGCACCAGCGAGGCGTCGCCGCCCTCGCGCAAGCACGGCGACGCCAAGCCCAGGAAGGCACAGGGCAATGCGGCCAGGCGGTAGACGATGCGCTCCAGGCCGAGGTTCAGCTCGCGCGCCATGCGCAGCGCTTTTGGGAAGGTCCCCAGCGAGCGCGGGTGCGGTCGCTGGCCGGGACCCGGCATCAGGCCGTCGGTGCAGATCGCCATGTCGTCGCGGCGGAAGAAGCGCTCCATCAGCAACTCCGAGCCGTAGTGGCTGATGATCGTGATCTCCAATTCGTGCGCGACGAAGAAGTCGAAAACCGCCTCGTAGGCGGCCCGCGAGCTCAGGTCCGGCGCGCCCGCGCGGCGGGCCACCTCGCCTAGGCGCTTGCCTACGAACGCAGGGTCCGGGCAGCCGGCGATGGCGATGCCGTCCAGGCCGTCGCAGAAGCCGATGAAGTTGTCCCAGCTGGTCGTGTCGCCAACCATCTTTTCGTAGAGCTGGGCTCGCGCCTGGGGATCCTGCAGTCGGGCCAGGAAATCCGCGCGCGTGCCGGCCCGGAAGCTGGGTGGGAAGAGCGCGTCGCCGGTGGTGCTGCCGGCCGTGTAGGGATACATGTTGGCCATTGTGCGCACCGAACCGGCGCCGTCGGCGAGCTTCGCCTCCAATGCGCCGATCTTGTCGTAGTTGCGCTTGCCGGCGATCTTGGTGTGCTCGTTACAATAAGCCGAGCCCGCCTCGATACAGGCGTTCAGGCACTCGTCGAGCGAGGGCAGAATGCGGTCCGATTCGGAGCGCAGGTGGGGGAACAGGGCTGCGGGCGCCACCTCGCCAAAGGCCCGCAAAAGCGCCGTGATCTCCGCCTGGTTCGAGTAAACGGCCGGGTTGTAGACCAGGCCCGTCGAAAGGCCCAAACAGTGCGGCGCCTCGGCCTGGACCAGGGCCTGCATGTCGCGCAACTCATCAGGTGTCGCCGCCCGCGGCGCGTTGCCCATGACGGCCATGCGCACCGCGCTGTGGCCCAGGTACATGCCCAGATCCGTGATCGAGCGACCGCGATGCCAGGCGTAGAACGAGCGCAAATCGGTCCAGCTGAAGGGGCCGATATCGCCGTCCAGCGGGCGCAGCTGCGCCGCGTACTGGTCGCGCGTGGCTGGTACGACTGGCGCGGGCGAGAGCCCGTCGACGCCGCAGATGCGCTTGGTGACGCCGGCCCGCAAGGCCAGCTCGCAAGCGATCGGCACGCCGTTGGAGCCCGACCGCGTGCCGGCCAAGGCGCCGTGGTTGTGGGTATCGACAAAGCCGGGCGCCAGTACCTTGCCGGCGGCTTCGATCACCTGGTCCGCCGTTTTTCGTTCCGAGATCGCCAGTTTTCCTATTCGGGCGATCTTGCCGTCTTCGACTAGGACGTCACCCTCGAACGCTGCTGTCTGGCCGTCACCCACCACGATCCTCGCTCCGCTTATCCACTGCCGCATCGCTGTGCCCCCTCGTCGATTCGTTACGCTTTCAGGCGTTCTGGGCAATGGCCCAATATCCTGTTTTTCACGACCCGTTCAGGCTTTTTTGCGGGCGAAAGAGGCAATCGCGAATAGAACCGCCGCTAGCCCAAGGGCGGCCACGATCGACGCCAGCACAGGTGGGTAATCCAGGCCCAGGCCGGTGATCTTCTTGCCGTCGTTGATCAGCACCACCACCGCCAGGACGACGCCGGTCAGGCCTTCGCCGCCGACCAGACCGGAAGAGAACAGGATCCCGCGCTCGCGCGTAGCTTCGGCCTCTGGCTCGGCCTTTTTGCGGGTGATCAGATGGCGCAGCAAGCCGCCCAGGAAGACCGAGGCCATCGTGCTCATGGGCAGGTAGACGCCGACCGCGAAGGCCAGCGGCGGCAACCGCAGGGCGAAGACGACCAGCGAGATGCCCACGCCGATAAAGATCAGGTTCCAGGGCAGTTGGCGATCGAGCACGCCGTCGATAACCAGTTTCATCAAGTTGGCCTGGGGTGCTGGCAGCTCGGCGCTGCCCAGGGTCATGGAGCGGTCGAGCGCGAACAGGACCAGGCAGATCACGCCCGCCGAGGTGATCACGCCCAGCATCTCGCCCCATTGCTGGAGACTGGGCGTGGCGCCGAGCACGTAGCCCGTCTTGAGGTCCTGGGAGGTGTCGCCAGCGATCGAGGCCGCCACGCAGACCACCGTGCCGACCATCAGCGCCGTGGCCTTGCCGGCGGCGTCGGTCCAGCCCATAAGATAGAAGATCAGGCTGGTGCCGATCAGGGTCGCGATCGTCATGCCGGAGGTGGGGTTGGAGGTCACGCCGACCATGCCGACGATGCGCGAGGAGACGGTCACGAAAAAGAAGGCGAAGACGGCGATCAGCAGCGCCGCCACGCCGCGCGCCTGGATCGTGTCGATGTAGCCCAGCAAGCCGGGCACCAGGGTCAGTACCAGCAAGGTCGCCAGGGCCAGCAAGACGAGTATCTTGGGTTGAATGTCGCGGTCGGTGCGCTCGCTGTCGCCGCCCGCCGCCTTGCCGATTTGACGCAGGCCCACCTTGAAGGACTCGATCATCGCCGGGATCGACTGAATCAGGGTGATGATGCCGCCGGCCGCCACCGCGCCGGCGCCGATGTAGCGCACATAGCGTTCCCACAGGTCGCCCGCGCTCATTTCGCGGATCAGGTGCTCCGTCTCCGGGAAGAACGGCGTCGTCAGGTCCGCGCCCCAGATTCCGATGACTGGGATGATGATCAGGGAAGAAAGCGCAGAGCCGGCGACCATAATCGTGCCGACCCGCAGGCCGAGGATATAGCCGACCCCCAGCAGTGCCGGAGAGACTTTCGCGGCCAGTTGCGCGCGCAGCGGCAGGTTGAGGGTCAAGGTCTCAGGCACCAGCTTGAGTCCACCGGTGATGACCTTCGTCAACATGCCGACGCCGATTCCCCAAAACACGCCTTGGGCCTGTTTGCCGCCGCTCTCCGCGGCGACCTGAACCTCGGCGCAGGCCATCCCCTCGGGGAACGGTAATTTTCCGTGCTCATCGCGGATCAGGTAGCGGCGCAGCGGCACCATGGCCAGAACGCCCAGCAGTCCGCCCGCCATGGCCAGACCCGTGAGTTGCCAGAGTTCGGGGTTCATGCCCCAGATGAACAGCGCAGGCAGGGTAAAGAGCACGCCGGAGGCGACGGAGGACGACGCCGATCCGATCGTCTGGCTCATGTTCGTCTCGAGGATCGACGAATTGTTGCGCCCGAGAATGCGGAAGACGACCACCGTCAACACCGCAACGGGGATCGAGGTCGAAATGGTCAAGCCAGCTTTCAGGCCGAGATACACATTGGCAGCCCCGAAGATCACACCCAGGACGATGCCGACCAACACCGCCTTGAGCGTGAACTCGGGGAGATTTTGCCCTTCGGTGTAGGGTACGAAACGTTCCCCAGCTTTCAATTCATAGGCGGTTTTGGGTAGTTTACGGGCCATGGGCAGAACTCCTCGCAAGGTGGGACAGGCCTGGTAGCATGCCATCCAAGTTATCTATTGCGCCGATAACTTAACATAGGGCAGGGCTAAGGTCCAAGATCCATCTGGATACGAGGCGAGATCAGAGCGAGAATGTGTGGCTGGGAGCGGCTCAGGCCCGAGGTGGCGCTACCGCACTATCGCCAGCCCGTTGGGGTGGTGAGTAGAGCTGCCGAGCGCGGACGGGGCGCGATGTCCGTCTAGAAGGTTTGCTGTGCCGCGCTAGCGAAGTCCGCGCGAGACGTGGTGCTGTCGCGGCTCTTGCGGATGCTTGGAGCTGGTGTTCGACTAGAGCGAGTTCGTTGAGAAGCGCCGGCACATTGGCGAAGCGTGCGGAAGGGTCCACGGCGACACAGCGGCGGATCAAACGCGCCAGCGGCGCCGGCAAGCTGTTCAGCTGACGAGCTGCCAACGTTGGCTGACCTTTCAGCAACGCGGCTCGGCGGCTCATCTGGCACTGGCCCTTGAAGGGCAACTCTTCGACCAGTAGTTGGTACAAGAGCACCCCTAACGCGTGGATATCGGTGGCTGCCGACAGCTCGCCACCCTTGACCTGCTCCGGGCTGGCGTAGGGCAGGGTGTAGGGATGGCGCTCTACCTCGAGCGCTTCATCCAGGCGATGAGCGACACCGAAATCGATCAATTTGACCGTGCCGGTTTCGTCGACTAGGATGTTTTCAGGCTTTAGATCGCAGTGGATCACGCCTCTGCCGTGGCAGAAGCTGATCGGCTGGCACAGGCTGCGGAACAACTGGAGCTTCTGGGCAAGCGTCAGATTCCGGGACTTGGCGTACGCCATCAAGTTTGCCCCGGCCACGTACTCCATGACCAGATAGGTCGCTTCTTGCGCGGTCGTGCCGCGATGGTAGAGCGCGACGATGTTGGGGTGGCGCAACATATTCAACAGTTGGCCCTCGCGCTCGAACAGCACTTCTCTTTCGCGAGCGCGAACCAGCGTTTTCTTAGGCAGTTTGACGACCACTGGGCGTTGGCTGGCATCCGCATAGGAGGCGCGGTAGACCTCGCCCATGCCGCCCTCGGCCAGTAACTCGGTCAAGCGATAGGCGCCCAGGTGTTGGCCGACCCGCGAGCTGAGCAGTTCGAAGCCCGCCTGAACCGTGCTTTCCAGGAAGTCGCCGGCATTTTCATGGGCGGCTACCAGGCGGGCCGCCAGAGCCCGCACGCTTTCCGGCACGGGGGCTTCCGCCAGGTGTCGGCGCCGTTCGGCCGGCGCCAGCTCGATCGCGCTGAAGAAGAGTTGACTGACTGCTTGGTTCACGGTAGCTCCTTGCCTTGCAAATCCACGAGTAGGTAGGCGCGGGCCAATTCCCAGCGGCGACGCACCCACTTGGGGCTTTTGCCCTCTAATTCGCTGATCTCGTCATAGGTCATGCCCAGAAAGAAATGGAGATGAACGATGCGGCTCAGCTCGGCATCTACCTTTTCGAGGTGGCCCAAGGCCTCTTCGAGACCCAACAGATCTTCCGTTTTGAGGTCGGGTCGGCTGGCGCTCAGAGCGTCGTCCAGGTCTAAGACCTCCACTCTTTCGCCTTTTTTCTTGGCGGTTTTGCGGCGGGCGTGGTCGATCAGGATGCGTTTGATCGTCAGTGCCGCGGTCGCGAAAAAGTGCAGGCGATTCTGAGGGGCCTCGCGCTGGTTGACCAGGCGCAGGTACAGTTCACTGACCAACGCCGTGGGCTGTAGCGTATGATTGTCGCGCTCGCGGTCGAAGCGCTTGCGCGCCAGCTGGTAAATCTCATCAATCACGATCGTGATCAAGCGGTCGAGCGCGCTGCGATCGCCGTCGCGCCATTCCGCCAGCAGCTGGTCCACTTCCGTGCTTGCCCCAATTTCTGGGCAGACCGATACCTTATCCATTACAACCACCTCAACCCCAATAAGAAGCGACTATGAGGTTGGAAACGACCGCTTGTCGTGCGAGCTCGTCCAACATTAGCGCTGTGCAGGCACCTCCCAAATTCGGTCAAAGAAAAGGATTAATTTTTTTTGAGGGTCATCTGCCCGAGTTAAGTGACCGAAGTCACTCCATGGGAGCACTAAGAGAGCGGTAGGCAGACAAAAGAGGAGGATTCATGTATTCAAATGAGATTAAGCCCAAATCGGGTTCGTATCACGGTCACTTTGTCGTCGAATCATTGGGGAACATCGCCGTATTTTTCCGCTGGGATAACGAGCACGCATATGCCTCCGCCGACTTCTGCATCGATGGCACCTACGCCGCCTCGATGCGTGCCGAGATCGGGGACTATCAACTCAGGAAGGCGCAGCTGCGGGTGGCCCGCAGCCAGTCAGTCGTCCAACTCGAAAACATCTCCGTCCAGGTATTCAGCAACCGCAGTCTGCAGCTTACTTGCTCCTTGCCGGTACTGCCCAATGTGCTCTGCATCGAGCTGACCTACCAATCCAAATATTTCCGCCAACTGGAGATCGTCTGCTACGCGCCCAAGCGTGAGCTGGAGGGTGACCTGGCCCTCAAGTCGATGTATCCGGCCATGCGCCGGCACTTGAAGAACGCCGGCATCAAGGCCATGATCCGCACGGGTTACCCGGCGCTGCCCAAGGACTCGTCCTACGGCTATACGGATCTGGAGTGCTGGGAGGATCGCGAGCTCCACGAACTGATGGAGTCGCGTTCACCGGCCGTCAGCACTCCGCGCATGTGGCGTCTGATCCTCTTGTTCCTGCCGCGCTACGATGGCGGCCCCTACTTGGAGAACGGCGAGGTCAAGGTCAAGGGCTTCGACTCGCGCGGCACCATGTTCGACCGCACCCGTGGCAACGTCACCGGAATCTGGCACCTGGCCGTGGCCACGGGTCTCAGCCCCGATGCGACCGAGCCCTTGTCGCTGGCGATCCTCGATCAGATCCGCAAGATGTCGTTGGCCCAGCGCTACCCGCTGTTTAACGATACCGTGCGCCAAGGCGCGGCGATCTTCTATCGACCCTTCGCGCAGTTCGGCGCGACTGCCCGGCCGATGATGCTGCACACGATCATGCACGAGATCGGTCATATCTTCAACCTCCGCCACGATGACCACGGTGATTCGGTGATGGACGGCGATTTCGACCCCGAAAACGTCGTCGCCGATTTCCAGGCGGAGGAGGTTCGCGAGATCCGTCATGGCTACTTTGACGATGTCGCCCCAGGCGGCTTCACCGAGTTCGTCGCTCCGGACAGCGACATCCTCACCAATCTGGGCGAGGACTACGGCCTGACCGCGGTGGCGATCCAGCCCTTCGTGCGCCTGGGCGAGAGCATGGATGTGCTGGTCTCGCTGAGAGGCAAGTTCGACCTGGACCATCTGCATGTACGCCTGCTGGTGCGCAAGATGGCCACTAACAACACGCAGGAGCGGTTTCTGGAGTACATCCCGAGACCGGAGCAAGTGCATTGTTGCGTCGAGGGCAAGAACCGCTATGTTCTGCGGATCAAGGGCGTCGAGCTGGAGAAAATGGGCTGTACAACCACCGGTCGCTACGGCATCCAAGCCGGGGCGGCGCATCCCAACGGCTTCCACTTCCTGTTTGGTCGAGTCAGCCAAGAATTCAACATCATTGGTCACCATCAGAACCCCAATCGCCAGGGCACCCCGTTCGACATCCAAACTCAGTCCATACCCGAGGGCGAGGGTCGGGTCCGTTTGCCGCTGGGGCGAGTGACCAAGGTCTACAGCATCGTGGAAACCGAAAAGGACGCCGCGATCTCCGTACCCGAGCATTCGGAGAACGCGATCATCTTCCAACAGTTCGGGACGGAACTCACCTACGAGCTCCAGATGCTGGGTCACAGCCACAGCGGCCACGTCATCCCCGGCACCGTCAGCCCGATCAGGATGGTCGGCGAGGATGAGGGCCGCGTTTATGAAGTGGAGTTCTTCGCGGGTCTCCGGATCAAGGAACAAGACGACGGTGGCGCAGGGCCCATAACCGTCATCACGCTTCCTCCGCCCCCGACTCCAGGTAGCTAAGCCTTCGTTGCGCCGTTGCGCCGATCCGTGTTGGTCGTCGGGTGGAAACCCGTTATAATTGAAGGGTGTGTGGAATCTTTGTTGGGGAGTCTGATGAAGACGCCTTTCGCCCTTCTTCTCTTATTTCTAGCTGGCGCAGGGTGCTTCCTGGTTTTTAGAACCAGACCCTACATTCACGACTCATTTATTGAGGGGAACCAAAAGGTTGCGGTTAAACTGAGGTTGAAAGGTGGGTACACCTCACGAATTGTGGTGGAACAGTGTGGTGCAGATTTTCTTTCCTGTGCGATCTCACCTCGCGGAGTTCGTCATGATATGGATAGAACGCTGCTTGTCAATGGCGAGGATTTTTGCTGGGTGTCTCCGGAGAGGGATGAAGAGTGGGTGGTGGAAATTACCCCTCAACAATCACAGAGCTCCGATGGATATTATCAAGTAAGAGTAGAAAATAGTCACCCCCGAGAAGCTGGTGATGATGAGTTGCTGGAAATTCATTCGCTGTGGGAAAAAATTAGATCTATGAAGTCTGATGTCGGGCAGGCAGATTTCTTGGAGTCCGCATATTGTGAGGTGGCGTCATTCTATCTGGAACGTGGAGATGTGAAAATTGCTGCGGACTCCTTTCTTGATCTCGCATTTATTTTGTTTTCGTTCGGGAAATATGAGCAGTGCCAAGGGTATTGCGAATTTGCAATAGAATTGTATGAGTCAATTCATGATTTGTCAGAGAAATCATATGCACAAGGCTTGCTGGGGATGATCCTCTTGTCAAAAAATGCACTTTTGAAAGATGCCGAATTGAGTATGCAGTCCCTTGACTCATATTTTGCGCAGTGGCGTTCAGTTCGTGAAGCTAAGATTTGGGATTTTGAGTCGTCCCCAATATTGGGTTTGGGAGCTGTTTTTGGGTATATCGGCATGTATGAGGAATCTATTTCGACCACGGAGATGGCGATCGATAAAATTCCAAGATCAAATCATTTACTACTGGCAATGCAGCAAATCAATTTGGCCTCTCTGTATTTGCGCTCAACCAGGAACTTGGATAAAGCATTTGCCTGTGCCAAAGCAGCCAGGGAGCACCTAGAAAAAGCTAATGAGGCCGATCAGTATCCGATGATGTTGAGGACCATTGCCGCTATTTATTCATCTGTTGGTAGGTGCAAGGAAGCCGATTCCATCTTTAATCAGGCATTGAAACTAAATCTAGATCCTAATAATAAATTGGATTTGCTGTTTCAAAAGGCACTCAACTTGAAGTTGATGGGTGATAAGAAGAGTGCCGAAAATTTGTTGCGGGATGTTGCATCTGCACCTTCCCCGGTTCAGGGGGCAGCATGTTTTAGTCTTGGCCAGTTATTAAGTGATAGGGATGAAAGAGTGAAATACTTTAAAACAGCTCGGGATCTTGCAGGGAACACAGACGATAATGCGCCTTTAATCAGCCTTAAACTGGCAGAAGAATCTGATGATGTTAATAGTAGAGATGATTTTATTAAAGAGGCGATTGCACTTGCAGAGCAGCGAAGGGGTCGGTATTCGGATCCAAATTTGCGAACTGCGGTGTTTCAGGACTATTACAAAATTTACAGCTATGCTATTGATGTGTTGCTTGGCGAGAAAAGCAACAGCGCAGGTCCTGGAGTGGAGGCAGCATTTAATTTGCTGGAAGAAGCGAATGGGAAGTGCTTAAGGGAGTCCTTGTTCCTTGGGATAAGGAAGTCACGACCTGTTGTTGATATTCAAGAACTCTTCAACAAAAAGTCAGCTGCTTGGAGCCAAGTGAGACATTTTTTGACTCATCCATTGCCAGTAATAGAGGATAGCGCAAGTGAGTTGGAAGATATTCAAGCTGCCCTAGACGCTGAGACCTTGATTTTGGTCACCAGCTTGAGAGTACCTTCAAGCCACATTTGGTATATTTGGGATCGAGGTTACCGATGGTGTGAAGGACCTTCTAGCGATGAATTTCAAGCGTGGGTTTCTTCGCTTCGAAAAGAGATTGATGAGAACACCTATTCAGCGGACAGCCAAGTAGGTAAAACTCTTTTCGCCGCGTTGTTTCCCTCCTTCCTGGATATAAATAAATTTAGTCGGCTCGCTATAGTTGCTGATGAGTCATTGTCAACCTTGCCCTTTTCACTGTTGCCCGATATGGCGGGCAGCTACCTTGTGAAAACTAAGGAAATAGTGTACTTGCCAACGGCATCACACGCTGCCCTAGCGATCAAAGGACAAGGGCGTCCGAGTAAACCGCTAGCCGTATTTGCCAATCCCATTTTTTCGAGATTTGACCAACGGTTGAGCTTGCCTTTTCCCGAAGATACGGACAAGCGATCTGTTGGCGCGACAGGCCTTCCCAGACTCGCGGGAACAGAAAGAGAGGCGGCATCGATTCTCTCGCTCGTCTCACACTCTAAGCACAAGGCACTCTATAAGAGTGGCCTTGCCGCTACGCGTGAGGCTGTTCTGTCTCCCGATTTGGAGAACTATAAAATTCTTCATTTCGCCACCCACTGTTTGATTGATCCAGCGGACTCCTCCAAGAGCAAGTTGATTTTTTCCTGCTTCGACAAGAACGGACGGCCCATTCCCAGCGAGCTGACCCTGGCCGATATTTCCGAGATGAAATTGAAGGCCGACCTGGTCGTGCTCAGCGCCTGTGAGACCGCTTTGGGGAAACGGGTGCGGGGGGCGGGCCCCATGAGCATCTCCCGCGGGTTCATGCTCGCCGGCGTGCCCCATGTGGCCGCCACACTATGGAATATCGATGACAAGGCCTCGCCCGTGCTCATGAAACATTTTTATTCCGCGATGCTCGAACAGGGCATGACCGCCAGCGCCGCCCTCTGCGACGCCCAACGCAAAATGCTGCGTGACCCCCAGTGGCGCGCTCCCAAGTACTGGAGCGCATTTATCCTACTTGGTGACTGGCGCTAACTTCCTTCAAATTCGAAATATTCCAACTTCCACTTGCACTCTGACCTAGGATGATTAGAATGAAACTGATTTTGGTGTGGTTCCTCGCTTCTTCGATAAAACACATGGAGGGCATGTGTCGGAGCAACAGCTTCAGTGGTCGGAACATGCAGTGCTTGTGGCCCGCATTCAGCGTGGCGACCACGACGCTGAGCGCGAGCTGGTGCTCTCCTTCAGCCGCAGCACCCGCATCATCCTGCGCCGCATTGTCACCAATCAAGCGGATCAAGAGGATCTGTTCCAGGACGTCTTCTGTCTCATTCTGCAAAAAATCCGCGGCGGCGATCCCGAGGATCCTGCCCGTCTCCCTGGGTTCATCAGCGGCCTCGCCCGCAATCTGGCGCTGATGTTCAAGCGCAAGTCGGCGCGCGACACCAGCGACGAGGTACCGGATATGCCCGCACCCGAACCTGGCCCCCTCCACCAGCTCCTCCAGCGGGAGCGCGAAGACCTGGCCGCCCAGACGGTGGCCGAACTGCCGCTGCAGCGCGATCGCGATGTGCTCTATCACTTCTACATCCTCGAACGGCCCAAGACCGAGCTCTGCAAGGATTTTCAGCTCACGCCCGACCAGCTCAACCGCGTCCTTTCCCGCGCGCGCCAGCGTTATCTGGAGCTGATCAACCAAAAGATGGGCGCTGTCTTGAAGTTTCCTAAAAATGCGTGAGAGGAATTGGCCGCTCGCTGCACTGTGTGGTATGAGAGGTTTGGTTACGCGAGGGAACAGATGAGCCAGGCACTGAGTCACGACATCATTGACAACAATCTATATGTGGACCGCTACGTCCGGGGCGATCTCGACGAACACGAGCAGCGCCAATTTGAAGAGCATTTCGCCACCTGCACCTTGTGCATGGACCAAATAGAGCTGGCCGAGGCCTTCATGCGCGATTTCCGCAAGGCCGCCACGGCCGGCTTGATCGCGCCGCCCGCGACGTCCGCGCCGCGCCGCAAGCGCCAGGCCGCCGCCTGGGTGGGCATCGCCGTGGCCGCGGCGCTCCTGTTGGTTTTCTCACCGCGGCTGTTCAAGCCCGCACCCACGATCGCCTGGCAGCTAGAAGCAGACGTCACCCGCAGCGCCCATATCCGCAGTTTCCACCTCCCCGACCATGACCTGCGGGTCGTGCTCCGCATCCAGGTCAGCGCACCCTTCTACCGTGCCACCTTGAGCGACGCCAATGGCAAGCGCCTGGCCGCCAGCGAAGGCCAGGGCAAACAAATCGTCGAGCTGCCGCCCACCGAACTCGCTGCCGGTCGCTACCAGGTCGACCTGGAGATCAGCGAGGACGGCAAAGACTACACCTATGAGGGCGAGTACCCATTCGTCGTCCAAGGCGACTGACCAAGTGAACTAGCTTGAACCCAGCCGAAAGGGTCCCGCTGTAGCGCAAGATGCAATCTTGCGCCGGGCGACTGGTGAACCTTCAAGAGGCGCTATAAATAGGGCGAATTCCAGTGAGTGTTCTATTTCGAGTGGCAGCCAATCGCCGGTTCGGGGTGAGCTTATCGGCTAGGCTCTAGCTTGAGCAAAAGAATAGCAAGCATCCTGACGATGTGAAGGGGTGCCTCTTTTAAAAAATGGGAGCCCACTCTGAAGGATTTGGCGCCCATCTCAAAAATGTGCCATGACCAGAACCCGGACGCCATGGGAGCCGTCTTTGGCAAAAGGTCAGAATCGCAGGTCACCGGCTGGGACCATCTTGCAGCTTCTACTTGTCTCGGCGCCCTCGCTTGGGTTATGAATGAGTGATTCATAGGGAGGCGTGGATGTTCACTGCTCTTGATTACGTGGCCCTGGTGGGCTATTTCCTGGGTATCACCCTGCTGGGCCTGTACTTTTCGAGGCGCAACGAGGATTTCAAGGCCTACATGTTCGGCTCGGGCAAAATGCCCTGGCCGGCGATCGGCATCTCGCTGATCGCGACCTCGGTCTCAGCCACCACCTTCCTCGGCAATCCCGCCGAATCCTACGGCCACAACATGGCCTACTTGATGTGTAACCTGGGCACCTTCCTCAGTATCGGCGTGATCGCGGTCGTCTTCATCCCGCGCTTCCGCGCGATGCAGGTGCAGTCGGCCTACGAGATTCTCGAGCATCGCTTCGGCCTTGTGCCTCGCCGGGTGGCGGCAGCCTTCTTCTGCTGCCACCTGTTGCTGCGGACCGGGATCCTGCTCTATGGACCATCGCTGGTGCTCGCGCAGATGTTTGGCATGGATATCGGCCTAGCGATCTGTCTGACCTCGCTGCTGGCGATCGCCTATACCTGGTTCGGCGGCCTTCAGGCGGTGGTCTGGACGGACGTGGCCCAATTCGTCATCCTCTTCTTTGGTGGCTTATTGGCGATCTGGTACTGCGCCGCAGGTTCGGGTGGTTTTTCGGCCATGTGGCATGTAGCCGCCGAGGCGGGCAAGACGCAGATTTTCGATGGCTCGCTGGACCCGACCAACCCGCGCACCTTGCTCTCGGCGGGTCTGGTCTACACCGTCTTCGAGGTCGCCATCCGCGGTTGTGACCAGCAGTTCGTACAGCGCTACCAGGCCTGTCGGGATGTGCGCGCCGCCAACCTCAGCTCGCTGCTCTCGGCCGTACTGGGCCTCTGCGTCGGTTTGGTCTTCTACGGCGTCGGCATTGGCCTCTACAGCTACTACCAGCAGACGGCGCATGCTTTGCCCCAGGGCACCGCCATCGACCAAGTCTTTCCCTATTTCATCAAGACCGCGCTGCCGCCCGGCATCACCGGCCTGCTGGTGGCGGCCATTTTTGCCGCGGCGATGAGCTCGCTGGACTCGGCGATTACGGCCCTATCCAATACGACCGTTACCGACTTCTTCCCCAAGCCGGCCAATGCGAGCGAGGCCGAGCGCCTGGCCCAAGCCCGGCTCTGGGTCTTGATTTGGGGCGCGCTGGGCACGGCGGCCGCGTTCCTGTGTCTGGCCGGGCAGAGCTCGCTGCTGAGCAAGGCCCTGTTCTTCACCTCGCTGTTCACCGGGCCGCTTTTGGGCTTATTCCTGATGGCTCTGCTATTCCCGCGCACGCGTCCGCTGGCTACCCTGGTCGGCGCAGGTGGCGGCATGCTGACCTTGCTGCTGTTCTCCAGGATACCCGTGCTGCCCGAGGGCATGTGGCAGCCGCTCTACGCCTTCAGCTGGCCTTGGAACCCGCTGATCTCGCTGTGTGGGACCTTGCTGACCGCCGGGCTTTGCCATGTGGTGCTGGGGTTAGCCACAGCTATGCGTTCAAGGTCGGGAAATAGGTTTCTCTAGACGCAGTCAAGCAAGGGTCCTGTTGGACTGCCACTCCTTCAGGCCGACCGGCGGTCGGCCCCACTGGGCACGCTCA
>CAYRFM010000055.1:0-15053 GCA_964423555.1 uncultured Holophagae bacterium | reverse complement strand
CCACTGGGCACGCTCAAGCAAGGGTCCCGTTGGACTGCCTCGTGAGAGGCCGACCGGCGGTCGGCCCCACTGGGCACTCAGTTCAGCAGGGGATTGGTCTTGCTGACCTTGACCTTGCTCTTGTTGCGGATCGCCACCGTCTCGTCGGTGCTGGAGATGTCGACCTGGTAGTCTTCCTTGGCGACGGGAAGGCTCAGCGTCGCCACGTACATGCTGCCCACCGCGTCGCCGATGTCGTCGACGAAGTCCTTGATTTGGGCGCGGTCCGCGTGGAGGACCTGGTAGTGGAAACCACCGGACTCCTCGGCCAGCATGCGCATCATACCGGCTGTGATGCTCTCGTTGCGGACCTTGTTGCCGATTTGGATCTTGCGGGCGTCCTTGTTGGCGAAGAAGCGCGCAAGGCCAATCTTGCGGGCGAACTTCTCGCCGCCGGTCATCTCCTTTTGCAGGATGTTGGTGTCGTCGCCCGTCAGCTTGGGGTTGTTGTCCAGCCACAGCGAGTAGATCACGGTCTCGTTCTCGCGGGCATAGGAGAGCATGCCGTTGCGGCGGTAAATGCCCTCGACGCCGATGCCGTCGCTGACCAACAACACCACCGAACGGCCGGCGTACTGGATCTGGCTGTGGATCGAGGCGATCACGGCGTCGTAGAGGTAGGTCTCGTTCTCGTCGTAGAGACGGTCGGCATACTTGGGGTTGGCCTTGTCCAGCTTGAGGTTCTCGGCCACGGCCAGCAACACCGACTTGGAGAGGTTCGGCGTCATAATCTGTTGGTACTTGTTGGAGAAAGTCACGAAATAGCCGCGGTCCTGAGGGCGCATGCTCTCGATGAATTTCTTCAACGCCGAGATGTTCTCGTCAAAGGTGTCCCGCATGCTGTAGGAAACGTCCACCAGGAAACAGAACGTGATCGGGTCGTCGACCTTCTTGATTTCCTTGGCGGGCTGTTCCTTGCCGTTGACCTCGATCTTGATCTTGTTGGCGTCGACCTGGGGCAGGAAGTGCAGGTCCTGATCAAAGGCGTTGAAGTAGATCTGCACGAGACGGGTGCCGTAGCGCTCCTTGATCTCCAGCGGCTCCAGTTCCTTTTCGGCCAGGAGCAGGCCCTTGTCGGTCTTGAAGACCACGCTCAGACGGTTCTTGCCGGTGATCGAATAGCGGTTCTGGTCCACGTTCAGCTCCCAGGGCGCTTTTTCGCGCTCGAGGATCAGCTGGCCGTTGAGGAAGAGGTACATGTGCTCGATCTTCAGATCCTGACGCACTCGGGTCACGACCTTGTCGAGCTCGGCGATGTTGTTGCCCGACGGCTGGATAATGGTGACGGCGTCGGACTGATTGGCCATGGCCAGCAAATCGACCGCGGGCGCCTTGCTCTTGTCCAGCGCAAAGGTCGTGCGCACCGCCACCAGATCGCCGGCCTCGTCGACGTAGAGCGACTTGAGTTCGTGCTCGCCCGGCCCGAGTCCCGCGATCGGCAGGGACACGACCCTGCGCACGGTGTCGCCCTCAACCAGGTCATGCTCGATTTGCACGGCCACCGGCACGGCGTCCAGGAACCACTGGATCTCCGGTTTGTCTGGGAAGTTGTAGTAGATCTGGTTGGCGTAGAGGCGCTCGCCGGTGTAGCCGGTGAAGTCGTTGCAGACCGGCACGTAGGTCTGGTCGTAGACCAGGCGCTTGGGGTGGAGGAAGCCGTAGAGCGGAACGTCGGCCAGGGATTTGGCCAGCAGCAGCCCCGAGGCGTAGCGCTCGCCGCCGCGCATCGCCGGCACGTCGAGGGTGCGGCGATCGATCGATTCGCGGCCGTCCTTGTCGATCAGGCGCAGGACCATGGTGTACTGGTCCGGCTCGAGGGTCATGGAAAAGAACTCGTAGCGTCCGTTCTCGGTGGTGACCAGCTTCTTGAACTCGCGCGTCTTTTCGCCAAAGGGGTCATAGGCCGAGAGGTTGATGTCGATGCCGCGGCCCGAGCCGTCGCGGGGTGTGAAGCCGACCCAGAGCTCGGTGCGGTTGTCGTCGCCCTTGAAGAAGCTGTAGGAGAGCGCAAAATCCAGTTCGAACTTGTCCTCGGAGGCCAGGTTCTCGATGTCCTTGGTAAAGCCGATATAGGGCAGGGTCAACGGCAGTTCGGTGAGTCGGTAGGGCTCGGCGCGGTCGAGCACGTAGCCGTTGCGGATCTTTTCAAAGGTCGGCTCCAGCTGTTCCTTGTCAGCCATGACATAGGTGGGGTGCAGGCCGTCGAAGACAAAGCGAAGGTGCAGGTCGCGGGCGCGGTAATGCCAGAGTTCGGCGCGGCCAGGTCGTAGACCGGCGGCGCCGACCGCTTGCTCCTCGACGTCGTCGGGCGCGCCCAGCAGCAGGAAGACCAGGCCGCGATCGGTCAGGAACGGCGACATCTGCTCGGAGTTGAACTGAGCGGCGACAATTTGGCGGCGCTCGTAGTAGAGCTTGCGGAAATTGTTAGAGACGGTGCCTGGTTCGTCGTCGCGCTTGTACCAGAAGATGGCCTCGAAATAGCGGCGGCTCTCGATGTCGGGAAGGCTGTTGTAAATCTCGAGCTCGCCCTTGGTGATGATAGGCGCGACCAGCTCCAGAAAACCCTGCCGTTTTTTCAGGTCGATGCCCCGGTCCTGGGCCAGCAAGGGCGGCACCAGCATCAGAGCGATCACAACGGCGTTGCTCAAACGATTCATCCACAGCCTCCGAACGCGTGTTGGGGGACGAGCGGGTGGGGTCCCCTCCGGGAAATAACATCATAGTGCAAGTCGGCCCCGGATGAAACCGAGTTGCAAGTCTCGAGCCATACAAAAACCGTCGAAAATTGGGTGAATCCAAGGGCCCACGGCGCGCAGACCGGCCATTCAGACACGGCGTGGGCCGTTTCGGCAGCTACAGTTCCATGCCCACGGCTTCGAAAAAATCGCTCAGCGTATCGTCCGTGATGACCTCCGCTTCTTGCATGTAGGCGGGCCAGGCGCGGCCTTCCAGCTCCAGCGGCGCGACGTCGTAGCGGCGCTCTTTCCAGGTCAGATGGCCCGGCCAGGGACCTTTGGGATTCTTGCGCACCAGCGCCACCAGGTTCTGGTCCTCGCGGCAATGGACGAGGTCGACCCGCTCGAAGACCTCGAGCATCGTGCGCAACTGGTCACCACACAACTCGTTACAGCGCGCGCTCCAGAGGTTGAAGACACAGCCGCCCTCCTCGTCGAGGGCATCGTAGAGCAGTTGCATGAACTCAAGGGAGGTCAGGTGGGGCGGAATACTGAGCGCGGTGTAGCAGTCGACCATGATCAGGTCGTAGCGCTCTTCGGAAGCCTCGAGAAATGCGCGCAGGCAGTCGATGGTGACCTGGTTGCGCGAGCGCAGGCGAAAGAAGCGGCGCGCCAGTTCCAGCACCTGCTGCGAGAGCTCGACCGTGTGGATTTGGGCATTGCGATGCCAGAGGTAGTCGAGCGCGTGCAACAGGCCACAGCTGCCCAAGCCGCCGATCAGCACCGACTTGGGCAAGACCTGCAGGGCCTTGGCGGCCTGGGTCATCAGGGCGACGTACTCCAGCACCGGCTCATGGTGGGCGGAGAGGTCGAGCACGCCCTGGATACTGTCCTCAAAGTGAAGGGAGCGGTGGTTCTCCGGGTAGGTATCGATGATGCGAATATGCTCGCAGTCATCCTTGAACTCGAAACGAACACGGGAAAAATGGTTCAAATCTGGGCGCTCCAAGCAACGGTTCGAGCGTAACGACGCCCCCCAAGCATAGCAAATATTCGTCAAATGGATGGCAGAAAGCAGGGGCATGTGTGGGATAATCTGCGGCCCCTGGGCAGGGGTTCACTGGCCAGTAAAGGAAAAGTGAGCGAACGCACGAGGCCTGTGAAATTCGTTGACTTGAAAAAATCCCAAAGGTTACAATGTGGACGTAAACCACCAATCTTTTTTGCGGGTCTATAGATGATGTTTACCAAGCTGTTTCGGCGTGATCGCCTCCCAAATGAGCAAGACCTGATCAAGCCGTTCTGCCAGCGAGCTCGCGAGGCCTTGATGGGCGACGATCTGCCGCGGGCAATCGCGTTCCTGGAAGGTGGCATCAAGGTGGCACCCAAGGCGCTGGAACTCTACCTGCAACGGGCGCAGATTCTGCAGTATGGCATGAATAATTGCTCGGGTGCGCTGCGCGACTATCGCTTCATTCTGCGCGAATTGGAAAGCAAGCCCGATGAACAATTAGCCAGTAAATGTCGCCAAGGCATGAAGGATATGATGGAGATGGCGCCGAGCCTTTCGTGAGCTAGCGTGACAGGCCCGACCGCACCAGGGGTCGCGCTGTCGCAAAGCCCCGCGAAACCTGGGCTGAAAAGGTAGACAATGCCCCTATGATCGCTTTTTTTGTTGAAGATTTTTGCCACACCGATTAGTAAAGTGTTAAACTCTATCCATTGGTCCCCCTGCCTTAAGTACTGGCTTCCGGAAGCTTAAGGAAATTGATTTTCCGCTTTGATCGCAGCCGAAGATATTGGAGTTTCATCCGTGCCGTGGTTCGGGAAGAAGCAAAAGACAAGTTCAGGTGAAGGGTTCTCCATTAACGAGCTGGACGAAATCCTTGCGTACCTGGACGAGCTGGTCAAGCGCCGCATTTCTGTCAGTTTCGAGATCAAGGGCCGCACCTATGAGACCGACATTCTTTTCCTCGAGTCCAAGACCAAGGCGATGCGCATCCAGAGCGGCGACACGGCCCGCATTCCCAACGGCACGCCGCTGACGGTCGGTTTCACGCTCGACAAGACCTGGTGGACCTTTCAGACCAAATTCGCGGTGATCGAGGACAAGCCCTACCTGCTGATCCCGCGCACGATCAACCATTGCGAGCGCCGCATCTCGCCGCGTTGCGGCTTCAGCCCGCGCGAGCAGGTCAAAGTCACGATCCTCGAGGGCCTGGGCAGCGGCAATGGCGTTTTTGGACTGGCCAAGGACATCAGCACCGACGGCATGTCCCTCACCATCGACAAGGCCATGCACCTTGCCTCTGAGAAGGAAATATCGCCGACACCCTCGCTGTTCGAGCCAGGTGCGCCGCTGGCGATGATCAAGATCAACCGCATCCCCGGCCTGCCGCTGCTCGAAATCAGCGGTACCGCCAAGCGCGTCTTTCGCGACGGCAAGTGGTGCTTTGCCTTCCAGTTCGCCAAACTCTCGAAGGCCAACGAGCAGATGATCCTGCGTTTCATCGAGCCGCGCATGCTCGAGTTCAAGCCCACCCGCCGCTCCTACAAGAAGCGCCTCGAGCAGGAGGGCGAAGTCGGTGGCCTGGGTAGCGCCATGGCACCCGGTGACGTCTCGCCGCGGCCGCCGCGCACTAACGGAGGAAACCCCGCCGCGCCCGGTGCCGCCGAGGAGATCGAGGAGGCGACGCTCGTCGAGGAAGAATCCATCCCCTACGAGGACAAGGTCAAGGCGCTCGTCATCGGTGACCTGATTGACGAGCTGGCCTTCCTCGACGCGCCCAGTAGCCCTTTTGCCGTCGTGCAGGGCACCACCCCGGTCGGCATCATCAAGGCGCTCACCGAGTCGGCGCCGGCGCTCCTGATCTGCGGTGTCGAGTTCAAGGGCCGCAGCATGGTCGAAGTCCTCGAGAAAATCTCCAACATGGGGCTTGGGAAGAATACCACCATCGTCGTCTGTGCCCAGGAGCTGCCATCGAAGGAGCGCATCAAATTCAAGATGCTGCAGATCGAGAACCTCATCGAACCGCCCCTTGACGGCGACGTTCAAGCCTTCATGGACAAACTTCAGGCCTTTTTGCCTTCTTCCTAATGTCGCCCCAGCGGTCTGGTCCACTGGCCACCTCCCCGTGGACCGTCAGGTAAAGAGACTGTAAAAGATTGCGCGAATGCACTCGCTTTCCCGCTTTTACTCCTTTCCCCTCGGGCGATCATGTACAATATTCTAGGCAGAAACAGGCTTCGATCTCCACTTGGGTTTGGTGAGACACACGATTCATGATAGGCAAGAAATTATCGGGCTATCAGATTCTTGACAAGATCGGTGGCGGCAACACCGGCGTCGTCTATCGAGCGCTCGACCCTGTCCAGAACATCCCTGTTGCCCTTAAAGTCCTGCCCAACAATTTTCTGACCAGCAAGGAGAAGGCCGCGCGCTTCAACCGCGAGACCCAAGTTGCCCGCATGCTCTCCCACCCGGCCATTGCCCGGCTCTACTCGGTCGGCTGCGATCAGGGCTATAACTTCATCGCCATGGAGTACGTCGAGGGCCAGTCCTATACCCAGATCATCGAGAGCCACCCCGACGGCGTACCGCTGGAGCGCTTTTTCGCGCTGATGATGCCGGTCCTCGGCGGCGTCGCTTACGCCCATGCCCAAAACCTCGTTCACCGCGACCTCAAGCCCGAGAACCTCAAGATCGACGCCGACGGCCAGCCCAAAGTGCTCGACTTCGGCCTGGTCAAGTTCCTCGACAAGGAGCCGTCGGGCGAGGACAGCTTCCAGACCATGGCCGGCATGGTGCTGGGCAGTGCCGGCTATATGTCGCCCGAGCAGGCCGAGGGCCTGACCTTCGACCAGCGCACGGATATTTTCTCGCTGGGTGTGATCATGTACCAGCTGTTGACCGGATTCAACCCCTTCCAGGCCAACAACCCTTTCGCGACCATCACCAAGATCCTGACCGTCACCCCGCTCAGCGTCGAGTTAGTGCGCCCAGAGGTGGCACCCGAACTGGGCCAGATCGTGCTCAAATGCCTTTCCAAGGAGATGGGTCAGCGGTTTGCCGATGTCCAGAGCCTGTACGAGGCGCTCCAAAAGGTGCAGAGCTGAACCAATGACCTTCCCTCATCGTGACACGCTTTTACTGCTGCTCGCTGTTGCCTGGACGATGTTTGCCGCGATTACGGTCAGGCCGCCCGAGCTGCCGTCCGACGATCGCGCCTTCCGCCACCTATTTGCCACGGAGTACCTGGCCCTCAAGCGCCAGACCCTCAGCGGCAACACGAATCTGCTCTTCCTCCAGGTCGATCATGTCCGCGAGCTCAGTCCCGCCAAGGTCGAGGCCCTGGCCGTGCTCTGCGGGCTCGAAGGCCGCCTCGACGATCTGCGCAAATGTCTGACGCGCGAAGATTTGCCTAACGGCCAGACGATCGCCTACGCCTTCGGCTTGCGCCCGGAAGCGCCCAGCGACTGGTTGGCCCACCTCCGCGACGACTACTTCGACCACCAGATCAAGGTCCTGGTCTACGAGCGGCAGGGCGAGTCCGAGCGCCGCGTCGAGGCGATGTTCGAACTGCGGGTCAGCGAGGCCGCGGCCAGTCGCGATTTTACCGCGAACACGGTGCTCAGTTACCTCAGTCTGTTCGGTCTGGGCCTGCTCGTCAGCATGTCGATTACCTCGCGCCAGTTCCGCCGCATGGGCCAGAACTTCTTCAACCTCACCCCGCTGTTCCTACCGCGCTGGTACATCTTCAGGGTCGTGACCTCGCTGCTGGTCGTTGCCATCCTGCTCGAGCTGGGCCAGCCAGCGCTGACCGCCATGGGTTTGGCGCCCTGGCAATGGTCGGTGATCCGCGTGCTCTGCCTCTCGGCGATGCTGATCGGCAACCTCAGAGCCAAGCTCCGCCCCGATCTGCGCCTGTTCACCCTGATGGGTCTGGACAACCTGACCATGCAGCCCAGCCACATCTTCCGCATCATCGGCGGCGTCGCCATCATCGCCGGCTGCACCCAGTTCTTCCAGACCCTGGCCGCGCTGGCGCAATGGCCGACCATGCCCGGACTGGAGCGCTTCGCGCCGATCGTCGAGAGCCCGATCGGCATTGGCCTCTACCTACTGGTCGGCTGTATCCTCTCGGCCGCCTTCCACGAGATTGCCTTTCGCGGTCTGGCCTTTCGCGGCTTCCTCGCCTCGATGCGGCCCGGTCAGGCGATTGTGCTGAGCGCCTTCCTCTACGCCATGATGTTTCCCATGCCCTACTGGCCGACTGCCTTCGCCAAGGGCTGCGGCCTTGCCCTGATCTACTACCGCACCGACAGCCTGGTCGTGCCGATCTGGTCCAATGCCCTTTGGAACTGCTTGATCCTGCTGATGGCGGTGCTGGGTGTCACGCTCTGAGCCGCGGCCAGGGCGCACGCGCTGGATCTGGCTCGTGGCCTTTGCCCTGCTCCCGGTCCTGGCCCAGCGCGAGGCCAGCATGCCGCCCGCACCGGGACGAAGCCTGCCGGTCCGCCCTGCCGGCCTGATCGTGGTGCCCCAAGGTGGGGCCCTGCTGTTGACGGCGAGCGCCGCCGGCACGCTGGAACTGCCCGACAAGCTGATGGGCCTGGCGACGGACGCGTCGGTCTTGTTCAAGGTCGCGGACGAGCCGCTGCCGGTAACGATCCGCTGGCGCGGCGGCCATCTGATCAGCGAGTGGTTGGTCGGCAGCCTGCCTCAGGCCGAGCTGTTCTGTTACGATTTCGGCCCCTGGCGCCTGCGCGCGGCTGGCGCGACAAGGCCGACGACAGCGTTGGCGCTGATGCCGGCCGACCCGATGATCGCCGCCGAGACGCTCGTCTACCACAGCGATGTTCTGGTTTTTGCCCAAGGCGAGGCGGATGGCCTGACCGTGGCCTACACACCAGAGGAGGAGCCGCCCCCTCACTGCGGCTTGTTCCAATGGTCGGCCGAGCAGGGTCGCTGGCGCTTCCTGGCCCCGCTGCAAGCGGATCTTCCTATCGCGCTCGCCAGCCTAGCCCCGCTGGTGATCGCCGCCGATCTGGCGCCGCCGATCCTGCGTCAGCCCCGCTATGCCACCGTGGCCGAGGGGCTGCGGCTGGTCATCCCCCTGAGCGATCCCGAGACCGGCATCGAGCCCACCTCGATCCGCGTGATCGGCGAAGCGGGCGAGCTGAGCTGCAGCTACGACGCGGGCGCGGGCTGGATCCTGTTGCCCGAGGACGCCGGCGGACCGTTCGCCGTGCAGGCGGCCGATCGCGCGGGCAATCTGACGGAAGTGGAGCGGCTCAGCCCCTGATGTAAGGCAAGGAGGCGGGGCACCTCACTTTTCTCTGCTCCGCCCGCCATGCGTGTTCCCTTCTAACTAACCACCTCTCTCCCAGGAAAAAACCGACAAAAGCCAGGCCTCGTGGTTAGTTCCCGCAAGTGCCGTGATGCCCCATCGCGGTTGGGAGCTGCGACCAAGGCAAGCCAGCGGCTTACCGCACTTTTCCTGGCTCCGCCCGCCATTCGCGTTCCCTGCGGATAGGGCAAGCTGCGCGGATCATACGCACAAGTATGGACAGGGCTTCTTGGGTCTTGCTTCTTGGCTCTTGCCCCTTGTTAGGTTTCGCCGCCTTCCTCGCCCTTGGGCTCGAGCAGGCGAATGCGGCTGACCGGTTTGGTGGAAACGCGGTTGCCGCGGGCGTTGGCGGCCTTGACCAGTTGCTCGCCGAAGTCGACGTCCTCGTTGCCGACTTTGACCCGCGGTGCCTTGGGGTAATAGACTCGCAACTTAGGCGCGTCGCCGCAACTGAGGAACAGGACCTTGCTGTTCTCCATGGTGTAGGGGTACTCGCGGTCCATGATGAACTGGGCGACCTTGAAGCGCTTGATGTAGGCCAGCCCTGACGTCTGCTCGCGATACATGCAGTTGAAGACCGCTTCCTTGTCGACCTTGCCCCAGTAGAGCAGCGGCTCGTCGATGAACAGCTTGTCGGGCACGGGAATGACCTTGTAGTAGCTGTTGGTGAAGATCACGATCTTGTGGAACTGCGAGCAGGGGATGACGTCCTTGGACTTGATGCTGGTGCCGATGTAACCGGTCTCGGGGTCGTAGCCCAGGCGCAGGTCCTGGATCGCCACTTCCTTGCGGGACACGGTTTCCAGCTCTTTGATGACGGTGCGGCGCGGGTAGTCGCCGCCGTACTTCTTGAGCAGCGCGCGCAGGTAGTTGACCGTGGTGCGCTTCATGTTGCGCAGGTAGGCTTTGACCTTCTCGATGCGCTCGAGGATCTCCTCAATCTGCTTGCGGCTCTTCTCGATGTCGAAGCGGCTGATGCGTTTGATCTTGATCTGCAGCAAGCGCTCCACGTCCTCGTCGACGATCTGGCGGATCAGCTGGCTGGTGAAGGGTTCGAAGCCCGCGTACACGGCGGCGAAGACGGCCTCATAAGTGCGCTGTTCCTCGATGCCCTTGTAGATCCGCTCCTCGATGAAGATCTGTTCCAGAGTGCGGAAGTGGAGGTTGTCCTCCAGCTCGCCCAGCTCGATCTCGTATTCGCGCTGCAAGTCATTGAGCAGTTTCTCGGTGTTCTTGCGCAGGACCTGGGTGACCGACATCTGCTCGGGCTTGCCGTCCTCATTGATCACCACCAGGTTGGCGTGGTGGGTCATCTCGCACTCGGTGAAGGCGTAGAGCGCCTCCTCCATCTGGTAGGCCTGGATCCCACGCGGCAAGAGCAGTTCGATCTCGACCTGCTCAGCCGTGTAGTCCTGGATGCTGGTGACCTTGATGCGGTTGCGCTTGATGGCGGCCTCGATCGAGGCGATCAGCTTTTCCGTGTTGGTGCCGAACGGGATCTCGCGGATCACCAGGTGCTTGTGGTCGCGGACCTCAATCTTGGCGCGGACCTTGATCTTGCCGTTGCCGTCGTTGTACTCCGAGGCGTCCATGATCCCGCCGGTGATGAAGTCCGGCAACAGGCGTGGCGTCTGGTCGGAGAGCAGGGCGATCTGGGCCTCCAACACCTCGTTGAAGTTGTGCGAGAGGATGTGGGTGCTCATGCCGACGGCGATGCCGTCCGCGCCCAGCAACAGCAGGACCGGGATCTTGGCTGGCAGCGTGACCGGCTCCTGGTTGCGGCCGTCGTAGGAGGGCACGAAGCTGGTGATCTGCTTGTTGAACAGGACCTCGCGGGCCAGCGGCGTCAGGCGCGCCTCAATGTAACGAGCCGCGGAGGCCTGGTCACCGGTATGGACGTTGCCGAAATTACCCTGGCGGTCGATGAAGTACTCTTTGTTGGCCAGCACGACCAGCGCCGAGTAGATCGAGGCGTCGCCGTGGGGATGGTACTGCATCGAGCGGCCGACGATGTTGGCGACCTTGTTGTACTTGCCGTCGTCCATCTCGTTCATGGTGTGGAGGATGCGGCGTTGGACCGGCTTCAGGCCGTCGAAGACGTGGGGAATGGCGCGGTCCTTGATAACGTAGGAGGCGTATTCCAGGAAGTTGCTGTCGATCAGTTGCTTGAGGTCGTCCATCAGTCCGTGTCTCTCAGGTTTTCCATGATGTACTGCTTGCGGTCCGGCGAGTTGGCGCCCATGTAGAAGCGCAGGATCGTGTTGACGCCGTGGACGCTGTCGGCCATGACCTGGATCAGGCGGATCTCGTCGCCGATGAACTGGCCGAACTCATTGGGCGAGATCTCGCCCAAGCCTTTGAAGCGGGTCAGCTCGGGATCCTTGAGTTTGGCCAGGGCGCGATCGCGCTCCGCATCGCTGTAGCAGTAGAATGTCTGTTTCTTGTTGCGCACGCGGTAGAGCGGCGTCTCGAGGATGAAGAGGTGGCCGCGGGTGACGATCTCCTCGAAGTAGTGGAGGAAGTAGGTGATCAAGAGGTTGCGGATGTGCAGGCCGTCGACGTCGGCGTCGGTGGCCAGGACCACCTTGTTGTAGCGCAGACCCTCGACGCCGTCCTCGATGCCCAGCGCCTTCATGATGTTGTAGAGCTCGGCGTTCTTGTAGAGCATGTCCTGCTTCTGGCCAAACACGTTGAGTGGTTTACCGCGGATGGCGAACAGCGCCTGGACCTCGGAATCGCGGCAGCTGACCAGACTGCCGAGGGCGGATTGACCCTCGGTGATGAAGATCTGGGTCTCCTCGCTGCGTTTGTCGGGCTCGTCGAAGTGGTACTTGCAATCGCGCAGGCCGGGCACCTTGACGGCGGCCTTCTTGGCCTTGTCCCGGGCCTCTTTCTTGACCGACTGCAGTTCGCGTCGCACCTTTTCGTTGAGCGAGCATTTCTCGACGATGATTTTGGCGATCTCGTCGTTCTTGTGGAAGTAGTCGACCAACACGTCCTTGACCTGATTGACGATCCAGCTCTTGATATCCGTGTTGGAGAGCTTGTTCTTGGTCTGGCTCTCGAAGATCGGGTCCTTCAGCTTGACGGCGACCGATCCGAGGATGCCGTCGCGCACGTCGACCCCCTGGAAGCTGCGCTTGGAGTACTCGTTGATGCCCTTGAGGATGCCTTCGCGGAAGGAGGACAGGTGCGTGCCGCCGTCGTTGGTGTACTGGCCGTTGACGAAGCTGAAGAAGGTCTCGCCGTAGTTATGGGTGTGCGTGAACGCGAACTCCATCGTCGCGTCGCGGTAGTGGATTGGCTCGTAGAGCGCGTCCTCGCCGACCTCTGCCTGCAGCAGGTCCTTGAGGCCGCCGGTCGACTTGAAGATCTCGCCGTTGAGCTTCAGGCTCAGGCCGCTGTTCAGGTAACTGTAATAGAGGATGCGCTTGCGCAGGAACTCCTGGCGGATCTTGATCTTGTCGGGGAAGACGGCGCGGTCGACCGTGAACTTGACGGTCGTGCCGTTCTTGTCGGTCGTCTCGCCGTCCTCTTCGCCGGTCAGGACGCCGCCCTCGAAGCGGGCCTCCTTGTAGAGGCCGTCGCGCACGGAGCGCACCGTGAAATGCTCGGACAGGGCGTTGACGGCCTTGGTACCCACGCCGTTGAGGCCGACGCTGAACTGGAAAACGTCGTCGTTGTACTTGGCGCCGGTATTGATCACGGAAACGCAATCGACGACCTTGCCCAGGGGAATGCCGCGGCCATAGTCGCGCACCGTGCAGGTGCCGGCCTCGTCGGTGACGATGTCGATGCGCTTGCCATGACCCATAATGAACTCGTCGACCGCGTTGTCGATGACTTCCTTGATCAGGATATACACCCCGTCGTTGGGGTGACTGCCATCGCCGAGGCGGCCGATATACATGCCAGGCCGCAGGCGGATATGGTCGATCGACGAAAGGCTCTTGATCTTGCTCTCATCGTAGACGGCTTGCGACTCGCTCATCCCTGTTCCTTCTTCCTAAAAATGCGCACCACCATATGTAGGATCCGCTCCTCAACATAACACTACAAAATCCATGCTGCAAGATGCAAGTGCCAAGATTGACTGGGAGCGCTGTCAAGCGACGATTTCGTGGGATTTGCCTCGCGATTGCGTCTTCGCCTTGGGAATTCCCTGCCCATTCCTTATAATTGAAAGGAATCGCGAGCGGAGTGAGGCATGATCAAACTCAAAAAGCGCCATCAGGACAGCAAGGCCCATCGCTATTATCTGCTCGCCAAAACCCGCGGGGTTTCGCCCGAGTACCTGGGCCTGCAGGTGACTTACGGCCTCAAGGGCGGGCGGCCGACGACGCTGTTTTACTGGTTCAAGACCCAGACCCTGCCGTCGGGCCGCACGGTCTCGGCGCGCACGCTGCGTCGTCGCAAGGTCCGCGACCTGGTCCTGCGCCGTCTGCGCAACGGCTACGAAGTCGTGCGCAAGTGCGACGCCTGGGGTCGCGCCGCGGTCGACCACTCGCTCAAGACCAACGACCAGCCGGTGGTGGTGCGCCGCCCGCCGCGGCGGATCAAGCCCAAAACCTGGGAGCAGCACCAGCTCAGCTTCGACTTCCACTAGGGCTGCTGCGCGCGGCCGGGCTGTGCTAAGATGGCCGGCCCGAGTTGGAGGAGTTGCATGAAGATCCAGAAGCCCATCAAGAACCCGCGCGAATGTGCCGTCACCTGCCTGGCCGAGGTGGAGCGCACCAGCCAGCTGATCCCCGAGGTCATGGCCGTGCTTCCGTTCAGCCTGGGCGACGAGGATCGCAACCTGGCCTATGAGCTGGCCTACGGCACGATGCGCTACCGACCCGGCCTCGAGCGCTTGCTGGCCAGTTTCTGCAAGCCGGCCAAGCTGCCGCCGAAGCTGCGCTGGCTGCTGCTAACCGCGCTCTACCAGCTGCGCTTCCTGCGCACGCCGGCCTACGCGGTCCTGGACGAGGCCAACAAGCTGGCCGTCTCGATGAAGTTCCCCGGTCTCAAGCCACTGGTCAACGGCGTGCTGCGCAACGCCGAGCGGCAGGCTGAGCAGCGCGCCGCCGACTACGACCTGCAGACCTGGCTGCTGGATCCCTGGCTGGCCGAGCTGCTAGCCACGCAATATGGCCGGCCCACGCTTGAGGCCTGGCTGGCGGCTTGGCAGGAGCGCGGGACGACCGCCTACTGGAGCGCCGACGACCGCCCCCTTGCCGGTGATGAGGCCGCCCCGCACCTTCCCCATGCCTACCGCCGCGCCAAGGCCCTGCCCAGCGAGGCCTACACCGACCACAGGCTCTACCTCCAGAACGAGAGCAGTCAAGCGGTTGCCCAGTTTGCCGCGGACCTGAATCCCACCAGTGTGCTCGACCTCTGCGCGGCGCCGGGCGGCAAATCCTGCTACCTGGCCGCCTTCGCCAAGCCCGCGCGCCTGGTCGCCAACGACCTGGCCGGCGAGCGCCAGGCCCGCCTGCGCGAAAACCGCGACCGCCTGGGCCTGAACTTCGAGCTCAGCGCCGCCGACGCCCGCAGCGCCGAATTCGGCGAGCCCTTTGACCTGGTCCTGCTCGACGCGCCCTGCAGCGGCATCGGCATCATCGGTCGCCACCCCGAAATCAAGCTGCTCAAACGCGAGCCGGCCGACGTCAAATTGCGGGCCCTCCAGGCCGAGCTGCTGGCCGCCGCCTGGCGCCAGGTGCGTCCGGGCGGCCATCTGCTCTACACGGTCTGTTCCCTCGACGGCGCCGAGCTGCCCAGCCCGCCCAGCGATGCCCAAGTCGTGACCGCGGCCCAGCTAGCACCCTGGCGCGAGCGCCTACCCATCGGTTTCCAAGGCGATCACTTCTACTTCTCGCCATCCGCGACCTTCGACGGCTTCCGCGGCATGGTCCTGCGGAAAGGGTAACTAGGTCGACTTTGTCAGGTTGGTGATCAAGGCAGAGCCTAGCCGAATGGTCCCGCAGGCGCTGTAGCTGCTGTAGCGCAA
>CAYRFM010000054.1:0-54398 GCA_964423555.1 uncultured Holophagae bacterium | reverse complement strand
GCGCACTGACGAAATAGGTCACGAATAATGCCAGGGCGCACGGCGCACTGACGAAATAGGTCACGAATAATGCCAGGGCGCACCGCGCACTGACGAAATAGGTCACGAATAATGCCAGGGCGCACGGCGCACTGACGAAATGGGTCACGAATAATGCCAGAGCGCACGGCGCACTGACGAAATAGGTCACGAATAATGCCAGAGCGCACGGCGCACTGACGAAATAGGTCACGAATTGGAGCAGGGTCGTCTTGACGACCCTGCGGCGACCGTAGGTCGCAGGCAACGCGTATTGTACACCCGCCGCCCGGCGCAAGATTGCATCTTGCGCTGAAAATTGGCCCGCCTCAAACTGTGCTATGAGTGGATTCGTTCTTTGCCCCGGCTGGGCTTCGGGCTAAACTAGGAGTCCGCCGTGGGCGATTATGCACAGGAGCCTTGTATGCTGAAAATCTTGGGAATCGGGGCCGGTTACGTCGGGGGACCGACGATGGCGATGATCGCCGCCAAATGCCCTCACCTCCATGTCACGGTCGTCGACGTCAACCACGAGCGCATCGCCGCCTGGAACAGCGAGAACCTGCCGATCTACGAACCTGGTCTGCAGGAGCTGATTGTCGCGGTGCGCGGCGTCAACCTGTTCTTTTCCACGGACATCGAGTCCGCCATCGGCGCCGCTGACATCATCTTCGTCTCCGTCAATACGCCCACCAAGACCTTTGGCGAAGGCAAAGGCTATGCCGCCGACCTGCAGTACTGGGAGAAGACCGCGCGCCAGATCCGCACCCATGCCGGCGGCCCGAAAATTGTCGTCGAGAAATCGACGGTACCCGTGCGCACCGCCGAGGCCATGGAGCGGATTCTCAACGAGAACGAAAACGAAATCCATTTCGACGTCCTCTCCTGCCCCGAGTTCCTGGCCGAAGGTACGGCCATCCGCGACCTGACGGAGCCCGAGCGGGTCCTCGTCGGCGGTCATATGGAGCGACCCTCCGGCCAGGCCGCCATCCAGCAACTGGTCGAGATCTTCGCCAACTGGGTGCCCCGCCACAAGATCATCTGCTCCAATATCTGGAGCTCCGAGCTGGCCAAGCTGGCCTCCAACGCCTTCCTGGCCCAGCGCGTCTCCTCGATCAACGCCATCTCCGCCCTGTGCGAGAAGACCGAGGCCGACGTCAGCGAGGTCGCCCGCGCCGTCGGCATGGACCGCCGCATCGGCAGCCAGTTCCTCAACGCCTCTGTCGGCTTTGGCGGCTCCTGCTTCAAGAAGGATCTGCTCAACCTGGTCTACCTCTGCCGCTTCTACGGCCTTGAGGAAGTCGCCGAGTACTGGAACTGGGTCGTGCACCTCAACGAGTACCAGATGAACCGCTTCGCCGACAACATCGTGCGCCAGATGTTCAACACCGTCTCCGAAAAGCGCATTGTCCTCCTGGGCAGCGCCTTCAAGGCCAATACCGGCGATACGCGCGAGTCGCCCGCGCTTTCCGTGGCCCGCCGCCTGCTCCACGAGAACGCCCACATCATCATCAGCGACCCCAAGGCCCTGGACAACACGCGCAAGGACCTGGCCGCCGAACTGGCCGCCGGCGCCCGTCTCGAGTTTGTCGAGGACCCCTACGAGGCCGCCAAGGACGCCGACGCCCTGGCCGTGCTGACCGAATGGGACCTCTACCGCAAGCTCGACTTCCAGCGCATCCACGCCGCCATGACCCGACCCGCCTTCATCTTCGACGGCCGCAACATCCTCGACCACGACCGCCTCTACAAGCTCGGCTTTCACGTCTTTGCCATCGGCAAACGCCCGCTCTCCCACTTCGGCAAGTCGGTGGGCCTGTGATGAGCGAGGAGACCCAGGGCGCCGACGACGGCGTCCGCCTCGATCGCTGGCTCTTTTCCGTGCGCATTTTCAAGTCGCGCAGCCTGGCCGCCAAGGCCATCGCCGGTGGCAAGATCAAGGTCAACGGCGCCGTCTGCAAGGCCCATCGCACCCTCAAGATCGGCGACCAGGTCGTCATGCGCGAGGAGGGACGCACGCTCTCCTACGAAGTCTTGGGCTTACTCGAGAAGCGGGTCGGCGCCAAGGAGGCGGCCGTCTGCTACAAGCTCACCATCGATGCCGACGTACCCGAGGCCATGCGCGAGCTGTTGCAGATCTACCGCGAACAGGAGAAACGCGCGCCCCGGCCAAAGGGCCGTCCGACCAAACGCGATCGCCGCCTCATCGATCGCCTTCGCGATGAATAGGAGTCGATCATGAACGTTCTTGTCGCCGGCGGCGCCGGCTATATCGGCAGCCATGTCGTGCTGGAGCTGCTCGAGGCCGGCCACCAGGTCGTCGTCCTGGACAACCTCAGCAGCGGCCACGAGATCAATCTCTTCCCCGCGGCCCACTTCGCCAAGCTCGATCTGCTCGACCGCGCTGGCCTGCAGGCCTTATTCGAGGTCTCGCGCTTCGACGCGGTCGTCCACCTCGCCGCGCTCAAGGCGGCCAACGACTCCATGCACCAGCCGGAGCGCTACAGTCACCAGAACATCACCGGCTCGCTCAACCTGATCCAGGCGGCCAGCGCGGGCGGCGTGCGCCTCTTCGCCTTCTCCTCCTCCGCCGCCGTCTACGGCGAACCCGAGTACCTGCCCGTCGACGAACAACATCCCTGCCGACCGGAGAATTACTACGGCTTCACCAAGCTTCAAATCGAACAACAGCTGGCCTGGTTCAGCCGCCTGCGCGGCATGCGCTGCGCCTGCCTGCGCTATTTCAACGCCGCCGGTTACGACATCGAGGGCCGGGTCCGCGGCCTGGAGCGCGATCCCCGCAACCTGATCCCGATCGTGCTCGAGGTCGCCGTTGGCCTGCGCCCCCAGCTGGACATCTTTGGCCAGGACTACGACACGCCCGACGGCACCTGCCTGCGCGACTACGTCCATGTCAGCGACCTTGCCCGCGCCCATGTTCAGGTGCTTGAGCACATGGCCGCCCACGACCGCGACCTGACCCTCAACCTGGGCAGCGATGAGGGCCACTCGGTCACGGAGGTTTTGAAAGTCGCCGAACAGGTCGTCGGCCATCCCCTGCCCCACGCCTACGTCGCTCGCCGCGCCGGCGACCCCGCCAGATTGATCGCCTCGTCCGCCCGCGCCCGCCAGCTCCTCGGCTGGAGCCCACGCCACTCATCCCTGGAAACCATGATTGCCTCGGCCTGGCAAGTCAGTTCAAGAAGCAAGCATCAAGAGGCTTGACCCAAGACCCGCCTGGCGGTCTGGTTCTCGGTGGCGTCAAGCGCCCGAACACGCTCGCGGGGTCAGGTCCGAGCACCAGGCGGCGACGGTGGCGCCTGAGCCGCTTCAGCAAGGCACCGGAGTGGGTAAGCATCAAGAGGCATGACCCAAGACGACGGCACTGCAGCCCAAGCGGTCTGGTTCCAACAGGCGGACGGTGGCGTCGATGCCCTGATCAGCCAGTTGCGCGCGAACACTCTCGCTGGGGTCGGATTCGAGAACCCAGGCGGCGACGGTGGCGCCTGAACCGCTGAGGAAGGCGCCGGCGAGTTTGGGATGAGCTCTGAGGAAGTCGTAGATCTGGGCGCAGATCGGCATTGCGCCAAAGCGGTAGGGTTGGTGCAGCTGATCCGCCTCGGAGGCGCGCAGGCCCTCGGGCGCGGCGGTCGCCAGTCCGACCAGCAGGCGCTGGCAGGCGGCTTCGTTGGCTTGAAGCACCTCGGTCGGGTAGCTCAGCGGCAGGATCCCGCGCATTTTCTCGGTGGACGCGCTGGTGCCTGGGATCACGGCCAGCACGCGAATGCGTGGGTCCAGCTCGGCCTGGCGCCAACTGAAACCGGTCGCCGTCGTGGCGCAGTCGCAGAGTCCACCGAAAATGGCCGGGGCGACGTTGTCGGGATGGCCTTCCATGGCAGCCGCCTGTTGGAACAACAGCTCGCGCTCAAGCATGCGGCCCGAGCTGACGTGGGCCAGGGCCAGGCCGGCGACGATCGCAGTCGCGCTGGAGCCAAGCCCGCGGGAGACGGGGATCGAGTTGCGGACCTGGAGCCGGAAGGGCGCGGTCGTGCGGCCCAGTTGCGACCAGCCGCGTAGGCAGGCCTTGACGATTAGGTTGCTGGCATCGCCCGCCAACAGCCCCGCGCCCTCGCCGCTGACGGCGACGGACCAGTCGTCCGCAGGCTCGGCCACCAGCTCCAGGTAGAGCTGGTGCGCCAGGCCGAAGCGGTCAAAGCCCGGCCCCAGATTGGCACTGGTGGCGGGCACACGGATCTGGATGGCGGTACTCATCGGGGGCTCACACCGGCTTCAAGCCCAGGTGGTCCGCGATCGCCTGGGCGTCGGCGGGCACGACGGCGACCTCGGGGTTGCCGCAGGACATAGCGGTCGCCGGGTCCTTGAGGCCGTGGCCGGTGAGGATGCAGACGATTTTGGGACGGTTCTTGAAGAATCCGCTGGGCGCCAGCTTGAGGATGCCGGCGACACCCGAGGCCGAGGCGGGCTCGCAGAAGACGCCTTCTTCGGCGGCGAGCAGGCGGTAGGCGGCCAGGATCTCTTCATCCGTGACCAGGTCGATCAGACCGCCGGAGGTATCGCGCGCGGCCAAGGCTTGTTGCCAGCTGGCTGGGTTGCCGATACGGATTGCGGTCGCCACGGTCTCGGGCGCTTCGATGGGATGGCCGTGGACGATGGGCGCGGCGCCGGCGGCTTGGAAGCCGAGCATTTTGGGCAGGCTGGCGCATTTGCCGGCAGCCTGGTAGGCCTGGTAGCCGGCCCAATAAGCAGTGATGTTGCCGGCGTTGCCGACGGGCATGGCCTGGTAGTCGGGCGCCTGGCCAAGGACGTCGACGATTTCGAAGGCGCCGGTCTTCTGGCCCTCAATGCGGAACGGGTTGACGGAGTTGACGAGGGCAATGGGGTAGCGCTCGGAGAGCTCGCGCACCATGTTCAGGCAGTGGTCGAAGTTGCCCTGGACCTGCAGGACCGATGCGCCGGTCATGGCGACCTGGCTGAGTTTGCCCATGGCGACCTTGCCGTCGGGTACCAGCACCACGCAGGCCATGCCGGCGCGGGCCGCGTAGGCGGCGGCCGCGGCGGAAGTGTTGCCGGTCGAGGCGCAGATCACGGCGCGGGCGCCGGCTTCGGCGGCCTTGGAGATGGCCATGGTCATGCCGCGGTCCTTGAAGGAACCGGTGGGGTTGGCGCCCTCGAACTTGAGGTAGACCTCGGCACCAACGCGGGCGGAGAGGCGAGGCGCGGGAATCAGCGGGGTGTTGCCCTCACCGAGCGAGATAATCGGTGTCGCCTCGGTCACGGGCAAGAAAGCACGGTATTTTTCGATCAAAGCAGTCATGGATTGCCCCCAAGCGATCGCTGGTCGATCGCGGTGTTTCCCCCTGGCCGGCCTGAATTTTGGCATGGGGTCGTCAAACAACGCAAGGACTAAAGGAAGTCGCGAATGCGCATGAGGGTCTTTTGGGTGAGCTGCCAGCCACCGGGACGGTTGCGCGCCAGCCATAGGGGCTGACGGCGCGAGCAGAGGCGCTCCAATTGGGCCCGCAGCTGCTGGCGCTGCAGGTTTGGCAAGGCAGAGGCGGGCTGGTCGGCGCCGGCGGCGAAGCGGGCCAGGCCCAGCTGCGCGCACCAGTCCAGCATGTCGCGGACCCAGTGCAGTTCGGCACGCAACAGCGCGTTGGCGGGCGTGTCGTCGGCGCGGGCGGCCAAGCTCGGCACCAGCGCGGCCAGCTGGTCGCGGGTGCGGGCCAGGCCGGCGGCGGTCAGACCGGCGAGGCGTTCGAAATGGAGGTCCTTGTCGATGAACCAGTAGAGGAAAAACAGGGCGGTGCCGTTGGTCGGGCTAGCGCCGCAGGCGTTATGGACGAGGCCCAGATCGAGGAGGGCGTCGGCCAGTTCGGGCGGGATCTCGAGCAGGTCGATTAGGGCGGTGCGGATGCGGGCCAGGTCGGGCGCGTCGTCGGCGCGCCAGGCGCAGGCGGCGCCGGCCAGGAAACCGGGGTAACTGATGGGCAACGGCTGTAGGTGGCCGCGATCGCCCCAATCCGTGACCAGATAGCCGGCGGCACCGTGGGCGCGGCCGTGGTGGGCGGCCTGGTGCAGGTTGGCGAGGGCGTTGTCGACCCGCCCAGCGAAGGCGTTCCAGGACGAGGTGCCGGGGCAGACGTAGAACGCCTTGCCGGAGCGGGCAAAGGCGGCGCCGTGTTCGGCGAAGGGGTGATCGGCCTCGTAGCCCCACTCGAGGGCGATGGCGTCAGCGGGCAGGTCGGCGATGCGCTCGGGTTGAGCGACGATGATATCGCCCCAGAACATGATGCGCCGGCCGTGGCGAGAAGCGGCGGCATGGACGCGCCTGAGGAAGTCGAGATAAACGCCGGTCTTGCCGCGGGTTTCGCAGGCGGTGGCGGAGCGGCCCAGGCCCAGATCGAAGGTCTCGTCGAGGCCGACATTGAAGAGGCGTGAGTGGAACAGCGGCAGGAGCTGGGCGTAGAGGTCCTCGAGCAGGGCCAGGGCGCGGGGGTCGGTGGCGCAGAGACTGAACGGCTCGGGCTGGCTGCTGAAGGCGTGTTCCACGCCCTCGGGGCACTCGGCTAGGTCGCGGTATTCGGAGTGGACCAGCCAACGGTGAAAGTGTCCGAAACTATTCTGATTAGGCACCAATTCGATGAAACGCTCGGCGCAGTAGCGATCCAGCTCGAGGATTTCGGCGGCCGTCAGCGGCGAGGCCTCGGCCCAAACGGGCTCGTGGCCGGCATAGGCGAAACTGTGTTCCAGATAGAGTTGCAGTTGGTTGAATTTGAGCGCGGCGAACAGGTCGACAAGCGCGAACAGGGTCGCCATGGTTGGGATCTTGTTGCGGCTGACGTCGAGCATGACACCGCGGGCAGGAAAATCAGGCCGATCGGCGACGCTTAGGGCCTCAATGCGCGCCGGGCTGCCTGGGTCTGGCTGGTGGAGCCGCAGCCATTGGCAGAGGGTGGCGAGTGCGTAGAAAGTGCCCGCAGGCGCGCTGGCGGTGATGTGGATACCAGAGGGGTCGATACGCAGGTTGTAGGCCTCGGGCGGGAGCTCGACGGCGGCGTGCAGGACGAGCCCACCAGGGGCAGAGCCCTCTTGGAGGCGACATGCGAAAGGCGCCAAGGCTTGCTCGAGCCAGGCAACGGCGACGGGCGCCAAGTCGGTCAAGGGGCCGGTGAGCAAGGGCGGCAACAACAAGTGACCTTCCGTCTGTAAAACCCGTTGGGGGCGTGGTAACAGTCGCTCGCTGCGCTTCATGGCACCTCTTGGGGGCAGGGGGTTGGATCGTTTAACGCGGCCGGATCGGCAAGCCTCGTCGCGCTCAGCTGGCGCGCTTGGCAACGGGTGCACGCTTGAGGGTCTTTTCCAGTTGGGCGAGCTCTGCTTGAAGCTTGACGCAGGCACTGTCAAAGTAGGCCTGATCGATCATACCCTCGCGCAGCAGGCGTTCCAAGGACTGCAGTTCGCCCTTCAGAATGCCCCGTTGCTCGCCGCGCTTTTCGCCGCGTTTCTCGCCGCGCTTTTCGCCGATCAGGATGTAGTGTTCCGAAATCGTGTTGCCCATCCATTCCATGTCGACCTCCTGCTTGGTGGGGCTCCAGCTCTGCATAGGTCAGGTCGCGCTCAGGTGCTGGCGCGCTTGGCAACTGGCGCTCGCTTGAAGGTCTTTTCCAGTTTGGCCAGCTCTGCTCGAAGCTTGGAGCTGGCACTGTCAAAGTAGGCCTGATCGATCATGCCTTCGCGCAGCAGGCGCTCCAAGGACTGCAGTTCGCCCTTCAGAATGCCGCGTTTTTCACCCAGAGCAAGGCCCTGCTCTTCGCCAATCAGGATATAGTGTTCCGAGATCGTGTTGCCCATCCATTCCATGCCGACCTCCTGTTTGAGGGTTTCCAGTTGTTGGGGCTCCAGATTGGCATAGTCAGGTCGCGCTCAGGTGCTCGCGCGCTTGGCAGCTGTGGCGCGCTTGGGGGCCTGCTCTAGTGTGGCGAGCTCTGCTTTCAGCTTGACGCTGGCACTGTCAAAGTAAGCTTGGTTAATCATACCATCGTGCAACAAGCGCTCTAGGGACTGCAGTTCGCCCTTCAGAATGCCGCGCTTTTCGCCTATCAGGATGTAGTGTTCCGAAATCGTGTTGCCCATCCATTCCATGTCGACCTCCTGTTTGAGGGTTTCCAATTGTTGGGGCTCCAGTTTGGCGTAGGTCGCAACAAACTTTTCCGCAACCAGTTTCTGACTGTCTTCCAGGGTTTTGTCGTGGGCTTGCATGAACTGGTAAATGTCACGGACCAGATCGATGGTATGGTCCGCGCCGCCCTCGGCCTTGAGAGCGAACAGTTTCGCCAAGAGCGAGTGCCGGGCAATCAGGTCCTCACTCTTGCACGCCTTGAGTCGGATTATATCACAGGGGATCTCTGTAAAACCCTCGACGCTGTGGAATGCCAGGGGAAAGCGGTCCTCCACCGGCGACTGCCATGCGCTGTCGTCGGTGAACAAAAGCAGCGGCCAGACCGGCAGGTCGGTGATCAGACAGGCGCGCAGCAGGTACCTGCGAATCTGGTCCATGGCCATGGCCTTGCGGCTCTTGAGTTCGATCAGGATCACCAGCTGCCAGAGCTTGTCCTCGATCAGGACCTGGGCCAGGATCAAGAGATCGGCCTCGACGCTCTGGGTCTGAATGTCGACCTTTTGGTAGAACTCCTTGTCCATCAGTTCGCAATTCTGGACTTTGACGTTGGGAAAGAACAGTTCAAAAAATTCTTCGAGGAACTCGGAGATGACCCACTTGAACATACAATCATGGGACATGGCAGGTGTTGCTGTGGCAGGTGTCGACATGGCAGAGCTCCCGGCGGCAAACTGGGGACAGTTCAAAGTCTACCCTGGCCAGGCCTGGCCAGGCAAGCTCGATTCGGCGGCGACGAGGGACCCGGTGCGGCCAGGAACTTTTCTGTTCTAAGCTGAAACAGAGCGGTCGCAAGCACATCCGAACAAGCCTAGGCGAGGACTTTCTCATTACTTTCATCCGCCGCCTGGCGAAAGATTGCATCTTGCGCTACACCGCCCGCAGGACCTTTTCGGCTGTCATAGCTCAGCGGCTCGCGCGCTTGGCAGCTGTGGCGCGCTTGGGGGCCTGCTCTAGTTTAGCGAGCCCTGCTTTCAGCTTGACGCTGGCACTGTCAAAGTAAGCTTGGTTAATCATACCATCGAGCAACAAGCGCTCTAGGGTCAGCAGTTCGCCCTTTAGAAGGCCGCGTTTTTCACCCAGAGCAAGGCCCTGCTCTTTGCCGATCAGGATGTAGTGTTCCGAAATCGTGTTGCCCATCCATTCCATGTCGACCTCAGCTTGGCATAGGTCAGGCCGCGCTCAGGTGCTCGCGCGCTTGGCAACTGGCGCTCGCTTGAGGGCCTTTTCCAGTTTAGCCAGCTCTGCTTGAAGCTTGGAGCTGGCACTGTCAAAGTAGGCCTGATCGATCATGCCCTCGCGCAGCAGGCGCTCCAAGGACTGCAGTTCGCCCTTCAGAATGCCGCGTTGCTCGCCGCGTTTCTCGCCGCGTTCCTCGCCGCGTTTCTCGCCGCGCTTTTCGCCGATCAGGATGTAGTGTTCCGAAATCGTGTTGCCCATCCATTCCATGTCGACCTCCTGTTTGAGGGTTTCCAATTGTTGGGGCTCCAGTTTGGCGTAGGTCGCAACAAACTTTTCCGCAACCAGTTTCTGACTGTCTTCCAGGGTTTTGTCGTGGGCTTGCATGAACTGGTAAATGTCACGGACCAGATCGATGGTATGGTCCGCGCCGCCCTCGGCCTTGAGAGCGAACAGTTTCGCCAAGAGCGAGTGCCGGGCAATCAGGTCCTCACTCTTGCACGCCTTGAGTCGGATTATATCACAGGGGATCTCTGTAAAACCCTCGACGCTGTGGAATGCCAGGGGAAAGCGGTCCTCCACCGGCGACTGCCATGCGCTGTCGTCGGTGAACAAAAGCAGCGGCCAGACCGGCAGGTCGGTGATCAGACAGGCGCGCAGCAGGTACCTGCGAATCTGGTCCATGGCCATGGCCTTGCGGCTCTTGAGTTCGATCAGGATCACCAGCTGCCAGAGCTTGTCCTCGATCAGGACCTGGGCCAGGATCAAGAGATCGGCCTCGACGCTCTGGGTCTGAATGTCGACCTTTTGGTAGAACTCCTTGTCCATCAGTTCGCAATTCTGGACTTTGACGTTGGGAAAGAACAGTTCAAAAAATTCTTCGAGGAACTCGGAGATGACCCACTTGAACATACAATCATGGGACATGGCAGGTGTTGCTGTGGCAGGTGTCGACATGGCAGAGCTCCCGGCGGCAAACTGGGGACAGTTCAAAGTCTACCCTGGCCAGGCCTGGCCAGGCAAGATCGATTCGGCGGCGACAAAGCGAGGCGAAATCCCGTCCATACCTTTTTGACCGTTTTCCCACATGCCACAGCGGGGTTCGTTCTGCATACTAGGGACCCGGTGCGGTCTGGACCTTTTCAGTGCCATTGTGTATGCTGAAACAGAGCGGTCACTACCACATCCGAACAAGGCTACGAGAGGACTTCCCCATGGGCTCCCATGATCAGGTTATAGTTTTCAACGCCGGCGATTTCGAGGCTAGCCGCCACTACTACACGCGGGTGCTGAACGCCCAGCTTCACCCACTGGTCAAGGGTTTTCTGGCGATGAGCCACGAGCGCATCGCCGAGCGCTTCTGCCATCTGCGGCCGATGGTCGCCTACGAGACGGTCCTGAACCTGCTGCGCTACCGCCCAAAGTACTTGCGCTGGGGGGGCGCGGACCTGTTTTGCGTGACCAACGACCAGGGCCAGCGCAAGATGGTGGTGATCGAGCTCAACTCCTGCCCCTCTGGCCAGAAATCGCAACCGCTGACCCATGAGATCCAGGACCAGGGCGGCTATCGCCTGCTGCTGGAGCGGGCCTTCCTGCCGGCACTCAAGAATCGAACCCCCCAGGACGGCGTGTTAGCGGTGCTCTACGACAAGAATTTCATGGAGTGTTCCGGCTACGCCAGCTGCCTCGCCGAACTGACCGGCAAGCCGGTCTACCTGGTGCCCTGCTACGAGGATGCGGCAGAGCCCAGGGTGCGCTTCAGCGATGGCTTTCTGGAAATTCGCGACCAGTACGATCGCTGGCTGAAGGTGCGCGCGGCCCTGCGCTATGTGACCCAGCGGCCCTGGACGCGGATCCCGCCGCTGACGCGCACGTTCATTTTCAACCCGGTCCTGGTCTGCTTGGCCGGCGGTCGCAACAAGATGCTGGCCGCCAAAGCCTATGCCGACTACAACCAAACGGCGGCGCCCGCGCACCTGGGGATCCGCACGCCCCACTCGATCTGGGACGTGGCGCTGGCCGAGGTGCCTGCCCTGGTCGAGCGCCTGGGCGGGATCGCGGTCGTCAAGAATCCCTACAGCAACGCCGGCCAGGGCGTTTACACGATTACCCATGCGGACGAGCTGGCCGACTTCATGGCGACGCCGCACAGCTACCAGCGCTTCATCGTCCAGGCCCTGATCGGCAACGCCTCATGGAGCTCCGGCGGCACAATCGAGCGGCTCTATCACCTGGGCACGGTGCCCGACAGCAAGCGCCGCATCTACGTGGCCGACCTGCGCTTCATGATCGGCGTCGGCGAGGAGGGCTTCTTTCCAACCGCGCTCTACGCCCGCCGCGCCAAGGACCCGCTCAGGGCGCGACTGGAAGAGGTCGGCAAGAGCTGGGACATGTTGGGCACGAACCTCTCCTACCGCGACCTAGACGGCGAGTGGCAGGCGGAAACGAACCGCCTGATGCTGATGGATAACCGGGATTTCAACCAGTTGGGCTTGGGCCTAGACGACCTGATCGAGGGCTTTCTGCAGACGGTGCAGGCCGCGATCGCGGTCGACCGCATGGCGCAGCAACTGCTGAACTCGAAGGGCAAGTTCAACCGCACCACCTTCCGCGCGCTCAACCCGGACGAGGCGCTGATCGCCGAGATCTGCTCTTGAGAGCGGAGCTCAAACGGCGAACGAGGTGCCGCAGCCGCAGGATTTGGAGGCGTTGGGGTTGTTGAAGCGGAAACCGCGGTTGAGGATTTCGTTCTCGAAGTCGATCTCGAGGCCGTTCAGGTAGGTCATAGACTTCGGATCCACGAAGACGGGCGTGCGCTCGCCGTTCTCGATGGTGTCGCCCTCGCGCTCCTGATTGGCGAACTCCATCACGTAGGTGAAACCGGAACAGCCACCGCCCTTGACGCCGAGGCGCACGCCAAGGTTCCCCTTGCCTTCGTTGTTCATGATGCGCGCCAGTTCACTTTGCGCGTCTTCGGTAAAGCTGATCATGGTGTCAACCCCCATGCAAAATCTTCCAGGACCATTATACACCCAAACGGCGGGTGCGTCAGCGGTAGCGGGCCAGGGCCCGCGCGTGGACGAGTCGCTCGAGCACGCGGTCCAGCTCGGACTCGGTATTGAAACGGCCGATGCCGATGCGGATCGAGGAGCTGGCCCGCTCGCCCACGCGGTGCTCGATGGCGCGCAGCACGTGACTGGGCTCGGGCTCAGCGGACGTGCAGGCGGCCCCGGTCGAGAGGGCGATCTCGCCGTAAATCTCTTTTACGAGCAGGGCGACGTCGAGTTCAGGAAAGGCGATGTTGAGGTTGCCGGCCAGGCGCAGTTCGGGATGGCCGTTGAGCGACATGGTCGGGTAGACGGCGCGCAGACCGGCGAGCAGGCGATCGCGCATCAGGCCAATGCGGGCGCGCTCGTCGTCCATCTCGGCCAGGGCCAGGCGCGTGGCCTCGGCCAGGCCGACAATGGCGGGCACGTTGAGGGTCCCGGAGCGCATGCCGCGCTCGTGACCACCGCCATAGACGAGCGGCTGGAGCGTGACCCTGGGATTGCGGCGACGCACATACAGTGCACCAATACCCTTGGGCCCATAGAGTTTGTGGGCCGACAGCGAGAGCAGGTGGATACCCATGGCCTCGACGTCGATGGGCAGCTTGCCAAAGGCCTGGGTGGCGTCGCAGTGGAGCAGAATGCCGCGTTCGGCCAGGAGCGCGCCGATGGCTGCGAGCGGCTGGATGACGCCGATCTCGTTGTTGGCGAGCATGACCGAGACAAGCGCGGTGCGTTGCTCGAGGGCCTTGCGCAGGTGGTCGAGGTCGACGAGACCGTCGGGTTGGACGGGCAGGACGGTGGCACGGCCACCCTCGCGGCACCAGGCGGCGACGGGGTCGAGCACGGCTTTATGCTCGGTGGCCAGGGTGATCAGGTGATCGCCGCGAGCGCGCATGGCGCGCATGGCGCCGAGCAGGGCGAGGTTGTTGCTCTCGGTGGCGCCGGAGGTGAAGACGATCTCGGTCTCGCTCCTGGCGCCCAGGGCGGCGGCCAGGGTCTTGCGGGCTTGAGCGACGGCCTCCTCGGCGACCCAGCCGTAGCGGTGCTCGACACTGGCGGCATTGCCGAACTCCTCGCGCAGGTAGGGCAGCATGGTGTCCAGCACGCGGGGGTCGAGCGGGGTGGTGGCGTGGTGGTCGAGGTAGATCGGTCGCATGCTCGGCTCCCGGCTCAGTCGAGGCCCTTGACGGCGATCAGAGAGGTGAAGTTGTTCCATTTGAAAAAGGTTTCGGCGGCCTCAAAACCCGCCTGATCGAGCAGCGCGCGCAGTTCGGCGCTCTGGTAAGGGATCAACACGTTTTCCAGGCGCTCGCGCTTCTGGCTGATCTCCATCTCGGTATAGCCCTGGCGCCGCTTGAAGCGGTAATACATATCAATGAACAGGCGCGAGAGGTGATTGGATTCCTCGATCACTTTTTCGGAGAGGATGAAGATGCCGCCAGGCAGGAGGCCGTCGAAGATCTGTTGCACGACCTGGTTGCGGTGGAGCGGCCGCACGAACTGGAGCGTGTAGTTCATGATCACGATCGAGGCGTTTTCAATGGGCTCTTGGCGGATATCGCCGTGGATCAGCTCGAGTCGACCGGCGAAGGGCATCGCCTCGAGGCGTTCGCGGGCTTTGGCGATCATCGCCTCGGAGCTGTCGACGCCGACGGTGTGGGCGATTTGCGGGTAGGCTTGGATCAGCTTGGCCTGGAGAATGCCGGTCGAGCAGCCGAGGTCGTAAATGGCGCTACCCTCTTGATAGTAGTGGCTGACGAGGTCGACGATCATGCGCTGGACCTCGGCATAGAAGGGAATCGAGCGGTCGAGCATGTCGTCGAAGACCTCGGCGACGCGGGCATCGAACTCGAAACCGGCGAGTTTGCTCAAGGGTTCCCTGAAAATGCGGTCTTTCACGATGACCTCCGAAAGCGGCAGCCGTCCGCGACCGCCAATCTAGCACGAAGCACGGGTCGGGCCCGCGACCCGGCTCAGCGCTTATGGGCGTTGGGTTGCCAGAGCACTTCCGCGCCGCCGCGCAGGTGGATGACATAGCGGCTCCAGACAAAGAAGGCGTCGCTGAGGCGGTTGAGGTACTGCAGCGATGGGGCGTCGACCTCCTCGTGCTGGCCGAGGGCGACGAGGATGCGCTCGGCGCGGCGACAGATGGTGCGGCAGAGGTGGAGGTCGGTGTTGGTGCGGCAGCCGCCGGGCAGGACAAAAGAGCGCAAGGTCGGCAGGTGCTCGTTGCAGCGGTCGATATCGACCTCCAGTTGGGTGATGTCGCTCGGGAGGATGCGCGGCTGCTGGGGGTGGACGTCGGCGGGCAGGGTGGCAAGGATGGCACCGAGGTTGAAGAGCTCGTGTTGGACCCTGACGAGGGTCTGACAGAACCAGTCCCGCTCATGACCCTCGGGCAGGTCGGCAGCGGCGGAGATCAGGGCCGAGCCCACCTGGGCGTTGAGCTCGTCGACGGTGCCGTAGGCTTCGATGCGGGGATGGTCCTTGGGGACGCGCTGGCCACCGACGAGGCTGGTTTGGCCCTTGTCGCCGCCGCGAGTGTAGACTTTGCTGATCACCAGTTTAGGGTCGCGGAACTCGCTCATGGGCGCCTCGCTCATACTGCGTCAACCTGGGCCGCGGCGTCGGCCTTTTGAAAGGCCTCCAGCTCGCGACAGGCAGCATCGATACGGCTCAGGGTCGGATAGCGGCCCATGTCGACGCCAAAGCGGTGCGCCCCGTAGATCTGCGGGATCAGGCAGCAATCGAGCGCGGTAACCTCGTCGCCGAAGCTGTAGCGGCCGGCGGTCTGGGCGAGCTGGGTCTCGAGGGCGTCGAAGCCGCGCGTGATGAAGTGGGCCGCCCATTGGCTGCGAGCCGCGTCATCGGCGCCGAAGCGGCTGCCCAACTGCTGCAACACGGCCAGGTTCTGAAGCGGCTGGATGCCGGAATTGATCGACTCGCAAAGCGCGCGCACACGCAGGGCCTGAAAGGGGTCGGCCGGATAGAGCGGGCGTTCAGGGTGGCGCAGTTCGAGATAGTCGATGATCACGAGCGACTGGGTGACGACGCGATCGAGCGCCGTGTCATGCAGCGCCGGGACCTGACCCATAGGATTGAGGCGAAGGTAGGATTGGGTATGTTGCTCGCCGCCGTCGCGGACCAGGTGCACGGACCGGTACTCGAAAGGGATGCCCTTGAGATGTAGCGCCAGGCGCACGCGCCAGGAACAGGAACTGCGCCAATAACTGTAGAGGATGTATGTCATGGAAACCTCCGCTCGCTCGAATGCCCCTCATTGTAACCGCGCACGCCCGCGCCGGCCATGGCAAAATTGTCAACTTCGCCACGCGCGCTTGTTGACATCGCCCCATCACATGGTTATACTCTACGTCTTTGTGTGGGCTCCTACCCGGCTCATACGCAGGCTCGATCAATTGACAGAGGTCCGATAATGGCTAAAAGTTGTTCGGTATGCTCCAAAGGCTACCAAAAAGGACACAAGATTTCTCATGCTCACAACGTGAGCATCAAGCGCTGGCAACCCAACCTGCAGAAACTGCGCGTGGTCCTTGCCAACGGTGGATCGCGTCGCGTATGGGTATGCACCAGCTGCATCCAGCGCGGCAAAATCTCCAAGCGCGTCGCCTAATCAGCGCGATCGCTCAGCTTTAAGAAAAGAGCGGCCTTCGCGAAGGCCGCTTTTTTTATGTCCCGGTTCAGGCCGGTGGCACGTATCGACATAGATGCACCCGTTGGCAGGCACCGCTTGTGCCGCGGCTTCGGTCTTCGCTAACCTATGTGACCGTGGAGTAAAGTATGCGCGCACTTGTTTTCCTGCTCATCGCCCTGACCGCCCTACAGGTCATGGCTACCGGCCCCGAAAAGGCCAAAAAGCCGCCGCTGGATCCCAAGCTGGTCGATTTGATCAACAAGGTCGATGCCAAGACGGCCACCATTCAGACGCTGGAGGCGCGCTTCAAGCAGCGCAAGGAAGTCAGCCTGATCAAGGAACCGGTGGTGATGGAGGGCACCTTCTACTACCGGCGCCAGAGCGGTTTCAAGTTCGTTTTCGACCCCCAATACGACATGGTCATCGTCATCACCAATGAGGAGACCGTCTCGCTCTCGGCCAAGGCCAAGCGCGCCGACCGGGTCAAGATGAAGAAGCGCAACGGCCGCATCGTCGAGCGCCTGCTCTCCGACAAGCTCAAGTCGATCTCGGAAAACTTCGTGGTCGAAAAGCTGGTCAATGGCGAACACCCCAACGGCCACCACCTGCGCCTGACGCCGACCAAGCGCCGGGTCAAGAAGCGTCTCGCGGAGGTCCAGATCTGGATCGACGAGCACTATCTCATGTACCGCATCGAAGGCGTCATGAAGGACGGCGACACGTTCGGTCTGACGCTGCAGGACCCCAAACTCAACGAACCCATTCCCGCCGAATTCTTTGACACGACCATTCCCAGCGGCTACAAGATCGGCGACCGCCTGGAATTCCTGGTCGGCGTTGGAGCCACCCTCTGACATGTTGGTCTACGAGGATGGCGCGGGCAATTCGATCCGCTACCGCCCGCGCCTCAAGCTAACGGAACGCTTCCTCTCGCTGCAGGGCGAGGGCAGCCATGTCGGTCTGCCCTGTACCTTTATCCGCTTGACGGGCTGCGCGTTGCGCTGTAGTTACTGCGATAGCGAATACGCGTTCTACGGCGGCCAGTGGGCCGACTTCGACGAATTGCTGGACTACGTGGCCGAGCAGGGCGCGCCCCTGGTGCAGATCACCGGCGGCGAGCCCCTGCACCAACGGGCCGTATGGCCGTTCATGGCGCGCCTGATCGAGGCCGGCCACACGCCGCTCCTGGAAACCTCCGGCGCAGTTTCGATTGCCGGCCTGCCGGCGGGCGTTCACACGCTGCTGGACATCAAGACACCGGAGAGCGGCGAATCGGACCGCATGCTGTGGTCCAACCTCGAGCACCTGCGCGCAACCGATGAGCTCAAGTTCGTGGTCTGCTCGGAGGCCGACCTGGCCTGGAGCCTCGAGCGCATCCGCGAGCATCGGCTGGATCGACGCTTTCAGGTCTTGATATCGCCGATCTGGAGCATCGCCGACAAGGGCGCACTGGCCGAGCAGGTCATCGCGAGTGGGCTGGCGGTGCGCTTCCAGATCCAGTTGCACAAACTTTTATGGGGAGACGTAGCGGGAAAATGAGAGAACGAGCAGTGGTACTGGCAAGTGGTGGCATGGATAGCTGCGTCTGCGCGACGATCGCGCACCGCGATTACGACCTGGCGATGCTGCACGTGCAGTACGGTCAGCGCACTCAAGCGCGCGAACTAGTGGCCTTCGAGGCGATCTGCGACCATTTCAACGCCATGCGCCTGATCACCAACCTGGATCACCTCAGGCGCATAGGCGGCTCTTCCCTGACCGACCCGGCGATGCAGGTCACCGAGCCGGACCTGGAAACCCACGAAATTCCCAGCTCCTATGTGCCCTTCCGCAACGCCCACCTGTTGGCGATCGCAGCCTCCTGGGCCGAAGTGATCGGAGCGACGCGCATCTTCTTCGGCGCCGTCGAGGAGGACAGCTCGGGCTATCCCGATTGCCGCAAGAGCTTCGTCGAGGCCTTCAACGCCCTGATCGAACAGGGCACGCGGCCGGAAACGCACATCCGCATCGAAACCCCGCTGATCGCTATGTCCAAAGCCCAGATCGTGGCCCGTGGCCTTGAGCTGGGCGCACCGCTGCACCTGACCTGGTCCTGCTACCAAGGTCTAGAGCGCGCCTGCGGCCACTGCGACAGCTGCGCATTGCGCCTGCGCGGCTTCCATCGCGCCGGCGCCGAGGACCCCATCCCCTACGAGGACGACAGCTACCGCCATCGCTACGCCTAAGCCTCGAATTGCCCGCAGGACCTAGCTCTGTGGCGAAGGCGTTGCCGGGGCATCTGACTGCACCACCAGAGTACAGGTTTCCAGCGGACCATCGGACCAAGCTACCTTGTAAGCCATATCGGAGCCAAGGTCGTAGTAGGCCGCGCCCTCGGCGCAGAGCTGCTCGATGGCGCGCAGCTGCATCCAGTTGCCGAGACCCAGAGCCTCGTGCTCGACGGCGAAGCTAAATTGATAGCCGCGGTAGATGCCGTTGTGGACGCCACCGAGAATATAGGCCTGGTCGCATTCGCCCTGACGGGCGAACCCTAGGCGAATAGACCCTTCTGGACCTTGCAGTGCCATCAGCTGGCGGTAGAAGCAGCACATGTCGCCGTGGTCGATGCCGACACCGGCGCTCCCCTTCCAGCCGCGCGCCTCAACGGCAAGCAGCCGCGCGAACAGGCGCTCGCACTCAGCCGCGCTGGTGGGTCGGTTCCACCATTCAAAACGCAGGTCGGCGCCCGCGACGAGTCGCTCGCTGCGGCGCAGGTTTTTGCGGAACTTGGCCGTCCGCCGAGCCAGATAGCCGTCGAGACCGCCGGCGAGCGCGGCGATACGGCGCGTCGTGGTGGGCCCCATGTAGACGGGTCCGCACTGCAGCAGCGCGGTCGCCACCTGGCGAAAGACGCGCCCACCGGGCAGCAAGCCGGCCATCAGGAGCCGGTCCCATGGTAGGTGACCCCCCCGGAGAAAGCGGCCGAGCTCCTCGGCGAGCGCGCCGATCCGGGGCGAGACCAGGGGACTGCCGAGCAGCCAACAGGCCTCCAGCGGCATCAGGATTCGCTGCTCGGACGGCGTGCGATGGCGCGCCAGGGCCGCATAGCCTAGGTCGGAGCGCAGCAGCAGGGGTTCGGCAGCCGGGTGAAAGGCACGATGTGCGGCCAAGCCCCAGGCACTGAGACTGCAGTAGCGATCGACCTCGGGCGTCTGGTCAACCAGCGCATCGAAAGCTGCGCGGTGCTCGCTCAGGCTGTGCTCGGCGAGGAGTTCGATGAAACACCTCCGGCCGGGTTAAAGCCGGTCCGTGGCCCTGGCCAAGAGACCCTTGAGGTCGACCACCGCATCCACGAACTCATATTCGACGATATCGGCGATCAGGGTCGGGTCGCCACTCTCCTGGGCGTCGGTCATCTCCTGGCTCTTGTCGTTGATGCCGCGCATGAATTGGTTGAGTTCGTCGCGCATCTCCTGTGGGATCTGTGCTTTCTGATAGAGGTTGTCCACCAGCTCCAGCAGGGTCGCCATGCCCTGAATGCCATCGCGCAGCATGGTGTGGGCGTCGGTATCGTTGAAGGTGCGAATGCGGCCCGCCACCTCCTCGAAGCCGGTCCGAAGCCTGTCGAGGTACGCGTTGGCCTCGTCGATCGTGTCCTCGAGCGTGCGCGGCGTGGAGGCCTCCAACGTGATGCGGATCGCGACCTCATGGGCGGGGATCGCCATCAGGGTGGCTTCCTCGAGCGGTTCGACCGGCTCATCGTTGACTTCCAGCCGCGTAATGATCTGAGTACTGTCCCAGCTGTCCTGAGCAGCCAAGAGGACGTCGAACAGACTCTGGCCCGCAGTGGTTGAAAACTCCAAGGCAGGCTGGTCGTTGACGATCAAACTGGTCATTTATTACCTCTCGGACCCCAATGCTGGAAAATTTTACCGAGTCAAGATGTCTCCTCATCTTGGCACAATTCTCATCGCTTTGCCAGGAAAACCCGTAAAACACTTGCAATCTGTCCCTTAGCGTTCCTGACGAAGCTTGGCAAGGGCCTTGCTCTGTCGCCTGGCAAGCGTGCCATGGCCCCCGAAAGGCACGTTCGCGGGAGGATTCCATGACATCGATTTCAGGCAATTTTGGCGCATTCAATGCCCTCTTCCACCTACAGCGCAACGATGAGGCCCAGGGCAAAACAACCGAGCGCCTCAGCAGCGGCGAAAGCTTCAGCCGCGCCAGCGAGGCGCCAGCGGATTACACGACCTCCAATCAGATCCGCTCCGAAATCAAGGCCATGCGCCAGCTGCGCCAGAGCAACTTCGACGGCATCAATTTGGCCCAGGTCGCCGACACGACCCTCGACGAGGTCTCCAACACGATTCTGCGCGCCATGGAGCTGGCCGAATGGTCTGCCTCCGATGCGGTTGGCGGCGACAACGGCCATGCCAAGACGGCGCGCAACACCGAGTTCCAAGATCTATTGGCCAGCCTCGACCAGCTCAACGACAACACCCGGGTCAACGACAACCCGGTCTTCGGACCCAGCGGGGTCAGCCTCAACGTCGATCTGGGCACCGAGTTCGGCAGCACGAGCAACCGGGTCGCAATCACGACTCAGTCGATCTCCACCGCCAACCTCGGCCTGACCGGCACGGACGTGCTGACCACCGCGACCGCCAGCACGGCGCTGGTCAGCCTGCGGGCCGCGCTGAACGCCGTCACGCGCCAGCGTGCGGACTTGGGAGTCGCGCAGAACCGCATCGAGCGCAACATCGACGCCCTCAACGACCGCATCGATGCCCATTTCGCGGAGGACAGCCGCATCCGCGACACCGACGTCGCCACCGAGGCCGTGCGCCTGACCAGCCTGCAGATCCAGTCGCAGAGCAGTTCGGCCGCAATCGCCCAGGCCAATCTTTCGTCCGAGTCGCTGCTGCAGTTGCTCTCCTAAACCCGCGAGGTCCTAGAAGCCGATGCTATCCTCAGTCACCCTGACCTATTCCCGCTACGGCCAGACGCCAACCTTTGGGGCAACGCGCCGCGAGGCCGCCGCGATCGCACGACCGGCGTTTCGGCCGACAGCCGGCGCGGAGAGCGGCCAGGGCGAGGAGCTGGCGCAGATGCGCGATCTCGTCGAGCGCCTCAATCACCGCCTCCAGCCGGCCGGCGCCGACCTGCGCTTTAGCCTGGAGGAAGGCAAGCGCGGCAGTCGGATCCTCATGAATGAAGGCGGTCGCACGGTGACAAGTTTTGGCCGCGACGAGCTGGACCTGCTTGAAGGCCGACTCCACGATATGGCGGGCTTCCACCTCAGCGTCGTCACCTGAGGCCGGGCGGAAGCCGACGCCGGGTCAGCGGTAACTGGCGGGGTCGAGTGCCGCGCGCGTCCAGTTGTTGAGAAAGGTCAGGACCTTCTCGGGCGAGTGACCCTTGCCCGCTTCGAGCGCACCCGAGTCCTCGGTGTGCAGCAGCTTGCCCTTGCCGTCGAGTACCAGCAGGACCGGGAAGCCGAAGCGCTGCGGGAAGCCGAGCTCGGCCAGCAGCGCCTCGTTCTTGTTTTCCTCGCTGTAATTGATATGGACGACTACGTAATTGGCCGCCAGGTTCTGTGCGACCTTGGCATTGTCGTGGAACAGTTTGTCGAGCCTCATGCACCAGACGCACCAGTTGCCGCCGATCACGACCAGGACGTGTTTGCCTATGCCATCGGCGGCGGTCACGGCCTTTTGCAGCTCGGCCTTGGCATCGGCCTCGGGATGATAGACTTTCTTGCCACCCTCGGCGGCCTGAACGGCCGTGGCCAAAATCATCAGCAAAATCAGGGATCCGTTACGCATCACGCGCCTCCTTGTGTTCTTCCATCTGGGCCGCATTGTAGCGCAAAACGCGCGACACCGCAGTCTGCTTGGCGTGTTCACCCAGGAGATGCACCGAGCGTGATCGTCCACACAGCCAGAAACCTTTGCCATTGTTCGCTTTCCAGTACGCCGTGCTTATGGTACAAAGGTCCAGGACGCCCCTTTGTGTGTGGCGAGGCGCAGAGATCCGGAGGAGAGCTCCCCGATATGGATGTTCACTTTCTGCTGAACCTGTTGGTCGAGCGCCATTACATTAATGAACAGGAAGCGGAGCAACAGAAAAAGGCTGAGGGCAAGGTCCGCCAGGCGCTGTTTCGCAGCGATCGCGACCAGTACGCGGGACCCATGGCCAACCCTAGCCATATCCACCCGATCGACGTTGTGCTCAACATGCCGCTGTTCCTTGAGGACCCCGCCCGCAAACTCAGCGAGGACCGACTCAGCCAGTACATCGCCGAGAAGAAGAATGTGCCCTTCGTTCATATCGATCCGTTGAAGGTCAATTCGGACCTGCTCAGCGGTACGATCTCGCGGCCCTTCGCTCGCAAGTACCTGGTCGTGCCACTGGCTTTGGAGAGCGAAGATACCCTGGTCTGCGCCATGGTCGATCCCTTCGACCTGGAGCTCTTGTTCAACCTCAAGCGCAATACCGGCAAGGAGATCAAACCGGTCGTCGCCCCCAAGAACGAGGTCGTGCGAGTGCTGACCGAGTTCTATGGCTTCCGCCACTCGGTCCAGAAGGCAGAAAAGGATCTGGAGCCGATCCTCAACCTCGGCAACCTCGAACAGCTGGTCAAGCTCAAGAGCGAGCGCGAGTTGGAGGCCTCGGACTCCCACGTCATCAAGGCCGTCGAATACCTACTCGTCTATGCCTACGACCAGGGCTCCAGCGACATCCATATCGAGCCCAAACGGGAATACGCCATCATCCGCTTCCGCATCGACGGCGTGCTGCACGATATTCAGAACATGTCGCCCAAGGTTCACGCAGCGGTCGTCTCGCGGATCAAAGTCCTCAGTCGCATGGACATTGCCGAGCGTCGCAAGCCCCAGGATGGCCGGCTCAAGACCAAGCTCAAGGAAAAAGAGGTCGAGCTGCGCTGCTCGATTCTGCCCGTCGCCTTTGGCGAGAAGCTGGTGATCCGGATCTTCGATCCCGAGATCGGCATGATGAGCCTGCAGGAACTGGGCTTCCGCGACAAAGAGTACGACAGCTTCAACCGCCTGATCCATGAGCCCCACGGCATGGTCCTGGTCACCGGTCCAACCGGCAGCGGCAAGACGACCACGCTTTACAGCGCGCTCAACAGCATCGCCACTCGCGAGTGCAATGTCACCACCATCGAGGACCCGATCGAAATGATCAACGAGTCCTTCAACCAGGTGGCTGTCAATCCCATCGTCGACCTGGGCTTCGCCAACGCGCTGCGTTCGATCCTGCGCCAGGACCCGGATGTAATCATGGTCGGCGAGATCCGCGACCACGAGACGACCACCTACGCCCTGCAGGCCGCCCTCACCGGTCACCTCATGTTTTCGACGCTTCACACCAACGATTCGGTCGGAGCCGTCGCCCGCCTCGTCGACCTCGGCGGCGAACCCTTCCTCATCGCCAGTACGCTTTTAGGCGTGCTGGCCCAGCGCCTGGTGCGGCGCATCTGCCCTCATTGCGAGATGACCGAACTGCTGACTCAGGCCCAGCTTCAGGTCTTGAATATCCGCACCAAGTCCGGCAAACCCCTGCGCGCCAAACGCGGCAAGGGCTGTCATCACTGCCGCTACACCGGCCTTCGCGGCCGGATCGGCATTTTCGAATTGTTCGAAAGCGACGATACGGTGCGCAAGCTGATCGCCCAGAACAAGGATACGATTACCCTCAAGCAGGCCATGCGCCAGAAAGGGATGGAAACGCTGATGGAGTGCGGCATTCGCCGCATCATCGAGGGCTCGACCACTTTCTCAGAAGTGGTGCGGGTCTGCACGGGATAGACCATGGAAGCACAAGACCCGCTCGACAGACCCCAGGACGAACCTGGCGCCCAGGCGCACCAGACTGCGCCCGACGCCGGCGACCCAGAGCCCGGCCCGGATGCCGAACAGGAGGCGGGTCAGAATACCGACAGCGGCGATGCCGTCTACGCCGAACCGCCGCGCCGGCGCTTCCTCGATGCCTTGCCGATGGCCAAACTCCAACAAATCCTGCGCTCTAAATGGACGCCGCGCTTTCTCATTTGGAGCTTTGTCGCGATCGTTTTGGGCATTGGCGCCGGACTTGGCGCCGGTCGCTACATCATCTGGCAGGGCGCCCGCTTCCCCGACCTGGACGAACTCAAGGCCTACAAGCCCAAGCTCTATACCAAGATCCACGACCGCAACGGCGTGCTGCTGGCAACGATCTCGACCGAGAAGCGGATCGTGCTGGACTTTGGCGATATTCCCAGCGACTTCGTGCATGCCATGGTCGCGGTCGAGGACGAAAACTTTTTCACTCATGTCGGCGTCTCGCCGTTTGGGATCCTCGCCGCCATCAAGGACAACATCATCCACGGCACCATGCGCGGCGCCTCGACCCTGACCCAGCAGCTGGTCAAGAACATCACCAAGGACAGCCGCAGCTCCTACAAGCGCAAACTGAAGGAACAGTTCCTGGCCGTCCAGTTGGAGGCGCTGTTCACGAAGGAAGAGCTGTTTGCCATGTACGCCAACGAGGTCCCCTTCGGCAACAACCAGTTCGGTATCGAGGCCGCGGCCAAGTACTATTTCGGTAAATCCGTAGGCGCACTGTCCTTGGAGGAGTGCGCGACCCTAGCAGGTCTGCCCCAGGCGCCCTCGCGCTTCAATCCGTTCCGCTATCCCGAGCGTGCGCGCACCAAGCGCGACCTCGTGCTCGAGCGCATGTACGAAGAGAACTACATCACCAAGGATATCTATCGCAAGGCGATCCAAACACCGCTGCAATTGCGGGAAAAACAGGACGCCGCCCAGGGCCTGGCTGGCCATTTCACCGACAAGGTGCGCCGCCACCTGTTCGACACCTACGGCGAGGAGAACGTGCGCACCTCCGCCTGGGACGTCTATACCACGCTCGATATCGGCTTTCAGCGCGCCGCCGAGGAGGCCGTGCGCTTTGGGCTCAAGGAGAAGGACAAGAGCCTGGGTTATCGCCACTGGGATTGCCCCTCTGTCTTTAAGCTCAGCGGCGGTGACGCCGAAGACATCCTCGACAGTTATTTCGACCCCACCTGGAACCGCAGTTTCCAACCTGGCATCGAGTTGCGCGGTCTGGTCACGCGGGTCACGCCAGAGACCCTGACGGTGCGGATTCGCGACACCAAGATCAAGCTGACCTCCGCGAACATGGCCTGGGTCGGCAAGATTCCCGACCTGCGCAAGCGCTTCAAAGTCGGCGACCTGCCGCTGTTCTCGCTACATGACTGGAAGGACGCAACGCCGCCAGCCGCGCCGACCCAAGAGGAGATCGACAAGGCCGCCGCCGAAGGCCGTACCCTGGAACAGCCCAAACCGGTCAGCGCCGTGCACAGCTTTCCCTACGACCTGGTTCTCGATCAGGTTCCCGACATCGAGGCCGCGCTGATCGCGATTGACCCCAGCTCCGGCGACATTCTTGCGATGGTCGGTGGCCGCGACTATACGACCAGCAAGTTCAACCGCGCCGACCAAGCGCGTCGCCAGGTCGGCTCCGTGATCAAGCCGATCGTCTATGGCGCGGCCCTGGAAAACGGCGTCACCATCGCCGACACGATCGCCGACGAACCTACCCAGTTCTGGGACCCCTCACAGCTGCGCAAGACCGATGACGGCACCCTCGAGCTGGCCCCCCAGCGCCGCACCGATGCCGGTTTGGTGGCGCGGCCTGAGCCCTACGAGCCCCACAATTACGACGCCACCTACGACGGCCGCATCACCTTGCGGCGCGCGCTTTCGCAGTCGACCAACATTGTCGCCGTCAAGCTGCTCAACCAGGTCGGCTACGACCACGTCATCGAATACGCGGAAAAGCTCAAATTGCTCGACCGCGCCAACCTCCTGCCCTACCCGAGCTTGGCCCTTGGGGCACCCGAGATCACCCTGCAGGACATGACCCTGACCTACGGCACGTTCGCCCGCGAGGGCATCCGTTACGAGCCACGACTGATCACCGAGATCCTCGACGCCAAGAGCTTCCCGATCGAGCGCAACCCCAAAAAGGGCGAGCAGGTGATCTCGCCCCAGAACGCGTTCCTCGTTGCCGACGCCATGACCGATGTCATCCGCGGCCGCAAGGGCACGGGCGCTCTGGCCCGCCGCATCGGCTTCCGCCATATCGCCGGCAAGACCGGCACGACCAACGACTATACCGACGCCTGGTTCATCGGCTTCACCCGGCAATTGGCGGTGGGCGTGTGGGTCGGCCGCGACGCCAACGAATCGATCGGCCGGGGCGCGACGGGCAGCAATACCGCGTTGCCGATCTGGGTACGGTTCATGGAGCTGATCAAGAGCGAGCTCAAAGACCAGGCCTTCCCCGTGCCCGAGGGTGTGGTCGCCGTACCAGTCGATTACTATTCCGGCAAAAAGCTGACGAAGGACTGCGGTTGCGACGCGGGCGACACCGTCACGGCATACTTCCTGAGGGGCACCGAGCCGACCGAAATCTGCTCGCCCAACGAGCGCAGTTTCTACCAGATGCCCTGGTACCTGCAGCGCAAAGCCTACCAGGTCGGTCAGAACCGCAGCATCAAGCCGAGTCTGGTGGAAATAGACTACGCCTCCCAGGTGAGGGCCCTCGACTACCTGCGCAACCGGAACTGAAGCAGGTCCTTGCTGGCGCGTCGAGAAAAATGAACACATGTTCACCTTTCTCTTCCACGCGCTTTCGAAATCTGCTTAAATGCGGTCGGTGCAGTTATTCCGTTCCGGCTCAGATTCCGGCTGTGCTATCTTGTTTGGTCGGGCCTTCGGCCCCGCTCATCCGGCGTTTTTTGATGCGCAGCGACCAGCCCTTCCGCCACGCGAAGAAGCGGTAATCATCGCAAGGAGATCCTTTCATGAGTAAGCTCAACATCGCCTGCCTGCTCTCTCCAATGGCCGACACCGAAGGCCCCATGGAGATCATTGGCGGCAACGTCCTCTCCGGTCCCAAGAAAATCATGGGCAAGTACGGCGAAGTCGGCCTCGAGGCCGCGATTACTTTTGGTGAGACTTTTCCCGGTCAGACCCGGCTCGACCTGCTCACCATCGGCGAGGCCAAGGAAGTTCAGGCCCTTCAACAGGGCGCCATCGCCATGATTCAGCCCAAGGATGCCTCCTCGCTCGGCGTCCACGCCGTCGAGTTGGACGATATCCAAAAGCGCGATGCCTTTGCCGTGGCCGAAATGCTCGCCGCCATGGTTCAGCAGCTGCCCGAGCGGCCCAACCTGATTTTCGTCGGCCGCGAGTCCTGGGATTACGCCCACGGCGTCGTCGGTCCCGCCCTCGCCCAGCTGCTCGGTCTGCCCTATTACAGCGGCGTCAACGAGATCAAGCCGGCCGCCGATCTCAGCTCTGTCAGCGCCACGGTCATCAGCGGCAACGATAAATTCGTCTACAACGTCGCCCTGCCCGCGGTCTTTGGCACCACCGACTGGCTCAACGGCAAAGATAGCGCACGCTTCACCTCGCTCAAGGGCGTGATGGCCGCCAAGAAATTTACCCGCAACATCATGAGCGTCAACACCGGCGCCGCCAACCGCAGCGCCATCGATTCGATCGCCCCGGTCAAAAGCGAGCGCCGCAACCAAGTGCTCAAGGGCGCCGACGGTTCCGAACTGGCGAAACAGGCCTTCGAGATCCTGGTCAACAAGGACAAGACCCTCAACCTCGGCGGCACCGCCGCCAGTGCGGGTCATCAGGAAAGCGCGCTCAGCTTCGCTGCCGCGGATCTGGCCTCGCTGAACCTGGCCGGCGACGTGGTCGTATTGGCCGATCACGCCAATGGCGCCGTGCGTCTCTCCACCCACCAGACCCTCTCCCAGGCCCGTAAACTGGCCGACGCCCTCGGCAAGAACGTCAGCCTGCTGGTTCTCTGCGAACAGGCCGCTAGCATCAGCGGCGTCGCCGGTCACGGCGCAGATCGAGTCATCGCCATCGAGGACGCCAGCCTCAAGTACGCCACCGTCGAAAACCACACCGCCTGGCTGCGCGCGATCCTGCCCGGCGCACCCGCCGCGCTGGTGACCGTCGCCAACGACCTTGGCCGCGACGTCGCCGCCTACATGGCCTCCGCCTTCGGCGCTGGCGTGCTCCAGGACATCAGCGGTCTGACCGTTGCCGGCGGCAAAGTCTCCGGTACCCGTGTGGTCTCTAACGCCCGCTTCACCACCATCGAATCTCTGTTGACCGGCATCCCCGTCATCAGCGTGCGCCCGACCGCCTTCGATCCGCTCAGCGATAACCGCGCCGTCACCTGCTTCAAGCTGACCGGCGTGGCCGCGCCCAAGCTGCAGTCCAACCTCAGCGAAGTCGTCGCCGGCGAAGCCACCAAGGGTATCCCCCTCAACGAAGCAAAAATCATCGTCTCCGGCGGTCGCGGCATGAAGGCCGCCGACAACTTCAAGCACCTCCACAACCTGGCCGATCTACTGGGCGGTACCGTCGGTGCCTCCCGTGCCGTCACCGACCTCGAGTGGGTTCCCCATAACCTGCAGATCGGCCAGACCGGTACCACCGTCGCGCCCGATGTGTATTTCGCGATCGGCATCTCCGGCGCGATCCAGCACCTGACCGGCATGATCTCCAGCAAGTACATCGTCGCCATCAACTCCGACGGCGATGCTCCGATCCACAAACACGCCGACCTCTCCATCATCGAGAAATGGGAGAACGTCGTGCCGACCCTGATCGAGCTGGTCCAGAAAGCGCGCTGAGCCCAAGCGGTTACCGTTCACGAGAAGGCTCCCCACGGGGGAGCCTTTTTCGTTTCCACAGCCCTTACCAGCTGGTGGTTTGCAGGTTGGCGTGCGCGCCTTGCTCCGGGTCGCCCTGACTGTCGTCGGGGCAGTAGCCGATACCCGCCTCGCGCAGGACGGTTTGAATCGCTTCCGGGTCGCGGGCGGCCAGGGCCCGCTTGAGCTGCGCCAGCAGGTGCTCCAGCTCGGACGGGCTGGGGCAGGGCTCGACCGCGCGCAAGATGCGCGGGTGCTCGGTGGCGGTCGTAGCCGAGCCAATCACCAACTCCTCGTGGAGCTTTTCGCCAGGTCTCAGACCGATGAAGTCGATCGCAATCTGGCCACCTTCCTCGCCCCGGACTTTGTAGCCGCTGAGGTGAATCATCTTGCGCGCCAGATCCAGGATCCGCACCGGCTCGCCCATGTCGAGCACGAAGACGTCGCCACCTTTGCCCATGGCGCCTGCCTGGAGCGTCAGCTGCGCGGCCTCGCGCGGCGTCATGAAGAAACGCGTCACCCGCGCATCAGTCACCGTCACCGGCCCACCTTTTCTAATTTGTTCTCGAAACCGCGGCACCACCGAGCCGCTCGAGCCCAACACATTGCCAAAGCGCACGATCTTCAGCCGCGTCACGCTTGTCAGACCAGCCTGAACCTGTGCGATCAGTTCAGCCAGGCGTTTGGAGGCCCCCATCACGTTCGTCGGCCGCACCGCCTTGTCGCTGGAAATCAGGATCAGGGTCTCGACTTGGCGGCTCAGCGCCGCCTCGACCGTGACCAGGGCCCCCAGCACATTGTTGCGGACGCCCTCGATCAGGTTTTTCTCCACCAGCGGTACGTGCTTGTAAGCGGCCGCGTGGTAGATCGTCGCCACCTCGTGGGCGGCCAACACCGCTTCGAGACGCTCGCGGTCGAGCGTCGAACCCAGCACCGCCACCTGGGCTAGGTCGGGGAACCGTTCGCCCAGCTCCAGGGCGATGCGATAGAGCGCGGCCTCGCTGAGCTCGTACAGCACCAGCTTGGCGGGTCCCTGCTCGGCGATCTGGCGGCACAGCTCGCCGCCGATGGAGCCACCGGCGCCAGTCACCAGCACCGCTTTGCCGGCAATGCATGCCCGCAGCAGTTCTGGCAGGGGCTCGACAGGATCGCGACCGAGCAGGTCCTCGATCTCCAGCTGGCGCAGATCGCCAAGCCGCGGGGAACGCGCGATCAACTCGGCCAGACCGGGCAGGACCTTGACCACCACCGGGTGGGTCTCGAGCAGAGCAACTAATTCGCGCCGCCGCCAGGAAGGCTGGCTGGGAATCGCCAAGATCACCTCATCAAGGCGGTAGCGCTGGATCAACTGGTCCAACTGGGTCGGTGCGTGCACGCGGCAGCCCAGGATTTCCATGCCCTGGAGTTCAGGGTTATCATCGAAAAAGGCTAACGGCCAGTAATCGGGGCTGGCCTGAAGGGCTTTGCAGATCTGAGTGCCCGCTGAGCCCGCGCCGTAGATCGCCACCAGTTTGCGGCCGTTGTCACCGACCAGGCGCAGACCCAACCATTCGCGCGCGGCCAGGCGCGAGCCACCGATCAGCACCGCGGCAAAGATCAAGTACAGGAAGTAGACTGAGCGGGGAAAGCCCGGCGTGTGGCAGAGCGCCACAGTCACCATCAGCAGGCAGGTCGCGAAAAAGACGGCCTTGAGGATCGTCACCACGAAGCGCGGCACGATGTAACGCACGACCGCCTGGTACAGGCCGAGGTAGACAAAAACCGGCAAGGCCGACCAGGGGCCGATCAAGATCCAGGGCCAGGCGTCCTGAAGCTCCGTTGGCCAGGTGTCCTCGAGGCGGATGAAGAAGGCGAACCACAGGGCAAAACACAGAAAAGCGAAATCCAGTCCGATCTGGAGGAGTTGCTTGCCTTGGCGCGGCAAGGTAATGAGCTGCTGAATCATGGACGACCCATTGCACGAGGTGTGTTCCGAAGGGTGATCGGGACCGTTGCCTATTTAGGCCCGATTTACGTCAAAATTGCAAGCGACTTCCGCGCAAGAAGGTCATTCCATGATTGCCACACCGGGGAACCACGGGGGTTTGACTGGACATCTGGACGGGTTCCCGCTAGATTAGGGCGGTCCGAGTACCGCGGCCGCCCGGGCCGGTTTGGGTGATCCATGCACTACGTCCTCGCCAGTCTCGTGGCCGCCTTGCTGCTCAACCTCGCTTCAGCCCCCGTTTCCTTGGGGTTCCTGGGCCTGTTCGCCTTCGTGCCGCTGATCTGGCTCCAGGACCGGCCCGCCAAACAGCGCTTTCTGTTGGGTTGGTTGACAGGCTTCGCACTCCAGGCCGTCGGCTACTACTGGGTGTTCTATATCATTCGCGACTTTGGCGGTCTCACGCCCGGTCTGAGTGTCCTGGGTGCACTCCTGATGTGGCTCTTTCAAGGACTCGACCTGGCCCTCTGGCTCTGGCTTTACCCGCTGCTTGTCGGCCGCGAGCGCCCGGTTCTCCGCGCCGCGGTCGCGGCCGCGCTCTGGTACCTGCTACAGGCACAACTCTTCCCCTACGTTTTCCCCTGGGTCTATGGCGCGCTTTTTGTCGATCCGGCTTGGCTCGGGGCCGGAGCCGGGCTCTGGTCCGACAAGGGGTTGAGCTTTCTCGCGATCCTCTTCCAAGCCCTCTTGCTATGGGCCTGGCCCCAACGCAAAAGCTGGCGTTTTGGCTTCGCGGGACTGCCGCTTGCGCTGATATTGTTGGGAGGCCTGTTCGCGCCAACGCAAACCACCCGCACGTGGCGGGTCGGTGTCGTGCAACCCAGCATCATCCCCCTTGCCAAACGCGACCAATTGGGTCCCGAAGAAATTTTCATGAAGCATTTCAATGGGAGCGCATCGTTTGTGAGCGCCAAGCTGGATTTGATCGTCTGGCCCGAGACCGCGGTCAACTTCCCACTCAATGCCTCCGAGTATTACCAGAACAAGATCCGCGAACTGGCCGATGTTTCAGGGGCAGCGGTTGTGACCGGCGCGATCGAGCGCGACAGCGACGGCCGCTACTTCAACTCGGTGTTCCTGTACGCGCCTGGCGTGACGGAGCCACAGGTCTACCGCAAGCAACTATTGGTGCCGTTCAGCGAGACCATCCCCTGGATTCTGAGCTGGTCCAGCTACTTCGTGCCGGGCCTCGGCGGCCTCAGCCCTGGCGACCGCCAGGAAGTGCTGAGCTACAAGGACACCCGCTTCGTGCCCCTGGTCTGTTACGAGGCACTGTACTCGGACTACGTGGCCAAGTTCCACGGCCAAGCCATCATCAACGTCACCAACGACGCTTGGTTTGGCATCTCCAAGGCCAGTTCCCAGCACTTGCAGCAGATTCGCCTGCGCACGGTCGAGAACCATATTCCCCTGATTCGCGCAACCAACTCCGGGATCAGCTGTTGGGTCGATACCCAGGGTCGGGTCCACCAACCAACCAAGGTCTATCAAGCGGACGCGCCGATCTTCGAGGTTCCCGTTCCCGTGGAAATGCCCCAGCGGGTAGCTCTCTATACTGCGAAGTTAGTCCTGGCTGTAGCAATCGGCCTGATTCTCGTCGCGCTGGCGCTCAGGGCAAAACGCGATTGACGGGGTCAACCAGCCAAGGGGAAGCTGAGGCGAAATGTCGTGCCCTTGCCAAGCGCTGACTGCACTTCCAGTAGGCCCTGATGGCGATGGACAATGTCTTTGACCAACGCTAGGCCTAGACCCGTCCCCTCCTCTGCGGACTTGGTGGTGAAAAACGGCTCGAAGATGCGTGCCTTGACCTCGGCCGACATCCCCGGTCCGTCGTCTTCAAAAACAATGACGCCTTGATCCGACGTCCGGAACGCCTTGATATGCAGATTGCCCAGGTCGCGAATCGACTGCTCCGTGCGTTTCTGGTGAATGGCCTGACAGGCGTTGACAGCAAGGTTCAAGAAGACCTGATTGAACTCGCCGCGGCGTGTTTCGATCTCCAGCGGCTCGGCGATCTCGCAGCTGAAGCGCACACTGTCCTTGAAGCCGTAGCGCACCAGGTCAACTGTAGAGCGCAGGCCCTCGGTCACGTCGACCCGTGAGACCTCCCGATCCATCTCGCGGGCATGGCTGCCGAAATTGGCGACAATTTCGCGAATGCGCTCACAGCCTTCGAGCTGAACGTCCAGCTGCGCGTTCAGGTCCTGGAAGCGACTTTCCAGGACTTCGGTCACCTCCGGCTCAGAATCCGCTAGTTCGAGCAGGAAGTCCCTGAACTCCCGCAGGCTGTACTGCAAGTTCTGCGCGCCGACCCGGGTGTAGGAGACCGGATTCTTGATCTCGTGAGCCAGGCCCGCGGACAGCAGGCCCAGAGCGGCCATGCGGTCCTCTCGCGCGAGTCGGCGATGGGCATCCACGAGGTCGTGGTGGCGCGCACGAATTTCCAGGTGCATGCGCACGCGGGCCAGCAGTTCGGTCTTTTCGACCGGCTTGCGCAGGTAGTCATTGCCGCCGCGGTCAAAACCTTCGACCAGGTCCTTGAGCTGGTCCTTGGCCGACAGAAAGATCACCGGTAGCTCGTGGACTGGATGGCGCTTGCGGATTTGGGTGCAGACCTGATAGCCACTCATGCGCGGCATCATGATGTCCAGCAGGACCAACTGCACGGGCTCGCTGCCGTCGATGAGTTTCAGGGCGGTCTCACCATCGGGCGCCGAAAGTAGGCGGTAACCCTCACTCGACAGCTGATCATGAAGAACCTGTAGGTTAATAGGCTCGTCCTCGACAACCAGGATGCAGGGACCTTCTCCGCGGGGCGCCAAATCTAGCGCCCATGGTTCAGCCTCGGTTTCCTGACCAGCCAGGGCCTGATCGACTGCCGCACTTTCCGCGGCGATCGCTTCGGCGGGCGCAAGGGGCAAGGTGAATTCGAACAGTGAACCCTGCCCAAGCGTGCTGCGCACGCCAATATCGCCACCGTGGCGCTCGATCAGTTCCTTGGTGATCGCCAGCCCCAAACCGGTGCCGCCATAAGTGCGGCTGATCGATTCATCGCCCTGCTCGAATGACTCGAAGATGCGGTCGAGCCGTTGTGGCTCGATGCCAATGCCGCTATCCTCGACAGCGACCCGAACCATCTCGCCCTCCTGGGTGGCGAACAAACGCACCTGGCCCTGCTCTGTAAACTTGACCGCATTGCCCAGCAGATTGAGCAGAATTTGCTGGAGGCGATCCTCGTCCGCATAAACGGGCGGAAGATCGGTGGCGACTTCGTTGATCAGGGCAACGTCTTTGCCCCTGGCACTCGGCTCGATCAGGGACGCGCAGACCTCGGCCAGTACGCCCAGATCGACGGCGCGGAGGCGCAACCCCTGGTGACCCGCCTTGATCTTGGCATAGTCGAGAATATCGTTGACCAGGGCACTCAAGCGACGACCGCTGGTTGCGATCATCCTCAAGCTGGCTTTGGCCTTGTCGCTGAGCTGGCCGGCCACCCCATCCAACATCGCCTGCGACAGGCCAATAATGCCATTGAGCGGCGTGCGTAGCTCATGGGAGGTATTGGCCAGAATATCGTCCTTGATTTGGTCGATATGGCGCAGCCGCGCCACGACCTCGCGCTCGCGGCGCAGTTTGAGCGCCTGGGCGCGCTGCCAGAGCAGGAGCGCGGAGAGCAAAGCCAGCAGGTAAAACGCCTTCGCCCACCAGGTCAACCAGGGACTCTGCGGCATGTGCAAGGGGAAGGTGAGCGGTTCGCTCCAGGGACCGTTCAAGGTAGCGCCCTTGACCTCGAGGCTGTAATCGCCCGGGGGAAGTCGGGTGAGCACGGCCTGGCGACTCGCCTGCAGCGCTTGCCAGTCGTCAATGAAACCCGGTACGCGCCAAGCGGAGCGATTCTCGAGCGGTGCCCGATAGTCGAGCACGGCGAACTGAAACTCGAGGACGCGATTGTCATGGCGAAAGCTTAACGTCTGGCCCGGACGCGGTACCATCGCACGAGCTTGGCCGTCGACCGTCATGCCCGTGATGGCCACCGGCGGCGGGAACCGATCCTCGCGAATTTCCCGGGGATCGAAGTGAATGATGCCGCCCTGGCCACCAAAGAACAGGCGACCATCGGTGTCGTGCCAGGAGCACTCCTCCGCCACCGCCATGCTGTCGCGCCGACTGCTGTTCGTGAACCGACCGTGCGCGCGGTCGAAGCTGCTGAGACCGTTGGCCGTGCCCAGCCAGAGTTTGCCATCCGGCCCTTCCTCAATGGCGTTGACCACATTGCTGGATAGACCGTCGCGCACATGGAACACCCGCTGCGCTTTGGTGACAGGGTCAACGCAGACAAGACCATCGCCGGTACCCAACCAGACCAACCCTTTGCTGTCCTCGAAGATCGCCAGGTTGAGGCGAAACCCTTCGCTAGGGCCGACGATGGTATCAAATACACCCGAACCATCGGCTTCAAATTCCTCCGAATCACCGATGAATATACGCTGAACCGCGCCATGATCGGTGCCCAGCCAGAGGAAACCGTCCGGTTTATCTGCACGGTTGTACATGCAGGTCACTTCACCCAAGGCAAGACTTTTCGGGTCTTTAGGGTTGTGTTGGGACTTCCAGAAACGACCAGCGCCAGTGACGTTACCTGCGTCTATCAAGACACTTATGCCGCTTGCAGCCTCATGGCCTATCCAGAGATTCCCCAAGCTGTCGGCCCGCAGACAATAATTCTCCTTGGAGGCGATGCCGAAGTTGCGATAGGGCTGCGGCAGGTAAACATTGACCTGACCGGAGGCAGGATCGAGAAGCTTGAGGCCCTCGCCGGTCGCAATCCATACCCGCCCTTGCGAATCGACCCATAGTCCGCCCATCCAATCATTGGCAAACTCGGGATAATGGGCTGGCGGCGCGGCACCTTGCCGCCAGTCCTGAGCGCGATAGTGCAACAGGCCGAGATTGGCAACCGACATCCAGAACCCGCCTTTGTGATCCGGGGTGATGAAGCTGACCTGCGCCATGTTGCCGAGGCGCGGGAAACGACCAAAGACGGTGGGCACGAGCAGATCCAGACCGCCGCCGTAGGTGCCAACCCAGATCAGATCCTGGTCGACCAACAGACTTTTGATCGCAGGCGCGCTCAAGGTTTCCGGTGACTCGGGATCGTGGTGCCAGCTGCGTTTCAGGCTGCCGGAGCTCGGCTCAAAAAGGTATAAACCCAGGCCACCAGCCAGGAGCAGTTCGCCGCTGTCCAGTTCGGCTATGGCTTCAACGGTGTCCAGGCCCGTTTCGGGCCAGACTTTGAGAAAGTGCTCGCCCTCAAGCCGGTAGAGGCCCAGGTCGCCGCCGGCCCAGATACCACCACGGCGATCGCGATACAGACAATTGGCGGCCATCAGTTCGTCGGCAGCCGCCAACAGTGTCACCCGCGCGGGGACCTGATCCGGCTCGAGACGGTAGAGCCCGATTCGATTCAAAAACAGCACGCTACCCGTGGGTTCGATGGCGAAGTCGCGAACCTCCTGACGGACATCGCTCAGATTCAGATCGGACAAAAAGTGATCAAAACGCTGGTTGCTCAGGTCCATGCGGCTGAGCCGCTTGCCCATGATCATCCACAGATGGCGATCATTGCCGGCAATCTTGCGGACCGTGTCGTCGCTGGGTCCGTCGGGCTGGCCGGGACGATGGCGGAAGTGACTGAAGCGGCCGGTCAGCGGATCGAGGCGATCTAAGCCCTCGGAACGGGTGCTGATCCAGATGAAGCCCTGGCGATCCTCGTAAAGATCGTAAACATAGTTCCCGGCCAGGGAGTGCGGGTTGGTGGGGTCGTGCCGGAACACACGGGTCTGGGTACCGTCGTAGCGATGCAGGCCATCGCGGGTGGTGAACCAGATGAAACCCTGACGATCGCGAATAATGCTATAGACATGGCCCTGGGTCAAGCCTTCCTCGCGACCCAGATGGCGCAGAAAATAATCGGTTTGCGACCAGACGGGAGCACTCGGGACGAACCATGCCAACAGGATCAACAGAAGCGTTAACCGACGCCTCGTGTGTAGGAGCGATGGAATGAAAGAGGAACGTGCCACGCAAACCGACCTGGCCGTCTGTATGGAGCAAACGCTCAACCCATTTTCTCATAAACTTGGGAGAGCGGCCATCGACATGTCCCGGTGAATTTACGCAGATGGCGCCCCGCAGACAACGGGTGGGGGTCCGCTGTGGAAGCGGAACAGTTCATCCTCGCTCTGGATCAGTGCCGCTTCAACCTCGGCAAAGAAGGCGACCCGCGCCTCGATCGAGCCCTCCGCATATCGTTCGGCCAGTGCCAGGTAATCGCGGAAATGACGACTCTCCGAGCGCAACAGCGAGGTGTAGAATGCGCCCAGTTCGGCATCCAGATGGGGCGCCAGCGCTTTGAAGCGCTCGCACGAGCGCGCCTCGATAAAGGCGCCGATGATCAGGACATCCACCAACTTCTGCGGCTCGTGGGTGGCCATATGCCTGCGCATGCCTTCCGCATAGCGCGAAGCGCTCAAGTGAGCATAGACCACATTGCGCGCTTTCATGAATTCCAGGACCTGCTCGAAGTGCCGCAGCTCTTCGCGCGCTAAACGGCTCATCTTGCGCAACAGCTCCGGCCGATCGATGTAGCGGAACATCAGGTTGAGCGCTGTCGAGGCCGCTTTTTTCTCGCAGTTGGCGTGGTCGATCAGCAACAGGTCCGGGTGGCGCAGAGCCGACTCGATCCAGGCCTGGGGTGTTTCGCAGAGCAGAAAGCTGGTGAGCGTGGCGTTCATGGTCTTCCGTAGGAAAAGCACCGGCCGGAGCCGGTGCCAATGGGATCAACCCAGATCGAACTTGATGCCCTGAGCGAGGGGCAGTTGCTTGGAGTAGTTGATGGTGTTGGTCTGGCGACGCATGTAGGCCTTCCAGGAGTCCGAACCGGACTCGCGACCGCCACCGGTCTCCTTCTCACCGCCAAAGGCGCCACCGATCTCCGCGCCGGAGGTGCCGATGTTGACGTTGGCAATGCCGCAGTCGGAACCCGCAGCCGAGAGGAAGGCTTCGCTTTCGTGCATGTTGCGGGAGAAGATCGAGGACGACAGGCCTTGGGGCACGCCGTTCTGATAGCTCAGCGCCTCGTCGAAACTGCTGTAGGAGATCACGTAGAGGATCGGCGCGAAGGTCTCGTCCTGAACGACCGAGTACTCGTTGCGGGCCTTGATGATGCAGGGCGTGACATAGTTGCCGGGACGATCAATGCGCTTGCCGCCGCAGAGGACTTGGCCGCCTTCGGCTTGGGCGCGCTCGATGGCGGAGAGGAACATGTTGACGGCGTCCTCGTCGATCAGCGGACCCATCAGCGTGCCTTCCTCGAGCGGGCTGCCGATGCGGACTTGACCGTAGGCGTTGACGAGGCGGTCGCAGACGACGTCCACAAGCGATTCGTGGACGATCAGGCGACGGGTGGTGGTGCAGCGCTGGCCAGCCGTACCGACGGCGCCGAAGACAACGGCGGGGATCGCCAGGTCGAGGTCGGCGTCAGGGGTGATGATGATGGCGTTGTTGCCGCCCAACTCGAGGATCGAGCGACCGAGCCGAGCGGCCACTTTGGCGCCGACGATCTTGCCCATGCGGACGCTGCCAGTGGCGGAGATCAGCGGCACGCGGTGGTCGTTGACCATGGTCTCGCCCACTTCGGCATCGGTGCCGATGACGAGGCTGAACAGGCCGGGCACGTCGTACTTGGCCAGGACGGGCGCGACCAGGTTTTGGATCGCGACCGCGCACAGCGGCGTTTTGAGCGAGGGTTTCCAGATCGAGGTATCGCCACAGACGGCGGCCAGAACGGCATTCCAACCCCAGACGGCAGTGGGGAAGTTGAAGGCGGTGATGATGCCGACCAGGCCGAGCGGGTGGTACTGCTCGTACATGCGGTGACCGGGGCGCTCGGAGTGCATGGTCAGGCCATAGAGCTGACGCGACAGGCCGACGGCGAAGTCGACGATGTCGATGATTTCCTGAACCTCACCGGCGCCTTCTTGATAGATTTTGCCCATTTCCAGGGATTCGAGACGGCCAAGGTCTTCCTTGTTGGCGCGCAGCACTTCGCCGACTTCGCGCATGACCTGACCGCGCACCGGTGCGGGCACCAGGCGCCAGCGATTGAAGGTTTCCAGACCAGCGACCACGGCGGCCTCGTATTCGGCCTTGGAGGCCAGGCGCACTTCCGCGATCGGCGTGCCGTCGATGGGCGAGGTGCTGACCAGCGTCCCGCCGCTACCGGGCAACCAGCGATCGCTATAAGCGCCGCTGTTGGATTCCTGGATGCCCAGTCGTTTCAAAAAATCTTGCATGTTCTCGTCCTCTTCGCTACAGAATCCCGCACGCGCGGGCAAACCCGACATTATCGCACAGGTCGACGCACAACCCCAAGCCAAACACCTGTCAAAGCCAAGCCAGGCCGGGCATGAAGGGGGTTTGGCAGGGGGACGCGCCTAGCGTTTGTGGCTCTGGTAGAAGCTGATCACGAAGGCGGGATAGAGCCGTTCATCGGGCTGGAACTGGGGCAACAATTCGGCGACCTTGGCCATGGCGGCGGCGGCATCGCTTTGGCGCTTGGGGTCCTTGGTGGGCGACTCCGCATCCAGCTGAAGCAGATACACGGCACGCAGCCAGTGATAGCTGGCAAAGCCGGCACCCTCGTCGCCGATTGCGGCGAGCTTGGCCAGTGCCTTGTCCATGTTGCCGCGGCGGTACTCGGCCAGAGAGGCCAACAGCTGCTTGCGCACATTGTCCTTGCCCCGCGAAGCGACCTGAGCGGGCGCCGCGTCTGGCCGCGTCTGCACTTCAGGGCGGGTGACGGGCGGCTTGGAATCAGGTGTCGTATTGGCATTGCGGACCGGTTCGCGCACCGGCTCGCGCGGGGTTTCCCGAGGCGTCTCCTTGGGAGCTGCGGCAACCCGCGACTTCTCCTTGGCGTCGGCAAGATTGCGTTTGAGCGCCGCGAGGCCCCCGTAGCCTCGGTCGACTGTTTCGATTTGATGGATCAGATCCTCGACCTGGCGAAAATCACTGCCGAGCAGGGCCGTTCTGGCGTCCAGTTCAAGCTCCTTCAGGAACGATTCGCGCTTGTCGTCGATCGATTTCAGCTCCTCCCTTGCCTCACTGCGGTCGGGATCGGCTTTGTAGAGCGTCTCAAGGGCCTTCTTTGCGTCGTCGAAACGATGGTCCTTGAGCAATCTGCGAGCATCTCCCAGGCGCAGTTCGTAGTCGGCGTCGAGGGCCTTGCGCTTGTCTGTGGCGGCCTTGGCAATGCGATTGACATCGTCTAGATAGGTGGCGGCTAGGTCCTTTTTTTTCTTAATGACCTCGTGCTCGAGCGCATCCCTCGACTTCTTGGCCCAGTTATCGGCTTCGAGAATGTCGATCTTCTCATAGGCGAGCGCCAATCGATAACGGGGCAGATAAAAGTCGAAAAAGGCTCCTTCGGCCTTGAATTGTTGGGCCTTGGCCTCGGTTTCCAGCGCCAAATTGAACTGTTTGATGGCGCCCTGGGCATCACCGGCCTGCAGCAGCTTCATGCCTTCCTGGTAGATCTTCTTATAGTCTCGGTTCTGTGCGAAGCCCAGGGCTCCGAGCAGGAGCAATGCGGTCAGAATCAAGCTTCTCATCGCATATCCTCCAGCAGGAAACTGGCTTCATCGGCGTCAAACTCGAAATGCAGGCGACTGAGCGCGTCCTTGGTGACAAAGGTCTCGAGCGGCTTGTTGACACCCTGATAGCCGACGACGATGGTGTAGGAACCGGAGGGTAGATCCAGCAGCTGGGGCAAATCTGCGCTGCTCAGCGGCACATCCTCACCCGCCTTGGTGCTGATCTGGAGGATGCGGCCGTCGGGAAAGGCGTTGACCAGCAGCTTGCCCTTGGCGGCGAGCGGCGGACCTTCGGGCGACGACTTGGGTCCGAACAACACATAGCCGCCAATCGCCAGTCCGACCAGAACGACCGCAGCGACGACCAAGGGAAGCTTGCTTTTCGCGGCTTGCGGTGGCGCCGCGGCGGGTTCGCGCAGCTTGGTGCGGACTGGCGGCGGCATGGTCGGCGCCTGGGTGACGGAGGTCTGCTGAGGCGCGGCATAATCGCGACGCGTGTCGATCTCGTTGAGCGCGCGGGTGCGCCGGTCCTCGCCACCCAGGTCCATGTAGATCCGCTGCAGGGCGTCGGTGACCTCGCGCGCGGTTTGGAAGCGGTCTTCCGGCCGCTTCTCGAGCATCTTTAGGATCACAGTGCGCAAATTGCGGTCGATATCGCCGTAGAACTTCTCGGGCGAGGGCGGCGCCTCATTGATGTGCTGGTAGAGCACGGTCATCCATTGATCGGAATCGAAGGGCACGCGACCGGTGGAGAGCTCGTAGAGGGTCACCCCCAGCGAGTAGAGATCGGAACGGGCATCGATATCGCGGCCCATGGCCTGCTCGGGCGACACATACCGGGCCGTGCCCATGAAGGTCCCGGCCGCGGTCTGACGCGTCTGGTCGACGACTTTGGCGATGCCGAAGTCCATGACGATGCCCATGCCCTTGTTGTCGACCAAGATATTGTCCGGCTTGATGTCGCGGTGGACGACGCCCTTGCCGTGGGCGTAGTCCAGCGCCGCGCAAGCGTCCATGACCACGCGAATCGCATCCTTTTGTGGGATGCGCGTCTTCTTCTTGATCAGGTTGGTGGCAGTCTGGCCCTCGACAAAGGACATGGTGAAGTAGGCGAAGGGCTGGCGGTGGCGCTTGATGATCTCCTCGTCGGCCTTGAAATTGGCCCACTCGCCGGCACGGGAGACTTCGAACACGGTGACAATGTTCTGGTGGTTGAAGCGGGCCGAGGTACGCGCCTCCTTAACGAAGCGGTCTAGCACTTCCTCGTCCTCGGCTAACTCGGTGTTGAGGATCTTCATGGCTTCGAGACGGTCGAGGTCGACATTCTTGACCAAATAGACCCAGGCGAACCCGCCCTTGCCGAGGCTGCGGATGATCTCGTACTTGGCGCCACTTTCGGTGCGCCGCGACGAGCCACCGGGCGCGGGACCAGGCCGCGTGGCGCCGACCTCGTTGGGTCCCAAGAGCGCGGTTTCGATGGTCGGACGGTGGGTGTCCTCGCCGACTCGCTCGAACATGGTCTCCATGGTGGCCTGCTCGAGCATGTCCTCCTCGGTGACCGTGCGCGAGACCATAGTCTCGCCCAGTTGGTCAACGGCTACCTGATCGGGGTTAATGACGGTCTTGGCGGTCTGCTCGACGCTCAGGCTCTCGCGACGGGTCGCGCTGATCATCGTTTCCTGGGTGTTCTGGTCGGCGGGCTCGTCGGGTTTTTCTGCCACTTTTTGTCCCTCGGCGTCGAAGATGGTGATGTTGGCGATTATTCTACCATCTAAGCCGCGCTTGGGCCAGAACTTGGCGGATCCCGCTAGAGTAGCTCGGCGATCGCAAGCGGCAGTAGCGCGGCATTGGCAGCCAGAATCTGACGGCCATCCAAGTCGAGCGCGCCGCCGTCGAACATGGTCGCTACCCCGCCGGCCTCGCGCACGATCAGCTGACCGGCGGCAATGTCCCAGGCATTGAGCCCGTCTTCGAGGTAGATGTCGAAGCGCCCGCAAGCCACATAACACAGGTCCAGCGCGGCCGCGCCCAGACGCCGCATGCCTTGGCATTTCATCAAGATACGCCGCACGCGCTCGAGCAGCATGTCGATGCGCTGACGGCGATCATAGGGAAAGCCGGTCACGACCAGACACTCGCTCAGCTGGCGATGCTGGGCGACGCGGATCGGGCGACCGTTGAGGGTCGCACCCTCGCCCAAATGGGCCTCGAAGACCTCGTCCTTGGCAGGATCGACGACCATACCACTCAGGACCTGGCCGTCCTTGGCGAGCGCGATCGAGATCGCAAACTGGGGCAAGCCGTGGGCAAAATTGGTCGTGCCGTCGACGGGGTCGATAATCCATTTATAGCCCGAGCTTCCCGCGGCCGAGCCGCCCTCCTCGGCCTGAATCTCATCCGTAGGGAAATGCTCGCGGATCGCCGACACCAGCTGGCGCTCGATCGTCTCGTCGGCGATCGTGATCAGGTCCAGCTCGCTTTTCTTGCGGACTGCCACGCCTTCCCGGTAAAAGAGCCGCAGGCGCTCACCTGCGTCCGCTGCAATACGTTTCAAGACTTCCCGTCGCTGATCCATGTGACCTCCTGACCCTCTGCCCGCGTTCGAGCGGGAACATTTTACATTTTTTTGATACCGCCTCGCTGTTTTTCCCGCGAGAATGGTGGAGCGCCACAGGATTCACCGCTTCATGCCGCTTCGCGCCCTCCTCCAGCCGCGGCCCCAGCATCGCCTCGCAGGTGACATTGCCATGAACAAACGCTTACGCTGGCTCCTGATCCTCCTGGCCCTTGCCCTGATCGCGTGGCTCCTGGTCTGGCAGCGTCAGGACTGGCGCGGCTCGGCCTCGCACAACCAGGCAACCGCGGCGATTGGCGCGACCTCAGCGGACGGGACAATCGCGACCGACGACCGCGGCGGTGGCGCGACAGACGGGGCTACCGCAGTGCAAGACCCTGCCGCTACCCGCTCCGCTGCGGAGCAGGGCCAGGGCGATACCGGAAAAAACACTGACGGCGTCGGCCAGGCTGCGACAAGGGCAGGCGCCCGTGTCTTCGGCAAGGTGATGTTGGAGAACGGCGGTTTGGTCGCCGGGGCAACGGTCTACCTGGTGCCGTTGGCGGGCGCCGCCCGGCCGTTCCCGGACCACATGGAAAGCGATGAACGCGGCGGGTTCAGCTTCGCCGGTCAGCTCGATGGCGGCTACCAGCTCTACGCCAGCAAGGGCGCGTTGCTGAGCTTCCGCAACCGCGCCGACCTGCGCCCGGTCGTGGTGCGTGGCAAGGACGCAGTCGGTCCCGTGACCCTGACCCTGCGGGCGGCACAGGCGTTGCGCCTGCGCGTGATCGACCCCAACGGCAAGCCCTTGGTCGGCGCGGCGATTCTCGCTGCCGGCGAAATGCGCCTGAGTTACACCACCAAGGACGACGGCGAGGCGCGACTGCTGCTCTCGCCTGGGCTTTGGAGCCTCGACGTGACCGCCCGCGACCACGCCCCGCGCATGTTGGCACTGCATCTCAACGGCCAGCAACCGGACCTCCTGGAAGTTCAGCTGGAACGCGCTGGCCTTGTCTTCGGCACCGTCCGCAGTACCGCTAAAAAGAAGCTCGTCGGCGCCGCCATCACCTGCATTTCCGGGACGCAGGAGTTCACCGCCTCATCCGACCCCGACGGTATGTTCCTGTTCGACAAAGTCCCGCTCAGCGCGCCTTTCACACTCCACTTCAGCGCAAACGGCTACAGCGAAGCCTTTCTCAGCGGCCAGCGCTTCATCCTCAACCAGCGACAGCGCCAGGTCGACATAGAGCTCGAGCCAGAAGAAGAGAACGGACCGGACGAACTCACCCGCGTCTCCGGTTTGGTGCTTGACCCTCAACGCCAGCCAATCGCCGGCTGCATCGTCTCCTTCGGCGCACGGGAGCGGCCAGGCTACCGCGAGACCCGCAGCAACAGTCGCGGTCTCTTCCTGCTCGAAATCCCGGTACCCGAGCGGCGCGTCGTCGAGCTGGATGTCATGGCCTCGGGCTTCGCGCCCTTTCGCGGCCAGTTCCTGCTGGACGCGCCCCAACCATGGGAGATCCAGCTGACCCAACACTTTCTCGGCGGCAGAGTCGTCGACGAATACGGTCAGCCGGTCGCCGCTGCCGCGCTCCACGTCGAGGGCCGCACCTCCGAGCTGGCCGGATCCTTTGCCTTGCCCACGATGGACCATCTGTTTACCGACACAGAAGGTGCATTCGTGCTCAGACCGGTGCCCCAGGCCATCGAACTGACCGTCAACGCCCGCGGCTTTGGGCGCTGGCGCCAGACCTTCGATAAAAGTACGCTGGACCGCGACGATCTGGAGATCCAGCTCATGGGGATGGGACAGTTGACAGGTCGCGTACTCGACCCCAAACAGCGGCCCTTGACTCAATTCACGATCCAGGTCGCCTTGGGTGACGGCCAACACGACGACAATTTCGGCGAAGTTGGCCCCTGGCTGCGCGAGGGCGGCGCCCAGTTCTGGGACCGCGATGGTCGCTTTGAACTGCACGACCTGCCCCGTGGCAGTCTCAAGCTGACTGTCAGCGCCACCGGCTATTCGGCGAGACTGTTCGTGGTCGAGGCCCTGCCGCCACGCGAGCTTCAGCCGATCGAACTGATCATGGAGGGTACGGATAGCCGTCTGGCCGGTCGCTTGTTCGACCACAATGGCAAGCCCTTGGCGGGCATTCGCCTTCAGGCGCTGGCCTACGACCCCAATGACCGCATCAACTCGCGTTTCACCTGGAATGGTTACTTCCGCGGTTACTACACGCGCAAGGCGCTGGCGACGCAATGGACCACGACGGGTCGCGACGGCAGTTTCAAGTTCGAGGCGCTACCCGGCGATGCGGTCCTCGACCTGCTCGTCGCCGATCCGGTCACGGCCTTGACCCATGTCAGCGGCCTGGAGAACCGCAGCGAACGGGAGCGCGCCGCGATTAAGCTTTCAGTTGCCCGCGCCAGCAGCTTGAGCGGTCAGATCGACCGCCGTGCCTTTCCGCTGTTGCGCCGCCTCGACCTGGAGTCGGTGCAGAACCAGTCCTTCTCGATTGGGCAGGTTCTAGACGACACGGACAGCTACCGCTTTGAGAGCCTGCCCGCCGGCAGCTATCGCTTGATGCTGACTGCCTGGGACCGACCGGACCAGCCCCAGCCACTGGGCACAATCACGGTGACCTTGGGCGAGGCCGAGCAACGCAGCCTGGCGCTTGACCCTCGGGCCGAGCTGAGCAAGCCCGGCCAACCCTGAACTCAGTGGGCGAGCATGCCGTGAAGGATCACATCCAAGGTCGGTGCCGCCATATCCTCCAGATTATAGTCACGGTTCGAAAGCACCCAGTTGGTGGCCGCCTCATCGAGTGCGCCGAAGAGAATCTTGGCCGTCAACCAGGGGTTGAGGTCCTTGCGAATCTGGCCCTCGTTCTGGGCCGCGCGAATATAGCTCTCCAAATAGCTGAAGTACTTGCGCAGCTTGTTCTGGGAAAACTCCTTCATCAGATGCATATTGTGGCGCAGCTCGATCTGGAAGATGCAGGCCAGGTCCTCGTCGGCGCCGAGGTTGCGCAAGTGCAACTCGGCGAATTTGCGGATGCGGTCGATCGGCGCGGGCGTTTTTTCGAGAATCGCTAGGCCTTCCTGAATGAAGCGCTCGGTGATCTCGTCGATGGTCTTCTGGAGGAGCTCGTCCTTGTTCTGGAAGTAAAGATAAATGGTGCCGTCGGCCACGCCGGCAGCCTTGGCGATCTGGCTGATGGTGGTGCGGTCGAAGCCATTGCGGGCCATGACCTCAATGGCGGCCTTTTCGATGCGCTTGCGCTTCTCGTTCTTTTTGGAGTCGCGAACGGAGGGAGTGGAGGAATCCATGGAACGACCTCAACAAAAAATAGGGACTTTGACACGCCAAAGGTCGCTTGGGGGGAAACCGCGGGCGCTCGCCAGCTATTCTGCCATAAAAATGATAGAAAGTCAGACGGGACTTGGCTCCGCAGCTCGAAGAAACGATTGAATAGCAAAAAACCGTCGAAAGGGGGAGCATGCCCAGGGGAACCCATGGGCTTCGACAACCAAGTGCGACGGCTAGCGGGACCCGTCAGGAAAAAGCGCGCATGACGAGGGTTTTCTCTTGTTAAGAAGTATTGCTCTAGCGGGAGAGTTGTAGTAATATGGCCGGTCTTGGCCTTTTGGGCGCTAGACCAGTGCGACCAAGGTACGGTTTTTTGGCGTCGCGCTCGCCCCTAGGAAAAGGGCAATGGGCTCGCCCCCAAGCAAAACCCATCACGATTTGTTAGAACAGGTAGGAGTGGCATGAGCGAAATTGCGTCTATGAGAAACATCGGGATTTCCGCCCACATCGACAGCGGAAAAACCACCCTTACCGAAAGGATTCTCTACTACGCCGGCAAGATCCACAAGATCGAGGAAGTCCGCGGCGGTGGCTCCGGCGCGACCATGGACCACATGGAGCTGGAGAAGGAGCGGGGTATCACGATCACCTCCGCTGCCACCACGGTTTTTTGGAACGACAACAAGATCAACATCATCGACACCCCGGGTCACGTCGACTTCACCGTCGAAGTTGAGCGTTCCCTGCGGGTTCTGGACGGCGCAATTCTCGTTCTGTGCTCGGTAGGCGGCGTGCAGTCGCAGTCCATCACCGTGGACCGCCAAATGAAGCGCTATCGCGTACCCCGTCTGGTGTTCATCAACAAGATGGACCGGACCGGCGCCGACCCCCATCGCGGCGTCAAGGAACTGCGCGAGAAGCTGGGTCTGAACCCGGTTCTGATGCAGCTGCCGATCGGCACCGAGGATAACTTCCGCGGTGTCGTCGACTTGGTCACGATGAAGGCCTATTACAACGAAGGCGACAACGGCGAGCACGTGCGCGAGGGCGAAATCCCCGCCGACATGCTCGACGATTGCCAAGCCCAGCGCGAGAAGATGCTCGAGGAGGTCGCCAACTACGACGACGCCCTGATGGAGCTGGTTTTGGAAGGCGAAGACGTGGCCGAGGATATGATCCACAACGCCGTCACCATCGGTACCCGCAGCCTGCAGATGGTTCCCGTCTTCATGGGTTCCGCCTTCAAGAACAAGGGTGTTCAGAAGCTGCTGGACGCTGTCCTGCGCTACTTGCCCTCGCCCGAGGACGCCGAGCCCCAAAAGGTCACCAATCTCGACGACGACCAGTTGATCTACATCAAGCCTGACCCCAGCGCACCGCTGGTCGCCATGGGCTTCAAGATCACCGAAGAACAGTTCGGCCAGGTGACCTATACCCGTATTTATCAGGGTCAGATCACCAAGGGCATGAGCGTCATCAACACCCGTACCAAGAAGAAGGTCCGCATCGGCCGTCTGGTCCGCATGCACGCCGATTACAAAGAGAACATCGATAGCGCCGGCGCCGGCGACATCATCGCCATCGTCGGCCTGGATTGCGCCTCCGGCGACACCTTCTGCGACGAAGACCTGAACTACGCCTGCGAGAGCATCTTCGTGCCCGAGCCGGTTATCTCCCTAGCCGTTGTGCCCAAGGACAACGCCGCCTCCACCAAGATGGCCAAAGCACTCAACCGCTTCATGAAAGAAGACCCGACCTTCCGTGTCAGCGTCGACGCCGAGTCCGCCGAAACCCAGATTTCCGGCATGGGCGAGCTGCACTTGGAGATCTACATCGAGCGCATGAAGCGCGAGTACGGCGCGGACGTCATCGTCGGCGCACCTCAGGTCAACTACCGCGAAACCATCCGCAGCAAGGCTGAATACGACTACACCCACAAGAAGCAGACGGGTGGTACCGGTCAGTACGGTTGCGTCATGGGCGACATCTACCCGTTGCCCGCGGACCACGAAGACAACTTCGAGTTCAAGGACAACATCAAGGGTGGTGCGATCCCTGGCGAGTTCATCGGTTCCTGCCGCAAGGGCTTCGAGGACGTCATGGCCGAGGGTCCCTTGGGTGGCTTCCCGATGATCAAAATCGGCGTCAACCTCAATGACGGTAAGTACCACGATGTCGACTCCTCCGAGATGGCGTTCCGTATCACCGCCCGCGCTGCTATGAAACAGGCGATCGCCAAAGCGCGTCCCGTCCTGCTGGAGCCGATCATGAAGGTCGAAGTCGAATCGCCCTCCGAGTACCAGGGCGGCGTCGTCGGTTCCATCTCCAGTCGTCGCGGCGTGATCGCCGGCATCGACACCCAGGCCGATGGCAGCTGCATCATCACCTGCTCCGTGCCCCTCTCCGAAATGTTCGGTTACTCGACCGTGCTGCGCAGCCTCACCGCCGGTAAGGCTTCCTTCACGATGGAGTTCGAAAAGTACGAAGAGACGCCGAGCAATATCCAGGAGAAAGTCCTGGAGGAGCGCCGCAAGAAACTGGCCGAAAAAGACTAAGCGAAAGGGCTCGCGCAAGCGGGCCCTTTTCATTTTGGGGCCGCCCGCCCCAAGCGACCGTCTTCGCCCGCTCGCCAAATGCCGCATTACCCAAACATTTACAGGTTTGGACTTCAGTGCGCAGCGGCTCTGAACCGTATAAATAGTTGGCCGCTTTGGCCAAAGACGGTTTTTCGGAGCGTCGCTTGCACCACTCGATCGCATGGTTGCGGCATCTGCGCAAGGCAAAAAGACCCGTATTGCTCTGGACAGTTGCACTCCTTTCGGTGCCGCTCCTGTTGGTCGCCGCTGCCAACCTCTGGGTCATCCTCAGCGTCGACCAGCGCATCTACCAGAGCTTGGACGAATTGCCCAGCAACGATTACGCACTCGTGCTAGGGACCTCTCACCTGCTTCGAGGCGGGCGTCCCAACCCCTTCTTCGACCATCGCATCGAGGCGGCAGCTGCGCTCTACCATGCGGGCAAAGCGCGCTTTCTGGTCCTCAGCGGTCACAGCGAACCCCACTACGACGAGCCTTCCGTCATGGCTAGGCGCTTGCGCGCGCTGGGCGTGCCCGAAGCGGCCCTGATCCGCGACGGCGAGGGCCATCGCACCATCGATTCGATCATGGGCGTCGGTAGACGCTTCGGTATCAGCCACTTGACGATCGTCTCCCAGCAGGATCACACCTACCGCGCCCTCTTCCTGGCCCAGCACTCGGGCTTGGATGCGATCGCCTTTGCCGCCGAGCCGGCGCCACCCCTCAACGCCTTGCGCGTGGGCTTGCGCGAGGTGGGCGCCCGGGTCAAGGCCGTGATCGATCTCTACTTTTTGCCGAACCCCGGCTATGCATCAGCTGCCGAGCTCGCGGTTCAGTAACCGGTCAATCAGCGGCACTGCGGCGACGGCGTCGGCTGGGCGAACGTAGCAGGGTTCCAGGGCCGTAACCGCAGCGGACGAGGCAATCAAACGCTCGAGCGCGAGGCTCGCCAGGTTCGGCGCCAGCAAGCGACTGGCCACACCTTCGATCACCTGTTGACTGCAGAGGTCGTTGCGCTGGGAAAGTGCGGCAAGCGACCACATGGCGGGCACGGCCTGGGTCTGTCCAGCCCGTATCTCTTGGCAAGCGGCACCGTAGCGGTTGGGACAGAGCGCAAGCAACCCATCGCCCACCAGCGGCGCCAGCAGCTCGAAACGGGTAAAGCCAAGCAAGGGCACGCCCATAGCCAGAGCCAGGCCCTGAGCAGTCGCCAAGCCAACGCGGATACCCGTGAAGGCACCGGGCCCGGTGACGACCGCCAAACCAGCCAGCGGCTGCCGAGCCTGGTCGAACAGTTCCAGCAACGCCGGTAACAGCGCTTCGGTGGCCTTGGCTTCGCCTAAACTGCGGTCGGCACGTTCATCCTGGTCCTGCCAACTCAGATAAGTCGTGCGATCGGTGCTGTCGATGGCGAGGAACACGGCTACCCCCTTGCGTCAAGGCCGTGGGACATCTCGATCATAGCGACAAAAGGCAGGCAACACAATCCCCAGGCGAAGCGGACTTCGCAAAAGTATTCACGAATACTATTTTGAATTGACCAAAAAAACATGTACCTATATAGTGAACAGTATTCGCGAACACTCTACGTGTTGCGACCATACCACACTATGGCCAATGTGATTATTTAATTGCCTCAACTCCAAAAATCCCCTAAGATACACAATGAACAGGGGATTGGTTTAGCATGAAATACGACAACCTCATCAAGGCACTGGAAGACAACAAAATCTACACCCCCAGTACGATCGCAAGCTTCGCGGATGAAAATGACTGGGTAGACGTGCTGGATCCAGAGGATAGACGCCTGGAATTGCAGCGGATACGAATTGCCATGGGACGATTCTCCAACAGTCACGGCTTTCCGGACAATGGCGATGGCATGATCACGGTACGTGGACAACCCCCAACCCCTGGATGGTACGGCTGGCGTTGGAAATCCGCGCGGAAAAAGACCAGACCGCGAAGGTGGTATTAGACAGGAGCTCATGTCACATATTATTTTACCGCGTGACAAATGACTACCCTTACACCTACCGGCACCTCTTAAGTTAAGCGAAACTCATGAATGAAATCATCTATGGCAGTCCAGGATACGCAGGGGAAGAATGAACGGAATGCTGTTCAGTTAAAGCGACTTGACCACGGAAAATATAGAGACACCGAAAGGAGCCTGGCGCCAGCTCGAGCTGGCCATCACCGAGCGCCTACGCCTTGTCGGCATGCAGCTCGACCAAGACTCCTGCCAAGGTCGGGCGCCACGGTAGCGCAGATGGTGCGTTGACGGGTCTCTTTTATTTCTGAGCCATCGCGACCGCCCACCTGTGGGGTCGACCAGCGGTCAGCCCCAGGATCCGTTCCTTTAGGGAATCGCTATCTTTTCCTTCTTGTTCCTTGAATCTTGTTTCGCGATTCACAAATAATAGGGCTCCAGAGCAGTGATCTGCTCGAACGGGGCTCTTTCAAACTTGCCGTGGCTCCCCCCACCCCAGCCGCGGCAAGGTCGAGGCCCTGCTCTATCCGTCACAAGCCCCCAAAACGAACGGGCAAGGGAATGCCTCATGATCGTCCTCAAATTCGGCGGCACCTCCGTCGCCAATCCCGTCAACATCGGGAAAATCATCGAAATCTCGACCCGCGCCCGCGCCGAACACGGCGCCGCCGCAATCATCTGCTCTGCCTTCAGCGGTGTCACCAACGGTCTGATCCGGCTGGCCCAGCTGGCTTCCCAGCGCTCGCCCGAAATGGCACTGGAGCTGGACGCCCTGTGCCTGCGTCACCGCGAGGCCGTGATCGCGCTCGTGCCAGACGACTGCCGTGCAGAGGCCGACGATGCAGTCGACCAAATGCTGGCCGATCTCCACGATGTGCTTCACGGTATTCACCTGCTGCGCGAGGCCTCCCTGCGCTCACTGGACTATGTCATGAGCTTCGGCGAGCGGCTCTCCTGCTGCATCATCAGCTTCGCGCTGCGCCGCCATCTCCCCGACACGGAATACTTGGACGCCCGCAAGGTGATTCGCACCGACAAGCAGTTCGGACTGGCCAAGGTCGACTGGACCGCCACTCGTGAGCTGATCTGCTCGCACTTCCGCCAGCATCACGGTCTGCAGGTCGTCACCGGCTTTATCGGCGCCACTGCCGACGAATGTACCACCACCCTGGGCCGCGGCGGTTCAGACTATACCGCCTCGATCGTCGGGGCCGCCCTCGCTTGCGAGGAGATCCAGATCTGGACCGACGTCAGCGGCGTGCTGACCGCCGATCCCCGCAAGGTCCGCGGGGTCGTGCCCGTGCCCGTCATGTCCTACGAGGAGGCCATGGAGGTCGCCCATTTCGGCGCCAAGGTCATTTATCCGCCGACCATGGCGCCTGCCATGGCCGCCAAGATCCCGCTGCGCATCCTCAACACCTTCGAGCCCGAGGCACCTGGCACCCTGATCGCCGAGCGCGGCGAGAGTCGCGGCGCCGTCAGCGCCATCACCTCGATCGAGTCCGTGGCCCTGGTCCAGCTCAAAGGACCCGGCCTGATCGGCGTCGCCGGCTTTGCCAGCCGCCTCTTCGGCGCCGTTGCCCGGGCCGGCATCAACGTCATCCTCATCAGCCAGGCCTCCTCCGAACACAGCATTTGCTTCGCCATCCGTCCCGAGGATGCCGAGCTTGCCCGCGAGACCGTGTCCCGTGAGTTCGAGTACGAGATCCACAAGGGCGAAGTCGACCAGGTCCAGGTCGATCAGGATCAAAGCATCATCGCCGTCGTCGGCGAGGGCATGCGCGACTGCCCCGGCATCTCCGGCCGCCTCTTCGGCGCCCTGGGCCGCACGGCCGTCAACGTCGACGCCATCGCCCAGGGTTCGTCCGAGCTCAACATCTCGCTGGTCGTCAAGCGCGCCGACGAGCGCCGCGCGCTCAACACGCTACACGAGGCCTTCTTCGCGACCGGCGATGTCACCCGCGTGTTCCTCGTCGGCCATGGCCTGATCGGCCGCGAGCTGATGCGTCAGCTACAGGCCCTACTGGCACGGCCAGGAGCGCCCTTGATCAAGCTCTGCGGTCTAGCCAACTCGCGCGTGATGGTGCTCGACGACCAAGGCCTACCGCTGGAACGCGCGCTCGAGCCGCTGGACCAGGGCCGGCCCACCGATCTGGACGAGCTGTTTGCCCAAATGCGCCTCTGCCCCAACGCCGTGCTGATCGACTGCACCGCCGGGACCCAGGTCCAGCTGCGCTACGAGGAGGCGCTGAGTCAGGGCATCTCCGTGGTCACGCCCAACAAGATCGCCAACACCAGCGCTTACCCGCGCTGGTGCGCGCTCCAGGAGCTGGCACGACGCCAGGATGTGGCCTTCCTCTACGAAGCCAACGTCGGCGCCGGCCTGCCTGTCGTCAAAACGCTCAAAGACCTCGTCGGTGGCGGCGATCAAGTCCAACGCATCGACGCCGTGCTCTCGGGCACGCTCAGCTACCTGTTCAACACCTTCGCCCTGGGCGAGAGCTTCACCGAGCTGCTGCGCACGGCCCGCGAAAACGGCTTCACCGAACCGGACCCGCGCGACGATCTCAGCGGCACCGACGTGGCCCGCAAAATCCTGATCCTCGCCCGCGAATCGGGCCTGGCGATGGAGTTGGCGGACGTCGAGGTCGAGAGCCTGGTGCCCGAACCCCTGCGCGATGGCAGCGACATCGAGGCCTTCATGACGGGGCTCGCCGCCTATGATGCCGACTTCGAGGAACGCCTGCGCGCCGCCCAGGCCGAGGGCAAGGTCCTGCGCTATATCGCCACCCTCGAGCACGGCAAGGCATCCGTTGGCCTGCGCGCCGTCGGACCCGAGCACTCCTGCTACCACCTGGCCGGCAGCGACAACCTCGTCAGCTTCACCACCGACCTCTACCACCAGCGTCCGTTGGTCGTCAAAGGTCCTGGCGCCGGCGCCCAGGTCACTGCCGCCCAATGCCTGGCCGAACTGCTCCAGATCGCCCGTCAGAAACGCTGAACCCACCGGGCCGACCCACGCGGTCGGCCCACCCAAGGCCTGCTTTATCCCTTCATCAGCCGTCGAGAAAGCTTTTCTGCTTCCTCCAAATGGTCCGATTTTCGAAGTATTTTGACGAGCTCGTCACGCCAGGCTATCCACCTTTCGCGATTAGGATCTGAGGCTGCTTCGCCAATGGTCAATGCTCGTCGGTAGAGATCTTCCGCCTCAGCCATTCGGCCATCGGTTGCGAGCAATTTGCCAAGGTCGGTAAGGCGTGCCGCCACATTTGGATGGTCGGGGCCAAAGGCAGCTTCATCAATAGCGAGAGCTCTTCGGTACAAAGCTTCAGCCTCTTTCATGCGACCGGTAGCTGCGAGCACGCCCCCTTGCTCCGCAAGACGTTTTGCGACAACTGGGTGGTTGGGCCCGTGGAGTATTTCAGTGTCCCTCCGGCAAAGGGCCGTGAATGCTTTGCTCTGAGAAGGTATGCTCGTT